>DAIOEK010000083.1:0-3490 GCA_036746315.1 Anaerolineaceae bacterium | reverse complement strand
AAGGGGACTCACAACCAGGATGGATTGTTAAATACTGAGCGCCCCCGGTGAGGCTCGAACTCACAACCAACGGATTCGAAGTCCGGTACTCTATCCAATTGAGCTACGGGGGCGTACTTTTCGATTATACCAAGCTTTGCCGATCTGTATTACAACGACCTGTGGGGCTATTCCCACAGCCCATTGGAACGGATCACGTCTTGATACCATCGATAACTTGCTTTGGGTGTTCTTTCCTGGGTCTTGAAATCCACACGGACGATGCCAAAGCGGGGATCGAACCCTTCTGCCCATTCGAAATTATCCAGCAGACTCCACAAATAATATCCGCTGATATTTGCACCGGCATCAACGGCTTTGCGGAGACCGAGCAGATGCTCGCGCAGGTAAATGATCCGGTCCCGGTCATGGATACTGCCATCGGGCAGCAGTCTGTCGGGCATGGCGGTGCCGTTCTCGGTGATGAACACCTCGGGGTTGTCATACTTTTCCTTGACGGCGTTGAGAATGCCCGCCAATCCATCCGGGTAAATACCCCAGCCCATGGCAGTTCTGCCAAAGGGGGAGGCGCTCAACGGGCTGGAGGCAAGTTTTAGAATGCCGCCATTTTGATGATAACTCACCGTCTCGGATAAATAATAGTTGATTCCCCAGTAATCGTAGCTACCCTGAATTGCTGCCAGTTCTCCCTTGGCTACCAACGGCGCCGAGTCACCGATCCAATCCATTAAAGCCTGCGGATAGCTTCCCATTGCCAGCGGCTGCATAAACAACCCGTTGATGTAATCCCACTGCCGCTGTGCAGCCAGGATATCCTGTTGTTGATTGCTGGCAGGCTCGACGTGGGTTACATTGAATACGAGCCCGATCTTGCCATGGCAGGCAAGCGACCGGAAGGTCTGCACCGCCTGGGCATGTGCAGTGAGCAGGTGATGGGTAACCTGCATCGCCTGCGAAAAATCCTGACGACCGGGCGCCATCACCCCCGTATGGTATCCATGAAAAGCCACCACCCACGGCTCGTTGATGGTTGACCACATCGGAACCCGATCTCCCAGTTGTTTGAAGACGACTTCGGCATACTCCCTGAACCACCGAATGGAATCGGGCGAGAGCCATCCGCCTTGGTCCTGTAATATCTGTGGTAGATCCCAGTGGTAGAGTGTGATGTTGGGCTGAATGCCGCTTTCCAGCAGACGATCGACCAATCGATTGTAAAAATCCATACCGCGCTGGTTGACCTTCCCGGTACCTTGCGGAAGGATTCTTGCCCAGGAAAGTGAAAAGCGGTAACTATTTACACCCAGGTTCTTCAGTGTTTGAACATCCTCCTGCCAGCGAAGATAGTGGTCACAGGCAACATCCCCGTTGTGGTTGTTCTTTACTCTGCCGGGTTTGTGGGAGAATGTATCCCAGATGTTTGCAGTCTTTCCGTCTTCCTGCCATGCGCCTTCTATTTGATAGGCTGAAGTGGCTACGCCCCAGGTGAAATCTTTTGGAAACTCAATGAATGCCATGCGATACTCTCTGCTGGTGGAATTATGATTACGTTGCAATTATAATTGCGAAAATCGGTGTACGCAGGTGCTTATGATCAAAGTCGTCATGTTTGATTGGGGGAATACTCTGATGGAAGAATTGTCGGGCTTTCCGGGTCCGATGCATATCTGGGGAACAGTGCAGGCAACTCCTGGTATTCACGAGGTCTTAACTGCATTGCGCGGCAAATATAATCTGGTGGTGGCAACCAATGCCGTTGAATCCAACGCGATCATGGTTCAAAAGGCGTTGAAACGAGTTGACCTGGATGAATATTTCGATCGGATATATACCGCCCGCGATTTGGGATGGACCAAATCTGACCCACAGTATTATCGAACCATTTTTGATGATCAATCCATTGCGCCTGAACAGGCGCTCATGACCGGTGATGCACTGTTTGCAGATGTCGAGGTGCCTTCCCGGCTGGGTGCACGTACCATCTGGCTGCGACGAAGCACAGAAAAGCTGCATCAACTCCCCATGATGGATGGCGAGATCACCTCACTCGCAAACTGGCTCCCGGCTTTTTCCATGATCGAAGACGAAGAGATTCCATCCGCCGCGCAGTTGGAAGAATTGTTTCACGAATATCCGCCCTCCAACAAATTGACCCGCCACGTGAGGATGGTAGCCGCGACTGCTTATCTGATGGCGCAGGCATTGGTTGACCATGGCGTGGATGTTTCTCCCATTGTGGTTCAACGCGCCGGGCTCCTGCATGATATTGACAAGCGGGTCTGGCGGGATTCCGGTCTGCTGCATGGAGAAAAGGGAGCCCAAATTCTGGAAGGCAGGAGGCTGCACATCATTGCTGAAATTGTTCGTCGCCATCAGGTCTTCACCATTCTCGACCCTGGCAGAATCCCCACAACCTGGGAACAGAAGCTGGTTTACCTGGCAGACAAATACATTGAAAAGGATCAATTTGTCGGCATCTCCGCCCGCTTTGCTCATTTTATGGAGCGTTACCCCGAGTCGTCTGATCTGCTGGATGCGGCGCTTCCGCTGGCAGAACAGATGGAGACTGAAATGTTGCTCCACCTGGGGCAGGGGCGCGATCTTTTTTATGCCGGGCTTAAATCCCGCCTTCGCTGGTTGGCTGATTTGACGTAACAAAAATCGGACCTGCAGGTCCGATTTTTGTTACTTGGTATTGTAGTAGTTGTAAATTGCTTCCGATATCTGGGCGGTCATTTGATTGACCGGGTCCCACACCAACTGCACCGGATGGTGGAGAAATATTGATACGATGTAGTTCCCACCCGGTGTATAGATAATGCCCGAATCCCCGATGGTATGGATCAACCCATCGCCTTCGGTGGCATAAGCGTGTTTGTGCGCAATCTGTGTACCCTCCGGCAGCCCCGCCTCGAGCAAAATAGCTACCGTCTTGTTGCCAGCCAGGTATGAGATCATTTGCTGGCATTCCGTCTGTGAAACCTTGCCTGAGAAGGCTGCTTCCAGAGAACCGCCTCCCATATCGGCGCACATATAGATGTCTTCCAGCAGCATGCCCATATCTGACGGCGTGGTCTGGCTGAAGGGATCTGGATCGGTAATAATATCGGTTCTTTTATTGGCGGGGGTATCCACCCGGGCGAGGAAATCCGGTCTTGCCATATAGGCGCCCAGGAAGGTGTTCTGCAAACCAATTGCCTGCATGTCTTGGGTGACTTCCAGCGGACCTATGCCCGTGGTCAGCACCTTATCCATCATCACATCGGCCGGGTTGTTACCCGATTGCTGGATCATCAGCAGCATGCCATCTACAATGTCCTGCGGAGTGGGCTCATCGGTGCGCTGGAAGACCGAAACCATGATGGGGATTTTAATGGAGCTTTCCGCTGAAAAGGCGATATCGGGCTGTACGGAGAGCAGCGCTGTATTTTGTACGGCAAAATGCATGGTATCGCTCGTTTGCAGGTCTTTCATGTAAATATCTACGATA
>DAIOEK010000082.1:0-3987 GCA_036746315.1 Anaerolineaceae bacterium | reverse complement strand
CGGCGAACCCACTCCCTTTCCGCTTCAAATGTGAGCAGGTTGAGGGCTTCATCCCAGCCCACCCACAAAGGGTCGCGGTCTTCTTCGTGGGCGATCTGGCGCGGCTCACCGGGCACTTCCATAATAAAATAATGCTCATTGCGGATGATCCGCCGGCCGCCTCGTTCAAAATCAACCACCTCCGCACCAAGATCGGCGCGTAAATGCAGATCCACATACCCGCTTTCCTCGCCAATCTCGCGGATGGCGGCAGCCAGGGGGGTCTCATCCGGCTCAATGTGCCCTTTGGGTAGCCTGAAGTCGTTGCGCAACTTGCGGTACAGCACCAGCACCTTGCTTTTCCAGATCACAACCCCGCCGGCGGCGTTATATCGATTGATGGGTAACACGGTATTGTCGGTGATAGGATACCCCTCCTGTATCATCTAAAGAGTCGATTGTTCGGCGAAACACGATGTTCCGCCAAACTTGTATCCAAAATTGGGAAACGAAAACAGCGGTACGCTAGCTGTTCTTCACACGCCGGGCAAAGGCAGCCCCAAACTCCACGCCGCGCATGAGATCATCCACCGTAGGTCCGCCGTTGAATTCAAACGTATCTTCCAGATCCCACTTCAACGGCGCAATCAGCTCTTCAAAATGCTTTTCCGCGCCGCCACCCTTCCAACCGTAGCTGCCAAAACGGGCCACCAGTTTGTTGGTGATCCGTTTGACGCCGGCCATCTCGAGCACATTGGCCATCGGCGGGAAAAGCGCCCCTTCATAGGTGGGAGCGCCCACCACCACCGCCCGATTGGTCCATAACGACGGCAGGATATAACTCACATGGGTTTCGGTCACTTTAAACAGGTTGATCGGCACGCCTTCGCGGGCAATCCCCTGGGCCACAGCGTTCATCATACGCTCGGTGTTGCCGTACATGCTGCCATACAGCAGAGTGATGCCTTTATCACCCGGCTCGAAGGCCAGATTGGCCCAATGCTGATACCAGCCGATAATCTCTTCAGGGTGGCGCCACACCAGCCCGTGCGATGGGGCGATGATTTCGACCGGTACGCCGGACAATTTTTCGATAGCCCGCAAAACGGGGCGGCTGAAAGTAGCCACTATGTTGACGTAGTAGCGCAAAGCCTCGCGCTTGTAGAAGCTGAGATCCTCATACTGGTCATCGTAAATACCGCCGCGCAGCGCTCCGTATCCGCCAAATGCGTCGCATGAAAACAGGATTTTGTCTTCCACGGCATAGGTCATCATGGTTTCCGGCCAGTGTACATTGGGAGTGGAAACAAACTTAAGCGTGATGCTTCCCAGCGAGAGAGTCTCACCATCCTGCAGTACCCGCACACGATTGCCCAGGCCAAAGAAAGCCTCGATCAACTGCTGCCCGCGTGGGGTGGTTAAAATCTGTGCTTTTTCGGCCTGCTGCAAAATCACCCGCAGCGCACCGGAATGGTCAGGCTCGATATGGTTCATGATGATGTAATCCAGCTCTGACGGTTCCAGTATCTGCCCGATCTGATCCAGAATCATGTTTCCGGAGAATTCATTGGCCAGGTCGATGATGGCTTTCTTTTCGTCATCGATCAAATACGAGTTATACGACACGCCTTCTTCATGGATAGGCCACAGACCCTCAAACAGGGTGGTTTTGAAATCGTTGACTCCAATCCAGTAAATTTTTTCACGCATTTTTATGGGCAACATCAGATTCTCCTTGGCGGGGAAAGAAAGAACACGGATAAATGATACTTCTTATTAATTTCGCTTTATTATAATAGCAACAAGGCCGATGCGGATTGAGATGGGCAGGATTTCTTTGCGTCCTCCGCAACAGTCGCATAGATTGAATGATACAATACGCCATTACCCATCATGTGAGAGGTACCGTCTGATGAATTGGATCCCTGTTATTGGCCTGGAAGTACATGCTGAACTGCAGACACGCTCCAAAATGTTCTGCAGCTGCCCCACCGTCGACCCCACCCAGGCGCAGCCCAACACGGCAGTCTGCCCGGTGTGCGCCGGGATGCCCGGTGTGCTGCCGGTGGTCAATCAGAGGGCGGTTGAGTACGCCATCAGGGTGGCGCTGGCGCTGGATTGCCGCGTCAACCCCACCAGCCTGTTTGCCCGCAAAAACTATTTCTACCCCGACCTGCCCAAGGGATACCAGATTTCGCAGTACGAATACCCGCTGGCCGAGCACGGCGTGCTGGTGGTGCCTGCCTCACAGGGGGATAAAACCATCCGCATCCGGCGCGCCCATCTGGAAGAAGACACCGGCAAACTGACGCACTTCGATGAAGAGAGCGGTTCTTATTCACTGGTGGACCTGAATCGGGCCGGGGTGCCGCTGCTGGAGATTGTCACCGAGCCGGATATGAACTCCATCGAGGAAGTGCGCCTGTACGCAAAGATATTGCATGACATTCTGGTGTGCCTGGGGGTCAACAGCGGCGACATGTCAAAGGGTGTCATGCGTTTTGAGGCCAACGTTTCTCTGCGGCCGGAAGACAGTGAGGTATTGGGTACGCGGGTGGAGATCAAGAATCTGAACTCATTTAAGGCCATGGAGCGCGCAATCGCCTATGAGATTGAACGGCAGACCGCCCTGCTGGAAAGCGGGCAGCCAGTGATACAGCAGACGCTGGGTTGGGATGACGCGGTTGGGGCCACCTATGCTCAGCGCGGCAAGGAGGAGGCGCATGATTACCGCTACTTCCCCGAGCCGGATCTGCCCCCGCTGGTGGTGGATGAAGCCTGGGTGGAACAGATCCGCGCCGGGCTGCCCGAACTGCCCACACAACGCATCCAGCGATACCAACAGCAGTACAGCCTGCCCGCCTCATTGGCCGTGGTACTGGTGGAGAATCTGCCTGCCGCCCTGTATTTTGAAGAAACCGCCCGGGCAGCCGAAGTGATGGGGATACCGCCGGTGGAAGCCGCCAACTGGATCACCGGCCCGCTGTTTGCCTGGATGAACGAAAGCGGCACCTCATTTGAGCACCTGAAGGTAAAGCCGGCCGGTCTGGCCGAATTAATCCTGCAGCCCAAAAAACGGGTGATCAATCTCAATACCGCCCGCCAGGTGCTCACCGAGATGCTGACCAGCGGGAAGACCGCCCCGCAAATCATCGCCGAGCAGAACCTGGGACTGGTGAGCCAGCGTGAAACGATCACTGCGGCGGTTCAGCAGGTAATCAATGATCATCCGCTTGAACTGGGAAACTATTTGAACGGCAAAATCACCCTGGAAAACTGGTTTTTCGGGCAAGCCATGCGGCTGTTGCAGGGAAAAGGCAACCCCGATTTACTGCGTGAAGAGCTGCATCAGGCGCTGGAACAGCGGAAGGCGTCACATCAGAAAATGTGACAGGCGCCATGCAGGCATGAAAGTATACATGCCACTTGACGATGTTCATCATCTTGACTCGAACCTCATTGTTTGTTAAGGTTAAGCTATAATTAAAACCACGGTTCTTCCATGAAAATCAGATGAGAAACGCTGAAATGACGAAAGCCGGGGTTTTTTAACCGAGGTATGAGGTTGAACTGTCAGGGTAGCGATCCTTACGTCTTTCATTCCGGGCGGGCACACTCGCAGAGTGCCCGTTAGTTATTTAAGACGTCGTTTCGACTTCAGATCTGGTGACTATTCTATGTTCAGGAGTAATTGAATGTCAGACAAAACCAATGCTTTTGAAATGGCACAAAGACAGTTCGATCACGTAGCTGACCTGCTGGGTCTTGACAGCGAAGTACGTGAAATGCTGCGCTGGCCAATGCGCGAATTCTGCTTCCGCATCCCCGTTCGCATGGATGACGGCACCATTCGTGTGTTCCAGGGCTTCCGTGTTCAGCACAATGACGCCCGCGGCCCCAACAAGGGCGGCATCCGCTGGCATCCCGCCGAGACCTTGGACACCGTCCGCGCTCTGGCGACCTGGATGACCTGGAAATGCGCTGTCGCCGACATCCCGTTGGGCGGCG
>DAIOEK010000081.1:0-4059 GCA_036746315.1 Anaerolineaceae bacterium | reverse complement strand
CGGAGGCCGCCGGGCTTTCCAGGCTGTGCCCGGGGTGTTTCGATATCACCGTCGGGCCGCTCGTCGCCTTGTGGAGCCGCGCCCAAAAGGCATCCACACCCCCGGATGCGTCCGGTATCCGGCGGGTGCTGTCCCTGGTGAACGACCAGGAGTTGGACCTGGATCTTCGCCGCAGCACAGCCGGGTTGAAGCGCAAAGGGCAGTCGATTGACCTGGGCGGTATCGGTAAAGGATACGCCGGGGACAGGATCCTGGAGGTGTACCGCGAATACGGCATCACCTCGGCATACTCCAACCTCGGCGGGAACGTGGTCACCCTGGGGAACAAGCCGGACGGCTCCCCGTGGCGGGTCGGCATCCAGCACCCCCGGCAGGAAGACCAGTTGATCGGGACGGTTGCTGTTTCAGAGCAGACCGTGGTGACCTCCGGTGATTACCAGCGCTGCTTTACCGACAGCCGGGGCATGAAGTATCACCACATCCTCAACCCGGCAACTGGCTGCCCGGCGAATTCCGGCTTGATCAGCGTCACCATCGTTTCAGCGCGTTCGCTGGCAGCCGATGCGCTGTCCACCATGCTGTTCGTCGCCGGGCTGGAGAAAGGGCTGCAAATTCTGAAAAGTTACCCGCAAACCGGTGCGATCCTCGTGGATAGCGCCATGCGGGTTTACGTCACCCACGATCTGAGATACCGCTTCCAGGCGGCTCAAGATATTCAAATGACAATTTTAGATTGAATGAAAGGAACTTAGAAAATGATCGGTTGGATCATCGCACTCATCGTTTTAATTGCTGGCGGTATCGCCGGAGGAATCGGCTGGTCGAAGCTGTCCAAAGAACACCAGGAAGCCCGGGGGCTCCCGCTGAACGCCGTCGATTTCAATCGACTGGCCGACGGAACCTATCACGGGGCATACGCCGGCGGCATGTACAAATGGCGCGTCAATGAATGTGACGTCACGGTGGTGGGCGGCAAAGTGACCGGCATCCAGCTCATCAAGAGCCAGGACCCGGGCAGCGAAAACACGGACTGCAAGATGCTCTACGAGCGGGTCGTCCAGGCGCAGTCGCTGCAGGTGGACACCATCAGCGGCGCTACCCTCACCTCGAAAGCCTACCTGCAGGCGGTGGAAAACGCCCTGCTCCAGGCGCAGCAAGCATGAGGATTGGATTTCAAGAATAAGGAAAAAAGAACAATGACAGAAAAAGAGAATGGAAAAAAGAAAGGAAAAGGCATCATCAAAGGCTGCCTGATCGCAGTGCTGGCCGCCGGGGTGCTGCTGGCGGTCGCCGGTGGGATCGGCTGGTCGTTCCTGGCAAAGGAACACCGCGAAGCAGCCAGTCTCCCGCTGAATGCCGTCGATTTCGACAGGCTGACCGACGGAACCTATCACGGGGTGTATGCCGGGGGCATGTACAAATGGCGCACCAACGAATGTGATGTCACGGTGGCGGGCGGCAAAGTGACGGATATTCAACTCACCCTCAGCCAGGACCCAGGCAGCGAGAACACGGACTGCGAGATGCTCTACGAACGGGTCATCCAGGCACAGTCTTTACAGGTCGATACCATCAGCGGCGCCACCCTCACCTCCAAAGCCTACCTCCAGGCGGTGGAAAACGCCCTGCTCCAGGCACAGTACTAAGGGAAAACAATCACGAATTTTGCGAATAAACGAATGAAACGAATATGCAGAAACATATTCGTTTCATTTTAAGAAAAGTGTCTGTGGATTGTTCACAGAGACTCGATGGGGACCATATTTTCTGCCGGTCTTGCATGTTTCAGATAATCGTTATTCAAAAATAAAAGCACGTATGTAACTATAAAAAATGATCCGATAATCTCCACCAAAGGAATAGAGATCACCAATATATACGGGTTGGTAGAGATAAATCTCAATAAAAACACAATTCCCAGGGAGAATGGCACCTGCATTAAATCAAGCACAAATACAATTGTGAAGATATTCCACCACTGTCCTTCAACCAGGCTCTTACTGTATTTAAGCGCTTCCCCACCCGTTTTATCCCGCAACGCTACGACATAAGGCACAAAAATATAATATTGCCAGAAAATAATGCCTGGAATGATAAACAAAAGAGATAAAACCAATATAAGGAGTCCAGCAATAAAACCTGTTACAAGGATTTCTCCCCATTTGGCAAAAGCAAGTTTTAAAACTTCTGTCCACAGGATGTTTTCGCCATGGATCGCTTTCTCAACAATAAATGCGACCGAAGCCAATACCAGGATTTCGATACATGAAAGGAGCAGATTAGCAACAGAAGCAAATATTGTTTTTTGAGGAACCAGCACTGTAATCAAAACTACGGGAACATAAACCAACAGGATGATCAGCAATATGGTTTTGATGTTGGCACGATATATCCTCCACCCCACGCTGAGCAAATCATCAAGGCAAAACTTCTTGGACTTAATGTTCATATCCATACTTTATCCCCTTTCCCAATTGGTTGCCGGGTAACCGCGTGATAATTCCCATTCTTTCATCAGTTCGCAAATTTTCCTCCCCAACTCAGGGGAAGGTTCGGCGATGATTTGAGGCATAACGACGTTCTCTCTCCGGTATGCATCAGCAACAAAACTTACCGCGCCGCCGTACGAATCACTCACGCCCCAAACGAGAACCGCAATATCAGCAGCCAATATCGCCCCGGTGCACATCAGGCATGGCTCAACCGTCGTGTAAAGCACACCTTGCCTTTTATGTATTTGGAGGAACAACCCGGCTTTGCGGATAACTTCAATTTCAGCGTGGGCGGTCGGATCGTTGCTCGATTTCACCCGGTTATGGGCTTCGGCAATCACCCTTCCATCCAGGGAAGTTACCACTGCGCCAATCGGATAAGTTTGTTCCAGCCGCGCCTTTTCCGCCTGAAGCAAAGCCAGGCTCAATCCATTCGACATTTGTTCTTCAGAGATGCTCATATGACAACCATTCACCTTTCCTTTGTTGTTTGTTTTCGGTACGCTCAAGCCGCTGTCCCGGCGGCGAATCCCGCATAGAGAACACAACAGGAAATCCTTCTACACCGGAAATTGATAAACAGGTTCAACTGCCGGACCATTTGCACCATAAGTGCGCAAACAGCCCCGCATGGTTTCCGGATGCACCGCTTTTCCATTATGCGATTATGAATTGACCAGGGAGCCGTTACCTAAATCCCCCTTATGGTTTTTATTATACAGGATCAAAAGTTGAATTTACAAACAACTATAAGCGGCACAGCACCGTAATTAACGACTGACGTCATCACTACAAGTTTTCCCGGACAAGGTCTTGCGTAGTATCAAAACTTCGTCCAAATAAGGGGCAAGCAAAGGGGTTGGAAAAAGAAAGGGCTTTCATGTTGTACCTGGAAATCCAAGAGCGTATGGTAATTGACACTCACCCTGCCTGATAACCATTCATATGCCAGATGTTCTTTGCACATCCGCTCTGTGATGGACCCAAGAATATGGACACAAAAAAGAGGTAGCTTAGGGGGTATCAGCCACCGAATTTGAAGTCAACCAATCTGCTTCGAACTCAGCCGGTGTCAAATATCCCAACGATGAATGGATGCGTTTATGATTATACACATCCTCAATAAATCGACCAATCTGTGCCTGTGCTTCCGCAAAATCAATGTAATCTGAAAGTTCTACTTCCTCTTCTTTGATCGTGCGCATCAATCGTTCGGCATAACCATTCTCTTTGGCTTCTCCCACAGCAGCCATACTGATTTGAACCTGGTATTCAGTGAGTTGGTCAACATAGCTTTTTGCAGCATATTGCACACCCTGGTCACTGTGATGGATTTGTGGAACATGATCCATTAATGCCATGCGTAAAGCAGTCAGTGTCAATTCCTGATCGAGCATTGTGCTCAATGCCCATCCACGAATTGAACGGGTAAATACATCCATGATGACAGCTAAATACACAAAGCCTGTCCCCAGATGGATGTACGTGATATCACTCGCCCATACTTGTTCCGGATGCATGATTTCGAGTTCTTTGACCAGGTTTGGATAGCGCGGATAAGGGTGAT
>DAIOEK010000080.1:0-4397 GCA_036746315.1 Anaerolineaceae bacterium | reverse complement strand
CGCTTCGATCTGGTCGTGGGTTACATACACGCTGGTGATATTCAAAGCTTTCTGGATGCGGCGAATTTCAGTACGCATTTCTTCCCGTAATTTCGCATCCAGGTTGGACAAGGGTTCATCCATCAATAACACCTTGGGCTCCATCACCAGCGCGCGCGCCAGTGCCACACGCTGCTGCTGGCCGCCGGAAAGCTGGTTGGGAGCACGATGTCCGTATCCCTCCAGGTGCACCAATTCCAGTACACGGTTTACCCTTTCATTAATTTCGCTCTTTGGCAGTTTCTGTACGTTTAAACCATAAGCGATATTTTCGAAAACGGTCAAGTGAGGAAAGATGGCATAGCTTTGAAACACCATCGACATATCGCGTTTGTGGGGAGGCAGGGAGTTGATTTGAACGCCATCCAGGACGATTTCCCCTTCGGTCGGGAATTCGAAGCCGGCGATCATCCTCAGAGTGGTCGTCTTGCCGCATCCGGATGGTCCCAGCAAGGTGACCAGTTCACCCTGATCGATATCCAGATCGATATTATTAACCGCAGTTACTTCGCTTACTCCACCACGAGGCGGAAAAGTTTTCGTTATTTTCTTTAAGGTCAGGTACATTGTCAGTATCCTCGCTTCTTTTGATTTACATACCCTGGCTAAGGTCTACGCCATCTCTGCCACGGAGCAGCTTATTGGTGATCAGGTTCAATACGGCAATCGCCAATAGAACAAGCACAATAATCACAGTGGAGTAGGCGGCAGCGATGCTTACACCACCCTGCTCCCATTCACTCAAAATGCTGGCGGTTACAATACGCCATTTGGCATTCACCAGGAATATGATCGCAGACAGGCTGGTCATATGCCGGGTAAAGCTGAAGATCAAGCCTGCCAGCAACGCCGGTAGAATCAACGGCAGCGTCACCTTACGGAAAGTGTATTGTGCATCCGCGCCCAGGCTATTGGAAGCTTCTTCAATCGAAGGATCGATCTGCTGCAGGGAAGCCACTCCGGCACGAACGGAAGCCGGGAGACTGCGGACAATGTAGGCTGCCATGATAATGTACGCTCCGCCGACCAAGGCGAAGGGTGAGCCGGTGAACATCAGTGCGCAGGGAACAATCAATCCGGCAACGCCAAGGATAACCCGCAGCAACCGATTTGACAGTCCCATCAGCAAGACGACGCTGACAACGAACACCGCAATCGCAAGCAAGGAGGTTGAAGGTTGAAGCAATGTTTTGATGTAGTCGGCAAATTGAAATATCGCGTTACTCCAAAACCCTCTCCCCAGCGTACGGCTAAAATCGGAAACCGGTTTTGCCAGCTGAACAGCCCAATTGGTGCTCATGACATACACGCCGGTAACAATCGAGAGGATGGACAGGGTAAATTTTCGAGTCACGGCAATTAGAACCAGCCCTATCGCAACATAAATGCCGCCCAAAATATAAAACTGGTTGACATTCTCAGTCCTTGAGATCAGTACACCCGCCAGCGTGCCCAAAATGAGGATTATAAGCCTCTCCCAGGCGTTTTTCCCCACCACTTGAGCATAGAACAAGGCTAACAGCGCATATATCACCACAGCAATTCCCAGTGACGGTTTGTTAAAAGCCATGATAAAACCGATACCCAAAATAGTACCTGGCACTGCACCGCCCAGGTTGGAGCTAAAATCCAGGATCTCTTTACCGCTGAAGTTCTTGCGCACTACCAACCAGGCGATGATCATGCCCAACAGTGCCGCAAACGGGGTCGCAAGAGCAGACAGGAAGGTGGTATCCAGAATGGCTTCCACACCACGTGTTAATGTGCTGGTCCAATGGCGCAAGGTAGGCGTGAAATCTACCCCCCAGGAAAAGCTGAACGACCCGTATACAATGGTCGCGTATAAAAGTATGACCAGGAAACAGACCAGATAGGTGGCTGCATTGAAGCTCCAACGGATGAAGGGATCTTTTTCCGTAACCTGCGAGGTTGCCGGTTTCCCGGTGACGGAAATGTACGAACGCCGGTTGACATAGTATCGTTGCACAACGAACAAAATCAATGTTGGAATGATCAACACAAGCGCCAAGGCTGATGCCTTTTGGTAATCATACTCTCCGATCACTGCAAGGAAAATTTGAGCGGACAGAACCGTCTTATTCCCTGCAATAAACAGGGGGTTGCCCAGGTCAGCCAGCGATTCTACAAACAAGAGCAAGAACGAGCCTGCCAGACCGGGAATCAACAGAGGGAGTGTGACCGTACGGAAAATATGCAACCGACTGGCTCCCAGACTGGCAGCAGCTTCTTCCATCGCCGGGTTTAGCCGCTCCAGCATTGCACGGATGATGAGATAAGATACCGAGAAAAACGTGATGGTCTGTACAATCACCAGTCCATCCATACCGTAGATATCGATCATTCCAGCTACGTAAGTGATCCCTAAAATCTTTTTTGTGATAATGCCATTACGTCCAAACAACAGGATCAAACTGAGCGCCAGTGCAAATGGCGGGGAAACGGTGGGCAGAAGTGCCAACCAATGGACAATCTTCTTTCCGGGCATATTGCAGCGAACAGTTGCGTATGCAAAGATAAAACCAACCACGGTTCCTAAAAGGGCAGTGAGCAAGCCCATTGTCATGGTGTCGTAAAATGAGCGCCGCAATGCCGGACCGTAATAATCATCGAAATAACGGGCAAAATATTTCAGGTCCCAAACACCTTCATCAGAAAAGAAACCACCGGAGACGGTTTTATAGATGGGCAGAATGACAAAAACAAAGATGATAATTCCGGATATCAACAGGCTCAGAAAAAGAACCGGATCTCTGGAGATTAACGAAAATTCTCGAACACGTCTTTTTATGTCGTTAAAGAACTGGCTTGGGGAATTCGCCTTTGGCGCTAACATCTATTCTATCCTCCAAGTAATAAAAAATATATCGGGCGGCATTAAGCCGCCCGATATTGGTTGATGCAAAATTATTACTGTTTCAAGTTCTCAGCGTTGGCAATTTCGTTGGTGAATTTCTCAACGAATTCCTTCTTGTGCTGGCCAGCCCATTCAAAGTCATAATCGATCAGGTTGACCTGCATCAGTTCAGGATGTGAGAGTTCCACGCCGTTGACTGTGGGAGCCTGGTACGCAGCATACAACGGGCCAAGCGCCTGTGCTTCAGGTGTGAGTGCCCAATCAAACCAAAGTCTGGCTGCCTGCGGATGTGCAGCGCCCTTGATCAGCGCCATACCGCCGATCTCATACCCCGTGCCTTCCTCAGGGAATGTCAGCTTGAGGGGCAGTTTGTTGTTCTCAATTTCATTGACGATGTCATGTGAGAAAACGATACCCACGGCAGCTTCACCCTGACCAACGAATTTTGCGGGTGCAGCACCACTCTTGGTGAATTGAGAGATCTGCGCGGCATACTGTTTGAGGTATTCCCAGCCAGCTTCTTCACCACGCAACTGCAATACAGTTGCCATGGCGGTGTAGGAAGTACCCGAGGTGGAAGGATGGGCGACCATGATCTGACCTTTGAATTCAGGTTTAAGCAGATCATCCCACGATGTGGGTGCTTCGACGCCAGGATGGGCAGCCAGCCAATCGGTGTTGGTTGCGAAGCCCAAGGTGCCAACATACACACCAGCCCAGTAATTGTCAGGGTCCTTCATCTTGGCAGGATCAATGATGTTAGCCATATTCGGTGAATCATAGGCTTCGAGCAAGCCTTCTTGCTGGGCTGCAACGAAACTATCGATAGGTCCACCCCACCAAATATCGAAGGTTGGGGCATCCTTCTCAGCCTGCAAACGGGCAAGAGCTTCACCAGCCGACATACGGACGTAATTTACGGTAATTCCGTATTTGGCTTCAAATTCCTGCTTCATTCCCTGGCACCATTGCTCCTGAGGCGTGCAGAGCAGATTTAATTCGGTGTCGGTAATTTCCATTGGTTCTTCAGCAGGAGCGGGCTCTTCAGCGGGGGCTGCAGGTTCCGCTGGCACGGCAGTATCAGCAGGGGCTGCCGGTTCCGCCGGTGCAGCGGGTTCTGCTGTAGCTACCGGCGCGGGTGAGCATGCTGTCAGAATAAGTACCAACAGCATTACCAGCGATAAAACAAAACCAACTTTTTTAGACATCTTTCAATTCCTCCTTAAGGATATTGGGATGCTTTGAGCTAATTTGCGCAAAGCATAGGTTGATTATAGCAATATTTTGTATGACAACCAAATTCATGGGGGGAATTTTTTGCAACTACCAACGTGCCCAAGATGGCTATGATCATCTATCAGTAAATAAAAAAAGACTACCCTGGGGTTTGGGTAGTCATGTCAGTCGGGGCGCCGGGAGTTGAACCCGGGACCTCTTGCACCCCATGCAAGCGCGCTAGCCGGGCTGCGCCACGCCCCGAACA
>DAIOEK010000079.1:0-4997 GCA_036746315.1 Anaerolineaceae bacterium | reverse complement strand
GATTGTCACCGACATTACCCTGCAGGACGGCACCAGAATACACGGGGCGCCTGAACTCAATGCCGGCACATTTGCCATTCAATATCTGTTCGCCATTCTTTTCGACCGGGCGACCTGGGAAGCGGCAGTATATAACCAGGCAGGTTTTGCCGCTTTTCACGAAAAGCTTTTCGGCAATCCGTGGATCCGGGCTTCTGCGGTGGAGCCGCTCTTCCCGGCGACTTTAACCCAGCCCGATTTCATTCTGCCCTTCGAAAAAGGCGTGGAGTGGAGCTTCAGTGGCGGACCGCATGCCGCCTGGGGGGCATCCGGCGCGCGGGCAGCCCTCGATTTTTCACCCAGCTCCGCCTTCAGCGGCTGTGTTGCCTCCAATGCCTGGGTGCTGTCGGTGGCTTCGGGTGTGGTCACCCGTTCCGGCAGCGGAGTGGTTGCCCTGGATCTGGATGGCGATGGCAACGAGCAGACCGGCTGGGCACTGCTGTATATGCACATCGGCAACACCGATCGGGTAAAGGTGGGTGATTTTCTCGAGCAGGGTCAGAAAATCGGACATCCATCCTGTGAAGGCGGCGTTTCCACCGGCACCCATGTTCATATCGCGCGCAAGTTCAACGGCGAATGGATATTGGCGGGCGGACCGCTCCCGTTTGTGATGGATGGCTGGGAAGCGCATGCAGCCGCCCAGACTTATAAAGGAACACTGACCCGCGACGGTCAGGTGATCAACGCCTGTACCTGCGGCACCCGCGATACGGTGATCATGCGTGCGGATGATTCACCCAAATCTAATCCATCCGGTGTAGAATAATCGCATTATTGCATTTGTTTTTAACCCGGGTAAGAAGAATTGCATACCCCTAAGTTGTATCGATAAATAAATTGGAATGAAATTAACGTCTTTGACATTTCGTGTCGGGGGAATTTGCCTGCTGCTGGGTACGGCGCTGGGTGCCTGTTTGCCTGCGCCGGAATTGACCTATCAGGAGATGACCCCAACAACCGCGGTTCAAGAAGAAATCATCCCCACCCCCTTGCCCACACGCGCGGTATATGAGCCGGGTCAGCTGGTCGATTACACGATCCAGGATGGCGATACCATCCAGGCGCTGGCGGCACGCTTTAATACCAGCATTGCCGAAATTCTGAAGGCGAATCCGGTCATCCCCCAGACGACAACCACCCTGCCGCCGGGCATGCCGGTGCGCATGCCGATATATTATCTTCCCCTGTGGGGGTCGCCGTATCAGATCTTGCCCGACGCCCTGTTCGTCAACGGACCGGCGCAGCGCAACTTCGATGCTGTTTCCTATGTGGATTCACAGCCCGGCTGGCTGAAGGATTACAGCGTGTATGCCTACGGCGGATGGCGGCGCGGCGGGGAGTTGGTCAATTACATCGGGATGAGCTACAGCGTCAGCCCACGTTTGCTGCTGGCGATCCTGGAATACCGCTCCGGAGCGCTTTCCGATCCGCAGCAACCTGCCAACGCGGATCGTTTTCTGCTCGGGAATTACGATGAGTTGAGCGCCAACCTGTATTATCAACTGCTATGGCTGGCGGATACATTGAACAGCGGTTATTATCGCTGGATCGACGGTACGCTGTTATCCCATGACCTGATGGATGGCAGCCTGGAGCGGTTCGACCCCTGGGAGAATGCAGCCACGGTGGCGCTTCAAAATTATTACGGCGCGGTCTTGCCGGTGGATGATTATAAGCTGGCGATATCCGGCGTGGGATTGGCACAGACCTACCAGGATCTCTTCGGCAATATCTGGACGGGAGACTATGGCGTGATCATGCCAGGTAGCCTCGAACAACCGTCGATGACACTGCCGTTTATGCCGGAGAAGGCCTGGTCGTATACCGGTGCTCCGCACCCGGTTTGGGGCGAGGAACAGCCCTGGGCGGCAGTGGATTTTGCTCCGCCATCCGACGAGAGCGGGTGCTTTCCCTCCGCGGAATGGGTGACGGCGGTTGCCGATGGGGTTCTCTCGCGCACCGAGCCGGGGCTGGCAATTTTGGATCTGGACGGCGATGGCGATGAACGAACCGGGTGGGTGGTTTTGTATCTGCACCTGGCGTTTGAAGAAGCCTCCAAACAGGGCAGGGTGGTTAAAGCCGGGGATGTGATCGGGCATCCCTCCTGTGAACGCGGCAAGGCAACCGGAACTCACGTCCACATCGCCAGGAAATACAACGGGCAATGGGTTCCGGCTGATAGCTATTTGCCGTTCAACATGGAAGGCTGGATCCCCCATTCCATAGGGACTGCATACAAGGGAACACTGACCCGCAACGATAAAGTGATCACCGCCAGCTCCAGCGGCGGCAACCACACCACCATCTATTCCGAAAGGTAAGATGATGGGCGAGAACGAGGCAATCCAGAATTCCGAACATCCGCAAACCGTGGATACACTGGCTGAAGCGCTGCACAACCTGGGTGTAAAACCCGGGATGGTCCTGCTGGTGCATTCTTCCTTAAGCAAGCTGGGGTGGGTGTGCGGCGGCGCCGTGGCAGTTGTTCAGGCTTTGATGAAGGCGCTGACCCCGGAAGGGACCCTGGTGATGCCGACGCACAGCGGCGATCTCACCGACCCATCCCGATGGCAGCATCCGCCCGTGCCCGAATCCTGGTGGCAAACCATCCGCGAGCAAACCCCGGCGTTCGATCCGCAATTTACCCCCACCCGCGGCATGGGGCGCATTCCGGAGGTCTTTCGCGATATGCCGGGGGTGCTGCGCAGCAACCATCCGACCGTTTCCTTTGCCGCTTTCGGCAGGCAGGCTGAATTTATCACCAGCCGCCATTCCCTGGCGCTATCGCTGGGCGAGGGCTCTCCGCTTGCCCGGGTGTACGATCTGCACGGTTCGATCTTGCTGCTGGGCGTGGGCTTCGGCAACCATACCAGCTTTCATCTTTCTGAAGCCAGGGCGAAGGGTTCGAAAATCTACCGGGAAGGTTCGCCGATCATCGAAGCGGGCAAACGCACCTGGAAGGTTTATGATGAGATCGACTGGGATGATGAGCCGTTCGAAAACATCGGCAGGGACTTCATGGCGACGGGTGAGGTAACTTCAGGCAGGGTGGGGGCGGCAGCGGCACTGCTGTTCGACCAGCGCCGGTCGGTGGATTTTGGGGTAAGCTGGCTGGAAAAGCACCGCGCAATGAGAGAGAATAAAACGTCCTGAGGGTTTTATTTCAGGACGTTTTTTGCGTGCTGTTGCAACTTTATTCGTGCGAGATGTAGGCTTCGAGCATGATGAGGTTCTTGTCGCCAGCCTGTTTGATGACCTTCAGCAGGTTATCCATATTCGATACTTCTTCGAGCTGCTCGGTGACATACCAGCCGAGGAACTCTTCCGCCAGGTAATCCTTCTCTTTGCGGGCGATATCCATTAGGGCATTGATCTTGCGGGTTACTTCCCATTCCCAATCCAGGGCATATTGCACCGCTTCGGCGGCTGATTCGAATGTGGCTTTGCCGGCCGGGATGGCAGGGACGGCAACCTGTCCGCCGGTTTCCATGACGTATTTGACAAACTTCATGGCGTGTTCGCGTTCCTCCTCCGATTGTTTGAGGAACATTTTTGCCGTCTTTTTGAGCGCGCGGGCATCGAAGAATGCTGCGATCTGGATATACTGGTGAGATGCCTCGAGTTCGTGTCCGATCTGTTCATTTATGGCTGCTTCCAATTGCTTGCTGATTAACATATTCAATCCTTTCATATTTTTTTTACTGTCTTCCTCGATTATAGCATTCGGGATATTCCCCGGCGTGCTGTATCACCTGTTTTCCTTATACAATAAGTCATTTACACAAAACACGCATATAGTAGAATTGATTCAATATCATTTCCGGAGAAGTATATGACCTGCAAAAACTACAAGAAGGTTGGTAAGCATGCCCTGGTGGAAGTAAGGCAAGAGAAGTTCATTCAACTTCCCAAAGATCAAAGAACCCTGCTGAATGATTGGTTCGAAATGACCTGGAGAATCCGGGAGGCCGACCCCCAACGACATTATTTTGGCTTTTTGCAGGCGTGGGAACTGCTGGCTGTCATTGCCGAGGTGCTGACCGGCACATCCGCTGTGGATGACTGGTACCCGGCGCTGCTCCACGATGCATATCCGGGCGGTGTTTTTAATGCGGTGATGGAGAATAAGAAGTCTTTGATGCGCATGTATGTGAAAAGGCTGGCGCAGGTACTGCCGGTATTTTCTGTTGCGGCAGTCGGGGAGGGGGTATCTTCCGCAGTGCGGGGGGAGGTGGTGGCGGCATACCTGGGACGCAACATCGACGATTATGCCCCGCGCTGCTGGCAGGACCATCAAAATGACCCGGAATTCCTGCCCGACTGGCAGCATACCCTGGATGCCTGGCATATGGTGCGGAAAAATCTGCTGCTCGCCGGGAACGGATGGTCGCATTCCGAGCTGGATGTGCGGATCGCATCCAATGCATTTCTCTCGCTCATTTATTTCTTCAAGGAAGGAAAGCTCTTTTTCGAGAATCCGAGTTTGCGACCGGATATCTTCGAAAGGACGCAGGTGCTTTCCAGCCTGTAGGAGGGCGGATGGCGGAAAAACACTTATACGAGCTGATCTATGCAGCGGTCAGGATGATCCCCGGCGGGCGGGTATCCACTTACGGGCAGATCGCCCGGCTGGTGGGCAGCTGCTCGGCGCAGATGATCGGCTTTGCGCTGGCGGCGCTGCCCGAGGGGAGTGACGTTCCGTGGCAGCGGGTGGTGAACCGCTTCGGGCGCATCAGTCCGCATGGCTATGGATATGGCTCGGCTGTGCAGCGAGAGTTGCTTGAAGCGGAGGGGGTGATCTTCAACCGCGAGGATGAGATCGACCTGGAGAAATTTGGCTGGTTTGGATAGCCGCCGGATCGGGTAAATAGCGGCGCAGGGATCTGGCAGGGCGGGGCGTGGGGCGGTTGGCGCGGGTGAAAAAGTTTTTTGCGTGTGCGAAAAAAAAGTTCTCA
>DAIOEK010000078.1:0-5289 GCA_036746315.1 Anaerolineaceae bacterium | reverse complement strand
GCAAAGAAACCTCCCATTTCAGGCGCACGTCTGCCCAAGTTTAATTTTTGGGCATCGCTGGGCACCACTGTCAGTGTAGCCATCATCGTGGCGACATTGTTCACCATCTGGACGCCGGCCAGCCTATTCACCAACCGGCTGGCGGAGAGCCTGTCAAAAGCCATGAACGTGCAGGAAAACCCCAACCTGAAAAACCTGCCCACCAAGGTTCCGTACGCATCTCCGCATATCGGGCTGGTAGCCGGGCACTCAGGGGAAGACAACCCGGGTTTCGTCTGTCCGGACGGCACGCGTGAGGTGGATGTCAATCAAGCCATTGTCACGCTCGTGCGGCAGAAGCTGGTGGACAGAGGTTTCAGCGTCGACACTATGACGGAATTCGACCCGGACCTGAGGCAATACCGCGGATTGCTGCTTCTGTCGATCCATACCGATACCTGTGAGTACATCGATGACAGCGCCACCGGTTTCAAACTTGCCCCCTCGCTCTATTCCACCACACAGGAAACCAAGCTCGACCGATTATCCTCCTGCATCATCAGCAAGTATGAGGAAACGACCGGTATGAAGTACCAGAATTACACCACGGACGACATGACCAAATATCATCCGTTCGATGAGGTTCACACCGATACCCCCACACTGGTGATGGAACCCGGATATCTCAACCTGGACAAAGAAATGCTGACCAAACAGGCAGACCTGGTTGCACAGGGCATCGCCAACGGCATTTTCTGTTACCTGGGGAACGAACCCAACATGCCCACTGAAACACCAGTGACCCAACCATGAGCGATCATCCCGGAAACGTATCCAGTCTGCTTCAGCAAGCAAATGCTGCCCTATCCGCCAACCAGACGGACCAGGCGCGTTTGCTTGCACGCCAGGCGGCGGAACTCGACCCCAACAACGAAGACTGCTGGCTGTTGCTGGCGGCGGTTTCATCCCCCCAGGCAGCCATCGTCTACCTGAAGAAAGTCCTGCAAATTAACCCCGACAACCGCAAAGCACAGGCACAACTGCAACAGGTGCTGGAGGAAGTGGAGGTACCCCTGGGCGATGACGCCATACCGATCCCGTCGGCAATTCCCATTGCCCAATCGGGTGCTTCATCATTCCAACAGGGCAAAAAATCCCCGCCTTATCCCCCGCAGGGCGCCGCCATTACGCCACTGGCGCCCAAGGTGCAGAAGCCGCCCTCCAGTTACTATATCGAAACGCCCCAGATGGTGGAAGAAACTCCATCCCCTTGGAAGTTGGAGGAGAAGAAGCTCTATTCAAAGCAGTTCTCATGGCTGCCCATCATTATTTTGGGCGTTCTTCTCTGTGCAGCGGTCGGCATCGGCTTCGGATATACTGCGCTGGTCAAGGCATATGGCAGTGAAAGCGACGCGCATTCTTACCAGGGCGAGATCATCAAGCCCACCCGCACGCCCACTCCGACACCCACACCCACCGCCACCCCCACGCCCACTCCGACACCGACCGCCACTGCCACACCCACAGATACCCCCACTCCGCTGCCCACCAGCACGCCGGAAGAAGCCTATAAGTACTGGTATGAAGCCGGTACCTTCCCCGATGTGGGAAAGCGGGAGGATTGGATCGATGTCGACCTCAGCTCGCAGACCTTGGCTGCCTACCGGGGTGAGGATTTGATCGATACCTTTCTGGTATCCACAGGAATTGCACGATATCCGACCATTACCGGCTCCTACCATATTTATGTAAAATATCGTTATGCTGACATGGCGGGACCGGGATACTATTTGAAAGACGTTCCGTATGTCATGTATTTCAAAGATGGATACGGGCTGCACGGTACTTACTGGCATAATAATTTTGGCACACCCATGAGCCACGGCTGCATCAACCTGGAAACGAGCAATGCCGCCTGGCTGTATAATTTCGCTGAAGTGGGTACATTGGTACACATCCATTACTAAAACTTGATACAATTCAGCAAACAATACAGGGTTAGATAATGACTACAGAACCATTATTTAAAGGTTTGGTAATCGATGAAGACAACCACGCAGTGGATACTGCCCGGATCGGGGATGAGTCTTTCTACGTGGTGGATGATGCAGGATTTAAGCGGCACATTCCGGCAGAAGATGTAGACCGGCAGGTTTTGGATCACATGAGTTCACAGATCGAAGGCAAAGAAGACCTGCTCTCCGACCAAACCGCCAAAATGCTCGGACAGGACGACATCTTCACCCGGGCGATCATCAACAATCAACTGAAAAATATTCATCAACAATTCGAAATGATGCTCCAAAGCGGCATCCCCGAAGAAGGGCGCGCCTACCTGGGGATGATGGGCTTCAAGGTGGTAATCAACCACCACGGCGAGGTTGTGGATGTGATCCAACCCAGCGCCCCCGCCTCGGATGAAGAATAAACCACTCCAGATGGAGTAAAATTATTTAACCGGTCTGGATGGAGACGGTGACTATGACATCCGAAAATATCATCACCGTAAATGAGAACGACTTCGAGCAGGAGGTTCTGATCTATTCTCAGAATGTGCCCGTTCTGGTCGATTTTTGGGCAGAGTGGTGTGCACCCTGCAAGATCCTTGGTCCCATTTTGGAGAAGCTGGCGAAAGAGGGACAGGGAAGTTTTCGGCTTGCCAAACTGGATGTGGACTACAACAAGAACATCTCCATTCGATACGGGATCCGCTCCATACCCGCCGTGAAGGTTTTCATGAAGGGACAGGTGGTAGGGGAATTCAGCGGCGCACAGCCAGAAATCAAGATCCGGGAGTTCTTACACACGATCGCACCTTCTCCGGCTGATCTGCTCCTGGAGAAGGGCAGCAGCCTGTCGGCGGAAAAGAAATGGCAGGAAGCGGAAACCGTATACCGGGAAGCCCTGCAAATGGATGCCGGAATGGCGCCGGCACTGATCGGACTGGCACGCTGCCAACTGGCGCAAGCCAAAACCGGGGAAAGCCTGCAAATATTGAGGCGTTTTCCTGCCAGCCACGATTACGCCAATGCCCAGATGCTCATCCCGCTGGCGGAAGTATTCCATGCGGCAGACGAGCAGACCGATAGTGAAACTCCACTCGAAGCGGCAATGTGGAACAGCATCCGGCTGGCAAAACGGGGGAACTTCCCGGCTGCCATCGACGGGCTGCTGGATATTCTACGCCAGCAGAAAAATTTCAAGGGGGGATTGGTGCGCCAGTTGATCCTTGCCATGCTTTACATACTGGGGGACGAAGACCCGGATACGCGGGCATACCGAAGCGAACTGGCTTCCATCCTTTTCTAGGCACACAAAAACGCCCTCTCCAAATTGCGAGAGGGCGTTTGAATTAGCCGGGGTTCATTTTACAAGGATCAGGTCACCCCAGGTGGTCGGATCGGTCAGGATGCGCTTACTGGTGCTGGACACCATGGATTGCTGTTCACCGCCCTTCTTTGAATCGTCATCCGATACGGATGCGGCAAAGCCAAGGCGCATACCGGTATAGGGTTTCACCCCCAGGGTCTTCCACGGTATGCCGAGGGTCACCCGATATCCATTGGAAAGCTCTTTTACACCATAAATGGCCTTGGACAGGGTGCCCGTCTTGTTGGTCGGGAACCAGAGATAGGCTTCCATGTTTTCGCCCACTTCGTTCCTGCCCGGCGAGAAGCCGATCTGATAATCATCCCAATCCAACCAGCGCTGCCAGTAGTCATATTGCACATCGGTATCGATCAGCACTTCCACGCTGTCGCCCAGGTAAAGGTCGGCATGTTTTGATTCCTGTACATACTTATCGTCAGTCACCTTCCAGGCAATATACAGGTAATCTTCATCCCACTCGACCTTGTATGAGGAGGAAAGATCATCGGAGTCCTTCCAGTCATCCCAGCCGTATACCACCGAATTGGCGGAATACTCGTCCGCATCCCAATCTCCCCAACCGCCATCCATTTGCGGCTGATGTTTGACATACAGCGCCTCCGTTTGCGGACCGGAGCGATGGGTCGGCGGAATGGGTGTGGGCGGGATGGGCGAAGCCGTCATGGTCGGCATATCGGTCGGCTCGGCGGTGGGTTCTGTTGTGGCAGTCGGTGCAACCGTTTCAATGATCACCGTTTCAGGGGTGCTGGTTGGCGCCTCTGTGGCAGTGGGTTGAAACAAGGCTGTCATGGTCTGGTCCACTGTCGGGAATACAAACGGGGTGGGCGTCGCCATAAATGGCAGATTGCAAGCCATCACCAATGTGCCTGCCAGCAACAAAACAAATATCGTTTTTAGTTGCCGTATTTTCATTCAACCTCCTGAATCTGCAAACCAGCAGATTCCATCATTCCCCCTACCATGCAACAATTACGCCATTTGAGATAAATTGCAGGAAGAACCGGAATTTATGTTGGCGGCAAATACTACAGGCTTCGAATCAGTAGGTTGCGCGTTCGAGCCGCGCCGGGGGCGCCAAATGTACTAGGAATGAAGGTAAAGACCACCATATATGGCGCTAAGGGCCCCTCTTCGAGGGGCCCTTTTCAAACTCGTGCAATTTCGTGCAATTTTAAATCAGGGTTTTTTCTTTAAGATTTCTAGCTTATGCTTTCGAGCCCAAGTTAGGCTTTGTTTTAATTCTTTTTCTGCCAGAATGGCGATTCCCATTTCCTTAAGGTCAAATCCATTGATAGGTGTCGGTGTAAGAGCATCATCAATAAGTTGGGCTGCTTCTGATTGGATTCCGGGCATGAGGTGACTATATATGTCTAATGTTGTAGAAGGTCTTGAATGGCCCAGTGTACGGCTCACAGTTACAATATCAATCCCATTTTTAATCATGATCGAAGCAGCTGTATGTCGAAGATCGTGAAAACGAATTTCGGGTAATCCAGCCAATTCAAGGACCATTTTAAACTCGGCCACCAAATTGCTTTGGTCATACAATGTTCCAACGGAAGTTGGAAATACCAATCCATTTTCCTGCCAAGAACCACCCATTTTTGTTTTTTCAATTTCTTGATTGGCTTTATGTTTTGCGAAAAGATTCAATGTGTTTGAGCCAATGTGAATGGTCCTTTTGCTAGCCTTCGTTTTTAACGGCCGAAGTTGAATTCCCTTACCTTTAACCCTTTTTGCTTGTCTTCTAAAAGCAATCGTTCCCCGAAAGAAATCAATATCATCCCATTTCAGGCCGAGTAATTCTCCTTCGCGTGGGCCAGCTTTGACTGCCAAATCATAAAGTGCTTCATGAGGATGGTCTTTCAAAGCAGCCAGAAAAACCATAACTTGCAATTCGTTCATAAAACACATTTCTTT
>DAIOEK010000077.1:0-5600 GCA_036746315.1 Anaerolineaceae bacterium | reverse complement strand
GTCTCGCAAGAAGAAGTGGCTCAGGGTGCATCTGGGATTGCGGTCACCCGCGTCGCCGCATTCGGCACCGCTTCATATAAAAACCCCTATCTGGCTGAGCTGGAACAGACCGGTATCACCAAGGAAACCCTCGCGGGTATTTTCCTGACCGGTGAAATCACCACCTGGGGGCAGGTGATCGGTAAGCCGGAAATTACGGATGAAATCCACGTTTATACCCGGTCGGATGCCTGTGGCGCCGCGGAAATGTGGGTAAAATACGTGGGCGGCAGCAAGCAGGAAGAGCTTTTGGGAATTGGCGTTAATGCGGATCCCGGCGTATTGGAAGCAGTGATCAAAGACCCGCTGGGAATTGGGTATAATAACCTGAATTACGCCTACGATACGAAATCAGGCATGCCTGTTACGGGTGCTGCGGTGCTGCCTTTGGACGTGAACGAGAACGGTAAGGTGGATGCAGACGAAGTGATCACGACCAAGGAAGAGGCTGTTGCGGCGGTTGCCGAGAACAGGTATCCGTCTCCACCCGCCAGACCCCTCTATCTGGTTACCAAGGACAAACCCACCGGTGCCGTACTGGATTTCATCGGATGGATCCTGACGGATGGACAGGGTTATGTGGGCAGCGCCGGATACGTGGAATTAACGGCGGAACAATTAAAAGCTTCACAGGATTTGCTGAAATAAGACATGGATTCAACCATCCAGGAGTTGTTACCACCTAAACGGGAGGCCAGGGGTTCCCTGGTCTCCCGACTGCGTCAAGACCGTCAGGCATCCAATGCCTTCCTGGTGATGACCATTCTACCCGGCGTCATTTTGCTGGCGTTGATCATTGCCCTGTTGGTGCGGGCGTTACCCATCCTCCGCCAGATACCTCTCAATGAGCTGCTGCTGGGGAGGACCTGGAAGCCATCCCTGGGAGAATTCGGCTTTCTTCCATTTATCAGCGGGTCGTTGTGGGTCACCCTGGTGGGAATGGTGTTCGCGGTACCGGTCAGCCTGCTTACGGCAATTTACCTCTCGGAATACGCGCGCAATTTCACCCGCACCGTCATCAAGCCAATCATCGACATCCTGGCAGGCATCCCCTCCGTGGTGTACGGCCTGTGGGGCGTTCTGGTGATCGTTCCCTGGGTGCAGAATTCGCTGCGTCCGTTTTTCGAGCGGATCTTTCCGACGGTAGCCTTCTTCA
The DNA here is from genome assembly GCA_036746315.1 of Anaerolineaceae bacterium. Classification (GTDB taxonomy): domain Bacteria; phylum Chloroflexota; class Anaerolineae; order Anaerolineales; family Anaerolineaceae; genus DAIOEK01. The sequence continues at coordinate 4,405 of DAIOEK010000077.1, read as the reverse complement.
ATTCCAAGAATCCCACCGGGTACAGCATTCTTTCCGGCGGTCTGGTTCTGGCGGTGATGGTGATGCCGTTTATCATTGCCATTTCATATGAAGTGATGCGTACCGTTCCCAGGGGCTTGCATGAGGCATCGCTGGCGGTGGGTTCCACCCGCTGGCAGACCGTGCGTTATGTCATTTTGCCCAAGACTTTCTCCGGTTTGATCGCCGGGGTGGTGATGGGCACATCGCGGGCATTTGGCGAGACGATTGCCGTGTTGATGGTGATCGGAAATGTGCCCAACATACCGGTGTCCATCTTCGATGCGGCGTATCCGCTGCCGGCGTTGATCGCGAACAATTACGGCGAGATGATGTCGATCCCAATGTACGATGCAGCCCTGCTGGGGGCGGCGTTGCTGCTGCTGTTCATCGTTCTGATCTTCAACCTGATAGCGGCATTCGTCCTGCGCAGAATGATGACGAGGTCGATGGCATGAAAAAACTCACCCGGCAAAAATTTACCGAAGGTTTCGTGATGGTATTGATGTATTCCTCCCTGCTGGTTGTGGGGGGCAGCCTGGGGTGGATCCTGGTTACACTCTTCATTAAAGGGTTGCCGGCGTTGAACTGGGCGATGATCTCGCAGGTTCCCCAGGGCGGCTTCTACCTGGGCAAGGAGGGGGGCATTCTCAACGCGATCATCGGATCGCTGTACCTGGCGCTTGGCGGAACCATTCTGGCATTGCTGGTGGGGCTGCCCATCGCGCTCGGGCTGAATACCTACATCAAACGGAAATCGCGCTGGGCGATGAGTGTGCGCCTGGCGCTGGATGTGCTGTGGGGCGTTCCTTCCATCGTATACGGCGCCTTCGGTTTTACCATCATGCTGGCAATGGGGATGCGCGCCTCGCTGCTGGCTGGCATCATCACACTGGCATTTGTGGAACTGCCGATCATGGTCCGTTCGATGGATGAGGTGCTGCGCATGATGCCCCGCGAGCTAGAGCATGCCTCTTATGCCCTGGGCGCCACACGCCTGGAGACTGCCTTCCAGGTAGTGCTGCGGCAAATGCTCCCCGGTTTGGTGACGGCGGTTCTGCTGGCGTTCGGGCGCGGCATCGGCGATGCGGCATCCGTGCTGTTCACCGCCGGTTACACCGACCGCATACCCACCTCGCTCCTCGATCCGACGGCTTCGCTGCCCCTGGCGGTTTTCTTTCAATTATCCACGCCCTTCCCTGAAGTGCAGCAGCGCGCTTATGCCGCCGCACTCGTGTTAACCATACTCATTCTGCTGGTCAGCATTCTCTCCCGTATCCTGGCGGCGCGGCTTTCCAAATTCTCGGTGAAATAGGTGGTACATGGAAACCCATATCAGTGTTAAAAACCTCAACGTTTCTTTCGACAATACCCAGATCTTGAAAAATGTCAGCCTGGATGTTCCGCGCGGACAGATTACCGCCATCTTGGGCCCTTCGGGGTGCGGAAAGACCACCCTGCTGCGCAGCCTGAACCGCTTCCTGGATCTGTATGAAAACGCGCGCATACAGGGCGAGGTACTGCTGGATGGCGCAAATATCTACGACCCGCACATGGATGTCACCGAGATCCGCACCCGCATCGGTCTTCTGGCGCAGCGTCCCTTTGCCCTGCCCATGTCGGTATATGAAAACGTTGCCTATGGCTTACGCATCCACCGGGTGAACAGCAGCAAGAATCTCAAGCCGATTGTGCGCCATTATCTGGAAATGGCAGGCTTATGGGATGAGGTAGCCCGGCGTCTGCATACTCCGGCGACATCCCTTTCCATCGGGCAGCAGCAGCGCCTGTGCCTGGCGCGCGGTCTGGCACTGGAGCCCGAGGTGATCCTGGCGGATGAGCCCACCTCAGCGCTGGATCCCATTTCCGCGCAGCACATCGAGGGCAAGCTGATGGAATTAAAGGAAAAATACACCGTGGTGCTGGTCACCCATACACTGCGCCAGGCCAGGCGGTTGGCGGATTATGTCTGCTATATGTACCTGGGTGAGGTGGTGGAAAGTGGTCCGGCGCAAGAATTCTTCGAAAATCCGCGCGAGGAAAGAACCAAAGCCTACCTGCGGGGTTCCATCGGCTAGGCGGGCAGGCTGGCATTTTTCCGAAACGGAGAAAAACCGGCTGAATAACCCAAACTGTATATTGACATAAACTATCCTATTCGATATAATGTTCTTTTGCATTTTATGGGCATTGTTCCCTTATTGGATAAACAATCAAACGCCAGGTTATATTTAACCAGGAGAAGCGAATGGCATCGGATTTACCAACCAAATCATATGCGCGTATCCCTGTCAGTTTAGAGCTGCCAAAACTAATCGAAGTTCAACTAGAATCCTTCCAGCGGTTAAAAAAGGAAGGATTATACGATTTATTTAATGAGCTTTCGCCCATTGAAAGCTATAACAAGGGGATGAAGCTTTATTTCCCCGGCGAGATGCAGGAATCCAAAGATTTTGGGTTGGCCTATCGTTTCGACCCGCCCAAGCATTCGGTGGAAGAATGTGTGGAAAAAGACCTGACCTTTGCCTCACCGCTGTATGTCAAGGTTTTGCTTGCCGGTTCCGAAGTTGCTTCCCCCAACGTTCAGGAGATCTTCCTGGGCGATTTCCCCGAGATGACCGAAAAAGGTACTTTCATCATCAACGGGACCGAGCGTGTGGTGGTCTCTCAGCTCATCCGCTCGCCGGGTGTGTACTTCGAGGCGACGCTGGACCGCGCAACCGGACGTCCGCTGGCAATGGCGAAATTGATCCCGGACCGCGGCGCGTGGATGGAATTCGAAACACGCAAGAATGACTACATCATCCTCAAATTCAACCGCAAGCGTACGGTGCCCATCACCGTTTTCCTGCGCGCCCTGGCGGCCGTCAATGACGGCTCGGGTACCGATTTTCTGACCATCGGCAGCGACGAGGAATTGATCGATCTCTTCAAAGACGTCGACAAGAACCCTGATCGCCTGTTCATCACATCCACGCTCAAACAGGAACCCACCTGGGACCTGTCTGACGGCAAATCGATCGCCGAAGCCGCGCTGGTTGAGTTTTTCAAACGCATGCGCCCCGGCGATCCGCCCACACTGGATAATTCACGCCAGTTCCTGGAAGAGCAGCTGTTCGATCAGCGCCATTACGACCTGGAGAAGGTGGGTCGTTACAAGCTTAATCAGAAACTGGATTTGCAGGAACTCATCCCCGTAACGCATCGCACCGTGACCAAGCGTGATATTGTGGAACTGCTCAAGCGCATGATCCGCATCAACAACAGCGATGAACGTGAAGACGACATCGACCACCTGGGCAACCGCCGCGTGAAGACCGTGGGCGAACTGGTGCAGAACAAGCTGCGCATCGGTATGCGCCGCATGGAACGCGTCATTAAAGAACGTATGTCCATTCGCGAACAGGATGAACCCTCACCCGCCAACCTGGTCAATATCCGTCCGGTTGTGGCTGCGCTGCGCGAATTCTTCGGCTCCAGCCAGCTCTCCCAGTTCATGGATCAGACCAACCCGCTGGCGGAACTGCGCAACAAGCGTACACTTTCCGCGCTGGGTCCGGGCGGTCTGCGCCGCGAGCGCGCCGGGTTCGATGTTCGCGATGTGCACCACTCCCACTACGGCCGCATCTGCCCGATCGAAACGCCTGAAGGTCCGAACATCGGCTTGATCGGTCGTCTGGCTTCCTTTGCCAAAGTCAATGAATACGGTTTTATCGAAACGCCCTACCGGCGGGTGATCAAATGGCTGGCGCCCAATGACGCCATGCTGATCGGACGCAAACTGCGCGCCGATGTGGTCAACCCGTCAAGCGGCGAGGTTATCCTTGCCAAGGGTGAACGGATCACCGAGAGCGCCTTCAAAACGCTCAAGAAACTGGACAGCACGCAGATACTGGTGGTTCCTTTCGTTTCCGATATCGTCGATTTCCTTTCCGCGGATCGGGAAGATAAGTTCGTGATCGCGCAGGCGAATGCGCTGCTCTCTGACCAGCGTGAATTTGTGAATGAGCGTATTTCCTGCCGCTTCCACTCCGATTTCAAATTCCTGCCGCCCGAAGACATCAACTATATGGATGTCGCCCCACATCAGGTTGTGGGCATTTCGGCGGCGCTGATCCCCTTCCTGGAGCATGATGACGCCAACCGTGCGTTGATGGGCTCCAACATGCAGTCGCAGGCTGTGCCGCTGGTAAACCCGGATATTCCGATGATTTCCACCGGTATGGAATACTTTGCCGCACTGGATTCAGGTCAGGTGGTGGTGGCGGGTGATTAAGTAGAAGTCCTCTCCGTCTCAGGCAAGCAGATCACGGTCAGAACAGAAAAGGGCACCAAGATCTATCACTTGCGAAAATATCAGCGCTCAAACCAGAGCACTTGTATTGAC
>DAIOEK010000076.1:0-5731 GCA_036746315.1 Anaerolineaceae bacterium | reverse complement strand
AGGACGCCCATCAGCAGCGCCAGGCGGGCGCCGAGTTTGTTCAGCGATTCAAAGGATGCCGCATCGCCCAGCCCAATGCCGATGATTCCGCTGAGGGCGAGCAATATCAGGGTGTAAGTGTTCGAGTTGGGTGCCTTTTCCCCCAGCAGCAGGGTGGTAACAATCATCATGGTGACAGCCAGACTGCCCTTGACCAGGTTCAACTCAGCCGGTGGGATGTTCTCCCCCAATTTGCGGAAAATGACAGCCGCCGCCGACCATAGAAATGCAGCGAACAGTGCGGCAGCGCCGCCAAAAATGACCAGGGATGACGTTTCCATGTGAATCAGATGGGTTGCCTTACAAAAGATAAAAGATTATAGCACGGGGCTGTACTCGGTGGTGAAAATATCCCGCCGGCAATTGATAAAAACCCTCCAAATTTTCCCAATCGGCGCGAATTGACTGCAATATGCCTGGTGTATAATGTGTTAATCCATCTCATTTATTCACCCTTGGGAGAATTAAAATGACAGAGAAGAAAATCCGTGTTCTCGTGGCAAAACCGGGATTAGACGGTCATGATCGTGGAGCGAAGGTTGTTGCCCGGGCGTTGAGGGACGCCGGTATGGAAGTGATCTACACCGGTTTGCGGCAAACCCCTGAAATGATTGCAGAAGCTGCATTGCAGGAAGATGTAGATGCGGTGGGGCTGTCCATCCTTTCCGGTGCACATCTGGTACTGGTCCCCAGGGTGATGGAACTATTGAAGAAGCAGGGTCAGGATAAGGTTGCCGTGGTGATTGGCGGGATCATCCCAGAGGAGGATGTGCCGGCATTGAGTGAAGCTGGCGTACGGGCAGTTTATGGTCCGGGGACTTCCACTCAGGTAATTGCAGAAGACCTCACCCGCTTTGTGCAGAATTGATGCAAGAGTAACGGGCTGGTACGAACGTGTCAGCCAGATTGAATCTCATGGCAGTTGACTTACAGGCTTTGGAATCGGGCGATCGATTGATGCTTGCCCGGGCATTATCTGCGGTTGAGAATGATACCGAAGAGGGTCACGCCATCCTCTCCAGGCTGTATCCGCATGGGGGGAAGGCGCATCTCATCGGCGTCACCGGTTCTCCCGGCACGGGAAAATCCTCGCTGGTGAATCAGATCGTGCTCAAACTGCGCAAAAAACATCCCGAACAAAAAGTGGCGATCATCGCCGTGGATCCGACCAGCCCCTTCAGCGGCGGAGCTGTGCTGGGCGACCGGGTGCGGATGCGCGATCTATCCGGCGATGAAGGCGTATTCATCCGTTCGATGGCAAGCCGGGGCGCGCTGGGCGGGTTGGCAATTCAAACGGCTGCCCTGGCGCAGGTGTTCGATTGCGCCGGGTTCGGCGCGGTGATCATCGAAACGGTGGGTGCCGGTCAGAATGAGGTGGATATTGTCCGCCTGGTGCATACCACGCTGGTGGTGGAGGCGCCCGGCTTGGGCGATGACATTCAGGCGATCAAGGCAGGCATCCTCGAAATTGCAGATATTTTGGTGGTGAACAAGGCGGACCGCCCGGGGGTGGATGCCACCGAGCGGGCGTTGCGCACCATGCTGGAAATGGCGAACGGGTCGGTGCGTTATCAGGGGCATCATGGCACACTGATCCCCGGCGAAGCAGAAACCGCTATCCCGGAAGATGCACCGGGATGGACACCGTCCGTTCTCAAGACGGTGGCTACCACCGCGCAGGGGGTGGATGAATTGGTGGATGCTGTGGAGCAGCATAAAACCTGGCTGACCACTTCCGGTGAGTGGACGCGCCGTGAGAAAGCGCGGGTGGAAGCCGAGATGTTCGAGATGTTGAAAGCTGGGCTGCTGCGCAAATGGGATCAGGCAGGCGCGCGCCGGGCTTTCCAGGCGCAATTGAAAAGGGTACTTGAACGTGAAATATCTCCCCAGGATGGGGTTGCTCATATCATATAAAATTGATCCCGCCAGGTTTCAGGCGGGATTTTTTCTGAATGCAGTTAGGGCTGTGAGACCAGCCACTCTTTGGCGTCTTCGAGTGAGACGAAAGATTTGAAGGACCGTCCGGAAAACTTGGAAATGGCGGTCAGCGCTACCTGCAACAAGCCATCGATGCCGACCACACAGGCATGTTTCACAAAGGGTTCATTTGCCTTGGTGAATTCTTTCATGGCAGTCAGCACATCGTTATTGAATTTGGAATTGGTTGCATCCAGTACTGCCAGGACGGATTTTGCCGGCTGGGCAGCGATTATCTTGCGGGCTTCATTGATCAATGAAACCATTTCAGCGGGATTGGAAATATTCGAAAAATCTTCATGGAGAATCTTTTTACCTTTGAAATCGACAAACTGCACACGTGACATTACTTTCCTCCGAATTTGGACATTGGTAATTTGCATTATAGGCGAAAATGATTGCCGTTTTTGTAAAATCATTGTTAATTTACCGGTTGTAACGATTTTATAGTTTTCTCAAGATTAGCGTATAATAACGGACATATCTCGGCATTATGAACCGGCAAAATTGCCGGTGGTATTTGGAGCGGATTATGGAACGGACCCTGATTAAGGAATTACGTAATTTCATTGGCAAGGAAGTAAAAATCCAGGGATGGCTGCAAACGGTGCGGGACCAGAAGAAGATGCAATTTTTGGTCATTCGCGATCACACTGCCTCGGCGCAGGTGGTGTTTGAAAAAGCAGCCGGCGAGGAAATGGCGGCAAAAATTTCCGCGTTGACCGTGGAAAGCGCTGTGACCGTTACCGGGGTGGTGATCGATAACCCCGTGGTAAAGCTTAACGGGTTGGAAATTCAGCTGAAAGATGTAACCGTCGAAAATCTGGCGGGGTCGCCTCTTCCGTTGGACCCGTTTGCCGAAGCGCTGCCGGAGATGGATTATCGCCTGGATTGGCGCTATCTCGATCTGCGCCGCCCGCAGACTGCCATTATTTTCAAGGTCCAGACCACGGCAGAAATTGCCATGCGCGAGTACTGGGCGAAGCAGAATTTCCAGGAAATGCATAGCCCCAGAATCATGGGCACCCCCAGCGAATCAGGTGCGGAGCTTTTTGAAGTGCAGTATTTCGAACGCAAAGCGTATCTTTCACAATCGCCGCAGTTCTATAAGCAGATGGCAATGTCGGCAGGATACGACAAAGTCTTCGAAATCGGTCCGGTCTTCCGGGCTGACCCATCCTTCACCTCGCGCCATATGACCGAGTTCACCGGTGTGGATGTGGAAATCAGTTGGGTCGACAGTCACGAAGATGTAATGAAGTTCCATGAGGAATGGCTGCAATATGTTTACAAACGGGTAAAGGAAGTCCATGGCGATGAAATCCGTGAACTGTTGGGTTTGGAAATTGTGGTGCCTGAAACGCCCTTCCCGCGGCTGACGATGAGCGAAGCCTACGCCATTCTGAAGGCGCAGGATTATGCTTTACCGCCCGAGCGCAAGGGAGATATCGACCCGGGTGGAGAGCGGCTATTGGGTAAATATGTCAAGGAAAAGTACGGGAACGACTTCGTGTTTGTGAAGGATTGGCCGGTTACCGTGCGCCCGTTCTATCACATGCACATGGAGGATAACCCCAACCTGACCAAGAGCTTCGACCTGTTGGGCAGTGGTTTGGAAATCACCACAGGTGCACAGCGCGAACACCGGGTGGATGTTCTGCTCAAGCAGGCAGAGGAAAAAGGTTTGAACGCCGAGCCGATCCAGTTCTACCTCGATTTCTTCAAATATGGCTGCCCGCCGCACGGTGGTTTTGGCATGGGCTTGAACCGCTTCCTGATGGTGCTGCTTGGGTTGGGTAATGTTCGCGAGGCCACTTACCTCTTCAGAGGACCGAACCGCCTGCACCCGTAATTGTTGGCCGTCAGATGGGGAATGCCGTCCCCATCTGTTTATTTAACTCATCATTGCCAGGAGGGAACCATGTACACCGGAAAAAATATTCGGCTGCGCGCCATTGAAAAGGATGATATTCCTTTGTTTTTGGAATGGCTCAATGATGCGGAGGTGATCCGTGGTCTGACTATCCTCTATCCAATGGGACTTGAAGATGAGAATAGCTGGTTCGACAAGATGCGGCAGCTGCCGCTCGAAGAACATCCCCTGATGATCGAAACCCGGGAGGGGAAGGGTTGGAAAGCGATCGGCAATTGCAGTTTTATGAATATCGACTGGCGGAATGCCAACGCCGAACTTGGCATTATGATCGGCGAAAAACAATACTGGGATAAAGGCATGGGAACGGAGACCATTCAACTGATGTTGAAGGTCGCCTTCGAAGCGTTGAACTTGCATCGTGTCTGGCTCAGAGTATTCGAAGACAATCAGCGCGCTTTGCGGTGTTACGAAAAGGTTGGCTTTGTGAACGAAGGACGGCTGCGCGATGCCGAATTCCGCTACGGGAAGTATATGGGTGTGTTGTTACTGGGTATGCTGCGTCCCGATTGGAAAGATGACTATCATCCCGGCGTATAACAATAAAGCATTCCCTCTGTCAGACTCTCGACAGAGGGAATTTCATTTTTCCGGGTGAGAAAAATCACGGCACGATGGTGAAGGTTGTTTTCGTTTATGTTAGTAACGGCAATAGCATTGCCTGTTCAGATATATTACAATTAGTATATAGGTTCGTTGTTTCTTCTACCAATATGGAAAGGTGAACAGATGATGGTGACAACCCGGCATGATGTCGGCATGTACGGAGAGATCAAACTGTATGCAGGCACTTCCTGCCCTGATCTGGCGAATTCGATAGCAGCTTATCTGGATGTTCCTCTGTGCGGGCGGGATATCATCAAATTCCCCAATGACAATCTCTTTGTCAAACTGCACAGCTCTGTCCGCGGACAGGATTGTTATGTGATCCAAACCACCAGCGTTCCAACACATCGGAATTTGATGGAACTGCTCATTCTAATGCAGACCCTCAAGCTGGATTCCGCTGCCCGTATCACCGCCGTGGTACCCTACCTGTGCTATGCCCGCTCGGATAAGAAGGATCAGCCGCGGGTGCCTATCACCGCCCGGCTGGTGGCGGATATGATCGAAGTGGCAGGGGCAGACCGCTATATCACCCTCGACTTGCATGCCGGGCAGATCCAGGGATTCTTCTCCATCCCCGGCGATGTAATTTCCGCCTTCCATATTCTGGTCAAGTACCTGCAGAAAATCCACTCCCGGCTGGTGTCACCGGTCATTCTGACGGCTGACCTGGGTTTTGCAAAGAAAGCCCGCGATTTTGCAGCGCGTTTGGATTCGCCGATGGCGTTTATCGAGAAGCGCCGCAGCGGAAATGACGCCAAATCCCAGGCGTTGACCATTATCGGTGATGTCAACGGGCGGGATGTGATTATTGTGGATGACGAAGTGGATACCGGTGGGTCCATTGTTCAGGCTGTGAATATCGCCAAGGAACATGGCGCGCGCGATGTGTATGTCACCTTCATTCATCCCGGTTTGAATGCGAATGCCGCTGAACGATTGGGCGCAGCGCCGGTGAAAGAATTCATCACCACCGACACCATCCCCATCTCGGATGAAAAACGAAAATTCCTGGGCGATCGTTTGATCGTTCAATCTGTGGCGCCGTTGATCGGCGAGGTCATCTGCCGCGCGCATGAAGGGCGCAGCGTTGGCGAGATGTTCAACGAATAAACCGTTCGGGCGTGCGCTTGCGTACGCCCATCGTATTTAAGATGCCTGAACTGCCCGAAGTCG
>DAIOEK010000075.1:0-6158 GCA_036746315.1 Anaerolineaceae bacterium | reverse complement strand
ATTCCGCCCCGATCACCATGACCACCCGCTGGGCGATGAACTACCTGGCAGGTCCGCTCACCCGTGTGCAAATTCCATTGTTGAACAAACTTGCCGGGGCGCAGCAGGCTGCACCCGAAAAAACCGCTGCAAGTGCAGTTGCACCCGCAGCCAGTGCACCGCAAGCCGCCAAACCGGCAGTGGCGACCGCATCCAGTGGCGGTTCCAGCCGCACCAAGCCGCAGGTACCGGGTGGCATCAAGGAAGTCTTCCTGCCCGCAGCTGGGGGAGCCGCCAGCTATACCCCGCTTGTGATCGGACAGGTACAAATCCGCTACCTCGACCGGCGCTATGGTGTCGATCAACTTGTCCGCCGCACCGTGCTGCTCGCAGACCCCGACCCGCGCGGCATCATCCACTGGGAAGATTACGTGGTCGATGCAATGGAACCCCGCAACTGGGATACCACGCCGGTCAGTGGAATCGGTTTCGGCAGCCTGGAAGGGACCATGACAGACCCCAAGCTGATCGCCCGCCTGCAAAGCGATTTCGAAGATTGGGTGTACAAAACCGGGGAATTGCGCATCCGTGCCAACACCGTCCTCAAGAAATTTGCCGCGCCTGAAGTCTCTGAAGCGGATTTCATCCGCGAGTGCCTGACGGAAGCCCAAAAACAGCGCGACCTGGATGTGGAAAAATCTGGTGCAGCCCTGCGCCGCAAGAAGGAATCGTTGCAGCAAAAACTGACCAGGGAAGAAGCCGAATTGACTTCCGACCAAACGGAGCTGAACGCCCGTACCGCCGAAGAAGTGGGCGCCGGATTGCAAACCGTTCTGGGTCTGCTGGGCGGCAGAAAGCGCAGTGTGAACACCAACCTCACCAAGCGCCGCATGACCGCCAACGCCAAAGCCGATGTGGATGAATCCATCCAGACCATTGCCCTGCTGAAAAAGCAGATCGCCGATGTGGATCTGGAGATCAGCCAGGCGAATGTGGAAATCACCAAAAAGTGGGAGGAGATCGCATCGCAGATCACCGAACTACCCTTGCTCCCCACCAAGACCAACATCTTCCTGGAGATCTTCGGCATCGCCTGGAAGCCGGAATAACCATCTCCAGCTATATTGCTTTCCTGACTAATAAAAAGATGCCCTTAGGGCATCTTTTTTGCGAAACCGGGAGAGGAAAGTATAATCAAGAAATAAACGGGCTCAAAGACAATGACAAAAATCACTCCCGCAGTACAAAAGAAAGCCATTCTCGCCTTTTTCGTCCTGATCGCCATCGAAAGCCTGGCGGTTGCGCTATACATCGCCAGCCTGCCGCGCGATCCCAAGAACAGCCTGCTGCTGGGTTTCTCTCTCCAGCGCCTGGTGTTGATGGGAGCCATGCTGTTTTCCGCTGTCATATTTGGCGTCCTTGCCCTGCGGAAAACCACTGCATGGCTGCTGCGGTTGTCAGCGAGTCGTTTCTATCTGCCTCTGCTTATGGTATTGTCGGCACTCTTCTTCACCGGGCTGTCCATCACTCAACTGCCGCAAAGCCTTGTGGATCCCGAACTGCTAGCCTACTATGAACGCCTGTATCCCATCCTGGTCTGGCTGTGGATCGTCTCGCTCGAGAGTGTGTTGATGTTCACCTGGCTGCGCTACGGCTGGGAGAAAATGGATTCCCGGCAGCACATTCTGATATTTAGGGTTGCCATCATCGTTGAGTTGATATTCCTGGTGTTGGCGATCATCATTCTCACCACCGGGCTGGGCTTGAGACCCGATACCGAAGGCTGGCGCAAGATGGGTTCTCCGCTGCTCGCCTGGCAGATTGCCCTGGCGGTTCTTGCCGGGGGTATTCTGCTGGGTTTTGGCGGCAGGTACCACGAAAAGCTTTCAGCCCGTGCGCAGATTGCCCTCGACGCCGGGCTGATCTTCATTCTCTACGGGCTGGCACTGGCGCTTTGGCTGCCCCAGCCTCTTCAAAACAGCTATTTTTCACCCGAAGCGCGTCCGCCGAATAATCAGATCTATCCCTACTCCGATGCAATGTACTACGGAATCGCAGCCGAAAGCGTGACCATCGGCGAGGGTCTGTACTCGGGAGAGGTGACCCCGCGTCCGTTCTACCTTACCCTGCTGAGCTACATCACTACCGCTGCGGGCGGCGATTATGCCCGGATGATCACCCTCCAGAGCCTGTTGCTGGCGCTGATCCCGGTGTTCCTCTACCTGGTCGGCCGGGAGATAATGGGCAGACCACTGGGCTTTGCCCTGGGGTTGTTGGGCATCTTCCGCGAGTTGAACGCCATCCTCTCCACGCGCTATATCGAACTTTCCAACTCCAAGATGATCCTGGCAGACCTGCCCTCGCTGCTGGCAATTCTGGTTTTCACCTGGCTGCTCATCCGTTGGTGGAAACAGCATCCCGAAAATCCGCTCTGGACGCTGGGAGTGGGCGGTACGCTGGGCTGGGTGATGCTTTTCCGTACCCAGGCGGTAATATTGCTGCCCTTAGTGATATTGCTGCTCATCCTTCAATTCCCTCGTCGCTGGCGCTTCTGGCTGGGCCGGACCGCACTGCTGTGTGCCGGGTTGCTGCTGATGATCGCCCCCTGGCTGATACGAAATTATGGTCTGACCGGGAAATTGATGTTCGACGATCCGGTCACCCAAACCCAATTCCTGCAGGGTCGCTATGGCGTGGATTCCGATGACCCGGAAGCTTCCGGATCCATACTCCAGGCAACTCTGCAAAATCCGGCAGCAGTTATTTCATTTGCCGCAAACCACTTTCTGCGCAATGAAATCGCCACCCTGTTCGTCACCCCTCCCCAGCGTTTCTCGGAGACAGTGGACACATTAATGACGGAATACCCCTTCTGGCGGGATGACATGAACATTCTCACCAGGGGGCAATCCGTGCAATTGTTTATCACCCTGGCGCTCATGGCACTGGGCATTGGCACGCTCTTCGCCCGTCTGCGCTGGGCGGGGTTGGTCCCGCTGATGGTCAACCTCGCCTATACCACGGGCAACGCGCTGGCGCGCAATTCCAGCGGCAGATATAATTTGCCCGTTGATTGGGTGGGGTATCTTTACCTGGCAGCCGGATTGTTGCAGATATGTGTGTGGTTGATGCAGGGCATGCGCGTATCGGTGGATATGCCGGAGGCTGCCCCCGAAAAGTCGATCCGAAAGACCACACCGCTGAAGATGGCTTTGCTGGTGGGCGGGTTGCTGCTGGTGGGCAGCCTGATCCCCATCACCGAAGAGGTCTTCCCGCAACGGTACAAGGAAGTAACCCGGGAAAACATCCCCGTCTTGCTGAAGAGCTGGGGCGTGAAACCGGACCAAATCGAAGCGCTGCTGGCAGATCCGCAGGTGGTGTTCCGCTACGGGAGGGAGTTGTATCCGCGCTTTTACAAGCCCGGCGTCGGCGAAGGGGGCTCCAACTGGGTGGCGTATGCTCCGCTCGACTTCTGCCGGATGGGTTTTGTACTCACCGGACAGGCCGGGATCGATCAGGTACTGGTCACGCTTGAGCGCCCGCCCCAAGTCTTCCCCAACCGCGCAGATACATTGGTGATCGGCAAACCGGCATCCGCCCTGGTGCGCGGAAAAGAGGTGGAGTACATTCAGGCGCTAGGGATCATCCAGCCCGGGCAGCCGGCGGTCATTGTGGAAGGCTTAACCGAAGCTCCTGCAAAATGCCGCCTGCAATAGAACCTACATTAAATGCGGTCAGATGTGGTAAAATTTGTCGACTCGTGAGGAGTTGTAGCAGAGGAGGGGTGGCCGAGCGGTTTAAGGCGCCTGTCTTGAAAACAGGTTTAGGGCAACCTAACGTGGGTTCGAATCCCACCTCCTCCGCCACCAATTGCACCCGGGGAGGTGCCAGAGAGGCCGATTGGGCTCGCCTGCTAAGTGAGTGCTGGGGTTGACTCAGCCGTGGGTTCGAATCCCACCCTCCCCGCCAGAATATCCAGCCTGCCACCCGGCAGGTTTTTTATTGGGCCCGAATCCCCACTCCCGGCTGAAATACGGTAATATATTTAAAATATGGACATGACTTTGAGGAGGATTCGCACCTAATGGCTGACATGAACTATTATGATACTTTTATTGCCGTGGCAGATGACTGCCCTGCCAATAGTGGAATGGTTCCCGAACTCTTCAGAGAAAAAGAAACTATCGCCACGATACAGTGGCAGCTTCTGAACGACCATCCCTACCAGCTGACCCAGGAAGATGTCCTGTTTCAGACGGAGTGGATTAAGGAAGGCAAGAACCCTCTATCTGCCACCCAAAAGGAAAGGGATGAGTTCTTCGCCAGGCCGCGTGCCTGTCTTCGATCATCGCCGCTGGGCAAAAAATACGGTTGGGGGCTGCATTTTGACAACCACGGAAAAATTGCCCTGTATTCTTGCAGCGCTGTTGAATATAACCAGTTAAAGAATGATCCTCACCTTACCCAGACAAAAGCCATGAATACAAAAAGACAACTGGGATGAGGTGTGAATTTATATCCTCCGTTAATCACCGGGACAGAACATTCGGGCACCCGGATTAATCAAATAGACATTGATATAATCACTGCCAGTGAGGTAAATGCTATGGATGGAAAAGTGTTGGTCGTATATGCCAGCCGGACGGGCTACACCGCAGGCGTTGCCGAGAGAATCGCATCAACGCTGGTGGCCGGAGGTCTGGTTGTGGATGTATTGCCGGTGCGCGAAGTGCGGGATGCATCTGCTTATCAGGCTTATGTGGTGGGCAGCGCCATCCAGGGGAGTGCCTGGCTGCCGGAGGCAATCCAATTCCTCCGGAAAAACCAGACGGTGCTCACCCAAAGACCAGTTGTCATCTTCCAGGTCTGCATGACACTTGCCATGCGGGATGGCGACCGGTTTCAAAGCTACGTATCCACGTTTATGAATCCCGTTAGGGTACTGATCCACCCCATTGCCGAAGCCTCCTTTGCCGGCGGACTGGATATCCAGAAGGTGCCTTCCCTGGCAGACAGGATTAAGTTCAAGTTGAGCGTGATCATGGGCGTCTGGCGGGAAGGTGATCACCGCGATTGGAAAGCCATTGATGGTTGGGCGGCGGATGTATATCGCAAGTTAAACAACAAATGACGGCTAAGCCGTCATTTGTTGTTTCAATGACAAATACAAATACCCGCTGGTTTTACATCGGCAACACGATCTTGCCCGTAAGCAGCAGACATAAACTACCCAGCACACAGGTAAGGACGAATACCAGCAGGGCAATCACAAAACGCTGAACCGGCGTCAGCCCCAGCAGTTTCTTCCCCATTGGTTCGTTATCCAGTGGCTCCTCCGAAGTAAAAACCGGCTGATCCATGGAGAAGAACGGTGAGGAATCCTGCGATTCCTGATTTTGATCTGGCGGTTGATTGAACAATCCACACCTCCCAAACGGTATTCCTAATCACTATACCACAAGTTAACTTGCGCGCAACCGCAAATGCACATCTCCCACCTGCACTGTATGAAGCTGCGCATCCCCCTGGATGAGTAATTCGCCATTCGGATCAATGCCTTTCAGCCTGCCGCTGATCTGCACCCCCAGGTTGCCGCGGATTTCCACCTCCCGGTCGACAAATGCCAGGTGCTTCTGCCAGAAATCCATGAAGGCGTCATCACCCAGGTGCCGCCGCCAGTGGATCAGCTTCTCCAGGTAGGCTGCCAGCAGGTCCCAGCGCTCCACCTTGCGGGCAAGTTCCGCCTCCAAACAGCCCGCCGGAAAGGTGAGCGTTTCTTGCGGAGGGAGCGCTGCCGGGGTGACATTCACCCCGCTGCCGATCACCACGCCCTTCAATTCAGAACCGACCCAGTGGGTTTCAGTGAGAATGCCGCAAACTTTTTTCTCGTGGAGCAATACATCGTTCGGCCACTTGATTTGCGGAGAGATGCCGTAAAGTTCCTCCACCGCGCTCGAGAGGGCAATCCCCGCCAGGGGGGAAAACAACGCCAGGCGCTGCATCTCTTCCCCCACGGGATGCAATATTACGCTCACCGCCAGCGCCGCCCCGGGGTTGGTCACCCATTTCCGCTGGAACCGTCCGCGCCCGTGGGTCTGTTCATCTGCCGTGACCGCCGCATAATCCGGGGCGCCTTCCTCCAGCCATTGGATCGCATCGTCATTGGTGGAACCGGTGGA
>DAIOEK010000074.1:0-6335 GCA_036746315.1 Anaerolineaceae bacterium | reverse complement strand
GCTTGGGCGAGGAAATCCTGCACGAGCTGGCGCAGCACCGGTTCGGGCAGCGCGCCAACCTGCTGCTTGATAACCTTGCCGCCGGCGATGAGCAGCATGGTGGGGATGCCGCGCACGCCGTATTTGACCGCCCACTGGGAGTGCTCATCGGTGTTGACCTTGGCAACCAGCAGTTTGCCGGCATATTCGCCCGCCAGCTTATCGAGGGTGGGGGCGACCATGCGGCAGGGTCCGCACCAGGGCGCCCAGAAATCCACAATGACCGGGATGGGCGACTGCAATACCGTCTTTTCAAATGCTTCATCGGTTACATGAATGGGTTCGTTCATAATATCCTCCAATAATTGCAAAATTTATTTTGACCAGTCGGCGACCAACTGCTTGCGGCCGCGCAACATTTTTTCGACAGCCATGCCGGATACCGCGCCTTCGGCGGCAGCCACCACAGCCTGCTTGATATGATCACAGAGCACATCGCCCACGGCAAACACGTTGGGGATGGTGGTCTGGTATTCGCGATCCACCCGCAGACAGCCCTGTTCGCTCAATTCCAACTGCCCGGCGAGGAAATCGGTGATGGGCTTCGCGCCCTGCAGGTAGATGAACGCGCCGCTCACCGACAGGTGCTGCTCGGGTTCGCCGCGCAGGGCGAAGGTGACGCCTTCCACATGGTCTGCGCCGGTAATTTCGCGCAGGGCGGCGCCGGGGTAGAAGGTGACGTTGGTGTTCTCCATCAGTTCGTTCACCAGATGTTCGGGGGCTTTCAGCTCGGGGGTGGGCGAAAGGAAGTGCACCCGTTTGACGAATTTGGTGAGGTAGAGGGCTTCTTCCAGCGCTTCATCGCTGTTGCCGGCGACCACCACTTCCTGTTCACGGAAGAAGGCGGCATCACAGGTGGCGCAATATGAAACTCCCCTGCCCAGCAATTCATCCTCGCCTTTGGTGCGTTTGCCGCGCCCCATCGAACCGGTGGCGATGATGACAGCCCGCCCGGTGTAGGTGGCGGCATTGGTGAAGACGGTTTTCTCTTCGGAGGTGAGATCGACACCGATGACTTTATCGGCGGTGAAGCGCGCCCCGAACGACTGTGCCTGTTCGCGCATGCGTTCGAGCAGTTCGGCGCCGTTGATCTCGCCGATGATGCCGGGGTAGTTGGCGATCTTGGCGGTGATGCCCAACGCGCCGGCGGTGAGACCTTTATCGATCACCAGGGTGGAAAGACCCGCCCGCGAGGTGTAGATTGCGGCGGTCGCGCCGGCAGGTCCGCCGCCGACGATGACCACATCGTAGGCAGTCTGCGCGGTTTCAGGATTGTGTCCGTTGAAATTGAAATTTAAAGCCATACGTTCTCCAGCAGTGTTTAATCATATTTTGGATGCCGGAGAACGCAGAAAGTTACAAAATATGGTGTTATTGAAACTAGTTTAAATAAGCTTTCTGTAAATATGGATAAGACGATAGGAAAAAATTCGCCATGGTTATTGCATACCCTCGAACAGTATCTGTTGTCAAATCAGATTTAGGCTCTTCAATCCAGATACGTTTCCAATCTTTACTTTCCAGTTTGCCGGATTTTATCTTTCGACCTGTCATATTTTCCATCTCGGATATATGAGGTATTAAAACGTTCAATCTGTTCATGTTCGCGTTTAAACTACTTTGAAAATGCAAAGCCAGCTCATCATATTCCTGCCGAAAGCATATTTCATAATGCGAGCCAGAATAACCAGGAATATGAATTTCCATGTGATTTCCTGATATTTTGAAAATAAAATTGACTGAAAAATTCTTCCTTTTTAGTTCGCTTTCTAGCACATCTTTAAACTGAATAAATATTTGTTCATACATAATCATCCCTCATTCACTAGTCATTTGCTTCTGCACAATTTCCACATTCGCCGAGGTGAGAAACCCCTGGGCGATGGGGTCTTTGCGGTAATCCACGTCGTAGACCAGGCGCACAATGCCGGCATTGATCAGCACCTTGGCGCAGTTGATGCAGGGGAAGTGGGTGACGTAGCAGGTGCATCCGCGGGTGGAGACGCCGTGCAGGGCAGCCTGGATGATGGCGTTGGTCTCGGCGTGGATGGTGCGCACGCAATGCCCATCCACCATCAGGTGCCCCTCTTCGTCGCAGTGTGGCTGCCCGGAAGGGGAACCGTTGAAGCCGGTGGTGAGGATGCGTTTATCGAGCACCAACACGCAGCCAACCATGGCGCGGTCGCAGGTGGAACGCTCCGATACAGCCTGTGCTATTTTCATGAAGTAGGAATCCCAATCCGGGCGCATATTGTCTTCCTCCTGTGGACAAGTGGATGGGTTAATTATATGGATTTTTGGGGATTGCGGCATCATCCGGGCAGGTCACTTTGTGGTGCGGGAATTTCCACGATGCTATAATTTATGGCAGGAGGAGCATGCCATGCAGCAGAGGGTTGGCGCAGTCTTAACCGGAGATATCATCCGTTCGCAGCGTTTCGATCTGGCGGTGCGCGATTCCATCCGGCGGGAGATCTCCGCGGCCACCATGCGGCTGGCGCAAAGCCCCCGCCTGGGCGGCGCGCTTCCGCTGCCGGTGCAGCAATTCCGCGGGGACGGCTGGCAACTGCCGCTATTCGCACCCGAGCCTGCGCTGCGCATCTGCCTGCTGCTACGAGGCCATCTGCGCATGCACTTTGCGGAAAAGGATGTCGATACACGCATCTGCATGGGGGTGGGGGAAATGCCCGACCCGAACAGCGGCGGGGCGCTGTACGACGGCGAGGCTTACATCCTCTCGGGGCAGGGTCTGGATGCGATGCCGAAGCGCGGCGGGGCGAACCTGGCTTTTACAATGAGCTCGAAATTGAGTGAAAGGCAGGGGTTTGCAGAGGCCATCCGCCCCATGCTGTCGGCGGTCGATTACCTGGTGGAGCGCTGGACGGTGAAGCAGGCGGCGGAGGTTTTGCGGATCCTGGAGCCCACCTTTCTGCAAGAGGCACCCAATCCGCCGCAGCATGAACGTGTCACCCGCTATGCGCTGGAACGCGCCGGCTGGCCGGTCATCCAGGGTATTCTGGCGTATTTCGAAACGAATATTACTCAATAGGGATATGAATATATATCCCTATTGAGATAGGATATAAAAACATATCCTTATTTATTAAGGTTGATGGATCATGAATATGCAGACTGCGATTCTCTGGATCAGCATTTATTTTGCCCACCTGGCAGCCCGCCATTGGATCCCCTCCGGGTGGCTGGCAGGAAAGCCGGGGCTGGTGCGGGCGGCGGGCGAGGTTCTCGCGCCGGCACTGTTCGCCTGGGCGCTGGCGGGGACGTGGATGGATGTGCGCATTCCGCTGGCTGCCGCGCTGGGGGGAGTGGTGCAGTTGGCGCTGATGCGCCTGATGCGCAGGAATCAGACGGCTGCCGGGCTGTGGATGGAAGCGATCTGGCTGGTCTTTGCCGGGCTATCGGCGGCGGTGCTCCGACAGGCGGACAGCTTCTGGCTGGCGTACTGCGGAGCGGGCTTTTACGGGGTGGTCACCCTGCTGGCCGGCTGGACCGTATCCGCCTTTCCGGCGGGGGCATTGATCGGGCTCATTTTGCGCCGTTATCCCACCAGCGAAGCGCGCGGCTTCGACGACGGCGGCAAGACCATCGGCATGCTGGAGCGATCCATCATCCTGCTGCTGTTTCTGCTGAACGCGCCAGTGGGGGTGGGGTTTCTGATCACCGCGAAAACCCTGTTCCGCTTCGGCGAGATATCCAAAGCCAGCGATCAAAAGCACGTTGAATATATTCTGATCGGCACCCTGCTCAGCTTTCTGCTGGGGATGCTGATTGCACTACTTACACTTTGGGGCGCAGACAGCTTCCTCCCGGGAGATTTATTGCTGCTTTATCCCCGATGACCGGCGTTGTTCACCTGATAGCAGCCTGCTTGATAACTACCCTTCCAGCCCGGTTGATTTCCCGTGTTTCTCCACGGGTACTGGCTTTACGGGAGGGTGCTCTCCAAAACTCTTGATCAGCAGATCGTAATAGCCAGGTTTTTCCGAATAACCGTCTGATTTTTTGATGTGGGCTGCACCAGCGTCCGAGCCCAATACGTTCAGATCATTAATTACCTGTCCTTCCGCGCCCGAATACTCCACAATCACCTTGCCGCCGATGATATTTGCATATTTTCTTATCCAATCCGCTTCATCGTATACAACAGCTCTGCCGGCGATCAAGCTTTCGTGGACGTCGGGTACCAATCTCTCACCGCTGGGAAGAATAATTTTTACGGAAGTGTGATTTACATCCCACCGCTCAAAATAACCTTCACGGGTGATGTCAATATTGCCAATGATGGTTTCATTTCCAAATATTTCCTTTGCCGGACCCTCCAACCACTGCTTTCCCCATTGTGTTGCCTCACCGCAGCGCCCGCCCAGGTCGGGAGACCCGGTGACAAAAGACACGGTGGCATCTTTCCCCTCTTTAAGTATTGGCAGGAATTCAGGCGAATCCGGATTTTTGGCAAAGGTGGGGTTCTTGATGTAGTATCCGTCTTTGATTTTTTGCTGGATGATCTGGTTGAATCGCTCGGTAAATACTGCCCGTTGATAGACGGTGCTGGCAGCAGACGCCGTGTTGGATAACGCCGTCAGAATGGCGGAAATCCCTGCTCCGGTAACGGCACCGGCGACCGGCAAACCAATGCTCAATAGAAAAATGCCGAATGGTACGCCGAACATATCCCCGCCTGTTTCATCCACTGCGGGGTTCTCCATCACAAATGTGTCTGAATCACCACCGGGAGCCTTGCCCGGGTCTGGTTCGGGCAGTCCTGCATCCGGCATATGTGCATAGGCGACCTGGTAAAAACTTTCTGCCATGGCAAAGATATCAAAGGGGATTCCCCTGGAGCGAACTTCTCCTTCAGGGATCTCGTAGTTTATTCGCATCATCGAGAACTGCAAGCCCAAATCATGCACAAGCCATTCAAAGGATTCCATACATCCCTCTTCACATGCCGTTTGGGTCGAATAAATAGCCGGAAAACCGTGAAAGGAAGTGGATTGCTTGTCGACCAGATTATCCGCAGCTGATTGAATGGGCTTGATGCTGGTGGTGTCATTGGGAATGATATAGATGCCGGTGTATTCGTGA
This sequence comes from Anaerolineaceae bacterium, assembly GCA_036746315.1. Classification (GTDB taxonomy): domain Bacteria; phylum Chloroflexota; class Anaerolineae; order Anaerolineales; family Anaerolineaceae; genus DAIOEK01. The sequence continues at coordinate 1,193 of DAIOEK010000074.1, read as the reverse complement.
TAAAAAAATCCCTGTCCCATGATCGGTCCACGTTCGTCGATTGTTTTTTCCAGAACCAAACTGCAAGTAAAGTTATTTACCTGTTCATTCCAATCTTCATTTACCTGGACTTCATCTCCCTGTGCGCCGATGCGCGATCCCGTCTCCCTCAGAATGGAAAGGCAGTCGCCCTTTTTCATGGTGTGCGAGAAGGCGGTAACATGCTGCACCAACCCGAACAATACAAATATAAGAAGCATACAAGCAAGTATGGATGTGAGCTTGCGCCAACGGGTGAAACCTGCAAGTTGGGAGGCTTGTGTTCCCGGTGAAATTACGTTGGAGGGTTTGCGGAACGGTTTCATCTTAGCATTATTTGATGAACAGCTTTTTAAGCAACCAGGCGACTAAAAACGATATACCGGTGGACATTATAAACAACCCAAGAAAGCCTGGGATGGATAGCAACGGTCCGGCATCACCAGCAGCGCGATACAGCAGATTTCCGAATTGCCCGAGCACCATCCCAATGCAGGAGGTGATCACGCAGGCAATAAGTGGAATAACCAAAATTGCCATGATACGATGCTGAGGATTTGCACGGGAGGATGACTTTTCCAGTGTATCCATGATGATTAGTAGCGAGCCTTTCGTAAAAGGTGCGATGATTCAAGTTAACTTTAAGTCATATTGGAATTTACGCCAAACAAAACGAACGGCGAATATTGTTTGCGGGGGGAGGAGTTTGCCGGGATAGAGTGGAAGGAACTCATCCCGGCAAAAAAAGACCTCCGCCGGCGGAGGTCTTTGGGTATCCTTTTATATCTGCTTACACCAGCGGATCGAACACCCCGTTGAACGCACGCGGGGTCTGGTCGAAGCGGCGGCGGCTTTCGCGCGCCATGCGCATGATCTGATCCATCACGTAATCCGCCACACTGCGCACCAGCTCCCGGTCTTGTGAACCGCCCTTGAAGCGCAGCGGAGCGCCGACCGTCATGTGGTAGGGTCCACTCAGGTACCAGCGCCCGTACTCCACCCGACCGCGCACCACGCTGCGGTAGGTGTGGATGCGCTGACGCTCGAGGTGGATACCCACCGGGATCACCGGGGCGCCGCTTTCCAGCGCCAGACGGGCAACGCCGGTGCGCGAGCGCAAAAACCCACCATTCTCGGGGCTCAGGTCGCCCTCGGGGAAGATCATCACCGTATGA
>DAIOEK010000073.1:0-6544 GCA_036746315.1 Anaerolineaceae bacterium | reverse complement strand
CTATGCCGGTCTGGTGGTTTACCTGATCTTTCCCATCCGTAACCTGGGCAGGATCATCGTACAGGCTTCCACGGGAATGGTCTCCTTTCAACGCGTATCACAGATCATTTCACAGGAACGCGAAGACCTTACCTCGGCAGAATACACACCCGCCGGCGCCATTAAAGGCGAGATCGCCTTTGAGCATGTGGGTTTCGAATATGAAAAAGACCACAGCATTCTCAAGGATATCTCTTTTCAGGTAAAACCCGGCGAGATCGTTGCCCTGCTGGGTTCCACCGGGTCGGGCAAGACTTCACTCGTCAACCTGCTGCCGCGCTTCTACGACGCCACCGAAGGCAGCATTTTGCTGGATGGCGTCGACATCCGTAAATACGCCCGGATGCTGCTGCGGGAGCAAATCGGCATTGTAGAGCAGGAGCCGTTCCTGTTCTCCCGCACCATTTTCGAGAACATCACCTACGGCGTGGGCAGGGATGTATCACCGGATGAGGTGTACGGAGCCGCCCGATCCGCGGCAATTCACGATGTGATCGAATCATTCCCGCATGGCTACCAGACCCTGGTGGGCGAGAAGGGCGTCACCCTCTCCGGCGGGCAAAAACAAAGGGTGGCAATCGCCCGGACGTTATTGAAGAATCCCCGAATTCTCATTCTGGATGATTCAACTTCCGCGGTGGATTTGGAGACCGAAGCCATCATTCGCAGCGCGCTGGAAAACTTGATGAAGAATCGAACCACCTTCATCATCGCGCATCGCATCCAGAGCATCATGGGTGCGGATCTGATCCTGGTCTTTGACCGGGGCAGGATCATCCAGCGGGGAAGGCACAAAGAACTCATCCGCGTAGACGGAATGTATAAAAAGATCTTTGAACTGCAAACACGCATCGACGCAGCCCTCGAAGAGGAGATCAAACATGTCGGACTATGAAGAATTCGATGAAGAAGAGTTCTCTTCATCATTAACGCAGAAAACCTTTCACCGGATCATTGATCTGATCCGACCCCATGCGGGCTCTTTTTACACCTTTCTGAGCGCCGTCATCATTGTTTCGTTCCTGGATGGTTACTTTACATTTTTGAGCAAGCGGATCATCGATGAAGGGATCGTCCCCCAAAACCTGCCTCTGCTCAAGCAGCTGATCCTCCAGTACGGCGGATTTTTGATTGTACAGGCTGTGTTCGTATTCGTCTTCATCTACTTCGTAAGCATGCTCGGTGAAAAGATCCGTTACGACCTGCGCAAAAGAATGTTCTCGCACTTGCAGGAACTTTCGCTCAGCTACTACAGCCGCACCCCGGTCGGCTGGATGATGTCGCGCGTCACCTCCGATTCGGAAAGAGTCTCGGATATGATCACCTGGGGTCTGCTCGATTCGACCTGGGCGGTCATCAATGTGGTCACATCCGCCTACTTTATGATCCGCATCAACTGGAAGCTGGCGCTCATCGTCATCATCACCATACCGATCCTGGTCTATGCAGCCGTTGAGCTTCGCAAACGCATTTTGGTGCAATTCAGAAGGGTACGCAAGGTAAACTCGAAGATCACCGCATCCTACAACGAAAACATCTCGGGCGTCAGGGTTGTCAAGGCGCTGGTCCGCGAAGAAGGCAACCTGCAGGAGTTTGAAGTGCTTACCACCGAGATGTACCGGGCGGGCTTCCGCGCCGCCTGGCTGTCAGCCCTGTTCCTGCCGGTGGTGCAGATCATCAGCTCGATCGCGCTGGCTGCCGTGCTGTGGTATGGCGGCTTGCAGATCCAACCGGGTTTGATCACCATCGGCGGCATCCAGGCTTTTGTATCCTATATCGTTTTCATGATGTGGCCGGTGCAGGACCTTGCCCGCGTGTATGCCGAATTGCAGCATGCCATCGCTTCCGCGGAGCGCATCTTCTCGCTGATGGATTCCATCCCCGATGTGCAGGAGAAACCGGGCAGCCTCGATCCAGGCACCATCCTCAAGGAAATCGAATTCGACCACGTGGATTTTTATTATGAAGCGGATAAACCCGTCTTGCAGGATTTTTCGCTGACCGTCAAACCGGGTGAAAAGATCGCCCTGGTGGGACCGACAGGCGGCGGAAAAACCACCATCGTAAACCTGCTGAGCCGCTTCTATGAACCGCGCAATGGCACCATCCGTATTGGCGGTCAGGATTATCGCGATATTACTCTGAAGTCAATTCAATCGCGCATCGGGGTGGTATTGCAAACGCCGCACCTGTTCTCGGGAACGATCCGCGAAAACATCCGCTACGGATGCCTCGCGGCAACGGATGAGGATGTGGAAAAAGCCGCCAAAGCCGCCGGCGCCCACGATTTCATTTTGAACCTGGAAAAAGGCTACGAACAGGATGCAGGTGAAGGCGGCAATCTGCTCTCGGTCGGACAGAAACAACTGGTAAGCCTGGCGCGTGCCATCCTTGCCGACCCTGAAATTTTCATCATGGACGAGGCTACCAGCTCCGTGGATACGCTCACCGAAGCAATGATACAAAAAGGCATGGAAACCCTCATGCTGGGCAGAACCAGCTTCATCATCGCACACCGCCTGTCCACCATCAAGCGGGCTGACCGCATCCTGTTCATCGATCAGGGGCGCATACAGGAAGCCGGTACACATTATGAACTGCTCAAACAGCGCGGTCATTACTACCACCTGTATACCCAGCAATTCATTCGGGAATCAGAGGAACAGTTGGATAAGGAGATCAGCTATTCCCCCGCCTGATCAACCTGGCACCCTGCAACGGATAATGGATTTTGTTTTGCCTGATCGAGTGATAACGTGTTCTTATATCAATGGTTTACGCACCCCAACATCGGACCGGAAGTAAAGAAAAAAAACTTTCTGTTCGTCCAAATCGATGCCATCGGAATTGGATTGGCAAATGCGGCTGCGCCGTTTCTGCCAGTGTTCCTCACCCGTTTGGGGGCAACCAACTTCCAGGTCGGTTTGCTTACTTCCATGCCGGCGCTTACCGGTTTGATCCTGGCGATTCTGATCGGCAGATTTCTGCAAACCCGCACCAATATCGTCCCCTATTTCAGTGCAGCCAGGCTGCTGGTGGTATTGTCGTACGCCCTGACCGGATTGGCGCCCTTCTTCATCCCGCAGGATTACCTGATCTACGGTGTTCTGGCAATCTGGGCTGCCGCCACCCTGCCCCAGACCATTGTCAGCATCCTCTTCAGCGTGGTGATGAGCCAGGTTGCCGGTCCGCAGGGAAGGTTCGAACTGATGAGCCGGCGCTGGTCGATCATGGGATTTACCACTGCCATCGCCGTGGTGATCGTTGGCCGCATTCTCGATCAGATCGGTTTTCCGATCAACTACCAGATCGTTTTTCTGGCGCTGTCGGTGGGCGGGTTGATCAGCTTTTACTTCTCCAGCCGGTTGGAATTGCCGCCCAGCCCGCCGGTGCTGACCCCCAAAGGGGTAAAGCTTGGCGATTCGATCCGGGCGTATTTTGCTTTGATCGGTTCCGAGAAACCCTTCGTCCAATTTGCCCTGCGCAGGTTTATCTTCCTTACCGGAATTTCACTTGCAACCCCGCTTTTCCCATTGTTCTATGTCCGTACCCTGCAGGCATCGGATACCTGGATTGGCATCATCAGCACTTCCTCCACCGCCATCATGATCGTCGGTTATTTCTTCTGGGTTAACCGCTCGCGCAAGCGGGGGACGCGCACCGTTCTGCTGTGGACCACCTTCGGGCTTTCGCTTTACCCGGCGCTGGTGGCTATCTCCGGTCGGGTCGAAATGGTCGCCCTGCTGGCAGGTTTTGCCGGTATATTCCAGGCTGGGTTGGATCTGGTTTTCTTCGATGAGCTCATGCGTACCATTCCGCCCCGCTACAGTGCCACCTTCGTCTCCTTTGCCCAGAGCATGCAATACCTATCGGCTGTGCTCTCGCCCATGGTTGGAACTTATCTTGCCGACACCATCGGTCTGGCGGGAGGGTTGATTGTCGCTGCATGCATCAGGATGACGGCATTCTTATTGTTCTTCACCCAGAGAGCACCAGAGTATATACAAGATGCTGTACAGGGTTGAAACAATCCATATAAATTGTTATACTGCGTTTAGTTAGGTTGGGAAAATTTAACACATTTGAAAATTATAAAGGAGAGAAACATGAAATTAACACCACCCACCAAAATTGTATTCTGGCTTTCGGTTATTCTTGGCGTATTAGGTGCACTCGGTCATTTTGGCGTCATCGGCGCCCTGGCACCCTTTGCCTTCTGGCTGGTATTGATCGCCTTCGTTTTACTGGCTCTGGCAAACCTGGTCAAAGGTCTATAAGCAATAATACAGTTCCATCCAACATTCATGCCCCGGCAAAAGTTGCCGGGGTATTATTTTGTGCAGGGCAATCATTTTGTATGGTTTTCATGGTAGCAGTTATGATTATATTGGTATAATTTAAAATGAATACAAATATTGGGAGAGTGTACTGTGACCATGGATCAGGCGGATCATAAAAACATGCAGGAAACCGAAACCAGAATAAATGTGGGCGTACAAATCAAGACCATCAGAAAAGCCCGTTCCATCTCTTTAAAAAAACTGGCTGAAATGAGCGGATTGAACATCAACACGCTCAGCCTGGTGGAAAACGGCAAGATTTCGCCCTCCATCAATACGCTGTACCAGATCTCCAACGCGCTGGGGATTTCGATCGTCACCCTTTTCCAGGCGGACAACAACCTGAGCCGCATTGTTTACACGCGGTCAAATGGCACCAGTAAGGAAGAGTTCGGCGCCAGCAGGCTGGAGAATCTCTGCCAGAAGTATTTCAACCTGTCCATTCAAACATTTCGCATCACGCTCAAACCCGGCGATACCATATGCAGTTCTCCCGCGGTGCATCCCGGGCATGAATACATATACTGCCTCAAGGGCAAGATCCGCTACACGATCGATCAGCAGGTATTCATGTTGGAAGCGGGCGACAGCCTGATCTTTGAATCCACCCGCCCGCATTATTGGGAAAACGCAACCGGGGATGAAGCACAATTTCTGCTGGTGATCCATCAGGATGAATTCGACCAGAGTGTCATTTCAAAGCACACCATGCCATTAACCACAGAACACGTGGCAGACACCCCCACATTATAGAGGCGCCATGCCATCCATCTTCCCTGTCGAACCAATCGGGATCATTCATACCCCATACACGGTCGCGGATAAAAATGCCATGCCCATTCAATCGGCCAGGTCAGATGTAATTGGCAGCATCGAATTGAAGGATGTATATTCCGCCGGGCTGTCCGGATTGCAGGAACTCTCTCATGTGTACCTGCTCTATATTTTTCATCAGCTGACCGGGGAAGGCAAATTGCAGGTCACCCCTTTTCTGGATGACCAACAGCATGGCATTTTTGCCACGCGCTATCCCGACCGCCCCAATCACATCGGCTTTTCGGTTGTCAGATTATTAAGTGTTAAAGGCTGCCGCATTGAATTCTGCGGCGCCGATATGCTGGATGAAACACCGTTGATCGACATCAAACCTTATCTGCCGGAATTCGATATTTTCTCGCCGGAAAAAACTGGTTGGTACGCAAGCAGAAAATTTCAACAAAAATAAGTATACTAATATATACATAATTATTGGTAAGGAGAGCACCTGACGGGAAAGGAGTGCCTATGGCGGAAAAAGGTGAAGGCTGTGTAAAACCATCCAAGGGACCGATTGCAGTTGAAGCGGTCGCCACAGAATTAACAAGTATACCGGTAAAGGAGGCGCCCAAAATGCAGGCCAGAGTTGGACAACCCGCGCCCGATTTCGAATTGGCTGCGCTGGTGGGGAACGGTTTCAAAAATATTCGTCTGTCTGACTATAAAGGGAAATGGATCGTTATTTGTTTCTATCCGGGTGATTTCACCTTTGTCTGACCGACCGAATTGTCGGCAGTTGCCGTCAAATATCCTGAACTAAAAGAGCTGGGGGTTGAAGTTTTTGCTCTTAGCACCGACAGCAGATTTTCACACAAGATTTGGCAGGAAGAAGAATTATCCAAAATGGTCCCGGGGGGCGTACCCTTCCCGCTTCTGTCTGATGCAGGCGGAAGAGTTGGCAGCATTTATGGCGTCTACGATGAAAATGCCGGGGTCGATATTCGCGGCAGGTTCATCATCGATCCAGACTTTGTCGTCCGGGCAATGGAAGTGCTTACCCCGGAGGTCGGACGGAATGTGAGTGAGCTCATCCGGCAGGTGAAGGCATTCCAACACGTGGTAAAGACAGGTGAGGTCACCCCATCCGGGTGGCAGCCTGGCAAACCCACCCTCACGCCCGGTCCGGAACTGGCGGGAAAAGTTTGGAAGGTCTGGAAGCCGCAAGATGCATTTTAGCCAAAATAATGATTAACAGGTGCTCTGTAACACAGGCTGCCTTTGGGCAGCCTGTGTAAATTAACTTTGCACATCTTCTTTCACATATTTGGGGGTCAAGCTCTCAAAACAGGCTTTTACCTGTTCGTGAACATCCCCCATTGATAGCCCGAGGATTTTGTCGCCTGCCTGTA
>DAIOEK010000072.1:0-6701 GCA_036746315.1 Anaerolineaceae bacterium | reverse complement strand
CCGCTGCGCTCGAGGGTGCTTCGCTGCGCTGCGCAGAATTCGCACGATCCAGTACAGCGCCTTTGGAAAGATTCGCGCCAGCAGTGGGATTACACCGACGGAGTTCAGGTACATATCATCCCCGAGCGAAGCGAGTGGGACGGGGCAGTTGCGGCAGGCGGAGTTGGGATTGTATTACTACGTTGCGAGATGGTACGACCCGGCATTGGCGCATTTCACGCAGGCGGATACGATTGTGCCGAATGCGGGGGATTCGGCGGCGTATGACAGATACTCATACGTGCGGAATAACCCGGTGAAGTACACGGATCCAAGCGGGCATAAGGTTTGTGATGCAAAAAATGGACTTACCGATTGCATTACTACCAAGGATGTTCAAAAAGTGATACAACAATCTTACGGCTGGACATTGACAGGAAATTGGTCGGCAAAAGAAACCGATAATGTATTGGTCACAGCAGCGAGTATGGCGGATGCAATACGGATCAAGACTGGTTCAAGTGGTAAACATTGGATGGAGAAAAATATTGGGAAAGTCACAATAAAAAAAGGAAGCGTATCATGCCCGCCATATAAGTGTAATTACTCCGATCCACTTCCATATTCGAATCAAGTTGTATTGATCTCCGGGACAATGAACAATTTAGAAACAGGTCGGCATATACTGGTTCATGAAATTGTCCACTTAATTGATAAAAATTCCGGATATTTAAAAATGGGCACTTTGTTTGGGGGAGGATATTCAGACCAGATGGTGAGAGACTTGGGAGGGGATCCAGCCAGGTCAGCAAGTGGTGGTTACAGGGCATCTGGGCTTGGAACTATTGGGAAGAATGGGATCTCAATCTTCAGGGATGCAATTTTCAGATTCGAATGGGGTGGGTTTGAGATACCAAAGGAAAATCGATGGGAAAATGCCGTAAAAGGAAATGATATATACGGAGATCAAGATGGTCCTGATTATTTTGCAAATGCTTTCGCATATACCCTGTTCGGGTCACCAAATGTTGTCATTCCTCAAAATGCAAGTAAATGGATGAATAATTTTTTTATAAATAATTAAGGATAAATAAAATGAAAAGAACTATAACTGCAAGCTATATGGTGATTATTGCTCTATTTATTACCGGATGTGTTTCAGAGAATTCAGCACCCATTCCGACTTTAACAAAATCGATGAATAAAGAGCAGTTCTTTAGCAATCTAAGAAATGACTCTTCGTGGTTAGGGATAAAAATGGAAAAAACAAATTTTATAGATGCAAAACATATTATTGAAGAAAATTTTGATATTTCACACATAAATTGGTCCGTAGAAAACCAGACATTCGGTTGGGAAATAAATAGTTGGCTAGACGGGAGATTAGAAGTCGACAACGATGTAGTGTCAAACATTTGGTTCAATATCTACGAAAATAAAATCACTTTGTCTGATTTCATTGATAAATTTGGAAACCCAGATTCATATGCGATAATCAAGAGGGTGTCAGGAGATTGTCCTTCTTATCTTTCCACGTTATATTTTTATCACAAAGAAGGAATTGTTCTTACACACATTATCTGCAATGATCCCCAAAAATATGTTATTCGCAAGGATAATCCGGTAACATATATATATCTTTTTCCGGTAGATAAAGTGGATAACGAAATTACAGAAATATATACTTATGATCTTGGGGAAAAACCTGATATCAGGAGTATTCAGTTATCAATAGCTGCTGATATGGTTATTGAATAGTTTGCAGGTTAGGTTGCTCGAAGAGCACACTTTGTGTGAGCGATTTGTGGAAGCCCAACACCTCCAATCGGATATGGGTTTACGGAATGGTGGATTTGGAGTGGATGGAGAGGACGTGACAGTGCAGAAGTACTACTCGAGCGGATCGGCGCAGATCGCGGTGCGCACCATCCAGGGCGAGAGTGATACTGAGCGATCACCTGCCCACTCGCTGCGCTCGAGGGTGCTTCGCTGCGGCGGGCGGGGAACGGTGCAGCAGGCTGCACCCTACGGGTAGGCGGGGAATGGTGCAGCAGGCTGCACCCTACGGGTAGGCGGGGAATGGTGCAGCAGGCTGCACCCTACGGGTAGGGAAGAGGAAAGCGCGGGGCGACCATAAGGGTCGCCGCGACAAGGTATGATGCCGGGGGAGTTTATTTCTGGCGCTGCTGCTGGGCGAGGTAGAGGGCGATGGAGCCGGCAACCGCTGCGTTCAGCGATTCCGTTCTGCCGGTCATGCTCAATCTTACGACCTGATCGCAGGATTTGCGGATGAGGGACCGCATTCCCTCGCCTTCACTGCCGACCACAATCGCCAATCCGCCGGTCAGTTTGACCTGTTCGAGTGGAGCGGCATCTGGCGAGCCTTCCAGTCCGAGGATCCAGATCCCCTGTTGCTGCAACCCGGCAATGGCCTGGGCCAGGTTCAGCATGGCGATAGACATGTGTTCGCTGGCGCCCGCCGATGCCGTCACCACTGCCGGGGTGACCCCGACAGTGTGCCTGAACGGGAGCAGGATGCCGTGTACGCCAAACGCTTCGGCGCTGCGGATGAGGGTGGCGAAGTTCTGTGGATTTTGCAGCGTATCCAGGATCAGGATGAACGGCGCTTCGTTTTTCTTTCGGGCGTTGACGAGGATCTCGGCAAGGTCGGCATAGGGGTAGCCGCCGACCTCGAGGCCGATGCCCTGGGTGTTTTCTCCGAGGTTGTTCAGCCGGCTGCGCGGCGCCCTTTCCACCGGAATTTTGCGCTTTGCGGCTAACTGTTCCATCTGCTGAATGCGTTTATCCGGTTGAAGCTGGTCGGCTATCAGCAATCTGAAGCACTGCCTTCTGGCGGCAATCAGGGTTTCATGTACCGGATTTTTCCCGGTGATCCATTCCTTCATGGTGGGAAGTTAATGACCGCCATCGCCGCTTTCATCGGGACGGGCAAAGATCATTCTGCCGGCTGCGGTTTGCAGTATTTTGGTGACAATCACGTTGATCTCACGACCGATCAATTCCCTGCCGTTTTCCACAACCACCATGGTGCCATCATCCATATAGCCGACACCCTGACCGGATTCCTTGCCTTCCTGGATGACGCGCAGCGGCAGGTTCTCGCCGGGCAGCATCACGGATTTTACGGCATTGGCAAGTTCATTCACGTTCAGAATGAGCACGCCCTGCAGCTCGGCAATGCGGTTGAGGTTGTAATCGTTGGTGAGGATCGGGCAGTGCATCTGACGGGCAAGCACCACCAGTTTGTCATCCACTTCCTTGACCCCTTCGGCGTCGATATCCTGGATGCGGACCGGCGTGGGGGAGGATTCTTTTTGCAGGGCTGCCAGCACTTCCATTCCGCGCCTGCCGCGCTGGCGCCGCAAATTGTCGGGCGAGTCGGCGATATACTGCAACTCATTGAGCACGAAACGCGGGATGATCAAGGTGCCGGGCAGAAAACCCGTTTGGGCGATATCGGCAATTCTGCCGTCGATGATCACGCTGGTATCCAGCAGAATATTGCGACCTTCGCCCCAGTTCACCTTTCCGCCCCGCTCGCCGCGGATGGAATGGAACAGCCCCAGTAAATCACCCTGGCGCAGGTTGAATACCACAATCCCCAGGTATCCGAAAATTATGACCCCCAGGAAGGGGAAGATGGAGTTGAGCGGCGCGGGTAACAAGGAAAGCGGAAAAGCCAGCAGCGCGGCAAACAGGAACCCGACCAGCAAGCCGATCATGGAAGAGAAGAGTATCTGCGCCGACAGCTTTTTTACCAGCGTGCGCAGCGCACGCATGGGGCGGGTGGTGATGTAGGGAGTGAGGATCAATCCGATCAGGGCGCCGACCAGCCCGAAGGTGAATGCATATTGTTCAACCGTGAGAACGAATTTTGCCGTTGAACCCTGGGCTGCTTCTCCCAGTGATATCCCCCATATGACGCCAACAACCGTGAAAGCCACCATTCCGATTAATCGGACAATAAAATCTGCGCTCATAATAACTCCAAAATGAATGAAAAAATAAAAAATAAATCCTAATGGCATGATAGCATGCCATTTACCATGCGTCAAATGGAATCGACAGGGATTAATATCCGCCGACCGCGAGATGCCGGCGACGAGCGCATAAAAAATCCCGGCAGCGTGTGCCGGGATGGATATCTTCAGGTGATTTTGGGGTCGGTGGCGGGAGGCTGGGTTTTGCGGGAGGGCTTTCCGCGGTTCTTCCGCGGTTTGATGGTCGTTTTGCCCGCATCCGGTTTGAGCAGCGCATTCAGCCAATTCTCGGCATCCTGGTCGTAGATGCGCTTTCCGCAGACATCGCATACCCAGGCGGGGAAGTTCAGCACCGTGATGAGTTCCTGTCCCAGCCAGGTGAAATACGTCACGTGGGTTTTTCGCATCAAACCGGCGGCGCATTCCCTGCAAGGGATGGAAGGGGTGGGTGATTCAAAAGATTTCATTGAGGTTATTGTAAACCGTAATTGAGATTTTGCCAGAAAAAAACGGTTAATTCGCCGTACTCGCCGAAACGAGATCGGGGTGTTCCAACAGGGTGGCTTTGTTGAATGGATAATATATCAAAACGGCTTTTCCGACAACTGCACCCATCGAGACGCATCCCCAATCGTGCGAATCAGAAGATTGATTGCGGTTGTCTCCCAGCACGAAGATGCTGTTTTCGGGCACCACCCATTCGCCCGTATAGCGCGGCACATCCTTCAGATACGGTTCGTCGATGCGGGTTCCATTGATGAACACCTTGCCTTCGCTGACCACGACCGAATCGCCGGGCGTTCCGATGACACGCTTGATGAAATCCTCACCGGGTTCGGTGGGGGAGTGGAAGATGACAATATCCCCGGTTGTGGGTGGGCCGAATTTGTAGGCGAGCTTGTTCACCAGCAGAAATTCGCCCTCGTAGAGGGTGGGCTGCATGCTGACATTTTGAACGCGCACGCGGGCGGAGACGGCATTGATGGCGAAGTAAAAGAACAGCGCCAGAAGCAGTGTTTCGACGATATCCACGACCATGCGCAGCGTGGCGTTTTTTTGTTCGGGAACCGCGGGTTGTTCCATGGACTGGTTGTTGTCAGTCGGTTGATCATTCATATGCTGTAAAAACCTGTGGGTTATTATAAGACGAAATCTTGAACCAACAAGGTCGCCGGTTAACGACGGGGCTTCAATACTATTCGTATAGGCGTGCCAAGGAAGCTATACTCTTTTCGCATCTGGTTTTCAAGATAGCGCATATAAGAGAAATGCGCCAGTTTCGGGTCGTTGACATAGATCATGAAGGTGGGCGGATCGCTGCGCACCTGTGTGCCGTAATACATGCGCAGGTTTCTGCCGGCATGCCCCGGGGAGGGGTGGGTATCCTGTGCCTTCTGGATGATCTGGTTGATCTGCGATGTGCTCAAGCGCACCAGGCGTTCTTCCTGAACGCGCAGCGCCAGGGGCAGCACCTTATCCACATTTTTCCCGGTGAGGGCAGAGATGAATTGGATGGGCACGTAATCCAGAAAGTGCAGCTCCTGGCGGATGTAATCGGTATAGACGTTGATGGTGTCGGTATCCTTCTCGACGGCATCCCATTTATTGACGATCACCACCACGCTCTTCCAGGCATCGAGGATGAAACCGGCAATGTGCGCATCCTGGGCGGAGATGCCATCCACGGCATCGATCAGCAGCAGGGATACGTCGGCGCGTTCGATGGCGCGCAGCGAGCGGATGACGCTGTATTTTTCCACACCGGGGATGATTTTGCCCCGCCGGCGGATACCGGCGGTATCGATGATCGTGACTGCCGTGCCGTCCACATCCAGCAGGGTATCGATCGCATCGCGGGTGGTTCCAGCAATCGGGCTGACGATGGAACGGTCAGACCCGGCAAGTTTGTTCAGCAGGCTGGATTTACCCACATTGGGTTTGCCGACGATGGCGATCTTGACCGATTCGTCTTCGGTCTCTTCCACGGCATGTGGGAAGGCAGCCACCAGCGCATCCAACAGGTCACCGGTGCCGGTGCCATGCAGCGCTGAGATCGCGTAAGGCTCTCCCATGCCCAGTTCGTAGAATTCGGCGGCAGCTTCGCGGGTGCGGTAACTATCCGCCTTGTTCACCACCAGCAGAATGGGCGGGGTGTTTTTACCGTCGACCACTTTTTGCGATTTTCGCAGCAGGTTGGCAACTTCGATATCCGCCGGGGTGACGCCGGAAGATGCATCGGTGATGAATAAAACCACATCGGCTTCTTCGACCGCGATCAGTGCCTGCACGCGGATCTCCTGAATAAAATCAGCCGATCCGACGGAGAGGGGGTCTTTTCCCCCGGTGGAAGAAGTGGGGTCAATGCCGCCGGTATCGATCAGGTCGAATGTGGTGTTGAGCCATTCACCTTCAGCCAGAATGCGGTCACGGGTGGTACCCGGGGTATTATCAACAATGGCAAGGGGTTCGCCCACCAGCCGGTTGAACAAAGTGCTTTTGCCGACATTTGGTCTGCCGACCAGGGCAACTACATTTTTTCTCATGCGTAATTCTCTCAGGGTGCGGGAGTTGGAACGCTGGATTGTATCACAACTTCGATTGTTTCTGGCAGGATGGATTCAATGGAGATCTCATCCGAGTTGACCACCACCGTGGGGATTACCTGGAAAGTACCCGCTTGATAGTTGGTGAGGTCGACCGTGACCTGAACATCGGCAGCCT
>DAIOEK010000071.1:0-6731 GCA_036746315.1 Anaerolineaceae bacterium | reverse complement strand
TACTGGGGAAGGTGACAGGATGCTCCAGGGGGCGGGGCGGATCGATGCACATGGCTGACGTGACGAAAAACTTCTGGGGCGGGCACGCCATTGTTGGCGCGCACTTGCCCATCGCTGCCGGGCTTGCCTTGGGCGATCAATACCAGAACCAGAATGCTGCCACCATTTGCTTCTTCGGCGATGGCGCAACCAATATTGGCTTCTTCCATGAAGCTTTGAACCTTTCCAAGGTATGGAAACTGCCGGTTTTATGGGTCTGCGAAAACAACCAATACGGAATGGGCACTGCCGTGGAGCGTGCTTCTGCAGTATCTGATATCCGCCAGAAAGCGGAAGGATATGGTATGAAGAATAGCCAGGTGGATGGTATGAACCTCATGACAGTCCGCAAGGCAGCCGCCGAGGCCTTGAAATACGTTAAAGAAGGCAATGGACCGTACCTGTTGGAAGTAATGACCTATCGATTCCGTGGGCACTCGATGGGTGATCCCGAAAGATACCGTCAGCAGGATGAAGTTCACTGCTGGGAAGAGAATGACCCCATTGGCATATACCAGAAGTATTTGGAAGAAGTTGAAAAAATCAAACCGGAAGAATTCCTGACATTGCACCAGAAAGCGGATGAGGAGATTCAAAAAGCAGTGGAATTTGCAGAAGCAAGTCCTAACCCGGCTCCGGAAGAACTCTTCGAACACATTTATGTGGAACCATAGAAAGGCGGGCAAACATGGCTAGAATTACAATGCGCGAAGCCATCTCTCAGGCATTATGGGAGGAAATGGAACGTGACCCCAAAGTCTTTATTATGGGCGAAGAAGTGGGTGTTTGGGGCGGAACCTATGCAGTAACCAAGGGATTTTATGATCATTTCGGCGCCGAAAGGGTAAAAGATACGCCCATCGCCGAGTCTGCCATTGTGGGTGGTGCCATCGGCGCTGCGCTTACCGGGCTGCGTCCAGTGGCGGAATTGATGACCATCAATTTTGCGTTCGTCGCCATGGATCACATCGTCAATGAGGCAGCCAAGCTGCATTACATGTTCGGCGGACAAATGGTTTTACCGCTGGTCATCCGGGCGGTGGGCGGCGGGGGACGCCAGCTTGGCGCCACCCATTCGCAAACCCCGGATGCCATCTTTGCCCATTTCCCCGGTTTGAAGGTGGTCGCTCCCGGCACCCCAGCGGATGCCAAGGGATTGCTCAAATCTGCCATCCGCTCTCAAGACCCGATCTTGTTTATTGAGCATGCCACGCTGTACCAGACCCGTGGAGAAGTGCCTGATGGAGACTTTACCATCCCCATTGGTAAATCTACTGTCCAGCGCGAGGGGAAGGATGTGACCATCGTAACTTACAGCAAGATGTTGGAGTTATCCACCAAAGCTGCCGAGGCTCTCTCCAAGGATGGGATTGAAGCAGAGATCGTTGACCTGCGCACACTTCGTCCGTTGGATATGGAACCCGTGTTAGCCTCCTTCCGCAAGACCAACCGTGCGGTGATCGTTGAAGAAGGCTGGAAGTCTTATGGCGTCGGTTCTGAAATTGCCGCAAGAATTTACGAAGAAGCATTCGATTATGTAGATGCCCCCATCAAGCGGGTGGCGCAAAAGGAAGTCCCCCTGCCGTATAACCGCAACATGGAGCAACTGGCGCTTCCACAGGTGGAAGACATCATTGCCGCAGTCAAGGAGGTGATGTGATGGCTGAAACCGTTACCATGCCCAAACTGGGATTTGACATGGCGGAAGGTGTATTGGTCCGCTGGGTCAAAAAGGAAAATGAAAAAATCACTAAGGGAGAGGTCCTGGCGGAGATCGAAACCGACAAGGCAACTGTGGAAGTTGAATCACCTTACTCCGGTGTGGTAGCCAAATACCTGGTGGATCAAGGCACCAGCGTGCCGGTGGGTAACCCCATCGCGGTAATAACTGCCGAAGGTGAGACCTACTCGGGTGAAACCTCAACACCCACCCAGCCGGTTCAGGAGAAAGAAAAGCCTGCTCCGCAGACGGAAAAATCCGTACAGGAGATGGCCGTCAGTCCCGCCGAAACGTCCGCCATCGGTGTGATTGCATCCCCGCTGGCGAAGAGGATTGCCCGGGAGAAGAAACTGGATTTGAGCGCTGTCCGCGGTAGCGGACCTAACGGTCGGATTGTCAGAAAGGATATTGAGGCTGCCCTTGCCAAATCTGCATCCACAGCCGGCACAGCAATGTTCCAGCCGGCATCTGGCACTCAAACCGTATTCCAACCTGGAGTGGATGAGCGTGTTCCGTTAAATAAGCTGCGCACTGCCATTGCCCGGCGCATGGTCGAAGCCAAGCAGAATCTCCCGCACTTCTATATCACCCACCAGTTTCTGGCTGACCGCATGATGGAACTTCGCCAACAGTATAACAGCGTTGCGGCAGAAGACCAGAAGTTGTCGGTCAACGATTTCATTATCAAGGCGGTGGCACTTGCACTGCGGAAATTCCGCAATCTCAATGCTTCGATCTCTGGTGAAGCGTTGATACGCCACGGTGATATTAATATCGGTGTGGCGGTATCGGTGGAAGGCGGATTGCTGACCATTGTGGTCAAGCATGCCGATCAGAAGAGTCTGCAGCAGATTTCCGCCGAAGTGAAAGAGATGGCTTCCCGTGCCCGACAGGGCAAGGTAAAACCGGATGACATTGAAGGCTCTACTTTCTCGATATCGAACCTGGGGATGTTCGATGTGGAAAACTTTGCAGCCATCATCAACCCGCCCGAAGCAGCCATCCTGGCGGTGGGGTCGGTTCACGAGGCGCCGGTGATCGAGGATGGCGAGATCAGCATAGCCAGTATTTTCAAGGCGACCGTTTCCGCAGATCACCGGGTGACCGATGGTGTGGAGGCAGCCCAATTTATGCAGGAAGTTGCCCGCTATATCGAAAATCCGGTCTGGCTGGTGATGTAACTGAACGTTGCGGGGCTGCCGAAAAGGCAGCCCTGATGATTCTTACCGGCAGTAAAAAGAGCGATAGATGTTGTATATTTCCACAATTGCGCGAATGTAATTCCGGGTCTCCTGGAAGCGTACCACCTCCAGATAGAGGTCGACATCATCACCCGAAAGATCACGCCAGGCGGTGGCGTTGCCCGGTCCGCCGTTGTAGGCTGCCAGCGCCGCGGGGGTGAAGTCGTTCTGCAGGCTGAATTGCTGCTTCAGGTAATAACTTCCCAGGCGGATGGCGACCAGCGGACGGTAGATGTCTTCCGCCTTCAGGTCAGGGTAGTACCCCGACTGTGTGGATACATCCTGCGCGGTACCGGGCAGCATTTGCATCAAGCCTTCAGCCCCGGCGGATGAGGTGATGAACGGCTCGAACAGGCTCTCCTGCCGGATTACGCTGAAGAGCAGCAGCGGGTCGAGCCCCATCTGCTGTGCCGTCTGGGTGATGATTTCACGGTAATAGACGCCAAAGCGGATGTGGTTGAAGAAGACCGGTGCATTCAGCGTGGCGGTGTCATCCATGCCGGCCAGGGTGAGGACCTGCCGTGAAGCCAGGATTGCCGAGCGGTACATGCCCAAATCGTTCAACCAGTTGGCAAGCTTGTATTGGATCAGCGGATCGTTCTTATATTCCTCGCGATACGCTTCCACTTTGACGCGCGCATCTTCATACAAGCCCAACCGCCATAGTTCTGCCGCCTGCCGGATGCGGCCATCCTCGAGGATGGCGGACATTTCACGAAAGTCGGTGTCTTCAGCCAGCGAGAATTTATCTTTCATCCAGGCTTCCGCCTCGGGGCGGTCGGCGTTCAGATCCACTGCCAGGTCGAGGGTTTCACACTTTTGCATCATCTGGCGGTTGGTGAGCAAATCACGGGCGCGTTCAGAGTAATACCCGGTGGGGTCTTCCACCATGGCTGCCTGCCAGGCGGCATGGGCATTCTCTTCGTTGCCCTGCGCCTGGGATGTCTTGCCCATCCAGAAGTAGGCGCCGGCTTTTTCTCCGGGCTTGGTCGCCAGCAGCAGGGCACGCTGAAAGGCAGTCTGCGCCTGGTCCCATTGTTGCAGGCGATAGCGGGCAATGCCGCTGAAGAAGATGCCCATGTAGGCGTATTCACTGGAGGGGTATTCGCCCGGCAGTCTTTCCCAGGCGGATGCGGCATCTTCAAGCATATTGGCGCGTTCGTAGATCCTGCCCATCTCGAACAGCAGCATGGGCGCCATGCCATCCAGCGGATTGTTGGCGATGAATTCTTTGAGCGTCTGGGCGGCTTCGGCATGCTTGTTCAGGTAGTACCACTGGGTGTAGGCTTTTTCATCCCAGGCGGTGGCATAATAACGGTCGCCGGGGTGGTCTGTGATCAGCATTTCCCATTCATGGATGGCGTTCTCATATTCACCGGCATAGGTATAGGCATACGCGCGATAGTAATGTGCGGTGCCATCGTGGTCGGGATTCTCATCCATGTACTGCTTGAGGATGTCGATGGCGAGGTAATACTGCCCGACGTTGTAATTGATGATGCCGCGGTTGAGCAGGTTGACGGGCTGGTCGTCATTAACCAGGGCAGCCAGGGCGGAGTAGGAATCATAGGCGCGGGGATAGTTTTCCACGGCGTCCTGAAAGCGCTGATAGGCGTTGGCGGTGTCTCCCTGCGAGAGGTAGATGCGCCCGACGAGCAGATCCACCTGTGCGCGGGTGTAATCGCTGGTTGAGGCGTTATAGATGTAGTTGTACCTGTCCAGCGCGTTGGCGTAATCTTGCAGACCGACCAGGTTGCCGGCAACTTTGAGATCCAGATCCAGCGCCTGGCCGCCGCTGAGGCTGATCGCCCGTGTGTAGGCGGTGTTTGCATCCGCCAGACTGCCTGCCGCGGTGAGGGCATCTCCCTTTTTGGTGAACATGAGGGCATCCAGAGTGCCCGGTTTGGCATCCATGTATGCCTGGTACTCACCGGCAGCTTCGGTGTAGCGGGTGAGTTCCTCATAAATCTGCGCCAGGTAAAAATGGGCTTCGGCAGAGGCATCGGGGTTGGCGTCCAGCGCGATTGCCCGACGGAGGTAATCGAGGGCGGAGACGTCATCTGCGCGGTGGTGGAAGATACGCCCCAGCAGGCTGAGCGCAGATGCATTCACCTGCTGGTCGTTGCTGAATGCCAGCACATCTTGCAGTTCTTTTTCCGCGTCGTCCCAGTTGCCCTGGGCATACAGGTCGGAGGCTTTTTCGAGGCGTACCGAGGGCGGCGGGGTGGGTGTGGCGGTGGGGATGGGTGTGGCGGTGGGCAGCGGGGTGGCTGTGGCGGTGGGGACGGGGGTGGCGGTGAGGGTCTCTTGCTGTAAAAAATCGGTGAAGGGCAGGTTACAGGCGGTGAGCGAAAGGATCGACGCCGCGAGGATGATCGTTTTATACGCTTTCATGAGGTGTTTATAATGGAGGTGCGGCAGCCTGTCAAGCATGGCGGGAGGGCGAAAAAGTTTTTTGCGTGTGCGAAAAAAAAGTTCTCAGGAACAAAAAGAAACAAATCGCAGGTGGGTGAATTCGCATAGGCAAGGTTGTTAAAGTGCGCGGTGGTTCCTTTTTATTGTAAGGGTTAATGGGGGGCGGGGAAAGCTGTCATTTGTGACATGGTTTTGGGGCGGTTGGCGGGGACAAGCCCCGCCTCGACGAGCTTATAATAGTGGAAAGGGGAATGAGGCGAGGATGTTGGGTTTCGGATTGACATCCTCACACGAAGTGTGCTCTTCGAGCAACCCAACCTACATGCTATACAGAGACGGTAAAGGAAGGAAATCCAAATATATCCGCAACAATCGGTTTTCAGTATAAGGTTAGACCTGATAATGCAAGCATGATATTAGCGCCTGCATTAGTCGTTATTGCTGGCTTTTTAGTTATTCAGAATCCAATCCAAGTAACAAAGTTTTTTGAGAGATTAGCCCCAGCGTATCAATAGGCGAGGTTGTTATGAATCAAATCGATATAGCAGAAAAATTGTATCGTAATTTTCAATATCAGAAAGCAAAAGATGTCCTACTGATTGAAAGAGAAAAAGAGAGAGAAAATATTAGAATCCTTAACTTGCTTTCAAAAGTGGATATAAATTTAAACAATTTCGAACTTGCGAAAATCTATCTCGATGAGGCACTACAAATTAATAATAAAAATGGAATTACCCATGCCATCCTGGCATGTTATTTTAGGAAAACAAATAAATTACTAGAGAATGCTCGGGAAGTGGAAATTGCATATTCACTAGATAAGGAATCACCCGAGGTAATTTATGAATATGCATTGTCAAAAAACATAACAAATCAAGGAATAGAAGGAATCAAAGTACTTAAAGAATATCTTTCACGTCACCCAGATGATTTCTCGATGACATATTTATTAGTGATATTCAGTTTAAAACAAAAACAGAATGATGATGTATTTCATTATTTGAAGGACTTGCTTCGGTTAAAAAGGGATTTGAAGACAATCCTTCTTTATATAGTTTTTTCAACCATTGCTTTAATGAATATTTGGTGGGTGAGAGTATTAACTGTCTGTTTTTATTTTTTTGTAATATTCGAATTGTTATTTAAGGGAGAAATTGTTTATATCTTGGTAATTGTCATTACATTGTTATTTTTAATAATTAAAAAAGCATATTTACATCTATAGTGAACAGCGAGTAGGTTGGGTTGAGCGTTTTGTGCAAAACCCAACACCTCCAATCGGATATGGGTTTACGGAGTGGTGGGTTTGAATGTGA
>DAIOEK010000070.1:0-7919 GCA_036746315.1 Anaerolineaceae bacterium | reverse complement strand
CCCTGCGGCGCTGCCTGCCGGACAGTTCGACAATGCCGATCTACAGAAGCTGTATGATGATTTGATCGCACAAGGCAAACAATCTCTGGCAGATGCCTTGAAAGTCGGCGCCACCGTTGAAGAGGTCGACATTCTCGACCTGGAGAAGCGTTTGGCCTCCACGCAAAGCGCGGATGTACAGTCGGTCTTCGAGAATTTGAAGAGCGGATCATACAATCACCTCAATGCGTTCGCCGGTACGCTTGCCAGAACCAGCGGGGAAAGCTATGTTCCCCGGTATCTGAGCCAGGAGGCGTACGATGTCATCCTTTCCGGCGGCAGCGGCAGCCGGGGTAATGGCGGTGGAGGCGGATACCGCGGAGGCAGAAGCCTGTAATCAACCGGCGGATCAGTTATCAGAAAAGTTAGCAAGCTGGGAGCCCGGGCATTCGCCCGGGCTCCTGTTTTTTGTTTGTGTGGGCGGGCTGCCTGGATTCATGTCACAGATGACAGGTATCATCTCCCCCACCACTTCCCTATAATGGAAAAAGGAATGGTCGCGTAGTGCTTTCGATTCCTTTTCAAGACCCGCGAATTGTTTCTTTTTGTTCCCAAGCACTTTTTTTTCGCACCCGTAAAAAAATTTGTCGTTGTGCAGCAGAAAATTAAGTAGGGAGGATATCTGCGAAAGCTGGCAAGGATAAGGTGCGGTTTATGCCCCCGGAGACGCACGAAACATCCTTCTCAATCGGGGACAAGCCTTCATTAAAATCGAGTATACTACTCCCGTATGACCGAAGCGATCCGTAATTTTTGCATTATTGCCCACATCGACCACGGCAAATCGACGCTGGCAGACCGCCTGCTGCACATGACCGGCACGATATCCGACCGCGATACCACCGAGCAGGTGCTGGATGCGATGGAGCTCGAGCGCGAAAAAGGGGTGACGATCAAAGCCTCGGCAGTGCGGATGATGTATACCGCGCAGGATGGCGTTACATACGAGCTGAATCTGATCGATACCCCCGGGCATGTGGATTTCGGTTACGAGGTGAACCGGGCGCTGGCGGCGTGCGAAGGCGCGCTGCTGGTGGTGGATGCCACGCAGGGCATCGAAGCGCAGACACTGGCGAACCTCTATCTGGCGCTGGATGCCGGGCTGGAGATCATCCCGGTGATCAACAAGATCGATCTGCCCTCGGCGCAGCCCGACGAAGTGGCGGGCGAGATTGCCAGCCTGCTGGGTGTGCCCTCGGAGGATATCATCCGCGTGTCGGCAAAAGACGGCAAGAATGTCGATCTGCTGCTCGAAGCCATCGTCAGAAAAATCCCCCCTCCGAAAGTCATCGCCGGCAAACCGCTGCAGGCATTGATCTTTGATTCACATTATGACTCATATAAAGGCGTGGTTGCGTATGTACGCGTGGTCGAAGGCTCGGTAAAGGCGACCGACGTGCTCAAGATGATGCAAACGCGCACGGAAGTAAAGCCGATCGAGGTGGGCATCTTCTCGCCGGGGATGAAGACCACCGCGTCCCTTTCCGCCGGCGAGGTGGGGTACATTGCCACCGGGCTGAAGACGGTCTCGGAATGCCACGTGGGCGATACGATCACACTGGCGGCACAGCCATCCTCCGATCCGCTGCCCGGCTACCGCAAGGTCAAACCGATGGTCTTTGCGGGCATCTATCCGGTGGAAGGTGAAGATTATACCGACCTGAAAGACGCCCTGGAAAAGCTGCAACTGAACGATGCTTCGCTGATCTACGAACCGGAGACCAGCCAGGCACTGAATTTCGGCTTCCGCTGCGGGTTTTTGGGGCTGTTCCACATGGAGATCATCCAGGAGCGGCTGGAGCGCGAGTTCGATATGGATATCGTGGTCACGGCGCCCTCGGTGGAATACGAAGTGGTGCTGATCAGCGGCGAGACGGTGCGGATCGATTCACCTGCCAAGCTGCCCGAAGAGAATGCGATCGGTGAGATCCGCGAACCGTGGATGAGCATCCAGATCATCAGCCCCACCGAATACTACGGCACCATCATGGATCTGGTGACCAAGCGGCGCGGCGTCTTCACCGGGCAGGACTATCCCGCCCCCAACCGGGTGCAGCTCTCCTTTCACATTCCATTGACCGAACTGATCGTGGATTTCTTCGATAATCTCAAATCGCGCACCCGGGGATATGCCTCGCTCGATTACCAATTCCTCGAATACCGCCCGGAAAAGCTGGTGAAGCTGGAGATATTGGTGGATGACGAACCGGTGGATGCGCTGGCGTCCATCGTCCACAAGGATGACGCCTACCACAAAGGGCAGGCGCTGGTCTCGAAGCTGAAGGAGATCATTCCACGGCAGTTGTACGATGTGGCGGTGCAGGCATACGCCAGCGGCAGGGTGATCTCTTCCGCCAAGGTGAAGCAATTACGCAAAGATGTGCTGGCAAAATGCTACGGCGGCGACATTACCCGCAAGAAGAAACTGCTGGAAAAGCAGAAAAAAGGCAAGAAGCGCATGAAGAAAGTGGGCAACGTGGAAATTCCGCAGGAAGCCTTCATGGCGGTACTGCGTTTGAACGAAGATTAACTCTCACCGGCAAAACAGCCGGATCGGAAAGGCGCGTATGTCGAAGAACTATCTGGTAACAGGCGGCGCCGGTTTCATCGGCTCCAATTATGTCAACAGGTTGCTTGCGCGAGGGGAAAGCGTTACGGTTTACGACAACCTTTCGCGTGCTGGCAGCCAGATCAACCTGCGTTGGCTGCGGGAGACCCACGGGGCGGATTCCTTTGAACTGGTGGCAGGCGACGTGCGTGATGCGGCGCTGCTGACTACGGCTGCCCGCAAGGCGGATGTCATCATTCATCTCGCCGGGCAGGTGGCGGTGACCACCTCGGTGGTTAAACCCCGCGAGGATTTTGAGATCAATGCACTGGGCACCTTCAATGTGATGGAAGCCGCCCGTTTGAACGGGCGTTTTCCGATTGTGCTTTACTCCTCGACCAACAAGGTCTACGGCGGCATGGAAGATGTGCGCACCGTGGAGAAAGCCACCCGCTACGAATATGCCGAATATCCGCAGGGCGTACCGGAAACACTGGGGCTGGATTTCCACTCTCCATACGGCTGCTCGAAAGGCACCGGCGACCAATATGTGCGCGACTATTCACGCATCTACAATATTCCCACAGTGGTGCTGCGCCAGAGCTGCATCTACGGTCCGCGCCAGTTCGGGGTGGAAGACCAGGGCTGGGTGGCGTGGTTCATCATCGCGGCGGTCACAGGCAGACCGATCACCATCTATGGAGATGGCAAACAGGTGCGCGACATCCTGTTTGTGGAAGACCTGATCAACGCCTATGACGCCGCCGCCGAACGGATCGATACGGTGGCAGGGAGCGTCTACAATGTGGGCGGCGGGGCAGCCAATACCATCTCGATCTGGATGGAGTTTGCGCCGATGCTGGAGAAGCTCAGTGGGCACCCCATTCCGGTGGAAAAAGGCGACTGGCGCCCGGGCGACCAGCCGGTGTATGTTTCGGATATCCGCAAAGCCGAGCGTGAATTGGGCTGGCAGCCCAAGGTGGATGTAGAGAATGGAATCCGCCGCCTGTATGAGTGGGTGGTGGCGAACCAGAAGTTATTTGCATAGGTAAAACGAACCATATGCGTGTACTGATCGTATTGACATACTACCGTCCACACACCAGCGGGTTGACCATCTACACCGAACGGCTGGCACAGGCGCTCGCCAAACGCGGGCACCGGGTGACGGTGCTCACCAGCCATTATGAAAAAAATCTCCCATACGAAGAAGAAGTGGATGGAGTGAAGATCATCCGCTTCCCGGTGCTGTTCCGCATCAGCAAGGGGGTGATCTCGGCATCGATCGGCTATCTGGCGACCAGACTGGTGAAGGAGAACGATGTCATCCATCTGCACCTGCCGCAGTTCGACGCCGCCGGCATTGCACTGCGCGGGAGACTGTTTGGCAAACCTTCGATGATCACTTATCACTGCGATCTCAAACTGCCGGGTGGTTTGTTCAATTTCATCGTCAACCAGGTGGTGAACGTGATGAACAACCTTGCGGCAATGTTCACCGACCGGGTGATCACTTATACCCAGGATTATGCGGATCATTCCCCTTATACCAGCCGATACAAGCAAAAGACGGGCATCATCCAGCCGCCGGTGGTGCTACCGGTAGCCAAACCGGGGGCGGCGGAGGCTTTTGCCCGCAAATACAGGCTATCCGAGCGCGGACCCGCCATCGGCATGGCTGCCCGCTTTGCCGCCGAGAAGGGTGTGGAAGTGCTGCTGGATGCGCTGCCGCACATCCTTGCGGAATTCCCCAAGGCGGTGGTGTTCTTTGCCGGACAATATAAGGATGTGTTGGGCGAGGATGCCTATGCGGCGCGCCTGTTCCCGCGCATTGAAAAGTATATTGAGCAGGGTAACTGGGAGTGGCTGGGTGTGCTGAACCAGGAGGAAATGGCGGCATTTTACCCCAACCTGGATGTGCTTACCGTTCCCAGCTTGAATTCAACCGAATCGTTCGGGTTGGTGCAGATCGAAGCGATGATGAACAATGTGCCCGTGGTGGCATCCAACCTGCCGGGGGTGCGGCAGCCGGTGAAGATGAGCGGCATGGGAGAAATCTTCCCCATCGGCGACGCGGCCGGACTGGCAGAACAAATCTGCAAGGTGCTGCGCAACAGGTCTGCCTACAAGGTGGACCATGACTGGCTGATCAATTTCTTCTCACCGGATACGGTGGCTGCCGAATATGAACGGCAATTCGAAGAACTACGCCAGGGCAAAAACAGACCCAACCGGTAAAGCGATCACAGTGTATTTTGCATCCCTGTTTGAGCAGATATAATTAGTTTAATTATTCACTGTTGAGCGATATTCAAATGAGCGAACCGACCGTACTGGATTATGTTAAAGAAAAGCTGATATTTTGGAAGCCGGGCACCTTGCATTTACCCAGCGAGGAGGAATTGGCCGCGCTGGAGGCTGCAGAACGGGCGGCAGAGCCTGCTGAAAGTATCACCCAGCCGGAAGCAGCCAGCCCGGAATGGAGCTGGTCGACGTTCTTCCCGGTGCAAAATTTTCCGCTTCGGGCTGTGGTCGCCTTTTTACTGGCGCTGGTCGCGCAGATCAGTCTCGAACCACCGGCAAAGAATGTACGGCTCTCCCTGATTTTGTATGTGCTCAGTTTTGCGCTGGCTGCCTGGTCGTTCTGGGTGGGGGAGTGGCACATGGCGGAGGCAACAGAAGAAGCGGCGGTCAGCGAAGACTTCACCTTTCGTAAATGGGCGGTGATAGCCAGTGTGCCGCTGATCATCCTCACCTATGTGACCTTCAGCGGCTTCAAAGAAAAAATCTGGTTCGTGCTCTTCGGCATGTACCAGTTCAAGTTCCTGAATACCCTGCTGTGGGTGGCGGCGATCTTCGTAACCGTGGCGGCTTTTGTAGACTTCCCTCATACGTGGCAGGAGATCCGCAGCGGTGTACGAAGCTGGCTGGTTACCTGGCCGAAGCGGATTAAGATCAATCCGTACACACTGCTGTTGTTATTGGTAACGGGTGTCATTATCTTCTTCCGCGTCTACCGCCTGGCGGATGTACCGGCAGAGATGACCAGCGACCACGCCGAAAAACTGCTGGATGTGCAGGATGTGCTGAACAATATTACCAACGTATTCTTTCAACGCAACACCGGACGTGAGGCTATTCAGTTCTACCTGACTGCGGCAATCATCAAACTGTTCCATACCGGCATTACCTTTATGAGCCTGAAGATCGGGACCGTACTGGCGGGGTTGGGCGCATTGCCTTTCATTTATTTGCTGGGCAAGGAGATCGCCAACAAACGCGTGGCAGTGGTGGCTACATTGCTGGCGGGCACCGCTTACTGGGCGAATGTGATCTCGCGGGTGGGGCTGCGCTTTCCGCTATATCCGCTGTTTGTTGCACCGGCGCTGTACTATCTGGTGCGGGGGATCCGTCACAAAAAGCGTAACGACTTTATCTGGTCGGGGATTGCCCTGGGGTTGGGCATGCACGGATATTCACCCTTCCGTATCGTTCCCTTCATTATTATTGTTGCCTGGATCATTTACCTGTTGTCGCGCCGTCCACGGGAGAGCAAGGAATTCACGCTGACGGGGGTGATCATCCTGGCGGTGGTATCACTGGTGGTCTTCCTGCCGCTCTTCCGGTATATGATCGGCAACCCGGATATCTTCCTGTATCGTACGCTCACCCGGTTGGGGGAGGTGGAGCAGCCATACCCCGGTTCTCCGGTGCTGATCTTCTTTGACAACCTGTGGAATGCCATGTTGATGTTCGGTTATAACGACGGACTTACCTGGCTGCATTCGATTCCGCTGCGTCCGGGGCTGGATGTGATCGGAGCTGTTTTCTTTTACCTGGGATATATACTGTTGATCGTGCGGGCGGTCCGCAAACCCAACTGGCTGGATGTGTTCCTGGTACTCTCGGTACCGTTATTAATGATGCCGTCAATCCTTTCACTGGCTTTCCCGGTGGAAAACCCAACCCTGAACCGTACATCCGGGGCAATCGTGCCGGTATTTATCATCATCGCTCTGGCGTTGGACGGGTTTGTTGCCCTGCTCGAGCGATCCTTTGCCTCACGTACAGGCAAGGTCGTGGCGAATGTAATCGGATTGTTGTTGATCGTGCTGTCGTTGAAACAGAATTACAAACTGACGTTTGAGCAGTATCCGGAACAGTTCGCGCTGAATGCAGGAAACACCTCGGAAATCGGGCAGGTGATCCATGATTTTGCCAACAGCTTTGGCACGTACGACAGTGCCTGGGTGGTGGGATATCCCTACTGGATCGATACCCGCGTGGTGAGCTTAAGAGCCGGTACCGAACTGCACGACATGGCGATCTGGCCGGAGCAGTTCTCCTCCACGCTCGAAATACCGGGACCAAAATTATTCATCCTCAACACGGCAGACATCGAAGATCTGCAAACTCTCAAATCAATGTATCCGCTTGCCAGCGTGAAAACCTATACCTCCAAGGTGCAGGGAAAAGACTTTCTGATCATGCTGGCGCCGGTGGAACCGTAACGGATTGTGCATGAGCGAATTGACTGAAACCACGATGGAAACAAAGAATAGCAGTTCCGGCTTTCCCGGCAAATATTGGTACCTGGACATCCTGTTGCTGCTGGTGATCCTGGCAGGCGGGTATCTGCGTACGGTGGGAATGAATTGGGACGAAGATCAGCATTTGCATCCGGATGAGCGCTTCCTTACCATGGTTGAGTCGGATATCTCGCCGGTCAACTCGCTGGGGGAATACTTCGATACGGATAACTCTTCGCTCAATCCGCACAACCGCGGGCACAGTTTTTTTGTCTACGGTGATTTTCCGATCATCCTGGTACGTTATATTGCCGAGTGGGTCGGTCATACCGATTACTACTCGGTGCATTTGGTCGGGCGCTACGTCTCGGCGGTCTTTGACATGCTGACATTGCTTCTGATCTACCTGATCGGCACACGCATGTACGACCGGCGGATCGGGCTGCTGGCGGCAGCGTTTTATGCCTTTGCCGTGCTGCCCTTACAGCTTTCACACTTTTTTGCGGTCGATACCTTTTTGACCTTTTTCGTTACCCTGGCGATCTATGCCGCGGTATCGTTGTACCAGCATCACAAGAAAGCCGGTGAGGCGGATATGGTTTCCGCGACCCGTCCATGGGCGGGCATCGGCTGGTACCTGCTGTTTGGGCTGGCGTTGGGGTTGGCAATGGCTTCCAAAGTCAGCGCGGTTCCGCTGGCAATCATCCTGCCGGTGGCGGCAGTCGGATGGGTATTCAAATTGCCGCGCGAGCACAGACTATCTGCCGTTACCACGGTTTTTGTGAACCTGGCGATGGCAGCGG
>DAIOEK010000069.1:0-8143 GCA_036746315.1 Anaerolineaceae bacterium | reverse complement strand
AAAACACTGCCCGGTGTACTGAACGCAGGTGCCAATACCTTCGTGGCTGCCACTGCCGT
Organism: Anaerolineaceae bacterium; assembly: GCA_036746315.1. Lineage (GTDB taxonomy): Bacteria > Chloroflexota > Anaerolineae > Anaerolineales > Anaerolineaceae > DAIOEK01. The sequence goes on along the minus strand of DAIOEK010000069.1, from coordinate 8,084 downwards.
CTTCGGGCACCCGGATGGAGCCAGAGCCGGCGTTATTGCCTTGAAACAGGCAATGGATCGTTAAAAACAAAAACGGCTGAAAAGCCGTCTTGTCGTCGATAAAAAGGTAAAATGATTATACGCTTTTTACCATGGAGCGAATACAGCGTGCACATAAAGTCTTGTGAACTTTCCGCCCATTTTCAATCACCATCACCTTTTGCAGGTTGGGACGAAAAGCGCGGTTTGTGGCGCGCAAGGAAAAGCTCCGATTATGCCCAAAGGTCGTTTTCTTACCGCATGATTCACAGACAGCCATTTCAATTAATCCTTTCAACTTCACAATCTGTCCTGCTGCGGAATTTCGCAGCGCAAAGATGGATTTTACCACAAACCGTATCCAAAGACAAGAAAATTTGTTAAACTACATGACCAGTAAAACGACTGAAAGGTCCTATATGAGTGATAAGAACAATCCAATTGGCAATATTTATATTTCTCACAGGGCAATCGCCGCGGTTGCCTGTCAGTCTGCCTTATCTTCGTATGGCGTTGTGGGGTTGGCTCCGAAAAACCTGGTCGAGGGGCTGGCAAACGTCATCATCAAGGATCCAAGCCTGGGGATCGATGTAAAATTCGATGGCAGTCAGGTTGATTTGGACCTTTATATCGTCATCGAATATGGCACCAGAATCAAATCGGTTGCCTCCACTGTCGCCCACCAGGTCCAGTATCAAATTGAACACACCATCGGTCTGCCTGTCCGCAGTGTAAATGTACATGTACGCGGTTTGCGCATTAGTGACACCGATTAATCCCCCAAAAGCAAAGGTTCCTCATGGGTATTGAAACAAGTAAACAAGCGGAAAAAACTTTACAACTGAACGGACTTCAGCTCAAGAAGTTCGTGGAAGCAGCCTTGATCTGGCTGAAAGCAAACCAGCAGGTGGTTAACGCGCTGAATGTTTTCCCCGTGCCGGATGGAGATACCGGCACCAACATGGTGCTCACCATGCAATCCGCCTACAACGAAATTGCAAATTCGGAAGAGACCAACCTGGGGAAGATGGCACATTTGCTCGCCCAGGGCGCCTTGATGGGCGCCAGGGGAAACTCCGGGGTGATTCTATCCCAGCTCTGGCGTGGATTCGCCCGCGGTCTGGATAACTACGAAACGGCCGATGCACAAATGGTGGCAAACGCGCTCGAAGAAGCCCGTAACACCGCTTACAAAGGTGTGGTTAAACCCGTGGAAGGGACGATCCTGACAGTTGCATCGGATATCGCCCGGCGAGCCCGCGAGATCGTTGCTGTCAATTCCAATCCCGAAATCATGCTGGAAGAGATCGTCAACGCGGCGGATGAATCGGTAAAACACACTCCCGAACTGCTCCCCATTCTCAAACAGGCCGGGGTGGTGGATTCTGGCGGCAAAGGCCTTTTCGTCCTGCTGGAAGGTATTTTACGTTACATCCGCAACCTTTCTCTGGAAGTGCCTGCGGGTGTGGTTCAACCTCTTACGCAGATGAATCTGGAAAACACCATGGAATCAGTCGAACCCGGTCAGGATTATGAAGTTGTCGTGGATTTCCGCCCGAACAAGCCTTTGGTCCTGGAAGATTTCTACAATGATCTTTCCCAGATCGGAACCTCCATTCAGGTGGGTGAAGGGGATGGCTTTTATCGCATGCACATCCACGTGCCGCTGGAAAAGCGTTACGAGCCGATTGAATACACCATGGGAATTGGCACCATCACCAAAATTGCCATGGAAAACCTGCTCGCACAGATGGAAGAACAATCGTCCGCGCAGCCCGAAAAAATTCATCTGGCTGAGGTTTCGCCCGGTGATATTGCCGTGGTAACTGTCAGCCCCGGCAGCGGTTTGTCGAAAATCTTCGCCAGCCTGGGCGTCGCCGCCATTGTAGATGGCGGTCAGACCATGAATCCCAGCACGGAAGAGATTCTCAAAGCATTTGAGGACCTGCCCACAGACAAGATCATCCTGCTGCCCAACAATAAAAATATCATTCTGGCTGCAGAAAGCGCCGCATCCGTAAGCGTGAAAAATGTGGCGGTCGTTCCCACCCGCAATATTCCCCAGGGTATCTCCGCACTGCTGCACCTGATTCCCGATGGAGATTTCGATCAGGTGGTAAAAGATATGAATGAGGCGCTTTCTGATGTTGAGGCTGGTGAAGTGACCGTTGCCACCCGCACAGTTCAAATCAATGGCGTCGATGTTGCCGAAGGACAGGTAATTGCCCTGCATAACGGGCAATTGATCAGTTCAACCAATTCTCTGGAGGAAGCTGTCATGGCGTTCCTCAAGGATGCGGATACGGAAGACCGCGAACGGATCACTTTATTCACCGGGGGAGATGTGCAAAAGAATATCATCGACCAGATCGTGAAGAAGATCGAGGAAACATATCCCGATCATGAGATTGAAGTTCACGCGGGAGGACAACCGCATTATCAATTCATTATCTCAGTTGAATAAACATGGCACAAACGAGCATTCTCACCGATAGTTCTGTTCAGTTTACCAAACACAGTATGAATGGGCGCAACCTGATCGAGGTTGTGCCGTTTCATGTCCAGGAGATGGGTTCCGAACAGGATGTTGGAAACAAGATTTTGCAATATCCCGTTTCGTCAACCCAGAAACCCCTTCCGGTCGTGGAACCGCCGACCGTGGCTGAATATGCCCAGGCGATCCGTAATCTTGGGCAGTATTCTCAGGATATTATTGCTCTTTCCGTTTCCAGCCAGCTTTCCGAGGCTTACCAAAATCTGCATGAAGCCGTAAAACAAACCCAGGGACGCGCAAGAGTCCATGAGGTGGATACCCAGACAATTGGGCTGGGTTTGGGCTACCTGGTACAACAGGCAGCCGAATTAGCCAATCGGGGTGTTTCTGCGGATCAGATCGAGTATCTTATGCGGGGGCAAGTCCCGCATATTTATGCGCAATTCTGCCTGCCCTGTCTTACCTACCTTACCCGTCCCGCGTTGATTGGCTATCCCCAGGCTGTGGTGGGGGAGATGCTGAATATTCTGCCTGTGTTCTCTTTTGAAGAAGGCAAGCTGATATCGATCGAGAAGGTGAAGAACTATCGTGCATTGCTGGATTACTTTCAAGAGTTTTTAGATGAGTTTAATGAATTGGATGCCATTGCAGTTATGCAAAGCGTTCCATCATTGTTGCAAGATGCCAGAGCGCTGAAAGAGCATGCCAATTCGAACTTCCCCAGGGTTCCCTTCAGCGAGCATAGCCTCAACCCGGTCATTGCTGCCATGTTCGGACCGCGCAGCGTTGGCATTTTCGCCATGGAGAATCCCGGAACAATCTAACAAATCATCACATCTGTTTTCTAATCACAAGGATGAACCTCGTATACTTGACAATGGGTTCCATAAACTGGATTAGGGTAAAATACTGCTATGCAGCCATCCATAGACAAAATACTGAAGTTTCTCAAGCTCGAAATTGAGCGGGGATATGATAACCGCGCCGTGGTCGGCGGCCTGGAGAAAATCCTTCCCAACTGGGAATCAGAAGCCAGGATCGACCAAATTCCTGAAGAGACGATCAGCCGCGTCCATTCATTGGTGTCGTCGTACTCGGCAAGCCCCGATGAACGGAAAGAGATCATCACGCAGATTTGGGAAAGCCTGGGTCAAATTTCCACCGATAAACCTCTGCCGCAAATGCCCGTCACCAGGCAGCAGACCAGATCCGCCGAACGCCCGGAGCAGCCGGCTGAAAAACCAGCCCGTATGTCTGCGCCTGCGCGGCAGCCGCGTCCGCCGTCCAATAATCCGCCGCCCCGAAATGGCACCGGTTTAAAAGCACCCCTCAAGGTGGTGCAGGGAATTGGCGACAAACACGCCGAGACCCTCTCAGGGGTGGGATTGTATACCCTGGAAGACCTGCTGTACTACTTTCCGCGCCGCTATGATGATTACAGCCAGCTCAAGCCGATTAACCGGCTCTTCTATGGCGAAGAAATTACCGTCATCGGCGCCATTCACTCGGTCAACAGCCGCCCCATTCGCGGCGGCAGCTCACACCTGATAGAGGCAGTCATCACCGATGGCACCGGCAGCCTGCGCCTGACCTGGTTCAACCAGCTTTGGATTGCCAACCGTCTGAAACCCGGGATGCAAATCGTCGTTTCCGGCAGGGTCGACCAATACCTCGGACGGCTGGTGATCAACAACCCTGAATGGGAGCAGTTGGAAGAGGAACAATTACATACCAACCGCATTGTGCCGGTATATCCGCTGACTGCCAACATCACCCAGAAGTGGCTCCGCCGTCTGCAATATCAGACGGTCAATTATTGGAGCAATCAAATAAGCGATTTTCTCCCGGAAGCGGTAAAGGAAGCCTATCATTTACCTGCCCTGGGCAATGCACTGCGTGAAATTCATTTCCCACCCAGCCAGGATGCACTTAAAATTGCCAGAAAACGCCTGGCGTTCGATGAGATATTTCTGCTGCAGATCGGTGTGCTCCAGCAAAAGAGGAACTGGAAATCCGTCACGGCTGCCACATATTCCGTCCCGGATGATGCCTTCTCTGCCTGGCAAAGCACGCTGCCATACCACCTCACCAACGCCCAGCAAAAAGTGCTGGCAGAAATTCGTGCCGACCTGCTGACCGGTCAGCCTATGAACCGCCTGCTGCAAGGGGATGTGGGTTCCGGCAAGACCGTGGTGGCAGCTTTAGGGATGGCGATCGTGATTCATAATGGAGCTCAGGCAGCCCTGATGGCGCCCACCAGCATCCTCGCTGAACAGCACTTCCGCAGCCTCTCCCTCCTGTTGACCGCAGGCAATGAACAGACCGCACTGCTGCGCCCTGAAGAGATCCGCCTGTTGATCGGCGATACCAAAACGGCAGAAAAGGAAGAGATCAGAGCCGGGTTGGAAGATGGCAGCATCAAATTGATCATCGGTACGCATGCCCTGTTGGAAGATCCGCTGGTCTTCCAGAACCTCCAGATGGTGGTTATCGATGAGCAGCACCGCTTCGGCGTGGAACAACGCGCCATTTTGCGCGCAAAAGGCAACAACCCGCACCTGTTGGTGATGACCGCCACCCCCATTCCCCGCTCACTTGCGCTTACCGTATACGGCGATCTCGACCTCTCATTGATGGATGAGTATCCCGCCGGCAGGCAAAAGATCGAAACCATCGTGCTCTATCCCCGCGAAAGGGAGCAAGCCTACAGCAAGATCGAATCCGAGGTTGATGCCGGTCGGCAGGCATTCATCATCTATCCCCTAGTTGAACAGGGTGATAACGATGAAGCTAAAGCGGCAGTGGAAGAATGTGACCGGCTGCAAAAAGAGGTTTTTCATCATTACCGGCTGGGGCTGCTTCACGGCAGGTTGAAACCTGATGAAAAAGAAAAGGTAATGACCGCATTCCGCAACCGTGAACTGGATGTTCTGGTATCAACTTCGGTGGTGGAAGTGGGTGTGGATATCCCCAACGCCACCATTATGATGGTGGAAGGCGCCAATCGCTTCGGTCTGGCACAACTGCATCAGTTCCGCGGTCGTGTCGGTCGGGGAGAATTCCCCTCCTATTGTATTCTGGTCCCTGAAACGGAAAACGCAGTGGATAATGAACGCCTGAAAGCGATGGCCGAGACCAATGACGGCTTTATCCTTGCGGAAAAAGATTTGGAACAACGCGGCCCCGGCGATTTTCTGGGAACACGTCAGGCAGGTTTTTCGGATTTACGTCTGGCATCTTTGAGTGATGTCAGATTGATCGAAAAAGCTCGGGAAGCAGCCCAAATGGTTTTTGACCAGGACCCCGATCTTAATTTGCCCGAGCACCAAAACTTAGTCCAGACGCTGCAGCGGTTCTGGCGCCCTGGAAGAGGAGATATCAGCTAAATTATGACCAAAGTTGTGTTTCCAGGAACTTTCGATCCAATTCACTATGGGCACATCGACATTGCCCTCCGTGCCAGCCGGTTGTTCGATGAAGTGGTGGTCGCAGTATTCGACCGTCCTTTGAAGAACCTGTTGTTTTCTCCCGAGGAGCGTTTGTCATTTGTAAAAAAATCCTTTGAGAACGTAGCCAATATTTCCGTGGTCGGTTACAGCGGATTAACCGTTACTTTTGTTAAATCAATTGGCGCCCAGGCTATTGTTCGAGGTTTGCGGGTTTTCAGCGATTTCGAGCATGAATTCAAAATGGCACTCGCCAATCACCGCCTCTCGCCGGATATCGATGTGGTTGCCCTTATCACCAGCGATGAGCACACCTTCCTCTCTTCCACCACGGTCCGCGAAATCGCCTCGTTGGGCGGGGATATTACCACATTTGTACAGCCGCACGTTGCAGAAGCGCTCTACCGCAAATTTCGCGAGCTCGGTAATGACCAGACCGTCGTTCCCCTCACCGCGCTGAGAGATTGAGACCGCTTTCATACTGGCGTCATTCTTGCAACATTCTCGCTTGCAATACCGAAGGAGGACTAGATGGATATTCAACATTTGATTGACCGGCTGGAAGAACTATTCAATGAAAGCAAGGGAATTCCCCTCACGCACAGCGTTGTGATCGATGAGGATCGTTTTCTCGACATCATCGATCAGATGCGAGTATCCATCCCCGAAGAGGTCAAGAAATCTCAGCAAATTTTGGTCCAGCGCGACCGCGTCCTCGCCCAGGCACAGGAAGAAGCAAATCGCACCATTGCACTGGCTCGCGACAAGGGCGAACAATTGATCGCCAAAGATGCCGTAACCGAAGCGGCCAAAAAACAGGCTGAGGAGATTATCGGACAAGCCCAGCGCGAAGCCGATGCCTCCCGGCGTGAAGCCGACGAATACGTGGTGGAAACGCTCACCCGATTGGAAATGGAAATGGACCGCACCCTGGGGCAGATCCGCAATGGCATCAAGGCTCTGCAGGCGGAGCACCGCAGCAAACCCGCCAACCCAGACATTCCCTCCTTAAAGTAACCAACACCCGCCTTAGGCGGGTGTTATTTTTTCTGCACTAGTTTTCTTTTTCGCGGGATGTATTCTTCCCGGTAGTTTTGCGTGTCGTGATGCGGATTGGTTTGGTCGCTTTTTCATGCAGCGCCAGCATCAACACTTCATCCATATGCCGCACAGGGACAATCTCCAGATCCTGCCGCACCTTCTTGGGGATATCCAACAGGTCTTTCAAGTTCCGCTCGGGAATCAGCACCTTCTTGATCTGTGCCCGATGAGCCGCCAGCACTTTTTCACGAATCCCGCCCACCGGCAAAATCTTTCCGCGCAGTGTAATTTCACCGGTCATTGCCACTGTTTTGTACACTTCCCGGCGGGTGAACGCAGAGATCATGGCGGTTGCCATTGTGATGCCCGCAGACGGACCATCCTTGGGGATCGCGCCCTCTGGAATATGTACATGCACGTCCAGCCGCTCGAAAAGGATGGGATTGATATGCAAATCTTCTGCCCTGGACTTCATGTACGAATGGGCTGCCTGTCCCGACTCCTGCATCACATCGCCCACCTGGCCGGTGATCTGAAGCCCGCCCTTGCCCTCGAAGATCAATACTTCCACCGGCATGATATCGCCGCCGGATTCCGTCCATGCCATCGCGGTAGCCACACCCACTTCATCCTGCTTTTCCGCTTCCGTCTCGAAGAATTGCGGCGGACCCAGGAATTTATCCATGGCTGCCGCAGTAACCCGGTGGGGATAGCGCTTCTTTTCCGATTTCAGGCGGGCCATTTTGCGGAATACCCTGCCGATCTCCCTTTCCAAATTGCGCACGCCTGCCTCATAAGTATATTCACGAATGATCCGGCGCAGCGCCATCTCTTCAATCACGACCTCATTCGTTTCCAGCCCGCTTTCCTCTTCCTGTCGCGGAAGCAGGAAGCGATGCGCTATCTCCAGCTTTTCCTCCTCGATGTAACCGGGGAACTCGATCACCTCCATCCGGTCCAGCAGCGCGGGGGGGATGGTTGCCATTGAATTGGCGGTAGTAATGAACATCACGTTGTAAAGGTCGTATGCCAGTTCCAGGTAATGATCTGAGAAGGCATTGTTCTGTTCGTGGTCCAGTACTTCC
>DAIOEK010000068.1:0-8173 GCA_036746315.1 Anaerolineaceae bacterium | reverse complement strand
AAGCGCGCTAGCCGGGCTGCGCCACGCCCCGAACAACGAACGGTATTATAGTCTTACTCCGTCATTTCTGCAACCCCAAGCCGGATTTTTAAGATGCTGATTTTCGGGCGCACGCATAATACATGGGAACATACATCACCCGGTTGCCATCCAGTCGTGCCTGCCAATCCATTTTTTTTATTTCGTCACTAGTCAAACTTTTACACTCCACGCCATCGCGCTTTAACCATTCCCATTCCATTTCAAACTCGTATGGATCGATCACTGGCTGCCACTGCGACCCCAGCACACCACTTTCAACAACCTGGAGGCCGGCTTGCTTCACCCAGGTGGCCAGTTTTCGACCAGCGGAGATATCCGCTCCCTGGCGCTGCAATGATCGCGTCTGAGATGCGCCAAGTTCATCCAGAGGTGGGGGAAAATCCACCCGAGAAGCGTGGTCCGGTTCTGCCAGACAAAGTATCCATCCACCCGGTTTGAGGCAGCGTTTCACCTCCTGCAGCGCCGTTTGCACATCCTCCAACCATAGCAGTACGAAATGAAAGAAGGCAATATCCACCCTGTTTGAGGACAACGGAATCCGGCACGCATCGCCAGCGAACAGCCGACTTTTTTGACCGTTTTGCCTGGAAAAGCGCAGGGATTTCAAATCCAAATCCAATCCGAAAGCCGGACAGTGATATTGCTGCTGCAATTCGGCAAGCAAAACGCCCGTGCCGCAGCCAACATCCAGGATCATTTCCGCCTGTTGAATGGACGCCATTCGATATAGATAAGACCGGATGGAAGCTGTCCATCCGGCTTGTTGTTTAAAGCGCTGATCCCATTCCCTCAGTGTGGTCATTCCATATGGTCGGATTTTCGCAGCGGATTATTCCAAATCTTCTCCCAGGGATCAACCAGCATGTTGCCCAAAGGTTTAATCACACCCTGGGTAGGCAGTACATCGCCATCCGGTTCAAGATATAACCAGGCGTTTCCGGCTCCGTTACGCAGTTGTTCACTTGGAAGTTCGGCAGATACCGGATTGAATTGAGAATAGGGAACCGGAAGATCCCAAACCAGTGAAATCCCACGGGAAGTGGCAAAATCGCCACATTTTCGCACCGCCTCCAACAAATCGGCATTGATCCCGCTAAGCGATAAATTCCTGACGCCCATTTTGGCAAGCCGTTCCATCACTGAGAAGTATTCGTCGGTTTCTTTTTTCATGACGGTAAGGTGAACCGTAAGGAATATATCCTCTTTGAGGGTATCCAAAACGGCCTCCCAGCTCTGGTCTTCCTTTGGATCCAGTGTGACCATGACATGGTCCAAGCCGGTTTCCAGCATTTTATGCAAATAATCCGGGTCGCACAGGCGGAAACCATCTGTCAACAGCCCGGTAATTTGGCCGTTTGCTTCCGCAAAAGCGACCAATTCCGGCAGGTCGGGGCGCAGTGTGGGTTCCCCACCAGTGAAAACGATGTGCGGGATACCAGCCTCCCAGGCTTTTTTCAGGATGGATTGCCATTCTTCCGTAAGCAACTCACGCTTTACGCGATCTTCCGGAGTGGTATTCCGTTCAGCCTCATCGTTTTGTCGGTACGTCAAGGCGCAATCCAGCCGATAGGGGGCACTCAAGTTGCGACTGTACGGGTCAGTACGATCGACAAAGAAAAACCCTTCGGGGTCCAGATCCTCGGTTGTGGATAGTGTCTGGATGGTATCCAAGAGTTGCTGATAATCATCGGCAAGCTGCTCACTCTTAACCTTGTAGCGACTTTCCATCTGCTCCAGGGTCGTTTCCCGGGAGGCGCCATGCACGAGATAATAGGCAAACTCGGCTGCCGTCTGATTCAAGTGCAACGCGGTACGCGCATCGATGATGAGCACTCCCGAACCGTCGGCTTCCAGGCGAAGATGCATTTTGTGTGGGGAGTCTTCGGGATTGTTTTGATACATTCCCGGAGGCAGAGGCAAAATTGCCTTGGATTCAAAAGGGAATAACTTTTCCAGTTTGTTTAGCAGATTTTTCATGACAAACTCTCCCTAACTGGCTGCTGGTATCGAAAAAGTATCTTGCCAGTGAATTTCCTGATTGTCTGATTGATGGAGCGGGCAACCGCCGCCACACTCAACGAGAAGTGAACACCCCTGGCAGCGCTGCGGCACATTTCGTCGCTCGCGCAAATCGATGGCGAGCGGATGATCCCAAATTTCCGACCATGAATTGGAAAGGATATTTCCCAGGGATGAATAATAAGATTGACAGGGAATCACGCTGCCATCCGGCTCGATGCACATATTGTAGTAAGCCGCAGTACAGCCCTTCACGCCCAAATTCTCATTTACCGGATCGAAATGGCAGTATTCAGTAGGGGTGTACCAGATCAACCGCTGCCCATTAACGGCTGTTTTCTCTTTTGCCATATTCAAAATAGCCGGTAACTGACTTTCCCGCAGCCCAGCTTGAGAATCTTTCCCCTTCCCGGAATAAATCAGCGAATTCAGCCCAATGGTGGGCACACCAAGTTCGGCTAAAAAGTCCAGTGTTTCAGCCATGCTCCGGTAATTTGTTTTCAGCATGGTCGTGTTGGTCATCAAATACACCCGCTGCTTGAGCACTTCGCGTATGCCATTGACGGTCTGCTGCCAGGCGCCCCGGCTGTTCACCATTTGGTCGTGTATTTCGGGAATGTGGGACTCCAGCGTCACCTGTACATGATCCAGCCCCGCATCCACCAGCGAGCTGACAAATTTCCGATCAGCCAGCCTTCTGCCATTGGTATTCAAACCGGTAACCAACCCTTTTTGTTCTGCGTAAGCAACCAATTCCGGCAAATCGTTTCGAAACGTGGGCTCGCCGCCGGTAAACACAACATGTGGAATCCCCAAGTCCCAGATCGTATCGAGAATGATCTTCCATTGCGGTGTATCCAGTTCAGGGTAGGAACGGGCTCTGGCGTTATAACAATGGTGACAATCATTATTGCAGCGATAGGTAATAGCGAGATCCATGCGATAGGGCGCAGACAATTTGGCGGTGAAGGGGGCATTGGTATCCAAGAGCAGTTCGTGAATGGGGCATGCGCCATCCGGGCGGATCATCTCGTCGATTTTATGGATGACATCCTGCACATCCTGCTGGACTTCCCGTTTCTTGATCCCGAAGGCAGCGGACAGCATTACGCAGATTTCTTGCGCTGAATGCTGTTCGAGGTGGAGTTTGGTGATCCACATAGCAGTCGGGTTGACATGGAGTATCCTGTCTGCATTGATCATCACGACACCAGAGCCATCCTGCTCGATGCGCAAATGGATGCGTGATTTTTCAATATCTTTCGCATAGGTGTAATGATACAATCCCTGTTTTGGCTTTTCAACCGGGGAACCTTGCGCCCAGCCCAAAATGCGGGGGAACACTTTCAGCGCCATACGCTAACCAGCTTTACCTTCCGCCACCGGCACAAGCGCAGGCACAACCAGCACACGCACAAGCGCAGGCACAGGCGCATCCACCGCTATGTCCGCTGCTGCCGGAACTCCGATAGGTGGAGGGAGGCGGTGCCGGGTTGGTTTTATTGGTGATGCCAGAGGTAAACGAGGTCAGGTCTCCGACCAGATTACCGGCAAAGGATTGTACGTTGTTAGCAATCGAAGCTGCAAAATCGGAACCGGGCAGATGCGGCAGAGTTATCGTCGTACGGGAGGGCAGACCGCCGCCAGTCATGATGTTGCCGGAAGGCGCTGAAACAGTAGACGTACGATAAACCGGGTCGAAACCGCCCCACCAACGGGGTAGTATTACCGGAGTGGAACCGAACACATCGCGAGTCTTCTGTGTGTAATCCCGGTCCAGCATGGTCCATTCCATGTAATCATCGTATTTCTGGCTCTTTACTTCGGGCGTTTCGGCTGCCTGTACCTGCGCCCAGGCACGCTTATTGATATCGTCGTAGTAGGCAACAGTCTCCTTGCGGCTGAAGCCTTTCATTTTTTCAGCAACCGCTTTCACCAGGGTGACCATTACGCCCTGCATCTCCTTTTGGCGCTCTTTGCCAGCCGGTGTTTTGAAAGCCGCCACGAATTCCGTCTCGTATGGCTGGAGGTCTGCTAATTTGGTTTGATCCACTTCCAATTCGAGCGGCTCCTTAGTTTTAACGATGGCAGCTCCCTTTTTAATTACTCCAAAAAGGATCATGGTGAGGACCTTATCCATGGGCTGTTCCATGAGAATGGCAGCCTCCACGGCAGTAAGACCACGTTTTATGCCGTGTCCCTCAATGGCGATCTTGGGCGGCAAATATTGTAGTTTGCGCTTCTTACTGGCTTTGTAGCCGGCATAAATGGCAAATACGGTCAGCCCGATGAAGAGTAAACTTATGCACGAGCAAATCAAAGCCGATGGGTCAAAGGAAACGCCAGAAGAGATCGCACCGGCTGGGATATAGCTGGCAGGGAATGCAGCCGCAAATTCGTAGCGGGTGGACAAACTGGCGACATCCGATTCCCAGGTATAGGTTACCCGACCTTCGTCATCCAAATAAGCAGATGGCTCGGCTGTTCCCGGCCATCCGCTGCCGGCAAGTTCGTATTGCGGCTCTTCCGGCTGAACCCCAACAGGCAAATGCAGTGAAACCTGAACGTGGGATTTTCCATTGACGTAGGCGGAACCGAAGTAATTGGGGGAAAAGCGTACACTGGCGTAATCCTTGGTATCGCCCTTGTTGTAATGGAAATAAACGTTTTGAATTCCATCCACCCGCAGCATTACCGTTCCGGTATGACCAGGTTGGATGGAACTGCTGCCCAATCCGAGCGTTACACCATCAGAACCATCCGTCAGATACTGTGGATCAGCCCGAGAGATGTCTGTGATAGTCTTACCATCCACCGAGGCGCTGACACTTGAAAGATTGAAGGTGCCGTTGGGAAGACCGATATCCACATATTCAATCGGTGAGGCTGAGGGATCGTTGACGAATACATATTGATACAGAATGGAAAGCGTGCCATCCGCCTGATAGTAGGCATCGGCGGTTGCCTGATCCACCTGGAAGTAATATGTCTGTGCTGAAGCTGGCTGTGTAACGCCGATCAGCAAAAATAACAACAAAATAATACTGGTCGCTATTCTTTTCTTCATTCGCTAAAATCCTCCATCATTCTTTATACGATGGATTTACCATTTGGGTTCTTCGGTCAACTGATATGTTGATTTGCAATACGGACAGGATACCACAGGTGCGCCGGCTACCATGGTGATATGTTCGGGAGAAAGTGTGCCGCCGCAGGACTTGCACTTCAAAGTCTCCAGCTTTACGTTACCCGGCAGATCCACATTCACCGTGACATTCTGCGTTTGGGTTGAAGCCGGAGCCGGTTTGTGATATGAAAAGTAAGCGAGCGCCAAACCGATCAGACCGACGACTATGCCGACCACAATCCAACCCGCGGTGCCATTTTCACTGAACGCACCCAAAACAAATATAACGCCAAAGAAAATCAAGATTGGAGAGACGATTTTTCCAATGAATTTCATTTCTACCTCCTCGTTTGACGCAGGGCATTTCGGTATTAGAATTTTGTTAAATTATACCGTAGGATAGTTCCACCACAGGATGGTTCCCACATGGACGAAAATCATATTCCTCTTGAAGTAAAGCAATTGCGCGAACAGATCCAATTTCATAATTACCGCTATCACGTTATGGACTCGCCAGTGGTGAGTGATGCCGAATTCGATGCGTTACTGAACAAACTCAAAAAAATCGAAGCCGAGCATCCCGAGTGGATTACCCCCGATTCCCCCACACAGCGGATTTCCGCCAGCGTGGCAGAAAAATTCACGAAAGTCACCCATCCGGCACCGATACTGAGCCTGGCAAATTCATTCAGCGCAGACGATATCCTTGCCTGGTACAACCGGATCCTCAAGCTCGATCCGCGGGTAGCCGGGAGCAAATTTGTAGTGGAACCCAAGATCGATGGCCTGACAGTGGTGCTGCATTACGAAAATGGGATATTCATCAAGGGAGCAACCCGCGGTGATGGGGAGGTTGGTGAGGATATTACCGCCAATCTGCGGACAATTCGCACGCTTCCGCTCAGAATTCCGGTTGATAGTGCGCATCAGATCAAGGCGCCCCGCAAACTGGTTGTGCGGGGTGAGGCATTTATCCATTCTGCTGATTTCGATAAATTGAATGAGAAACTTGCCCAGGAAGGCGAAAAGACCTATCTTAACCCGCGCAATACAGCGGCGGGTTCGTTGCGGCAGCTCGATGCTGCATTGACAGCATCCCGTCCGCTCACACTGCTGCTCTACCAAATTGTGGAATATGAGGACGATGCCCCACAGCCAAAGACACAATGGGATCTGCTCGATTATCTGCGAAAATTGGGGTTTCCGGTGACAAACCGGGCGGTGTTATGTGCCGACATTCCGGCTGCCATTCATGCCTGTGAAGAAGGTGGCAGGACCAGGGATCAAATACCTTTCGAAATCGATGGCATGGTCATCAAGTTAAACGACCTGGGCACTGCTGCCGCGTTGGGGGTGGCGGGGAAAGATCCCAGGGGTGCGATGGCATTCAAATTCCCGGCGCGTGAAGTAACCACGCGGCTGCTGGAAATCAAGGTCAACGTGGGCAGAACCGGAGTACTAACGCCCTATGCAGTACTTGAGCCGGTGGAAATCGGCGGGGTCATCGTACGCCAGGCAACCCTGCACAATTTCGATTACATTTCAGAAAAGGATATCCGCGAGGGAGATTCGGTGCTGGTAAAGCGTGCCGGCGAAGTCATCCCTTATGTCATTGGACCGATCACCTCCCTAAGGAGCGGGACAGAGAAAGCATTCATACCGCCAGCCACCTGTCCGGTATGCGGTACAGCCACAGAGCATATCGAAGGTGAAATTGCCTGGTACTGTGTGAATGCGTCCTGTCCGGCGCAATTGATCCGAAACTTGGAACACTTTGTCTCCCGTCCGGCGATGGACATTATCGGTCTGGGTATTCGCATTGTGGAACAACTGGCAGAAGCCGGTTTTGTAAGGGATGTTGCCGATCTCTACCTGCTAGACACTGAAAAGCTGATGAAACTGGAAGGCTTTGCGGATAAAAGGGTGCAAAACCTTCTGGATGCCATTCAGGAATCCAAAAGCCGACCACTGGCAAGATTGATCACCGCTCTGGGGGTCAAGGGTGTTGGTGAAGTAAGTGCAGCAGATCTTGCCAGCCATTATCCCGATCTTGCCCTGCTCGCCCAGGCTTCGGTGGATGAACTACAGGAGATCGATGGTGTGGGTCCCAATACGGCGCAGGGAATTTGGGATTGGTTCCACCGGGAAGAGAATATTCGCCTGATCGAGAAGCTGAGAAAAGCGGGAGTGCGAACTTACAATGAGGCGACGACAATGCAAGAAGCCGTTACGGCGGAATTGCAGGGAAAGACCTTCGTGATAACCGGTACACTGCCTGCATTGAGCCGGGATGAAGCAAAGGATATGATCCAATCGCACGGCGGCAAAGTGACCGACAGTGTCAGCGCAAAGACCGATTACCTGGTGCTTGGAGAGAATCCAGGCTCCAAGTTGGAAAAGGCACGAAAGCTGGGGGTGGCGATCGTTGATGAAGAGGCTTTACGAAAACTGATAAAGATGTAAAGAGGAATTATGACAATTCACAAAACAAAAGTAAAAATCGCCCTCGTGGGCGTTGGAAATGTGGGCGCCACTTTCGCCTATGCACTTTTACAGAGCGGATTGGCATCCGAACTGGTGCTGATCGATGCCAACCAGACCAAAGCAGAAGGCGAGGTAATGGACCTTAATCATGCCATCCCCTTCGCCTACCCGATGAAAATCTGGGCGGGAACGTATGAAGATTGCCGCGAAGCGGCGATCACCGTAATCACCGCGGGGGCCAGCCAGAAACCGGGAGAAACCCGGCTCGACCTGGTGCATAAAAATACAAACATCTTCAAGAGCATTATCCCCCAGATTGTAGCGCACAATCCTGACGGGTTACTGCTGATAGCCACCAACCCGGTGGACATACTCAGTTACGTCTCCTGGAAGGAAAGCGGGCTGCCAAGCCGACACGTGATCGGCTCGGGCACCATTCTTGATACCGCCAGGTTCCGTTATCTGCTGAGTGAACATGCAGAAGTGGACCCCAGAAGTGTA
>DAIOEK010000067.1:0-8908 GCA_036746315.1 Anaerolineaceae bacterium | reverse complement strand
TTACCGATGGTGACGCAGATCGCGTTGGTTTTGGCGATGAGAACGGTGTATTCATTAATCAGTTGCAGGCTTATGGGCTGCTCGCATATTATCTGCTTGAGATTCGCAAACAACGTGGCCCCATCGTCAAAACCTTATCCACCACCAGCATGTTGGAAAAGCTTGGCAAGATCTATGGCGTACAGGTGGTGGAAACCGGCGTCGGTTTTAAATATGTTGCCCCCAAAATGTTGGAATTGGACGCGATGGTCGGCGGTGAGGAATCCGGTGGTTACGCCTTCAAGGGAAATGTTCCCGAACGCGATGGCATACTTGCCGGTCTGTACTTCCTTGACTTCATGGTAACCACAGGCAAAACTCCTTCTCAACTGCTGCAGGATCTTTTTGCCAAGGTCGGTGCGCACTATTATGACCGCATTGATACCGGTTTTAAGGGCGATCGTGCTGCCCGCGAGAAAGCCATTCTGGATGCCAAACCATCTACCATTGGCGGACTGAAGGTTACCGGGTTAAATACTACGGATGGCTATAAATTCAATCTCGAAGACGGTGGATGGCTGCTGATCCGCTTTAGCGGCACCGAACCGATCATCCGTGTTTATTGTGAAACCACCCATCAAGAGGCCGTTCAGGCAATTTTGCAGGACGGGCTGAAAGTTGCAGGTATAAAGTAATTCATGCATTACGTTGATACCCACTGCCATCTTGATTTACCACATTTTGATCAGGATCGCGATGTGGTGATTGCCAGGGCGTTGGATGCCGGGGTTGAGTGGTTTATCAACCCCGGTATTGATATTGATTCGAGCAAGAAGATTCTGGAGATGCATCGGAAATATCCACAGGTATTGCCGGCGGTTGGCATCCATCCCAATGATATTACGGATGATTTAGCTCAATCGATTACGGAATTAACTTCCATGCTGAAAAATGAAGACATCCGGGCAATTGGCGAAATTGGCCTGGATTTTTATCACAAGCAGGTCCCCCCCGACTTGCAGGAAAAAGCGCTGAAAATGCAGTTGGACCTGGCTGCCGAACACAATTTACCGGTTATCATTCATTCACGCGAGGCGCTGGAGCTGATCACCCCGATCCTGCATGATTGGTCGGTCCGGCGGGTGCAGCCCGGGCATCACATACCTTTGGGAGTGATGCACTCCTTTGAGGGGAACTATCAGCAAGCCTTATCCTTTATTGAGATGGGTTTTTTCATCAGCCTGGCAGGTCCGGTTACATATAAGAATGCTGGGTTAAAGCATGAAATTGCCGGCAACATCCCCCTGGATTGCCTGCTTCTGGAGACGGATGCGCCCTATCTTACCCCGGCGCCTTTCCGCGGAACGCGAAATGAGCCGGCTCATCTCCCCCAAATTGGGCTGAGAACAGCTATAATCAGGATGTGCGATGAAGCAGAAGTGGCAAGTGCCACAACGCAAAATGCATCCATTCTATTTCAACTTGGAGTCTTTCATTGATCCAAACCTCTTATTACGCTCCAATTCAATCTGAATTATTGGAAGTTGATAACTTGATGCGCGTTCAGGCGAATGATTATCACCCTGATCTGCAAAAGGCATTGGATATTATTCTTTCCTCCGGCGGAAAAAGAATCAGGGCGGCCATTACTCTGCTCATCGGAAAGATGCTGGGTGCAGATCGGTCATTGAATATTCTCCTGGCATCGGCGATTGAATTGCTTCATACTGCCACGCTGGTGCATGATGATTTGATCGATGGTGCACTTCTTCGGCGCGGAACGCCGACCTTGAACTCACAGTGGTCTCCGGGTGCCACCGTCCTCACCGGCGATTTTCTGTTCGCCCGGGCAGCAAAACTGGCTGCGGATACAAAAAATACCGAGGTGATCCGTATTTTTTCGGAGACATTAGGGATTATCGTAAACGGTGAGCTTGCGCAATTGTTTTCCCGCCGCTTTCTGGCGGATCGCACGATCTATCAGAACCGTATCTATGCGAAAACAGCCTCATTGTTCGAAACCTGTGGACGAACTGCTGCCATTCTTAGCAATGCTTCTTCTGATGTTGTAGAAAATATGGCACAATTTGGCAAGTCGATTGGAATTTCCTTCCAAATTGTCGATGATATCCTTGATTTCAAAGGCGAGCAGGTAACTTTGGGAAAGCCGGTAGGCAGTGATTTGCGCCAGGGTTTGATCACCCTGCCCGCCCTGTATTACCTGCAAGACCACCCCAGGGATCCCAACGTAGCTGCCTTATTGAGCGCCAAATGCCTCGAGGATGAGACGCAGACCAAGGAACTGATCAATGCGATCATTAACAGCGACAGCATCTCAAAGGCATATGATGAAGCCGTGGTTCATGTGGATGATGCGGTACGGTACTTATCCGCATTGCCTGCTGATGTTTGCCGCGATAGCCTTGAAGGTCTGGCAAAGTACATCGTCAGCCGGAATTTATAAAAACAGGAGGCTGTCTCACTCTTTCGAGGCAGCCTCTAAAAAAATTTACACACCCCCATTTTTTGCTGTTTGTTTTTCTTTTATCAATTCTTCAATACTTTTTTCTTCATAAAAACCACATCCATTTTTGACGGTGCTGCTTAACTTTTCGGGAAGTTAATTAAGCCGTTTTTTATTAATTTATATGAAGAATTAATCGTTTATACATAAGTTCTGCATATTTGATCGCTATACTGCAATTAATCGTAGAAATCCAACTGATTGAAAGGAAGGAATGTATGGTTAGTTCAATTCAAGGGATAAATTCAATGATGGGTGGCGGGATGATGCAGAAAGCATCAGAGTTGACCGACGATCAGAAAAAGATGATCGAGGAGATCCTCTCACAATATGATCCGGAAAATGTCAGTGAAGATGACGCCAAGGCGATTTTCCAGGCATTCAAAGATGCCGGTATCCCACCGGCAAAAGGGATGAAAGAGGCCATAGAAGCAGCCGGCTTTGATGCCGAGGAGTTACGTTCTATGGGCATGCCTGGGCAAATGCCTCCCCCTCCTCCGCCTCCAAGTTCCAAAAGCAATGGGGTAGATAGTTCCGCCTTGCAGAGCCTTCAGGAGCTTCTCAGTCAATATGACCTGAGCAACCTGTCCGACACTGACAAAAGCAGCATCTCCAGCGCATTGCAGGCACTTGGCTTTATGTATCCCGGTAGTGTAGTGGATACCACATCATAGGTTTTTCACCTGCGAATGTGTGGTGAACGGATTTGCCGCACACCGGGCGTCATAAAAAATCCAATTGGTTCGACCTAAAAAAGATCGAAAAAAACTGGCGGCTCATTTTTGAGACCACCAGTTTTTTATATGTCATATGGATGAATTAAAGTGTGATGTTGTCTGGAACGCGGAAGTTCTCATTGGCTTTACGAACTTCATCAGGTACATTAAAGACCAAATCGTTGCCGATCATTTGCTTGGCATAGCCTTTTACTGTTTTATCCCAATATTTTTTGGTAACGTAATAAACGCGGGCACCGCCCAACTCATGTTGATATTCGGGCCAGGGATAGCAAGGCTGTGCCATTTCCAACCCGGCCATTCGCCATCCGTTGTAACTCTCAAAGGTGGACCACCACTCCTGGGCGCCCAGGAGTTCAAGTGCGTAGAAAGTCTTTGCATAGTACATTGCCCAGCCAATGCGACCGCGACGGGCAAAGGTCATGGTGTGTAAACTGACTGCAATGTCTTCGCTCATCATACGACCATTGGCGAAACCAGCCAGCTGCCCATCAATGGTGCCGATAAGGGTGAATGGGTCCTTCAGACGTAAACGGTGCTGCCCCAGAATTTCGGCATACACACGGGCGCCGACGATATCATAAAAGTCTTTATCTACATCCATGACTTTCTTCATGTAATCCAGCAGGGGCTTAACATCGCCGTCTTGCATCTCACGTAGATAAAGAATGCGCCCATCCTTGAGTGTAATCATGGCTTCTGGCCATGGTTTAATATCCATGGAAGGTGCCTGAAGCAAGGGTTCAATTTCGCGGACATTGATGGTTAATAGCTCTTCGGTTACTCGCTCAGGGGGGTCAAGTCTCATTTCGCTGCTCCTTCAGGGATATATAAATAATGACGTCGCAAAAACTTTCGACATCGTGGCTTAATTGTATGAGCGTAAAAAATGGTTGTCAAGTATCTGGCTGGCGATCTGAATATTTGAATATCACTATTAATACCGAATGAAGTATGACAAATTACAAAAATAATGTGATATTAGTTCACCATATGTCAGATTGATTTTTATTTTTCCATTTGCTATACTGATTTTTGTCCTTAGTCTGACAATTTGTTTGCTCGATCTGTCTCATTTGAGATAAATTTTTGAATTTTATAAGGAAAAACGATAGTAGTGATGTTTTGCAGACTACATAACATTACCAAGCTCTCCCATAAGACACAACTCGCGAGGTTATTCAAACCTGTCGATCTATTAAGGTTTCGACAGGTTTTTTAACGCATACTTATTCAACTGGATCCTGTACAAACGCAGGATCACATTCTCCAGGAGGTTTGCATGGCTGTAATTAAGGCTGAAATTCGTACAGGTGTTTATTACGACTCCGCGTTCCTGATGCAGTTACAGCGATCTCTCTCAGAACTCCCCGGCGTGGAAGATGCCGGCGTGATTATGGGAACAGATTCGAATAAAGAACTGCTCGCGCACATCGACCTCGTATCTCCGGAAGTTGAAGCTGCGAAGCCAGACGATTTGGTGGCTGTTGTTCGCGCCAATTCAGAAAAAGCTGCTTTGGATGCACTTGCCCAGGTTGAAGGTCTTTTGACCAAAAAGAAGACTTCGACCGACGCACAGGCACTTCCCAAAAGTTTGGAAGCGGCAGCCGCCGCCCTACCCGAAGCCAGTTGGACTTTGATATCTGTGGCCGGGCGTTATGCCGATATTGTTGCACATGATGCACTGGATCTGGGAAAACACGTGTTCCTGTTCAGCGACAATGTCAGCGTTGAAGCTGAGATTGAATTGAAGAAAAAATCTGCTGAAAAAGGCTTGTTGGTAATGGGCCCGGATTGCGGTACTGCCATCATTCGTGGCATGGGGCTTGGCTTTGCCAACAAAGTTCGCCTGGGACCGATTGGCGTCGTTGCTGCCGCGGGCACCGGGTTGCAGCAGGTTTCATCTCGAATTGCCCAATTGGGCAGCGGTATGACTTACGGTATTGGCACTGGTGGACGCGATCTGTCCGAGAAGGTTGGTTCGCAAACTTTCAGCCAGGGCATCGATATCCTGGACCGGGATGATGAAACAAAAGTGATCTGCCTGGTTTCCAAACCCCCCGCCCCCATGGTTGCCGAGAAGGTGATCAAACAGGCCAAGAAAGCCAGAAAGCCAGTAGTAGTTTGCTTTATTGGTCGCACCCCTGAAAAACCGCAGGATGGAAATCTTTATTTTGCGGGTAGCCTGGATAGCGCCGCTGAAATGTCTGTTGCACTGGCTGAAGATCCCACTGGCAAGAAATTGGCTGAGGTGACCGGCAGGGCAAAGAAGGCTGATCAGAAGGCGGATGTAAGCAAATTTGCAAAAGGGCAGAAATACCTGCGCGGTCTCTTCTCCGGTGGTACGCTGGCTTATGAAGCCCAGTTCATTCTGGAAGACTATCTGCCTAAAGTATGGGCAAATGCTCCGCTGCGTAAAGAAAACAAAATCCCCAACTCACTTCAGAGCCAGGAAAACACCATCATCGATCTGGGTGAAGATGAATTCACTGTCGGTCGTTTGCACCCCATGATGGACAACGAACTGCGCATCCGCCGTCTGGATGAGGAATCCAAAGATCCTTCCGTGGCTGTCATCATGTTGGATGTGGTAATTGGTTATGGCTCTCATATTGATCCAGCCGGCGAGCTTGGTCCGGCGGTGAAGAAAGCCATCGAAACAGCACACAAAGCCGGAAGACAACTGGCTGTGGTGGCTGTTGTCACCGGCACGGATGACGATCCTCAGAATTTGCGGGATCAAATCTCCAAGATGCAGGCTGGCGGAGCATGGGTCTCTACCTCGAATGAGGAAATGGTTCGCTATGCGGGTGCCATTCTCAAAGCACTCAATTCGGATGAAGTTCCCGCTTCCCAGCAACCCAAGGCAGCTAAAGCAGCTGTTGCGGGCAACCCCGTTCCGGAATCGAAATTCGCCCATTCCGACCTCGATATTCTGCGCAAGAAACTCGAAGCGATCAATGTTGGTCTCGATTCCTTCGCGAAAGACCTGGTAGCGCAAGGCGTGCCCACCTTACAGGTGGACTGGAAACCACCGGCTGGTGGAAATGAAAAGCTTATGCGTATTCTTTCCAACATCAAGCGTCATCAGGCAAGCCTGAAGAAATAACAGGAGGATAGCATGGTATTAGATATCGAACGCGCGAACAAGGAAGCTGTTGAAAAAATGATGGATGCCCGCCCGGTGCTCACCGGTGTAGGTCGGGCAATTGATATGATCCCTGGCATGAAACCCAACCTGCTGATCCATGCTGGTCCTCCGATTACATATGACCGCATGGCTGGTCCGGTAAAGGGAGCCATTTGGGGTTGTTTGATGTACGAAGGTCTGGCAAAGAATTTGGATGAAGCCCAAAAACTGGCTGCCTCCGGAAAAATTGATTATGCTCCCTGCCATCACCACGCTGCTGCCGGTCCGATGGCTGGCTTGATTGCCCCGTCCTTTATGGTATATGAAGTTGAAAATAAGACCCACGGAAATAAGGCATACTCCGGTTTGAACGAAGGTCGCGGAAAGGTGCTGCGCATGGGCGCTTACAGCCAGGAAGTTCTGGATAAATTGCGCTTCATGAACGAAAACATGGGCCCCATTCTGGATAAAGCCATCAAGGAAGTTGGCGGCATTGATATTCGTGCAATGCTGTCCAAAGCACTCCACATGGGCGATGACGGTCACAACCGTCTGGATGCATGCTCCATCCTGTTTACCAAGGAACTTGCTCCGGCGATTGCCAAGGTTTGTGATGATCGCCAGCAGGCTTACGACATCATCAAATTCCTGGGCGATAACGCACTTTCAATCCTCAATCCGGTGATGGCGGCAGCCAAAACCATGTGTGATGCAGCATCCAATATCGAAGGCAGCACCATCGTTACCACCATGGCGCGTAATGGTACGGATTTCGGTATTCGGGTCAGCGGCACTGGAGACCAGTGGTTTATCGCACCCGCCCCGATGGTCAAATCGCTCTACTTCCCCGGATTTACTGAAAAGGATGCCAACCCGGATATCGGTGACAGTGTAATCACCGAAACAGCTGGTTTTGGTGGCTTTGCCATGGCGGCTGCGCCTGCATTGGTGACCTTTATTGGCGGCACCGCCAAAGATGCCACCACCACCACCTTCGATATGTACGAAATCACCTACGCGGAACACAAAGCCTTCACCATCCCAGGTCTCGATTTCCGCGGTACGCCGACCGGCGTGGATATCCGCAAAGTTGTCGAAAAGGGTATTACACCGCGTGTTAACACCGGTGTGGCCCATAAAGACCCGGGCGTAGGTCAGGTTGGCGCAGGTGTGGTCAGCGCACCCATGAAGTGCTTTGAAGACGCACTGGTTGCGTATGCGGATAAGTACGGCTTCAATTAGGCTATTCATCCTTTGTTTACCTTGATAGGAGGATATTATGGATCGTGAAAGCTTTATCAAGATGTTGGCTTCAGCAAAATTGTACGATCTAACCCAGGGTTGCAGTATTTTTACTCCCCCGTGGCCTATGGAAAAGGCTTTGGAAATTCACTTTTTCAAACGCGTTACAGGTGCCTATGGCGGCGGCGCTGGTGCTAATGGTCAAATCCTGAACTGGAGCAATACTGTTGGTACCCACCTGGTGGGCGAGCGCTCCTTCCATTCCGGCATGCGCGCCATTTCTGACGTCCCTCTGACCGATCTTACCGGTGAAGGTGTCGTGGCTGATATCTCCGACCTGGTCGAAGATTACAGCCTGTACACCCCGGAAATGATCCAAAAGAAGGTCAAAGTTAAGAAGGGTGACATTCTCATTATCAATACTGGCTACCATCGCTATTCCTGGGATCAACCCGACACAATCAATCCAAAAGCACAGGGTGGTGTGGAAAACAAGGAATTTGGTTTCCTGGTCCGCCATCCGGGTCCCTCACCTGAATTCTTCCAGTGGGTGTTGGATATGGAACTGAAGTGGGTTGGTGTGGATTGCGGTTCATTCGAACATCCCATGAACACCCCCATTTCCCGCTGGCACGAGAGTGAATTTGCCAAAGCCGAGAAGAAACTCAAGGAAAAGTATGGCAAAACTTGGGATGAAATGTTCCCCAAGGACGAATACTATGAAATGACCCATATTACCCTGCCCAAGGCACACCAGCTCTTTGTTGAATCCATTGTGGGCGATGTTGACAAACTCAAGAACAAGCGCGCCTGGATCTCCTGCCAACCAATTCCCTTTATGGAAACCGAAGCTGCCTGGGCTCGTGTGTTCGCCTGGACAGCTCCCGATGGTATGACGGAAGACGCTTTCTTTGCTGAGATGAAGAAGAGCAAAATGTATGACATGACCGTGCCCTTCAGCGTTCAATCTCCTCAGTGGGCGAATTACGAACCGCTGTCTGTCAAATACACCAAACGTGGTGCAGGCGCCTTCTTCGGCATGGGCCGCAATGGTTCCATCTGCAACGCATCCATCCACCTGGCAACCCACATGGATGGAGAGAAACACTTCTACCCCGCCGGTCGCGCCATCGGGCAGGTACCCCTGGAAGAGTGGGTCGGACCTGGCGTTATTGCCGATATTTCCGATAAAGTAAGCAATTCGTCTGTGTATACCCCCGCCATGATCGAGAGTGTGGTGGATGTCCGCGAAGGCGATATCCTCATCATCAAGACTGGCTGGTACAAATTTGGCTG
>DAIOEK010000066.1:0-9051 GCA_036746315.1 Anaerolineaceae bacterium | reverse complement strand
CCTGCTCTGCACAAATCCGTTCGGGTAGGCTTTGGTCTCGATGTGTTGCAGTCAGATATCCCCTGAAGTCTCCCCAAACAGAGGGAGACCTTTCCCCGGCAGGATGGGTATAGGGGTGAGGATCAGCTCAACCCGCTGCGAGCGCATGCAGCGCTTCGCCCAGGGCAT
Source organism: Anaerolineaceae bacterium (assembly GCA_036746315.1). GTDB lineage: Bacteria > Chloroflexota > Anaerolineae > Anaerolineales > Anaerolineaceae > DAIOEK01. The sequence continues at coordinate 8,883 of DAIOEK010000066.1, read as the reverse complement.
CCAGATGGGCAGAGGGTGTATCATAGCCCTGCCCGAGTGTGTTCACACAGATGTGGGTCGCACCGACATCCAGCCACTCCGCAACATTGCGCTTGAATTCGCCTTCCTGCCCCCTCTTGAACACCACCCGCGGTTCCAGACCAAATCCCTTCCAGGTGCGCCCGTTCCTCTTTAACGCAGATGTCATCTGCTCCAACTGCGGACGGGCATCCGCCACTGTCCTGGGACCCGGGAACCAGCCGTCCCCCATACGCGCCATACGTTCGATCGCCTTCTCGGCGCCTCCACCAAACCAGACGGGGATGGGCTGTTGCATGGGCAGCGGGTTGATGCCGCAATCATCGATGGCATGCCAGCGCCCGGCAAAGGTCACCAGCGGCTTTGTCCACAACTCACGCAGCACCTGCACCTGTTCTTCGAGGCGGATACCCCGGTTATTGAAATTCTTGCCCAAGCCGGCGTACTCCAACTCATTCCAGCCCAACCCCACACCCAGACGTAACCTGCCTTTGGCCATCAGATCCACACAGGCAGCCTGCTTGGCAACCAACGCCGCCTGCCGCTGGGGAAGGATGAGAATACCGGTGACCATTTCTAGATTCGAGCCGGCTCCCGCAAGGTAACTGAACATGGTAAAGGGATCCCAAAAGGCATCCTGACTGCTGTAAACACCCGTCCAGCCGCCGCGACGGTTCGGGTTGGCACCCAATACGTGCTCATAAACCAACATGTGGTCATATCCCTCTTTTTCAAGGGCAAACGCCATTTCCTTGAGTACTTCAGGAGCGGCAGGGACTTCATTTTGCGGATATACAAACCCAAGTTTCATCGGAAATATCTCCTTCGGGATTGAGAAAATCATGAATTGGATGAGAAGCGTTCGGCTGGCGTGACCAGTATCTTCAGCCCCTGAACCCGAACGACCTGCACGCAGGTATTCACCGTAATGGTGCTGCCGTCGATGGATTCAGCCGTCCACAGTTCGCCATCCATGTACACACTGCCGACGGGGTTGAGCGTCTTGCGCACCACGCCAGTACGCTGAATGAGCGACTCCCGACCGATGCGGATGGGGGTACGCTGCGCTTTCAACACGTAGCCGACGATGACAAAGAAGATGGCGGCAATGCCGATGCCGGTGACGACCACCAGCGGGACGCTCACCCTGAAGATATCAGGCACGCCGGGCGAGTTGAACAACACCAGCGCGCCGACAATGAATGATCCGGCGCCAGCAGCCGTAAGCGCACCGGCGGTGTGCGTCTTCAACTCCAGGATGAAGAGCACAAAGGCAATGGCAATGAACAGCAGCCCAAACCAGTTCACCGGCAGCACGCCCATGCCGTAAACTGCCAGAGCAATGCACACCACGCCGATAAAACCGGCGACCCAGCCGCCCGGGCTGGAAAGCTCGATGAGTATCGCCTGAACGCCCAACGACAGCAGAATGAAGACGATATTGGGGTTGGTCAGCATGGCGAGGATCTGCTCGATGAGGGAGGTGGGCAAATCGGTGCGGACGGCATCCTGGGTGTTGAGCAACACGGATTGATCCTGTACCTGGACGGTGAAGCCATTGAGCTGGCGCAGCAGGTCAGCCACATCCACCGCGATGAAGTCGACGATACCGACATCCAGGGCCTCGCGGGCGGAGACGGCGCGGGCGGTTTGGATCATCTCCTGGGCGAGCTTCACCGCCTCGGGCGGACGACCTGCGGTAAGCGTCCGCACCGTTGCCATGAGGGCTTCCTTGGTTTTGGCTTCCATGGTCTCGCCGATATCCTCCCCCTGCGAGCCGACCGGCGAGGCGGCGCCGATGATGGTCTCGGGCGCCATCGCAGCGGCATGCCCCGACATGGTGATGAGCGCACCGGCGCTGGCTGCCATGGCGCCGCGCGGCGAGACATACACCACCACCGGCACCCGGCTGGCGCGGATATCCTGCACGATGTTGTTCATGATATCCACCTGACCACCCGGGGTATTCAGCTCCAGGATCATCAGTTCGGCATCCATCTTTTCGGCACGGGCGATGCCGCGCTGGATATATTGCTGCATGGTGGGCGTCAGCGCGCCACTATAGCGCAGCACCAATACCTGCGGTGCATCAGCCTGGTTCGCCTGCGCCATCTGAAAGGGGATCGCCAAAAGGGTGAGCAGCAGGCACCCCAGCCAAATTTTGCCAATTCGTTGCATTTTCATATTTTTCGCTCCACCCCCATTATAGAGGATTGCAGGCAAAGGGTCCGCATTTTTGTGGAAAGAGGTACCCGGCACACCCGTCCCAGGGGAACTGCAATATCCGCGGCGGGTTCTTCTTGCAAGAATCGCAGGATGTACGGGGAGACCTTTCCGGTGGGGGAATTTGCTTTTGCAGGCGGAAAAAGTTTTTTACGTGTGCGAAAAAAAAGTTCTCAGGAACAAAAAGAAACAATTCGTGGGTCTCAAAAAGGAACGGGGGATTCCTGCGCGCCCATTTCTTCCCCCATTATAGTGGGATGGGAGGGAAGATGGTAGCTGTCATTTGTGACATGAATTTTGGGTTGTGGCAGGCGAGCGGTTGGCGGGGACAAGCCCCGCCACGACGGGAGCGCAGCGAGGTGGGGGGGCTCCACCCTGTTATGGGTATAAAATGGATGTGTTGGGTTTCGGATTGATATCCTCACACGAAGTGTGCTCTTCGAGCGATCCAACCTTACCGAGAGTGCGTAGGGATTTGGTGCGCCGGGGCGCACTCTATAGTTGCAGCTTCGCAACGGTTGAGGGGTGTGTAGAGATTCTTCGGGCGCGGCGCGCCCTCCCTGTCAAGCCCGCCATGGCAAGCAGAATGATATGACTCCGGAAAAGTGAGGCGGTGGGGGCTGGCCCCACCTTACGGATAAGCTCAGCAGGCGGAATGACAAGAGGCTCAGGGCGGCGATCGATGCAGGTTTGGGTTACAATTCAGCCATGAATGAAGCAGAGAAAACGACCCAGGTACAGGTGAATCTCGTCCCGGTGAATGCGGAGAACTGGCGGCGGGTTGCCGGGTTGGAGGTGGCTGCCGAGCAGCGGAATTATGTGGCTGCGCCGACTTATTACCTGTGTTTATGCCATTACGGCGGGCTATGGCAGCCGCTGGCAATCCAGGCGGAACGCGGGGGGATCATCGGTTTGTTGATGTGGGCGGCAGATGAAGCCGACGGCAGCTGCTGGCTGGGCGGCATTCTAATCGATCAGAAGCAGCAGGGCAAGGGATACGGCAGGCGGGCGGTCGTGGCGGCAATCGCGAAGCTCGCGCGCGAGCACGGTTATCGGCAGTTCGCGCTTTCTTATCAACCCGGCAACATCCGCGCCAGGCAGCTTTACCTTTCACTGGGCTTTGTCGAGACCGGTGAAACCGAAGACGACGAGGTGGTCGCCAGGTTAACGCTGCCCGCCGTATAAACTGCATCCCATTTATTGTGCGGGCATCTCATATAATTAGCACGGGTAAAATATCGTCAGCAGATTGGAGCAATCATGGATAATTTCGTTTTCAGCAATTCGACCAAGATCATTTTTGGCAGGGGCAGCGAGGACAAGGTCGGCTGTGAAGCCGCCCAGATCAGCAAGAAAGTGCTGCTGCATTACGGCGGCGGATCGATTAAGACGACCGGGCTGTACGATAAAATCATCCAATCGCTGCGCGAAAACGGGGTGGAATACATCGAACTACCGGGGGTAAAACCCAACCCGCGCCTGAGCCTGGTATACGAAGGCATCCGTTTGTGCCGGGAGCACAATATCGGTCTGATCCTCGCGGTGGGCGGCGGCAGCCCGATCGATTCAGCCAAAGCCATTGCCGCAGGGGTAAAGTATGACGGCGATGTGTGGGATTTCTTCACCGGCAAAGCCCGGGTGAAAGATGCACTGCCCGTGGCGACCATTCTGACCATCCCGGCGGCGGGCAGTGAAGCCAGCACCGGATGCGTGATCACCAGGGAAGAAGGCATGCTCAAACGGGCTTTCAACTCGGTGCATGTTTACCCGTGCTTTTCGATCCTCAACCCCGAGCTGGCGTTCACCCTGCCCCCCTTCCAGGTGGCTTGCGGCGTTGCCGACATCATGGCACACCTGATGGAACGCTATTTCACCAACTCACATCCGGTGGAATTGACCGACCGGATGATCGAAGGTGTGCTGAAAACCGTGATCCACAATGCGCCGGTAATACTGGCAGAGCCGCAAAATTACGATGCGTGGGCTGAGGTGATGTGGGCGGGCACCGTGGCACATAACAATCTGCTCAACACCGGCAGGGTGGGGGATTGGGCTTCGCATGACATCGAACATGAACTGAGCGCGCAATACGATATTGCACACGGCGCCGGTCTGGCAATGATCTTTCCGGCGTGGATGAAATACGTCCACCAGCACGACATTCACCGCTTCGTGCAGTTCGCCGTGCGGGTGTGGAACGTGGAGGAGGACCACTTTAACCCGGAAAAGACCGCGCTGGCGGGTATTGCCCAACTGGAGGCGTTTTGGGCTTCGCTCGGGCTGGCGGTGCGTCTGACGCAGGCGGGAATCAGCAGCGGCGATTTCGACCTGATGGCAGGAAAATGCACCGAGAACGACAGCCACAGCGTGGGAAATTTTGTAAAACTGGCCAGACAGGACGTGCTGAATATCTATCAACTGGCGCTGGAATAAAGCGAAACCCGCGGTTTTCCCGGCGGATGCGGTAAATATCCATTTGACCCGCCAACTGCAAAAACCAACTTGCAGTGAATCTGAGTCTGTGATATACTCTTTCTTCGCGCCAACAGGCGTACATTGTTTGTATGGTAAGGATGAAGAAAATGAGCGATTTATTGAATGCAGTTCAGGCACCTGAAAACGAGAACATCCCCGCTTTGTACCCGGGCGACACCGTCAGCGTGCATGTCAAGATCAAAGAAGGCAACCGCGAAAGAATCCAGGAATTCAAGGGCACGGTGCTGTATACCTCCAAGAGCGGCAACACCGCCACCTTTACCGTCCGCCGCGTAGCGAGCAACGGCGTGGGCGTGGAACGCACCTTTTTACTACGCTCTCCGCGCATCGAAAAGGTTGTGGTGGAGCGACACAATGTAGTGCGCCGCGCACGCATGTACTTCCTACGCAACCGCACGGGCAAGAGCGCGCGGCTCAAGCAGAAATTCAACGTATAAGTCATTCAATCGTCATCCCAGGGTGCAGCCTCACGGTTGCACCCTTTTCTTATTCCAGTTAGAATCCTGCCCAGGAAGAACATATGAACAATCCGGTCATCGGCATTACCACACGCATTGGCAGCATCGAGAAGCTGGCAGAAGCCCCGGCTATGCGGGCATACTGCCAGGCGATACGCAGCGCGGGCGGCGAGCCGCGCATTTTGCCGGCGAACCTGCACGCCCAGCCGGCAGAGATCACGCTAGCGGAAATCGACGGGCTGCTGTTGAGCGGCGGCGGCGACATAGACCCCGCCCTGTACGGCGGAGATACCCGCCTGCCCTACGATGATGTGGTCGCCGAGCGCGACGAACTGGAACTGAAATTATTCGAATATGCACGGCGGCAGGGCATGCCATTGATCGGCGTCTGCCGCGGCATTCAGGTAGTCAACGTCGCCCTGGGAGGCACACTGTACGTGGATATCCCCAGCCAACTGGGCAGCGAAATCCCCCACAGCAGCGCAGACAACCTGCCGGGTGCGCACCCGGCGCACGAAGTGCGGCTGACTGCCATCCCCTGGCAGGGAGGCGCAGGCAGCGCGCGGTCGATCACCGTGAACTCGCGGCACCACCAGGGCATCCAAACCCCGGGCAAAGACCTGCACGTTCTGGGAAATGCGCCGGACGGGCTGATCGAAGCAGTGCAGATAGCAGATCACCCCTTCGGCTACGCAGTGCAGTGGCACCCGGAAAACCTGACAGATGAACCGGTATCCGCGGGGCTGTTCGCCGCACTGATACAGTTCAGCCGCAAGGGCGGGTATAATACTCCCTGAGGCAGATATGACCAGGATCGGGATCTTTGATTCAGGCGTGGGGGGACTATCGGTTTGGCGGGAGATCAACCGGCAAATGCCGCAGCTTTCGGTGATGTACCTGGGGGACCAGGGGCACGTGCCCTACGGACCGCGCCCGCTGCTGGAAGTGCGCAGATTTGCCGAAGAGATCACCCGTTTTCTGCTGGGCAAAGGCGCACAATTGATCGTGGTCGCCTGCAACGCAGCTTCGGCTGCCGCGCTGCGCCATCTGCGCGAGACCTTCCCCGAAACCCCCTTCGTTGGCATGGAGCCGGCGGTCAAACCGGCGGCAGAACATACGCATTCGGGGGTGGTGGGGGTGCTGGCAACCCCGGCGACCTTCCAGGGGGAGCTGTATGCCTCGGTGGTCGAGCGGTTCGCCGGAGACGTGACGGTGCTTCAGGATGTCTGCCCGGGGCTGGTGAAGCAGATCGAAGCCGGAAAACTCGACTCTCCGGAAACGGAAGAGATTTTACGCAAGGCGCTGGACCCAATGCTACAAGCGGGCATCGATACGGTGGTGCTGGGGTGCACACATTACCCCTTTGTGATCCCCCTGATCCAGAAGATCGCGGGGGCGGAGGTGCGGGTGATCGACCCGGCGCCGGCGGTGGCACGCCAGGCACAGAGACTGCTGGAGCAGATCCACGCCCCAACGGATTCAACGGAGAAGCCCGAGAACGTGTTCTACACCACGGGAGACACCGCCCAATTTGATGCCTTCATCCACGCCAGCCTGGGCAGAAGCGACCGGTCGGTGGCGCTGCACTGGACAGCGGACTGCCAACTGAGCGAAGCAACATCCTGAAATCCCCCCCCAAAAAAAACAGATCAAATCAAGCCGTCTTGCGCGCTCCGTTGAGGAAGATGGTTACCAGATTGCGCACAAATGCTTCATCCGATTCTTCATCACGAATACTCGAAAGACCCAGAAATTGCGGTGAAAGCATGCGAATCACCATGGGTCCGAGGAAAATCTGCAATGCCGAAGAAGCTGCCAACGGTATGAGGACACCTTCCGCTATTTTTTGCTGCAAATACGTATTGAGCGGCTGCCATAAAACCGCCTCGATTCGCTCCACCAGGTAAGGGATCAACTCACGGTGGCTCTGCAGGGTACCTACAAAAAGGGGAATGATCTTTGACAGACGCGGATCGCGCAATATTTGCAGGTACTTGCCCGCAAGGAACAGTAAATATTGCTCAGGGGGCTGGTCGTGATTACATTCGAGATCGGCCTTGAAATCATCGAGTTCCTGAAAACTGAACAAACAGGCAATGAACAAATCCGTTTTGCTGGGAAAATAATGGTAAATCAGCGAAGCGCTGTTCAACCCGGCTTCTGCGGCGATCAGTTTATTGGTGGTGCCTTCGAAGCCATAGCGGGAAAAACATTCGATTGCCGCCAGAACGATTTCTTCTTTTTTTACTTCGTGCTGTGTTGCCGGTCTGCCCATCATCCCTCCCGCTAACGCGCCAGCGTGCTGAAGACATCCTCCAGGGCTGGTTCCCCCTTTTGCAGCGCGGTGACCTGAATACCCGCCAAGACGAGCGCCTTCTTCAACTGCTGCTCATTGAAGCGACTGTCGGTAATCATACGGATATGATCACCGGCGAGGCTGGCTAATTTAACCTCGGGGGTCTGGTGCAATATATTCAAGCCACCGGTCAATGAGCTCAAATACAATTCGAACACATTGCCTTCGATAAAGCGTTCTTTCAACGCACGCGGAGAATCCATTGCCAGAAGCTTTCCATTACGCATCATCCCCACCCGGTTGCAGTATTCAGCTTCATCGAGGTAGTGGGTGGTAACCATGACGGTGACGCCCTCTTCCGCGAGGGAATAGATCAGATCCCAAAAGTTGCGGCGGGCTTTGGGATCGACACCGGAGGTAGGCTCATCCAGAAAAAGGATGTGCGGTCGATGGACGAGGGCAATTGCCAGGGCAAGGCGCTGACGCCATCCGACGGAAAGCTCGCGGGTGAGCGTCTTTTCATGCCCGGGCAAACCGGTGCGCTGAATTGCGGCGGCAATCCAAGTGGGGTCGGTGATGCCGTAGGCTCCGGCATAAAAGCTGAGATTCTCCTGCACCGTGAGATCATCGTAGATGGCAAACTTCTGCGACATATAGCCGACCCGCGTACGGACCAGTTCCGATTGGAGGAATGCATCATAGCCCAACACCGTCGCCCTGCCCGAGGTAGGCTTTAACAGCCCCAGCAGCATGCGGATGGTGGTGGTTTTGCCGCAGCCATTCGGTCCCAGATAGCCGACCACATCGCCCTGCTGAATTGAAAAGCTGACGTGATCCACTGCGGTGAAATCACCAAACTTACGGGTCAGTTCTTCGACGATCACCACCGGTTCAGGCATGCTGTGATTCTCCGATCTGCTGCGATTCGCCATCGGCAAGAGCAATAAATACATCCTCCAAAACGGGGGGGATCTCACGGGCGTGGGTGAAGACGGCGCCCTTGCCGCGGATGTATTTTTCCAGCAACGGTATCACGTCGCGGCGGATCTGCTGCTTGAAGTGGATGTGGAGGCAATCGCCAAAGGCGTGTGCATCTTCGACCACGGGCAATTCACGAACGATCTGCTTCAAAAGGGGCAGCGGATGCCCGGTCAGTTCCAGAATCCTGCCGGAGAGCAGCGAACGCAACTCGCCCGGCGTGCCCTCGGCGATGATGCGACCGTGGTGCATAAACCCGATGCGGTGACAGCGGGCTGCCTCATCCATATAGGGGGTGGAGATCAAGACCGCCACCTTTTCCATATTCAGCTCGTGCTGATTATTGACCAGGGAAATGATCAACTGCCAGAAATCCTGACGGGTCACCGGGTCCACCCCGGTGGTGGGTTCATC
>DAIOEK010000065.1:0-9235 GCA_036746315.1 Anaerolineaceae bacterium | reverse complement strand
CGTATAAGGCACATCAACATCTTTTCCCGCAAAATAGGGGATTTTTAAGAGAATAAGCAGTGTTCCGTTATCTTCGCGTTCTGTTCTTGGACGTTCGTCAATATCCAGTGAGTACGTTATAAAATCCAGGGGAACATCCAGGTTTTCAATTCGGGTTATTTCTTCCTTGCTCGGATTGATGACATTTATCCAACAGCCAGCCGAAATTTCATCTTGTCTTTCCAGCCCTTGCGAGGTGGTTTTGTAAATTTCCAGCATATATTGCTCCGATCAGGGAAGAGATAGCCAAGATACCATGCTTAAAGATCAATTTTACTCCATCCTACCCAAAAGGGAACTTGAGAATGGTAAAACAAAAAACACGGTATAATACAAGTACTGGGGATGACTGGCTTCGACGGGGGAGGCTGGCCCCGGATTGCGAGCCGAGAGGTGCCGACCTCGAAAAATCAGCACAAAAAATCAAGTGCCAATCGCACTTCCTACGCTGCGCTTCCTCTCGCTGCCTAACAGCGATAGAAGCCCGGCTGACCTCAAATGAGGTCCGTCTGCCCACCCCGATCACCTGCCGGTGGTGGAGCAGGCGTCACAATGCAGGTGTGCCCTGTGGGATGCCGTTAAACTCAGGAAAGAGGGCTTTCGGGTCCAAACGGATTGCCGGCTTACAGCAACGTGGATGAGCGGTACTCCGGTGAAATGAAAGATGCCACTACGCTCGTAGATATCTGAGGGTCGAATCTTTCGGACGCGGGTTCAAGTCCCGCCATCTCCACAAAAAAAATCAGCACGCTGTGCTGATTTTTTGTTTCAATCAACCACACACACCAATCCCTTGAGATATTCGCCTTCGGGAAAACACGGTTGGACTGGATGATCCGCCGCCTGATGCAGTTGCTCGATAATTTGCACCTGACGGTTTGCATCCAGGGATGCGTCCATAAGTATCTTCTTGAACAAACTCATATCCACACCACCGGAGCAGCTGAACGTCATGAGAATTCCCCTGCTATCCAATAACTTGAGCGCGAGGATTTGCAGGTCTTTATACGCCCGGGCAGCTTTTTCCGCCTGCGCCCGGGTGGGTGCCAGCTTGGGCGGATCGAGAACGATGAGGTTATAACGTGCATTTTGGTCACGCAATTTGCGCAGGTGTTCAAATACATTCGCCTGAATTTGACTTTGCTTCTTTTCCCCAAAACCATTTAAATCCAGGTTGGATTTGAGCAACTGCAGTGCCGCAGCAGAACTGTCAATTGCATCGATACTGCTCGCCATTCCCATCAGGGCATTCATGGAAAAACCACCGCTGTATGAAAATGCGTCCAGTACTTTCCCCCCTGACGAATACTTGCGGATCGCCAGTCTGTTCTGCCGCTGATCAAGATAAAAGCCGGTTTTCTGCCCTTCCGATAAGTCGATCTGATATTTCAATCCATGCTCACTGATGAGAAAGGGATTGGATACCGCATCACCCTCCTGATCATGAAAGGGGGTTAGCCCTTCCAGCTTTAACACCTCATCCTCAGAAACCTCCAACAATGTGCGACAATGGGTGACATCTCGAATTGCGCTGTGGATTACGTCGCGCCAATGGTAGGCTCCGGCAGTGTGCAAATGAAGCACGACCACTTCACCAAACGAATCCGCAATAATGCCCGGCAACTGATCAGATTCGGAATGTATCAAGCGCAGGGCATCTGTTTGACGCGCATCAGGTAGACGTTTTCGCATTTCAACCGCAGATGCGATCCGCGAGTGTAGCATCTCGTCGTTTGGGATCTGATCTTCCTGAAACGACCACATTCGCACACGTATTTGGGATGCCGGGCTGTACGCACCCCATCCCAGCACAGCGCCTTTCGCAGAACGCAGCAGAACACTCTCCCCCGTCTGTGGATTTCCTTCCACTGTGTCGATGGCTCCGGAAAAGACCCAGGGATGTTTTCTGAGCAGGCTTTGCTCACGCCCGGGTCTTAGGATAATTTGCGCAAACTTTGAATTCGGCACGAACTTATTTTAGCACGCCAAGTTTATGGGCGCTTTCGGCAATAACTTCGATCGCATGGTCAATGGCATCATCTTCATGAGCAGCAGTCACGGTTGCCCGCAGCCTGGCCAGTCCCTGCGGCACAGCAGGGGAAACAACCGGCAGAACAAATATCTGCTGATGTTGAGCTTCCCGCGTCATGGCAAATGCTGTATCATCCTCGCCGCATAGTACCGGCACAATTGCCGTCTCAGTTAACATCGTATCCAAGCCGGCATTTTTCAATCCGTCGATAAAGCGGCTAGAATTGTTCTTCAGTTTTTTAATGCGCAGGGGCTCATCCACAATCACGTGCAGGGCTTCGAGTGCCGCGGCAGCTTGCGCCGGGGGTAGGGCAGCCGAAAAGATGTACCCGCGCGCAGCATGCCGGATATAGTTAATCAGATCTTTTCTTCCGGCAACATAGCCGCCCACAGAGGGGATCGTCTTGGAAAGTGTCCCCATCTTTATGTCGATGCTTCCAGGTATTCCAAAATGCTCTTCGATTCCACTGCCGCTCTTTCCCAGAACCCCTAGTGAATGCGCCTCGTCCACCATCAGCCAGGCATGGTATTTTTTGCACAACGCAACGATTGCGGGCAGATCGATCAAATCGCCATCCATGCTGAAAACGGCGTCCACCACAACCAGTTTCGCACTGGCTGCTGGAGCGGTACTAAGCCTTTCCTCCAGGTCGTGCAAATCATTGTGTTCGAAGCGTTCAAATTTCGCCCTGGAAAGCAGGCAGCCATCGTAGATGCTGGCATGGTTCAATTTATCACAATAGACAATGTCGCCTCTGGCAATCAAAGTGGAGATCACGCTGAGATTAGTGACATACCCGGAAGTAAAGGTGACTGCTTCTTCGGCATGTTTGAACTGTGCCAGCATTTCTTCCAATTCGTTGTGCAATACCAGGCTGCCGGCCAGTGTTCGAACGCCATGGGTGCCCGTGCCATATCGCGCGACAGCCAGCTGGGCAGCCTTGTTGATACGCGGATGCCCAACCAGCCCCAAATAACTGTAAGAGGCAAACATATCCATTTGCCGTCCATTTACAACCACCTTGCTGCCCCCCACAATTTCTTCAACAGGCTGATTATAGAAGTACAAATCTTCTGACTTTAATCGACTGACCCGATCAGTGTAGGCATCGATTCTTTTCTGAATCATATCGGTTGAGTTGCTCATGCTGCAATAATCTCCCATTAAGAATGATGCATTATACTCTGCGTTTAACCGTACGTGGAACTTCTGCCGGTCGGGCTGTTTCTTGCAACAGTGTAGAACATCTAAATACGACTTGCTTTATCCAATTTACTCGGCTATAATTTTGAGCCATGGTGGTAAAAAATGAACCGCAGAGAATTCCTGAAAAGATCCGGTTACAGTCTTGGTGCAATGGCTGTAGCGCCCAAAGTAAATTTAACTGATCTGTTGAATACGGATTTAACCGGACGGGTAGCCATAACCTCGGTGAGTATTTACAGCAAGCCGGATGATACCAGCACAATAGTTGGACAAAAGTATCGCGACGAGCTTTTGAATATCTATGAAGAAGTGATTTCCCCCAACGGCCCTGGATACAATCCGCTGTGGTATAGGGTGTGGAACGGTTACGTTCATTCCGCCCATGTAATGATCGTGCGCAACCAGTTGAATGAAGTGTTAAAAACGGTTCCCGACACCGGACAATTGGTCGAGGTTACCGTGCCGTATTCTCAGACATATCATTTCGATAAGCGTAAAGGTTGGCAGCCGCTGTACCGTCTTTACGATGGTTCTCTGCATTGGATCATCGCACTGGAGGAAGGTCCCGATGGTCAGCCATGGTACCGCATTCGTGATGAATTGATCAGCTCGGAATATGAGAATTATTTCGCTCCGGCAGAGCATTTGCGCTCCGTTCAACCGGAGGAATATTCCCCCATCTCTCCCGATATCCCCATGGAAAAAAAGTGGATTGAGGTTGACTTGAGCATGCAGCGAATGACCGCATATGAAGATGGCGTGGAAAGGCTGAAGACAACCATCTCGTCTGGAATACCCAACCGCTACACCGGTTCAGCTTCCTGGGCAACCCCCAAGGGCACCTATAATGTTTACTCGAAGCTGCCTTCCAAGCATATGGGAGAAGGCACCCTCACCGATGACTTGGAAGCTTATATTCTACCTGGCGTCCCCTGGGTGACATTTTTCACCAAGAACGGCATCGGCTTTCATGGTACCTATTGGCATAACAACTTCGGGATGACCATGTCGCATGGTTGCATTAACATGAAGACGGAAGAAGCTAAATGGGTCTATCGCTGGACTCTTCCAATTGCACCCGCCAATAAAGTAGAACAGGTGGGATTCGGTACAAAGGTCGTTGTATTCTAGTCGTCAATCCCCGACAAACTCGAGAAAAACCTGGTTGGCAATCATCATCCCGCGTCGTGTAAGTAGGTAGCGCGCGGGATCATTTTTGTATTCGACCAATCCACAATCCAATAATTTATGCAGGATCTCCTGAAATACTTCACCGGGTTCAGCACCAAACTTTTCCCGGAAGCGATCCACCCGAACGCCATCCTTGAGCAAGCGAAACCCTAACATCATTTCATCCTGCATCCGCTCGTGGTTGGAGATGCTTGTCACGTCCGCTACCGCGGGGCTGATCCAGTTTGCAGCCTCGCTTATACCGCCCGAACGCATTCGCTGGATATAATCGGGAATTTGCGTTGTATTAGCTACGCGCAAACCACCGTAATATCCATGCGCACCAGCGCCCAACCCAAGGTAATCGTCATTTTTCCAGTACTGGGTATTATGCCGCGACCGCCACTTGCCCGTCCCCAGAGCCCAATTGGAAATTTCATAGTGCTCGAACCCGGCTTTATCCAAAAATTGAACCGCTTCTTCAAACATCTCTCCGACCAGATCATTATCCAGGGGAGTTATTTCACCTGCTGCAACCCTGCCTGCTAGCGACGTGCCTTCTTCTATCGTCAAAGAGTAACAGGAGATGTGCTGAACTCCCAGTTGCAGAACAGCATTCAGGGTTTCTCGCCAATCCTGCACTCTTTGCCCCGGTAACCCGTAAATTAAATCGATGCTGATATTGGAAAACCCGCAAGATTTTGCCATTTCTATAGAGCGAATCACCTGTTCGTAGGTGTGTATCCGTTCCAAAAGCTGCAATTCATCCTTGCGCGCGCTCTGCACCCCCAGGCTGATTCGATTGACGCCATGGGCAAAGTATCCTTCCAGTTTTTCCCTGTCCAGGGTGCCCGGGTTTGCTTCAATGGATATTTCAGCTTCAGGAATCACTGGGAAAGCCAGGTGGATGCTTTCCAGAATATTTCCGATTTGCAAGGATGTTAATAGAGAGGGTGTCCCGCCCCCCAGGTAGATGGTATGGATTGCAGCATCCGCCCAGATATGCTCCCCGGTTAGCGCGATCTCCTTGCAAAGTGCCTGCACATAGCTTGCCTGAAAAGCTTCCATACCCGCATAGGTGACAAAATCACAATAGCCGCACCGTCTCTGGCAAAATGGAATATGCAAATACAGGCTTAACAAGTCTGACATGCGGTGATAATATCATAAATTGGTTTACGAAAACGGAAGTTTGATTACTTGGTATAATACGCACACTTGGAGAACGACTAACATATGAGTCCAGAAAAATCTATTACTACAACAAAAACCTGCCCGACCTGCGGTACTCGGGTCAGTGGAAAAGCAACAAAGTGCGTGGTCTGTGGAACCAGTTTGACCAGTGCAAATCCTGCAAGTTCGGCCATTAAACCGGTGCGAGCCAGTCGCATGCCGGAATTAACCCTCACCTTACCCGCCGCCTTGGGTTTGTTGACATTATTCCTGGTCATTGGCGCGGCCGCTGTTTTCTTCACGCTCCGCACAACCGGTCGGGTGGTGGAACCCACTGCAGAACCGACGTCAACAACAACCCCCACGCTGACATTAACGCCTACCATGACCCTCACCCCAACTCTGGAACCGACACTGACGCCCATCCCCCCTATTGAATACACGGTCCAGGAAGGTGACTATTGTTCATCCCTTGCCTTTACCTTTGATGTTTCGATGCAGTCGATCATCCTGCTGAACAACCTGGGTACAAACTGTATTCTTGTACCGGGTATGAAGATCCTCATTCCGCAACCCACACCCACACCGACCGCCACACCTACTTCAACCCTTTCCGGAGTGGATGCCACTGAAGCAGCCTGTCTCAAGGATATCTACACCGTCAAAGCCACGGATACACTCAGCACCGTCTCGTTAAACTATGATGTTCCCATGTCGGCAATCAAGGAATACAACGGTATGGCAAACGACATCGTTTGGGAAGGGATGAAATTGATTATCCCTCTCTGTAAACGCAATCCCACGCCCGGACCCACCCCAACGCCCACAGTTCCGCCGCCATACACAGCCCCGAATCTTTTGCTGCCGTCGGATGGTGCATCGTTCACCCTGGCAAATGATAACTTTACTCTGCAATGGGCTTCAGTGGGATCGTTGCGCACCAACGAACTCTACCAGGTAACCATTGTGGACCTCACCGATCAAAATCAGCGCCGCCTGGTGGATTATGTAACCGATACTAAATACATTGTGCCGACCTCGTTCAGACCAAACGACAACTTGCCCCACGTGATGAAATGGTGGGTCACGGTGGTTCGCCAGAGCGGCAATGACAGTGCAGGCAAACCGATCTATGAATCGGCGGGAGATGTCTCTGAACAACGGGCATTTTCATGGATAGGCGCTGCCGTGGCTTCCACGCCAACGCCATAACAGAAAGGATAAAAAATCGCCGGGAAACCGGCGATTTTTTATCCTTCCAATTTTTCCAGATACCTGGTTGCCATAATGGCTGCTCCCGCCCCCATTCCAGCGGAGGTGATCACCTGCCGGAAAAGTGGGTCGGCAGCTTCACCGGCTGCAAATACACCCGGTAAATTTGTCCGCATGGCATTATCCACTAAAATATATCCTTTTTCATCCATGGATACATGGCCCTTAAACAGATCGGTGTTCGGTTTATGCCCGATGAAGATAAAAACGCCATCGAAATCCACGGATTTCTTTTCGCCGGTTTTTATATTTTTCAAATGCAGTTCACTGACACTCTCTTCTCCGGCAATCTCTTCGACCACCGAGTCCCATATGAAATTGATCTTCGAATTGCTTTTTGCCCTGTTTTGTAGAATGGCGCCGGCGCGCAATTCATCCCGCCGATGGATGATGGTCACGGAAGAAGCAAAGCGGGTTAAGAAAATGGCTTCTTCGAGTGCAGAGTCGCCTCCGCCTATTACAGCCACTTTTTTGTCCTTGAAGAATGAACCATCACAGGTGGCACAATAAGAAACGCCCTTCCCGGTTAATTCCTTTTCCCCTGGTACATTCAAGTGGACCGGCGTGGCACCGGTGGCAATAATAACGGTGTCGGTTTTGTATTCGGTGCTGTATGTTTTTATGATATATGGTTGTTTGGAAAAATCCACGCTCGAAATGGTGTCGTATTCAATACGGGCGCCAAATTTCTCAGCCTGTTTTTGGAATAAGCCGCCCAATTCGTAACCGCCTACCCCGTCCGGGAAACCCGGATAGTTTTCAATGATAAAGGTAAGAGCTGCCTGTCCGCCCAGTTCCACACCTGTAAAAAGGAGCGGCTGTAATTCAGCCCGTGCAGCATATAACGCTGCGGACAACCCAGCCGGACCCGATCCGATGATCAGCAGTTTCTCTGTCCCATTTTCCTTTTGTGAGGATTTCATAACGCCAGATAACGAAAAATCCATATTTTCACCTTGTAAGATTATTAAGAGATTGAAGCAACTTCCCTATCCAATATGTCGATCGCCTGATCGATGATCGCATACCCTTCCTCCAACTCACTTGGGTCTATGCACAGTGGGGGGATGACCAGGAGTGTATGCCAGTGAATGTAAGCGAAAAGCCCGTTTTGAAGTAATTGGTTGCGGAATTCCGTCATCGCCTTGGACGTCTGATTGAAAGGGCTAATGGGTTCACGAGTATTACGATCCTTGACAAATTCGATTACTCCGAAACAACCAATATTACGGTAAGTGCCAATGCTTGGATGCTTCTCATATAGCTTTTTGGTCAAATGCTGGATGACGGCCCCCATCTTTTCGGAATTCTCGATCAGGTGATCGTCTCGCAGTACTTCGATATTGGCAATCGCCGCAGCCAGGGATATGGGATGCCCATTGAAGGTCAGCCCACTCTCGAACACAATATCGTCAAAGTGATGTGCAACTTCCGGAGCGATGGCTACCGCTCCCAAAGGCGCGTAACCGGATGTAATACCCTTTGCCATGGTCATCAGATCGGGTTTCACTTGCCAGTGATCAACGGCAAACCATTTCCCAGTCCTGCCGAACCCGCTCATCACCTCGTCGGCAATCAGCAATATCCCATATCGATCACATAACGCCCTCACCCCCTGTAAATAACCATCTGGAGGAATGATGATGCCGTTCGTTCCAGTAACGGTCTCCAAAAGTACCGCCGCGATGGTCTCCGGGCGTTCGTATTGGATGATCTCCTCCAAGTGATTAACATAATCACGCGCAAATTCCTGCTCTGATATTTCTGCCTTTCCCGCATGAAAAGTGGATCGATATTGATACGGATCAAGAAAATGTACGATACCGGATGGCAAATTTGGCTCCCAGGCAGATCTTCGCGGATCACCGGTCGCGCTCATTGCCCCGGATGACGCTCCGTGATATGACCGGTACCGGGTAAGGATTTTGTGCTTTCCGGTATACGCCCGGGCTAATTTCATAGCGTTTTCATTGGCATCTGCGCCGCCCAGGGTATAAAGAAACGTATTCAGGTCACCCGGTGTAATTTCCGCAAGTAATTCACCCAGCAATGCACGGGGCTTCGTTGCCATTTGCGGACCGGCAAAAGGTAATTCAGCCGCCTGTTTTTGAATCGCCTGGATGACCCGTATATCGCCATGACCGATATTGGCGCACATCACCATGGAATTGAAATCGAGGTATCGCTTTCCATCTACATCCCAAAAATAAACGCCTTCCGCTTTTTTGATGGCAATTGGTTTTACCCGCTTTTGGGCTGACCAGGTCCAGAAGTTGTGCTGCATCGCCAGAGATAGAATTTCACGATCCTGAATGTCCCTCATTAATTTTTCCTCATCAATAG
>DAIOEK010000064.1:0-9548 GCA_036746315.1 Anaerolineaceae bacterium | reverse complement strand
CCAAAAACGGTAAGCGCCGAATATCTTCCGCCAACCGTTGGGTCAGCCAGAAAAATCCTGCGAAAATTGCGTGACAGGGCGGTCTTTTCCAGTGAAGTGCCCGGATCGGTGACCGCCACGAAATGTTTGCCGATGTCGACTTTGATCTTCTTTTTTGTGCGTTCCCAGAAGTAGGAAAGGAACGCATTCACCTCTGCCGTTCCGCCCGATTTGCTCGAAACAACGAACAGGGTCTTCAGCAGGTTGCATCTACGGGAGATATGCCGTACCTGGTCGGGGTCGGTGGAATCCAGCACCAGCAAACGGATCTGGTTTTGATTGCCAAAAACTTGCTGGTAAAGCTCCGGTGCCAGCGACGAGCCGCCCATGCCCATCAGCACCACCGTATCGTATCCTTCGGCAACCAACTCATCCCGCAGGGTAACGATCTCCGGTACCAGTTCACGCGATGTCGTGGGCAGGAACAGCCAACCCAGCCGTTTTTTAATTTCCGTCTGGCTATCGGCGTCATCAGTCCACAGGGTCGCATCCTGGGCGTACATCCTCTCGATGAAGCCGGCATCTTTGAGCAGTGCCATCCGCGCCTGGGTTTCCCCGTGCAGGGAACCGCACTGCCGCAGATATTGTTTCCTGCGTTTTTCAATGGATTTGAGACAGGCAGCATAAGCATCGGAAAAGGACTTGAGACCTTCCTCTTCGAGTTCACGGGTGACAACATCGATATGGATGCCGGCTGTCTTCAGCCTGTCAAACAACTGCTTCGCCTCATCCAATCTGTCGCCGATTTTCTCCTGGATCACTGCGTGGTCGAGCAGCGCATCCAGGGTTTGCGGCGGCACGGTATTGACCGTATTCCCGGCGATCAGTTCCTCCACGTAAACCACATCCCTGTATTCGGGATTCTTGGTGCTGGTGGATGCCCACAGGGGGCGTTGGAATTTCGCACCACGTTTTTGCAGTTCTTTGAAGCGTTTGGATGCCAGATGTTGGCGGTAGATCTGGTACGCCAGCCGGGCATTCGCCACGGCAGCCTTGCCCAGCAGGCTTTTGCACAGTTCGGCATCACCGCCGTCGCGTATCTGCGATTGCAGCAACCCATCCACCTTGGAATCCACCCGCGAGACAAAGAAAGATGCCACCGAGGCAATCCCATCCACCGGCAGCGAGGCATCTGCCCGCTTTTCGAGACCTTTTAGAAAAGCATCGATCACTTCTTCATAACGCTTCAGGGCAAAGATCAGCGTCACATTGACGTTGATCCCCTCCGCAATCGCATCTGTAATGGCAGCCAGCCCCTCTTGAGTGGCAGGGATCTTGACCATCAGATTTGGCATGCCAATCGCTTTCCAGAGCCGTTTGGCTTCCTGCAAAGTACCGGCAGCATCCCGGCACAGGTTGGGGTTAACCTCGATGCTCACGTAGCCATCCCTGCCCCCGGTGCGCTGGTAAAGCGGCAGGAACAGTTCCGCCGCTTTGCGGATATCTTCCTGCGCCAGAGCATCGAATATGCCCTCGGCTTTCATTCCCGCCCAGGTCATCGTCTGGATGGATTGATCGTAATCGTCACTCTTCGAAATGGCATTGTTAAAGATCGAGGGATTGGAAGTGACCCCGTAGATTTTCCCGGCTTCGATCCAGGATTGCATTTCACCGTTCAGCAGGATCTTCCGTTGAATGTTGTCGTACCAGATCGACTGCCCCAGATTGAATAATTCGATACTCCGGTTCATACACCCTCACCCACGATTGGATTCAATCGTCTTGACTTTTTTGATTCTGCGCAGGTACCGTTCTTCAGCCACAGGGGTTGCCTGCAAAAATGCTGTCACCAGTTCCCGCGCCAACTCCGTTCCAACCACTTTCCCGCCCAGGCAAAGTACATTCATGCCGTCATGCTCCACGCCCTGATGAGCGCTGTATATGTCATGACAGACACAGGCATAAACACCCTGTACCTTGTTGGCGGCAATGCATACACCCACACCGGAGCCGCAAACTGCTATCCCGCGGTCGGCTTCCCCTTTTTGTACTGCCTCCGCGACCAGCCTGGCATAATCCGGAAAATCCACCCGGCTTTCGTCGTTCGTACCAAAATCGATCACCTCGTGCCCCATCGCCCTGACGGCATCCATCACGGTGGATTTGAGGCAGAAACCCGCATGATCCGTTCCTATGGCTATGCGCATCTTACCTGCCTCCTGCGAGCAGCTTGTGCGCTTCTTCCAACACATGCTCCACGGTCAGTCCGTAGTGGGCAAACAATTCCTTGTAAGGAGCCGAGGCGCCATATTTATCAACTCCCAAAACGATGCCGCTGTCGCCCACCCATTCCTTCCAGCCAATCGATACACCTGCTTCCACCGCCAGGCGGGTTTTGATGTTATCCGGGAAAACGGAACGCTGGTAATCTTTGCTCTGTTTCTTGAACAGTTCCCAACTGGGGAAGGAGACCAGCCGTACATTCACCCCTTCCTTTGCCAGCGCTTCCCCGGCTTCCACGATCAGGCTCACTTCAGAACCTGACCCGATCAGGATGATATCCGGTTTCTTCTCGCCCAGGTCTGCCAGAATGTAGGCGCCTTTATTGAGGTTCTCTGCGTTGGCATAGATGGTGCGGTCCAGCGTGGGCACTGCCTGCCGGGTTAAGATCAAAGACATGGGTCCGTGCCGGTTCTCGACCGCCGTCTTCCAGGCAGCGGCTGTTTCATTGGCATCGGCGGGGCGGATGGTAACCATGTTGGGGATCGCCCGCAGCGCCAGTAATTGCTCCACCGGCTGGTGTGTTGGACCGTCTTCACCAAGACCAATACTGTCGTGCGTGAAAACCCAGATGCTGTTCAAATGCGAGATTGCTGAAATTCGCAGGGCGCCGCGCATGTAATCGGAAAACACCAGGAAGGTGGCGCCGTAAGGGCGAACACATCCGTGGTAAGCCATGCCATTGACCACCGCACCCATGCCGTGTTCGCGCACGCCAAAGTGGAAATTACGACCTTCGGGGGTATCCTTCTGAAATGCCGGCTGGTTCTGCAGCCAGGTATTATTGGATGGAGCCAGGTCCGCCGAACCGCCCAGCAACTCCGGCATCCGCTGGGCAATGGCGTTCAGCACCTTGCCCGATGCCGCGCGGGTCGCCATACCTTTGGCGTCTGTGGGAAATACCGGTATATCCGCATCCCATTCCGCCGGCAGTGTTCCGGCAGCCCGTCGTTCCAAATCGGCTGCTTCCATTGGGTGGGCAGCCTGGTAATTTTTGAACAACAGCTTCCAGGCAGCTTCCTCTTCTGCGCCTTTGCTCACCGCCTGCCGGTAGAATTGCAGCGTATCCTGTGGAATGAAGAACTTTTCTTCACTCTCCCAGCCCAGCTTCTTCTTCGCACCGAGCAGCTCTTCTTCTCCGGGCGGTTCGCCGTGCGCCTTGCTGGTATCCTGGCGGGTCGGCAGCCCGTAGCCGATATGCGTCCGACAAATGATCAGGCTTGGCCGGGGGTCTGCCTTTGCAGCCACGATGG
This sequence comes from Anaerolineaceae bacterium, assembly GCA_036746315.1. Classification (GTDB taxonomy): domain Bacteria; phylum Chloroflexota; class Anaerolineae; order Anaerolineales; family Anaerolineaceae; genus DAIOEK01. Next base: position 6,036 of record DAIOEK010000064.1, on the reverse strand, counting down.
CTTGATCGATCTCCGCCACGTTGTTGCCATCTGCCACATGCAATACCTGCCAGCCGTAGGCTTCAAAACGTTTCCCGCGGTCTTCGGTGAAAGCCAGTTCGGTCGAGCCGTCGATCGTGATGTGATTGTCGTCATAAAAATAGATCAATTTGGATAATTGCAAATGCCCGGCGAGGGATGCCGCTTCGGATGACACGCCCTCCATTAGGTCGCCATCGGTCACAATTGCATACACATAGTGGTCGATTAATGAATGTCCTTCCCGGTTGAATTCCGCTGCCAGGTGAGCTTCGGCAATTGCCATGCCCACGCCGTTTGCAAAGCCCTGCCCCAGCGGACCGGTGGTGGTCTCCACCCCCGGAGTAATTCCATATTCGGGGTGCCCGGGGGTAATACTGCCCCACTGGCGGAAGTGTTTCAGATCGTCCAGGCTGACTGCATATCCCGTTAGATGCAGCAGAGAGTAAAGCATCATTGAACCGTGTCCGCCGGATAGGATGAAACGGTCGCGGTTGACCCATTGCGGATTCTGCGGGTTGTGGTGCAGATGTTTGGTCCAGATGGTGAAAGCGATTGCGGCGGTACCCATGGGTAATCCCGGGTGACCGGAATTAGCCTGCTGTACGCCATCGGCTGCCAGAAATCGGATCGTGTTGATTGCTTTTTCTTGTTGGGTAGTGTTGGCTGTCATAGTATCTCCTGCAAATTTCCGAATCGTTAAATTGTACCATGCCAGGCAGGGAATTAAAACGGAAACAGCCCGGCTAATCGTACACCAGGCAGTTTCCGGGGCATTTCGGTTACCAATTATTTCGCAGGCGGATAGTTGATATCGGTGAGCAGCGTCACCAGTTCTTCTTCGGTCGCCGGAGCATCATACGTTACGGAAACCTGTTTATGTTCCAGGTCTGCATCCACCTTCGTAACTCCGGAAACTTCCGATAATTCCATTTTGATCGTATGCACGCAGTGATTGCAGTTGATACTGGGAATAGTATAGGTTTTGGTTGTCATGTTTCACCTCACGCATATTATATTTCGGAAACCTGTTCACAATATAAACTTGTATAAGTGATGGCGGATCAATACTCCCCGGCTTGACACAAACTTCGTTCACTTCTAAACTAGAATGAAACAGGCAGGGAATACTATGGCTCAAAAAATAAATCCGATCCACAAACCGTTGCAGGGACGCACCATCCTGATCACCGGAGCCGCCCGGCGCATTGGCAGAAGCCTTGCGCTCACGGTGGCACATGCCGGAGCCAACGTGGTTCTTCACCACGGTCATTCGCCGAAACTGGCACTCCAGACCCAAACCGAGATTAAAGCCCTCGGGCGGGAAGCCTACATCGTCCAGTGCGATCTGGCGGAACCCAACCATGCCTCCGAATTGTTCTATCGCGCCCAGGCATATGGTCCGGTGCATGCCGTTATTAATAATGCTGCCATTTTCGATCCACTGTCATTTTATGAAACCAACATGGATGACTGGCAGAAGCACATCAACACCAACCTGACTGCGCCTTTTCTCATCTGCCAGGCGTTCGCCCGTGAATTGCCGGGAGATGAAAAGGGGAAAATAATCAATCTTCTGGATTGGCGGTCGCTCAGACCGAGCGCCGACCACTTTCCTTACACCATCTCCAAGGCGGCACTGGCAGCCATGACCAAATCCCTGGCGGTGGAATTGGCGCCGCGCATCCAGGTGAACGGTCTGGCTTTGGGCGCCATTCTCCCGCCCGCCAACCAAAAAGTGGATGCAGCCGAGGTGATCAAAGATGTTCCCGCCCAAAGGTGGGCTTCGCTGGAGGAGGTCGGTCAGGCTGTTCTCTTCCTGTTGAGCGGACCGGAATATATTACCGGCGAGATCATCCACATCGACGGCGGCCGGCACCTGGTATAACCCGACACATTGGAGTAACGCATGGATCGCATTTTTATCAAAGATATTCTTGCCCGTGGCATTATTGGTGTAAATGATACGGAACGCACCCACCCTCAGGATATCCTGATCAACATCTCCGTTTTCACCGACACATCCAAAGCCGGCAAGTCAGACGAGATCAACGACAGTGTGAATTACAGAACGATTACCAAATCTGTTATCAAGCACGCCGAATCGGCTGCCCGACTGACGGTCGAAGCACTGGCGGAAGATATTGCCGCCATGGTTCTGGCGATGGACCACGTGAAAGCGGTGCAGGTGCGGGTGGAAAAGCCCGGCGCAGTCCGATTTGCAAAATCAGTCGGGGTCGAGATCGAAAGGACCAGGGATGCAGCGTGAGCTTGTCCTGCTGCTGGGATCCAATATTGAACCGCAGCAGAATATTATCCGGGCTATCGAAGAATTAAAAAAACATTTCTCCATCGCCGCCGTTTCTTCGGTCTGGCAATCTCATCCCGTGGGCGGATTGGGGGGAGATTATCATAACCTCGCTGTAGCCATCACAACCGATAAACCGGTGTCGGAAATCAAGGATGTTTACATTCATCCCATCGAGCAAGAACTGGGCAGGGTGCGCACGGATGAGAAGAACGCACCGCGTACCATTGACATCGATGTGATTCTGGATGAGGAAAATGTCATCGACGCCAAACTGTGGCGTTATGCGTTTATCGCAATACCGGTCTCTCAATTAAAGCCCGGTCTGGTTTCCCCGGTTCATGGTCAAACGCTTCGCGATTTTGCAGATGGATTAAAAAAGGTAAGCTGGCTTTGGGAACTGCCGGCTTACCCTCTTGATCTTTCCTGAATTTTCAGCTTACAGGTGCAAAGGCTCCGAACCGCGCGAGATGTTATCCAAAAATTCCATCCGCGTAGCCATATTGGTGCGAAAATATCCGTGCACAGCGGATGTGGTCATACGTGCATCGTGTTTCTTGACGCCGCGCATCATCGAGCACAGGTGAAAAGCTTCCAGAACCACCGCCACCCCCTTGGGGTGCAGCAATTCATTCAAGAAGTCCGCCACCTGGCTGGTCATTCTCTCCTGCACCTGAAGGCGGCGGGCAAACATATCCACAATTCTTGGAATCTTGGATAATCCGATCACCTTGCCATCCGGTACGTATGCAACGTGCGCCCTGCCGATAAAAGGCAGCATGTGATGTTCGCAAAGGGAGAAAAATTCAATATCGCGAACGATGACCAACTGGTCGTATTCGACATCGAACAGCGCGTCGTTTACCATGGCAACGGGGTCGATGCGGTAGCCAGCCAGCAATTCCTCATACATGCGGGCAACACGTTCGGGAGTCCGTTTCAATCCATCCCGCTCGGGATCCTCCCCCACAGCCTTCAACAGTTGCAGAACGGCGCTTTCCAAATCCGCCTGCTTTATCCCGTCATCATCCAATAAATCGGCAGCCTCATATATGTGTTTGTTTTTTATATCCACGATATCTCCAGCTTTCAAAAATTTATTTTATGCTATCTCCGGTGAAATAATTCCATAAGTCCCATCGCGTCTGCGGTAAAGGACGTTGATTGCATTTGTAGTGATATTGTAGAAAACAAAGAAATCTTCATGTCCGAGCAATCGCATTTGTTCGATCGCTTCCAGCTCGTCCATTGGCACGAGATGAAAGTTCTTCCGTTTGGCAATCACTGGGGTGGTAACTTCGTCTTCGTCAACAGGTTCTGGTACGATATCCGCAAATGATTTCCCATCCCCCCTGCCAATCGACCGCTTGCCTTTATACCGTTCGATCTGCCGCTGCATTTTATCCATGGAAGAATCAAACGCCGCGAAGAGATCGTCTGCCCGTTCTTCCGTTCGGAGGATGAACCCCTTCCCCCGCAACGTAATTTGCGACACATGTCTGTCGGAAGCACTGCGGGCGGATTTATTGTAGCTCAAGTCCACCCTGGTCTCATCCAGGTCCGGCAGCAGCCGTTCGAATTTAACAACCTTTTTTGTAACGTACTCGTTTATCCGATCCGTGACTTCCAGGTTCTTACCAATCAAATTTGTTTTTGCGCTCATCGGATCCTCCTGTGTATGTGATAGTTTAATTCTCTATGATTTTCGAAAAACATTCAAGCAGATATATCGTTCAATATTGCACGGGCAATGGAGACCCCGTACACATCCGCAGCACCTCCTTCCCTGGCGATCCGCGCACATTCGTTCAGCGTGGAACCGGTGGTGATCACATCGTCGATGATTAACACACGTTTTCCGGTCCAGGCGCGCTCCTTCAGCATAAATGCACCCGACATGTTTTTCATGCGGTCATCTGCCGTAAGGTGTACCTGGCTTTCGGTATTTTTGATGCGGGTCAATGATTTGGCATCGTATTCGATATCCAGCAGACCTGCCAGCGGATGGGCAACCGCTGCCGCCTGGTTGTATCCCCGCTCCTTTTGCCGTTTGGGGCTCAAGGGTATCGGGCTGATCACATCGATCTTCCATCCCTCGTCTCGAATCACCTCGGACAGAGATTGGGAAAAGACAAATCCCAGAGCCAGGTTGCTCTGATATTTCAACGCATGGATCGCTTCTTTAAGTGCCCCCTGGTAAGCCCCATAAGACCGGAGCCGGGTGTAAGCCGGTTGGTGTTTGCCGCAGCCGGCGCACTCGCTTGACTTTGAATTTTGTGGGTACCCGCACCGTTCACAAACCGGCGGTCTGATTCGCACTACACTATTCCGGCAATCTGCACACCACACCTCACCTGCCGCACCACATCCGGCGCAGGCTGGCGGATAAATCCAATCCATTGCCTGCCAGAAAAACTTATATGCATAAATGGCGGGTCGAATCATTCGCCCACCTTCCTGAAGAAATAAGTTTTTTTATTTGAACATGCTGCCGAGGGCAGAGTGGAACAGGCGCAGTCCGGCAGGCGTGAGCAGAACGATCATCAGGCTGGGGAAGATCAACCCCGCCATTGGGATGAGCATTTTAATGGGCGCTTTGTGTGCTTCCTCTTCCGCCATCTGCCGGCGTTTAATGCGCATTTGATCCGATTGGATACGCAGAACTTTTGCCATACTCACACCCAACTGTTCACTTTGAATAACCGCGGCAACAAAACTGGTCATTTCCGGAATACCAATTCGCTCTGCCATGTCGCGCAGAGCCTCTCTACGCAGCTTGCCCAGTTGGATTTCACGAATTACCCGACCAAAAGCCATCGAAAGCTCATTGGTCCACTTTTCACTCACCTTCGACATCGCCGCATCAAAGCCCAGGCCGGCTTCGACGCAAATGGTCAGCAGGTCCAGCGCATCCGGCATGCCGCGGCGGACTTCCTTCTGCCGGCGGGTAATCCGGCTGGATAACCACATCTGCGGAAAATAAAAGCCCAGGATCGTAAAACCACCCACCAAAAGCATGATGCGCCCGAGCGGCCATTTGGTATCGGCAACCGTAAAGACCAGGATCAACAACCCGGCAAACAGGGCGGCTATGCCGAACTGAAGCACCAGCAGCATTGAAGGCTCCATGCGTCCGGGGTTACCCGCCAGTTCCAATTTCTTTTGCGTATTTTGCAGTGCGTTCTGCGGTGTAAACTTGGCGGCAATTTCACCCATCTTGCGTGCCAGGGGATAAATGATACGCTCGGTAAATGGCTGCGAGAGCTCGATCTCTTCCAGGTTGACGGTTCCTTCGAAGGTACTGAATTCAGCCAGACGTTTTTGCAGCACATCTTCGGAATCCGGCATGCGCACGCCAATCACGATCAGCACGACAGCGCCGATAAGGACTATTCCAGCAAGGATAAGTAATGCGATCATAAATACAACCTCCGATCCAGCCTAAACTTCGACCTGACCGATTTTGTTCATTGCCACATAACCCAGACCGATCATCAAGCCACCTACGCCCAACGCAATATAACCGCAGGGGACGGATTCAGGTCGGAAGAATTCCATCATATACTCGCGGTTCAACAGGTAGAGAATGCCGATCACGAACAACGGCATCATCGAAAGGAAGCGACCGGAATACATACCCTGGGAAGTCAGCACGCGGATCTCGCCTTTGATTCTGAAGTTGCTTTTGGGTTGGTTAATTGCGAGATCCT
>DAIOEK010000063.1:0-9803 GCA_036746315.1 Anaerolineaceae bacterium | reverse complement strand
GCTTCGTTGATTTTTTGTGAAAAAGTCAGCATTTCGGCATCGTCCATGTACAAAATCACCTGACTGTACCCAACGCCATCCGCCGCATAATCGACCTTTTTTGTTTGTCGTAAATAGATGGAGAACTCCTCCATCAAGGTAACCAGGAACGTATTGAAATAATGCATATGCTCTTCTTTGCTGAGATTCTGCATATCCTCCCTACCCAAATGTGTTTGGACTGAATTGTTCAGCACATACACTTTCTCGATGGTCCCGCGCACCTGTCTTTCCTCGATCACCGTCAGCAAACTGCTCTCCGTCAGTCGGTTGATGTGCCGGTAGAGTGTTGCCTGCGGCACTTCGGGCATGGTTTCCGCCAGTTGCTGCGGGGTCATTCCTTCGCTTCCGGCGAGGGTTGTCATGATCCGCATTCGTATGGGATGAAGCATCGCATCCAGCAGGTTTTCACTCATCATTCACTCCTTTTATTATCATTATTGATAATAATAAATTATATTATCATTATTGAGAATGTCAAGAGTTGTCAAAACCATTGTTCCTTTGCCCGTGCTTTTTTCCTGTAAAACGGAAAGCATATATATATGATAAAATCCACCTGATTTTAATCCTGCACTTAATATTCATCATTTTTCGCCGGCTGGTTCGCCACTCAGGCTCATCAGCGCCGATACAGGAGAAACAAAAATGAACGATAGCCTCATCCAAAAAGCCATCGCCCGCTCCAACCTTAACCGCGTCTTCATCAGCCTGCTGGGCATCTTCATCGTCCTGGGCTTTGCCGCCTTCAATTACCGTTATCTGTACAACTTCATCTTCGGTCCCTTTGATGCCGACACCGCCGATCTCGTTGCCCTCAATACAGCCGGCGAAACACAGAAATACTGGGTCAATGTCAGTGGAGATGAGCTCATTAACACCGGCATACAGTACTACACCACCAAAGATAACGGCACCGAAACCGTAAACACCACATATTTCGCCATGGTCCTTGCCGACCGTCTGCTGCTCGTCGGCATTAATGGCGATAACCAGCAAGACTATCTGCCCGGTACGCAAACCGGCTGGCTAGCGCCGGTCAGTTCCGAAGAATCCACTCAGGTCATCAGTGCCCTGGAGCAGAACGAACCAGAGATCACAGGAATGTTCCTGCCCTATAAAATGCAAACGGGGAATTTTCGCCTAAATGGGTACATCGGCATTGTCGCCGGATTGCTGGTCATCGCCCTGAGCCTGTGGGGGCTGGTCGGCGGTCTCCGGCGGATGAGCGATCCGAATGCTCATCCCATCATGAAGAAGCTTGAACGCTTCGGTCCACTCGATTTTGTCACCAGCCGCATCGATGCCGAACTTGCTTCTGCGCATCAGCAGATCGGCAAAATGCACCTCACCGCCAACTGGCTGGTCTTCGCCGATAGTGCCAGCTTCCTCGCCGCCCGTTACGAAGACATCATCTGGATCTACAAACACGTCCTCACCCAGCGCACCTACGGCATCGTCACCGCACGCACCTACACCGCCATCGTCGCGGATCGCTTTGGTGAACGCCTTAACTTCACCGCCGGTCGTAAAGAACAGCCCGCCAATGAAATGCTTGATGCCGTTTATGCACACGCCCCCTGGGCAGTCACCGGATACAGCAACGATCTTGAAAAAACCTGGAACAAAAACCGCGCTGCCATGATCGCCGAAGTCGATTCCCGCAAAGCGCAAATGTCCGCCGGGGCATGACAACCCATCGTTAATCGCTCCCGGTCGATCCGCCTCACTCGCCGCACCCTCACGCTGCGCCATCCCCAAAAACCATCCCCCCAAATGCTCGAAGACATTTGGGGGGAATAAAAGGGGGGCCTCCAAACCTCCCTCGTTGTATACCTTCCTTACGACAACTCGTACTGCCCCGTATAAAGTTGGTAATACCTGCCCTTCTGCTCCAGCAGATCCGCATGGTCGCCGCGTTCGATTACCTCGCCGTGCTCCAGCACCAAAATCGCCCGGGCATTGCGTACCGTCGAAAGCCGGTGTGCGATCACAAACACAGTACGGTCTTCCATCAACGCATCCATGCCCTTCTCGATTAACCGCTCGGTGCGGGTGTCGATCGAACTGGTCGCCTCGTCCAAAATCATCACCGGAGGGTCGGCAATCGCCGCCCGCGTGATCGCCAGCAACTGGCGCTGCCCCTGTGAAAGATTCGCTCCGTCGGCGGTGATCTGCGTCTCGTATCCCTGTGGCAGACGCTTGATGAAGGAATGCGCATTCACCAGCTTCGCTGCGGCAATGCAATCTTCGTCGGTGGCGTCCAGCCGCCCGTAACGGATGTTGTCGAAGATACTGCCCGAGAAAAGGTGCGTATCCTGCAATACCATCCCCAGCGAGCGTCGCAGGTCGTCCTTGCAAATGCGCTTGATATCGATGCCGTCGTAAGTGATCACCCCTTCTTCGATGTCGTAGAAGCGATTCATCAGGTTGGTGATGGTGGTCTTACCCGCGCCGGTTGAGCCGACCAGAGCGATCTTCTGCCCCGGCTTGGCGAACAATGAAAGATCATGCAGCACCGTCTTCTCCGGCACGTAGCCGAAGGTCACATCGTGAAAGTGCACGTCGCCCTTCAATTCCACGTACTCGAACGAGCCGTCCGGCCCCGGAACCTTCCACGCCCAGTGGCTCGGGCGTGCGCCGTCCTGGTTCACCGAGAGCGACCCATCCGGGTTCTTGCTCATTCCCATCAACGTCACGTCTCCGGCATCCACTTCGGGGAGTTGGTCCATCACATCGAAAACGCGTTCCGCGCCTGCCATCGCCGCCAGTATCGTGTTGAACTGGTTGGTGATCTGCTGCACGGGCATGCCAATCTGTCGTGAATACTGCAAAAATGCCGCCAGTGAACCGATGTCGAAGGTCGACACCACTGCCAGAATGCCGCCGAACATCGCGGTGAGCGCGTAAGAGATGTTGTTGAGGTTCGCCATCACCGGCATCACCACCCCGGCAAAGAAGTTTGCCTCGGTGGCTGCCTTGCGGTATTCCTCGTTACGCTTGCGGAATTCCGTGATCGCTTCACCCTCATGGGTGAACACTTTCACCACTTTCAGCCCGTCCACCATCTCTTCGATGTAGCCGTTCAGGTTCCCCAGGTTTTTCTGCTGCGCAATGAAATATTTGCTGCTCTTTCCTGCCAGCTTCCCTGAAAGGAAGAACATCAACGAGAGGATCAGCAGTGTAGCCACGAACAGCAGCGGGCTGAGGATGATCATCATCACCACCGACCCGGTGATGGTCAGCGCGCTGGAAACCAGTTGCACCAGGCTTTGTTCCAGTGCCATCTGCACATTGTCCACATCGTTGGTAAAGCGGCTCATCAGGTCGCCGTGTGTATGGCTGTCAAAATACTTCAACGGCAGGCGCTGCATCTTCACAAAAAGTTCCTGGCGCAGCCGGTTGGTCGTCTTCTGTGCCAGCACCACCATCGATCTGCTTTGCAGGTAGGTGGATATCACCCCCAACAGGTAGATCGCCGCCAGCACTACCAGCGCTTTCAGCAGTCCCTGCATATCGCCGGGGAGGATGTAATTGTTGATCAACGGTTTGAGGAAATAATTCCCCGTCAGCATGCTACCTGCGCTGATCAGCATCAACAGGAACACTACCACCAACAGCATCTTGCGGTTGTCCATATAAGTCAGCAGCCGCCCGATGGTCTTGCGCACGTTGCGCGGGCGCTCGAAAGCAATCGGCATCCCCGGTCCCCCGCGCGGACCCGCCATTCGCACCCTTCTATCACTGCTCTGCCTGCTATTCATGGATGAAGGCTCCTTCCAGCTGCGACGTATAGATTTCCTGGTAGATCGGGTTATTCGCCATCAGTTCGGCATGGGTTCCCATTCCGTTGATCTTGCCGTCATCCAGCACCAATATCTGGTCCGCTTCCATCACCGAACTGATCCGTTGAGCGATGATAATTACGGTCGTGTTTGCCAGGTTGTGGTAGAACGAGGTGCGGATTTTCGCTTCCGTGCCGGTGTCCACCGCACTGGTGCTGTCATCCAGAATCAGAATTTCCGGTTTCTTCAGCATTGCCCGCGCAATGCACAGCCGCTGTTTCTGTCCGCCTGATACGTTCACCCCGCCCTGTCCGAGTTGTGTCTCATATCCTTCTGGAAAAGACATGATGAAATCGTGCGCCTGGGCATCTTTGCTTGCCGCTTCGATCTCTTCCTGCGTGGCGTTCGGATTGCCCCACAGCAGATTCTCGCGGATGGTGCCCGAGAAGAGCGTGTTCTTTTGCAGTACAACGCCCACCTTGTCGCGCAGCACCTGCAGCGGATATTCGCGCACATCTACGTCATCCACCAGCACCGCGCCGCCGCTCACATCATACAGGCGCGGGATCAGATGCACCAGCGTGGTCTTTCCCGTACCGGTGCCTCCCACAATTCCGACCACCTGTCCGGGTTGTGCGGTGAACGAAATGTTTTGCAGCACATCATCGCCGCTGTCGAGGGAATGGTACTTAAAGGAAACATTCTTGAACTCCACCTTCCCCCTGCGCGAGCTGGCATCAGGTCGTACCGGGTCCTGCGGTTCGGCAATATCGCTTTGGGTTTCCAGCACTTCCAGAATTCGCCGTCCACTGGCTTCAGCTCGTGCGCTCATCAGAATGACCATCGAGATCATCATCACGCTGAACAGGATCTGGAACACATAGCTGATGAAGCTGATCAGTTCCCCGGCGCCCAATGAGCCGGCAACCACCATGTTGCCGCCCAGCCAGATGATTGCCATCGTCGCAAAGTTCATCACCAGCATCATGATCGGCATGTTCAAAATGGCTATGCTCACCGCTCGAATGCCGGCATTCGTCAGGTCGTCATTCGCTCCCTTGAATTTGCCGATCTCATGGTCTTCCCGCACGTAAGATTTCACCACGCGGATGCCGATCAGGTTCTCTTGCAGGGTATTGTTGAGCGCATCGATCTTTTTCTGCATGACCGAAAAACGCGTCACCGCCGTCTTCATCACCAGCACGATACCCACGATCAGCAGTGGAATGGCGATCGCCAGTACCAGCGATAGTTCTGCGTTGATGCTGTATGCCATGAAGAACGCGATCGTCAGCATCATCGGCGCCCGCATCAAAATGCGCAGCCCCATCATTACGGTTAGTTGCAGATTGTTGGCATCGTTCGTAAGCCGTGTGATCAGGGACCCCGTGCTGAAACGATCGATATTGTTGAATGAAAAACTTTGCACCTTTTCAAAAAGTGCGTTCCTCAGGTTGGCGCCAAAGCCCATGCTGGCAACGGTCGTAAAGCGCATGTTGACGATGCCCAGGGTGATTGCTGCCAGCGCCAGAAGGATCATGTACACCCCGGTTCGGGTGATGAAGCTCACATCTTTGGCGGGAATGCCAATATCAACCACTTTTGCCATCAATAGTGGCATGCTCAACTCGGCAAGCGAGTCTAGGAATACCATGATCGGTATCACGATTAATAATTTCTTATATCCGCCCAGGTAATGGGCAAACTTCTTAATCAAACCAAACCTCCGTTGTAGTCATGAATGAAAATAAATAATGGATGGGAAAATTGCATTTACCGGTAAACATCATGGTATGGAATTGTCTTTCACACATAAAGATTGTCCCGCCAGGTTCTCGTACACCTTCACCAGCAGTTGGATCAATTGCATCCGTTCTTCCTCTGAAAAATTATCCAGTGTCTCCTGATCCATCTGGTCGAAGGCATGCTGTATCTGCCTGATCACTGCCCGCCCTTCTTCTTGCAGGAACAGCCGGGAGATGCGTTCATCCGCCTCATCCGACGCACGCCGGATATAATTCAGCGTTTCCAAGCGTTTGATCACTTTCGTGGCAGCCGCCGGTGAAATGCCCAGTTTTTCCGCCAACTCCGAATGGGTGATCCCCTCGTGATGCGAAAGGATCAGCAGCATGATCGCCTGCCCGCGATACAACCCGACCCGCTCGGCAAGCTGGTCGGCGCGGGTGGCGTGCATGCGGGCGATTTTGCCTAGCAGCATCCCAAACCGGATGTCCTTGTAATTTACTGATCTTCTATCCATTAGTTCACCTGTTTATTATTAACTGGTTAACTATTTTACCGAATGTCAATGAAAATGAATATTAGAGTTTCGTTAATATTTTCGGCAGGTTTTCCGGAAGGCACACCTCGCAGGTCGTGAAAACAATGTCAGAAGTGACAGGTATCTTTCGCACATCTGGCTCACTATAATGGAAGTACCACAAAGGCTGCCTGCATGGGGCTGCTTCGTTTATGGATATCGCTGTCCGTTTCTTTTTGCGCCCCACGAATTGTTTCTTTTTGTTCCTGAGCAATTTTTTTTAGAGTCCGTGAGTCGCTTTTCCGCTGGAAAACGCTCGGGCGCCCGTACTCACCATCCCTCCAAATTTCAGCATTTTCCCCCTTTTCAGATTTCCGCTCCCCTGTTACCATTGTCAGACAATCCCCTGTCCCGCGAGGTTGCCATGTCTGACCTGAGCATCAAACTCTGGAATCTGGAATTTGCCCATCCCGTAATGCCGGCAGCCGGTCCCCCGGTGATGGATGCCAATGCTCTGGCAGCCTGCGCCCGTGGAGGCGCCTCGGCGCTGGTAGCCAAGACCATTTCCACTTCTGCCGCGGTCATCCCGCACCCCAACATGGCAGATTTCAAGTCGCATTTTCTTAACACGGAGCTATGGTCGGAACTTCCCCCCGAGCAGTGGATCGAGCATGAACTGCCCGCCGCCCGTAAATTGGGGCTGCCGCTCATCGTCAGCCTGGGGTACACCACTGAAGAAATTGCCAGCCTGGCACCCCGGGTGGCGCATCTTGCCGATGCGTTGGAACTCAGTACGCATTACGTCAGCAACGATCTCACCCCTCTGCAAAATACCATCAAGGCCGCCAAGGATGGCTCCGGATTGCCTGTTTTGGTGAAAGTCAGTCCCTTTCGCGATATCCCCCGTTTCGCAGAAGCAGCCCAGCAGGCTGGTGCCGATGGCATCGTCGCGGTGAATTCATTCGGTCCCGCCCTGGGTATCGATATCGAGCGCGGCGGTCGCCTGTGGATGGGTGGCAAAGGCTACGGTTGGATCTCCGGTCCGGCTCTCAAGCCCATCGCTCTGCGCGCTGTGTATGATGCCTCCCGCACGGTGGATATTCCCATCATCGGGGTCGGTGGCATCAGCCGAGGTACCGACGCAATCGAGTTCCTCATGGCGGGTGCCAGCGCGGTGCAGGTTTGCACTGCCGCCATCACCCGTGGGCCGGATGTCTTCGGCAGGATCGCCCGTGAGATGGATGCCTGGCTCGATCAACATGGCTATGCATCCGCCCGCGAGGTGATAGGTCTCTCGCACAGGCAGACTCCCCCCCTCATGGAACACCCGCCGCTTACGGCAGCCGGGCAGTGCAATGGCTGCGGATTGTGCGTCACCAGTTGTGTGTATGGCGCCCTGACTGTGGTGGAGAAGAAGATTCAGGTGAATGGCGATCTGTGCACTCGCTGCGGGCTATGCATCTCCCGCTGTCCCACCTTCGCGCTGCAGCCTGTCTCAGGTTAGGGTTTCTTCCCGACAACCACCAGTTGGGTGGCGTTGTGATAACCCACGGTGTGAACCCGCGTTCGTAGTGTTTCCCCCTCGCGCTGCAATTCGGGATGCCCCTTCGCCCTTGCAAGATACGTGTCGATGATTTCATCCAGCTCTGCCAGCAGTTCGCCTGCCAATGGATCCTCATCCAACTCGGCGAAATCGGTCAATTCCAGGTCAACCACCTCGGCAGCTTCAACCAAACTGATCAGTTCTCCCCGGGTGAAGGTCGGGTGGTGCACTATCCCCAGCAGTTGATCGATCTTTGCCCACCAGTGATGCAGCAACATGTGGGTCATCTGTGTCTCTGTCTGTCCGTCCCTGTACATCTCCGCCATGATGATCCTCCCGCCGGGAGAGAGTACCCTCAGCATCTCCTGCAACACAGCCGCCGGGTCTGAAAAGTGGTGCAGAGAATTGGAGACGCTGACCGTATCGAAGGATCCGTCACCGTATTCCAGCTTGTGTGCATCCATCAACCTGAAATGAATCTTCGGATTGTCGTCAAATGTTTGTCTGAAGCCTTCCTCGCAGGTTGCCTTGTTGTCAATGCCGGTGATCTCTTCGTAATCAACCAATTCTTCAGCCAGCCGGGATACAAAACCACCGCGTCCCGTGGCAATATCCAACACCTTTCCGCCCGAAATACTCCCAAGCACAGTATGTATGCTCAAATCACCCGCTCCTTTGCAGTAGCATGATATAAAGTAATTATATTCGCTTCGCAATCTGCATTCTGCGCCCACACAGGAGATCGATGAATACGACAATAAACCAGGTTTCCGGTATTCCTTATTTGACCATTGACGGGAATGAGCCCGTAATCCGGCATGTATCCGATGCCCTCGATCTGGTCGCCGCCAGTGGCGAACACAGCACATTCCGTGTGCTCCTGCTGGCCAGGCATCTCTCGCCCGGGTTCTTCGATCTCAGCAGCGGGCTTGCCGGAGAGGTGCTGCTGAAGTTTTCCAATTACAGGCTTAAAGTCGCGCTGGTCATGCAGCGCGAGATGCCGGTCAGCGAAAGGTTTGCAGAGTTCGCCTCTGAAACACGCTCAAGCCGGGAATTCCGCATCTTTTATGCGGAGAATACTGCCCTCCACTGGTTGATCGAAGACTGACATAAGTCGTAGGGGATAGAAAAGCAAAGACCGCCTCGTGATGTATCAGGCGGTCATGAGTGGAATTATCGGTTGAAGCGGCGCGGGTAAGCTGCCCGCCCTGCCCGGCTGGATTGCACCGGCGTCGGTGCCGGGATGGAATAATCAAAACCATCCAGCATCAACGTTTCCATCTCGGTAGGCATGATCATTTCCAACGTACGTACCATCTTGAAGTCGTCCGGGGTCACCAGCGTAAAGGCATCTCCGGTATGCTGTGCACGACCTGTGCGTCCAATCCGGTGGATATAATCATCCGGCGTGCTGGGCATATCATAGTTGATCACATGAGAGATGCTTTCCACATCCAGCCCGCGCGCAGCAATGTCCGTGGCAACCATAACGCGATAGTTCCCACCCTTGAAACCCTGAATGGCTTTCTTGCGCTGCTCCTGGGTTCTGTCACTATGCAAGCTGGTTACCCTTTCTCCGGTCTGTTGGATCTGACGGGCTAACCTTTCGGCGCGATGGCGGGTACGGGTAAAAATGAGCACCGAACGGGTCTCAGTATGCTTGAGCAATTCCATGACCAGGGCGGTTTTCAAATGCTGCGGAACCGGCAATAATGCATGGGCAACCGTCTCAGCCGGGGCTACCATTCCAATGGAGATACGCTTCGGGTTGTGCAGCGCCTGCTTTGCCAACTGCTCCACCTCTTCGGGGAAGGTGGCAGAGAACAGCATGGTCTGCCTTTTTTGCGGCACCAGGCGGATGATCTTGCGGATGGACGGCAGAAATCCCATGTCAAACATCCGGTCAGCTTCATCGAGCACCAGAATCTCCACACCCCGCAGGTCGATCTTCTTTTGATCCACCAGGTCGAGCAACCTGCCCGGGCAAGCGATCACGATCTCGGCACCTTCTTCGATGGCTTTGATCTGTGGTCCCTGGCGCACACCGCCATAGACGCTCACACTGCGCAGCTTGGTGCCTGTCGCCAGTCCGCGAACATTCTCGTTGATCTGGTCAGCCAGTTCCCGGGTGGGGGTAACGATCAGCGCCCGAATCTGCTGCCGTGGTCCTTTCAAA
>DAIOEK010000062.1:0-11975 GCA_036746315.1 Anaerolineaceae bacterium | reverse complement strand
ACCGCCCAGGTAAGCTGGCTGTACAGACCTTTTTTGGTCTCGTCAATGTGTCCGAGCGGATAGTTTTTTGCCTTCTCATTTACCGGCTGCCCGTATACCCAATCGCTGTAATACGCCAGGATGGAAAGCAGCACCCGCGGATTGATCGAGTTCTCGATGGCGACCTTCTCGATCACCCCGGCGCCATCCAGCCACCCGGCGCTGTTAAGATATTCCCGGTAGGTGTTCAGGTATCCACCTGCATTTTCCACAAAAGATTTCACGTCGAAATCCAGACCGGAAGGGGAATAAACCACCTCGCTGTCCGGCAGCAGCATCAGGCTGGCGGTGGTTTGCATCGTTTCATTGCGCGGGATCATCAACACCATGTTGGGGTCGAGGAAACCGGTGGAAGTCACCGGTGTGGAAAGGACGATCTCATCCGCACGAACGCCAAAACGGGCTGCCAGCGCGGGGATGGTATCACCTGCCTGGGTGCGATATACAAAGGATGGCTGACTGCCGGTGGAGGAATATCCGCTGGCGGAAGGCACGAACGCCCCCGCAACGTCGGCAGCGGTATCGGCGGTCTGGTCCGTTTCGTTCGATGATTCCGCCATCGCCGGGTCGCCCGCTGTCATCGACCCGCCGCCAATGCCGGCTTCGGGCTGCAAAGTGGGTGTGGGAACCGGCTCCGTGGCCGGCATTGGCGTCGCCAAAACCGTGGGCAATACTTCCGGCACAGTCTCCGTCGGAGCTGAAGTTGGCAACTGAACCACAGGAACTGTTGTACTTTCCGGGGTGATTACGGCATCCAGACTGACATAATCGTTGGTACAGGCGGAAAGCAGAACAACCGGCAAAAGTAGCGATGCCATTAGGCGCCGCCTGGTGAGAGCCTTCCCCTTTTTATCGTTGAATTTGATTGTCATCACTGATACCGTTGTATGCCTCCAGCACCCTGCCGCCGCGTTTCAGAAAACCATCATAGATGGTGCCCGTTCCGCTGGAAACCCAACCATCCAATTCGAAGGGAAGATTGCCATCTGCTGAGATCCACATGCCGTTATACCTGCGGGCAACGTGGAGGTGGGTGGCGCTGGAAAGCCCGCCTTCACAGGAAGGGTGACCGATCCTGTCTCCTGCCAGCACGTGCGTACCGGGCTTAACGCGGTCCTCTGAATCAACGTGCAAGTATAGTACCGTCCAGCCGGTTTGCATCAACCCGTCCCCATCCACATCCAGAATAACCGCACCCTGATCGGCATACAGGATATCGCCCTCCGCCACCGCAACCGCCCAGGCTGAGCTGAGCGTACAGCCCATCGGCTCGCCCGGCGGCGCAAAGTCGATGGCAGCCCACGCCGAACCGTCCCCCCAACCGCCGTGCGGACCGCCGGTAAAGGACCATACGGTTTCGGGCTCAAACGGCAATGCCATTAGTGGTTGTTCCAAGTCGGATGGGATCAAACCTTCCAGGCTGTAGTCAAATGGATATCCAAAGAAATCCTGGTATACCTGCATCATGCCGTTCCCGGAAATCGCCGTCAGCCAATCCTCTTTAGTGTAGATCTGCGAAGCCAGGTATTGGACGCCAACCGTGCCCGAATTGGTGGTTTTATCCAGCGGGATCATCTCGCCATCCGGCAGCAGGAAAGCCGCCAATCCGTTGACCTGGTGCAGGTAGAACCCACGGTTCAACTCGTTAGCCGCCCAGGAAAGCTGTTTGTACAGACCGGTCTTGCGTTCGTCGTAATATCCGAGGGGGTAAATTTGTGCAAGCTCGTCGGGATGAGGGTGGGTGACCCAGCCGCCCACATACTCCAATGCGGCGATCAAAATGCGCGGGTTGACCGAATTTTCCACCGCCACCCGGTAGATGATCTGACCGGCATCCAGCGTTACACCGTCCACCACTTCCGTATAGGATTTCAGGTAGCCGTCGTGCGCCTCAATAAAAGCGGCGATGTCGAAACCAATGGCGGAGGGGCTGTAAACCAATTCCGCATCAGGGATGATCTTGAGATCCGGTGCGCTGCCGGATGGGGTGGGCGCGGGAATGACCAGCGCCTGCCCTACGCTGAGCGCGTTGGGGTCGGGCAGTTGATTGGCTTCGGCAATGGTAAGCGGGGCAACATTATACTTTTGCCCGATCGTCGCCAGCGATTCGCCTTCCTGTACCGTGTAATCGTACGGGTCCAGGCGGATGGTGGGGATCACATGGGGCGCATCGGGGGTGGGGGTCTGGATGGGTTGATCGGGGCTGTGGGTTGCCAACTGGTACCAGGCAGGTGTGGCGGTGGCTTCCGCCAGGCAGCCACCGGTAACGGCAACCCCTTCCGGGCAGGGTGTGGTAATCATTCCCTGGTCCGAAGGATTCCAGGGTTCTACGGTCGGCGCCTGTTTCTGGCAGGCGACTGCCGCCAGAAGAATTGCCAAGATAGCCCAAAGCCAGTGCCTTGTAAAGCTCATTTTCAGCACAACTTGTTGGAAAGCTGTTTTCCTCCCAGCAGGTGCATATGCAGGTGGAAGACCGTCTGCCCCGCACCCGGACCGTTGTTGACAACCACCCGGTAGCCGGATTCCTGGATCCCTTCTTTTTCAGCCAGCATCCTGGCTACAGTGAACATGTGCCCAAGGGAACTTTCATCTCCCACGGTCACCCCGTTCAGGCTGGGGATATGTTGGTTGGGTACGATCAGATAGTGAATGGGGGCAAGCGGATTGATATCCTTAAAAACTGTCACTTTTTCATCCCGAAAAATGATCTGGCTGGGGATTTTGCCCTCGATAATTTTACAAAAAATGCAGTCTTCTTTCTTCATCTTTGCCTCTGCCTAGGGTGTAACTTTCTCTGCCGGGATCGGACCATACGTGTCTTTACAGACTATATCATAATATTCCAATTCGGTCGCCTGATTTTGAGCAGCTTCTGCATGTGCCTGGTCACCAATATTTATGACTTCGTCAATGCGATACAGCGCATCGGTGCTCCAATAACGCGGAAGCGTCATCAGCGGATCGCCCATTTCCGCTTCCGGCAGATAGGAGGGGCGCACCGGGTCTGTCTGGGAGGATTGCGGTACCCAGTTAAACATCACCGGTCCGCGCGGGTTTACGGTGAAACCCAAACGGTAGCCCGCTTCACGGGCGACTTCGATGCCGCGCTTGGTAAAACTGCCCCCCGGCCAGATGAATGCCACCGGGTCGTTCCCGAAATACTCTGAGATCACTTCCTTGGGCTTGTAAATCTCCTGATGAATGTAATCCTCGGAAGAGGCGTTGGTAATATTGTTGTTGTGCTGGAAGCCGTGCGCCTGCATATCCAGATAGCCCTGCTTTACCAGGTCTTGCAATTCAGGATAGATGGCGGGGTTGAGGCTGACATCGCTGATCCAGGCGTTGGTCACCGTTTTCCAGCCGTATTTTTGCAGATAGGGGATGAAATTATCCGTATAGTATTCGGCATAGTGCCTGTCATCCACCAGGAAAACCACCGAACGATACGGAATGGCAGCATTATGCTCCATAAAATCCGCCATCTGTTCCATGGTGATGGTCTGAAAACCGACTTCAGCCAGATGTTTGTAAATACGCTTCATCGCCTCGCGGGTGACGGCGTTGTAAGGCATGTCCGCCGAAGCCTGTTTGTTCACCCCGTGGATCATGATCACCATCACTGTGGTGCCCGGCGTGCTGTTGTTCACATCCCAGCGATCCTTCAGGTATTCACAGGTATCGGCAACATAGGTCACCGGTACATCCAGCGGATTGAGGATGCTGCTTTGAAAAGTGCCGGGCAGCGACGGCGGGGTGCGGATGGGCGTGGGCGTCGGCGGTATGGGCGTAGGGCTGGGGAGCGGCGTCTCGGTGGGCGGTGGCGGAGTGGGGGTCTCGGTCATGCTGGCGGTCGGTTCCGGCGTGGGAGCCATGCCGCCTGCGCAGCCCGCCAGTAAAGCCAAAATGACGAGAAGGAATATGCTTTGTAGTGATTTTTTTGCCAGATAACTCATAAATCCATACCTTTGTGTTTTGTGTGAAATGGATATAAAAATCCTATTTTTACCGTCAGGTTTCCTGCCGCCCGGTCGAAAACAATAACAGGTCGGCAAGTCAAAACTATTCGGGCTTGATTCTTGCACTTAAATCAGGTTGGGTTAAGTGTGCATGAACAGGACAGCACAACCCGAAGGTTGATGCGGCACGCCTGCTCCCATTATGCTAAGAACCGGGGGAGACAGGTGTATCCGTATCTTGACTATGCTAATTATAATTGTAAACTTGCGCTGTTCGAATTGCTTGTGTGTGTAGGAGTTATCGCAAAGGTTAAACATGACCGATTTCAGAGTGGACCGGCTGACCCGCATGGAACGTCTGCTCGAGGTAAGCAGAAACCTGAATGCCAACCTCGAACTTGAACCATACCTTAAGTCTGTCATCGAGATCGCCTCTGAGCTGACCTACAGCCAGGAAACCTCCATTCTCGAGATCGCCGAAGAAGGCGACCACCTGCATTACACAGCCGCCCCCTGGTTCCGCATTGCCAAACTGCGCACGTTGAGCATTCCGATGGATCAAAGCATCGCCGG
Organism: Anaerolineaceae bacterium; assembly: GCA_036746315.1. GTDB lineage: Bacteria > Chloroflexota > Anaerolineae > Anaerolineales > Anaerolineaceae > DAIOEK01. The sequence goes on along the minus strand of DAIOEK010000062.1, from coordinate 7,407 downwards.
ATGGGTTTTCACCCACGGGCAGCCGGTGATCATTCAGGACGCGCAAAACGATCCCCGCCTTTTCAAGGAAGTGGACCGCCTGCTGGAATTCGAAACCATCAACATCATTGTGGTGCCGATGCTCTCCAAGGGCACACCCATCGGGGTGATCGAAGCGGTCAACAAACTGAACCGCATGAACTATACCGAGGAGGATGTTTCCACCCTCGAAACGCTGGCAGCCCAGGCGGCTGTCGCTATTCAGAATCAAAAACTGTTGGATAAATCCCAGGCGGCTTACCGCCAGCTGCTCGAACTGGACCGCATGAAGAGTGACTTCATTGCCATCTCTTCCCACGAACTGCGCATCCCCACCGGGTTGATTCTCGGGCACGCCTCCCTATTACAGGAAGAGACCACCGGAGAGGTCAAAATCCAGCTCGATACCATCGTCCGTGCTGCCGCACACCTCAAGGACATCATCGAAGACCTCGCGGATGTGGATAACTTCAACACCGGCATCGCTAAGTTGCGCCGCCGCCCGGTGGCGATCGACCATCTGATCAAGGATGTGGTCAGTTCCTACCAGGAGCTTGCCCGCGAACACAACATCTCACTGCGCGCTGACATTTCCAAAGCCAATCTGGTGATCGATGGCGATGCGCACAAGATCCGCATTGCATTGGGCAACCTGGTGAAAAACGCCCTCACCTTCACCGACCCCGGCGACCGGGTGCTGGTCACCGCCGAACAGATTCCCGGTTACGTGAAAGTCTCCGTCATCGACAACGGCATCGGCATCCCCGAGAAGGATCAACAGCGCATCTTCGACCGCTTCTACCAGGTGGAATCGCACCTCACCCGCCGTCACGGTGGCATGGGGTTGGGGCTTTCCATCGCCAAGGGCATGATCGAAATGCACGGCGGGCGCCTGTGGGTGGACAGCGTGGAAGACAAAGGCAGCAACTTCCAGTTCCTGCTGCCGCTCAACAACGCCCAGGTCAATGCCGCTCAAAAAGTTTTCCTCTCCCAGTGATCCATCAGCACTGCCAGGATGATTGTGGGCGGAAAATCGCAGGGATTTTTCGCCTTTGTCTTGCAGATTACCTGCAGTATGGGTATAATCTTTTTCGCTCGGGGTGTGGCTCAGTCCGGCTAGAGCACACGGTTCGGGACCGTGAGATCGGGGGTTCAAATCCCCCCGCCCCGACAATAAAATTCCCTTTCTTTTCAAGAAAGGGAATTTTGATTTCTGCGTTTCATTTCCACCCGGACAACCTGGCTACTCTTCCCCGGCCTCTTTTACAACCAACCCCAGCAGGCTGGCAAGCTGGATCGCCTGGGCTGAATCCACCACCGCGCCCTTTAATTCCGCCGCCCCCACCTGGATTCCATCCAGCCGGGAACCGCGCAAGTCCGCTCCGCCCAGCTTTGCCAGGCGCAAATCCACCAGCTTCAACTCGCAATTGTCGAATACCACCCCGCTCAGATCGGCGCTCTCAAACGACACTTCATTCATCTGGCAATTCTCAAAACGTGTCGATTTGAAGGAAGTGGAGGAGAATGTGGCATGCTCCAGTTTGCATTCCCTGAACACCACATCCTCGAACGTTGCCCCGTACAATTGTGCACCGATCAGGCGGCAGCCGTTCAACTCCACCCGTTTCAAACGGGAGGTTTCCCAATCGATCGCCGTCAGGTCGCAGACCTCGAAACGGCAGTCCATAAAACGCGCCTTGGTATATTTCGCCGAGGTAAAGATCACCCGCTTGAAGATCATTTGCTCGAAAATCAGCCCGTATGCCTGCTTGCCGCCCAGGTCGCAGGCGGAAAGGGTGAGCAGGTTATACTCCCCGCGGGTTTCAAGCTCCTCCAATTGCCCTGAAGGCACCAAACGCGGCAGTTGGGGCGGCTGGATCATCTTTGTTATGGTCTGTTTCATGGCGCTTCCATTCCGTACGAAATTATCATCGGTATACCCGGATAGGCATGGTCTTGCAACCCGATGAACCGGCCGGTATGCCGGCATGGGCAATGACATCTTTTCCCCGATTTTACATCCAATTTCAGCTTTCCTCAGGTAAGTTCTCACACTGGACGCCGGATTCAAAACCGTGGCTGCAGTATAAAAACTGGCATGTAGTCAAAACCCGTAGCCACACCACCGTCACTTTGAGAATTCTGTAAAATCTGGTTGACCCTATTCCTCCTTTAATAAGGTCAAAATGGCAAAATAAGCCGGTTTGGGATTGTAGTTCTTGTCGAAAATATATGGATCGTCCCATTCCGGCTCGCTGGTAGTGGTGGCACCATCATAGCGATCACTGACGCCCCACATATTGTAGAGGATCACATTGGGGTTATCGAGTGCAATCTGCATCAAGCCCTTGTAATATTTTGCCTGCCATAACAGGCGGGCTTCGTAAGCCTGTCTGCCTTCGGCAGTGGAAAGATCAATATCATCTACGCGGATATAACCTTCAATTTCTGTAAAAGCCACCTTCATTCCCAAGTCGTTATATCGTTTGACGTTCGCATCCACATTTCCCATGAAAGTTGCCATATCTACATATTCCCACTCAATCGGCCAGGTATTGGGGACCATCAACTTGATCGTTCCATCAGGCTCGATCTGGTTGTGCAGTTGGAACCCCACCCCATCGATAGGAACTTCTTTTCTCACCAGGTCTTTGAAGAACCGGTATACCATTTCAGAGCGCGGGTAACCAATTTGTTCATTTTCATATTCGTTTAGCAATAAAATCGCATCCGGGTCAGTCTCAGCCGCTTTTTGGATGGCTGAAATGATGAGCGAGGCATCCGTTTTACTGCTCGCCCAGGGGGAATACTGCCATACTCCCCCTTCCCCGGGCAGGGTCCGATTTTTCAATCCTCCCCCCTGCGATACACCCAACAGGAATTCATTAAATAACAACCAGATCGGGGTTTCCCCTTTTGTCTGACCTAACTCTTTTTCTGTTTCATAAAGCAGGTATTCACCAATTTCATCAGGATATTGCAAATCCATCAGCCACTGTGGTGGATGGTAATACAACGTTCCTATCCCGTATCCAAGAGTGGCAAGTGCATTACTTTCCCCAAATTTGTATTGCCGGAGTAGGACAGAATCCGTTGCAGGGTCGTAATCGAAATTTGCATAATCGAAATTGGGATTCGGGGTGAAGTTCTCCACCACATTCATTGTTCCTTCCTGCGAAACCTCATAGGCATACCAGGGATCACCCTGCCAGACAGGATTGTCTTCCGTAGGAAAAACAATGTAGGGGGCGGGATAAAAACCGATTTTGAAATGCCTGCCTTCCGCATATTTTCGCAGCGAATCAGCCGCACGATCAACCGGCGGATTAAACCGGTCGCTTCTGATCCACATCAGATCGTCCACCAGAAAGCTCACCTGCTCAGCCTGTCCCGAGGACAGGCGTATGCCTGCAATTCGCAAAGTGTCGCAGTTTTGCGGAATATCATCCATGCTGGAAAAATCAAAAAGATAATCATGCCATACTCCTTTTTTCCACCAATCATCCGTATTGACTCCAGCCAGAGAAACGAATGTGGGGCCACTGCCTGCCAGTATGCTGATGTTGTCGATTGCGGAACCTTCAGGTATAAAGGCGGAGTAATAAATTGTCTTGTCACTCAGATCCAGGCGGGATTCACCGGTCAACATCGGGATCGAAATATCCACGAACACACTGTCATATTGTGATGCACCCAACATCCCGCTGATCTCAAGTGCTATGCCATCTCCGGGATAATTAAAATTATCGGTGTTTGTTGAAATATCCACGTTGCTGGTGATGCCGGTCGCTGCCAGATCGGATATATTACCAAACGAATTGCGATAGATTGGAATATCACGCGGAGGCTGAGTAGCTGTAAGAACGATGGTCGGTTGTGGCACTGTAGTGGCAGCTTCGGTTGGTATTTCTATCGATGCATCAGGTTTACAGGCTGTGGCGCAAATAACCAGACTTATCAACAGAGAAATTCTCACACACAGCTTTATGCCATTTTTGAGCAAAGCTAGGGGGTGCTTTTCCATTTCGTTCTCCCGTACGATCATTAATTGGGGGTGGAAACGGCAAAAAACTGAATTTGGGTGTCTTGTAGCGATTATGAAGGCTATACTCCCCATGAGTACGATCGCATAAAATAATACTAGCACGAAATTTGAAGCGGATAAACATATTCCCGCCACTTTGGATATTCAAAAGGAGCACAATGAATGAAAAGCATGTCACATTTGACAGGCTGATTTTCACCCCGCTTTTTCTTATAATAGGAAGAAAGATATAAATTACCGCAATGGAATTGTTTCCTTTTGTTCCGTGATATCCCATTTTCCTGAAACAAATCCACATTTTACATTTCGCGAATCCCCGGGCAGATGACAGTACCGTGAAAGCAAAGGGGGATTTTGCGCCATTAACGGTGCCGCTCGTCCGATTCCCCCGGGCCAGGGAATCGGACGAGCATTATGGAGCGAAAGATTTTTAACATTGGCGTTTTCAAAGATTGGAGGACGTTACACGCACTCCCCGAAATCGCAAAGGTTATTGCCGTTGGTATCCCGGTAACGGCGGCAACGCCCCGGAAAAGAGCAATGCCTGTTGCACTGCGCGGTACAGGATGAGGAAGCGGTTGTCGTGCTCGACGATGCAGATGAACGGGATGTGCTGGCGGTAACGTCGGAAGCAATCACGGAAGCACTTTCATTGCCCTCTGTACTAGCTGTGGTTGTCGCCTGGCTTTTTTCACTGCCCAGCAGTGGGAAGGAAACGGCGATCAACGAGACGACGCCCACCGAGCCCATCAGCCGCAGGAAATCCCGCCGCGGCAACGCCTCGGAATCTGCCACAGAGGCTGCCGCCTGTCGCAACGTTTGGGAAGTTCTCAGAACAGGCGCCGGCTGCGAAGCCGGTGGAAAGATGGATCGACGTGCCACACTTACGATCCAGCGTGAGTGGAGACCGATCTTCAACACGATCAGGATCAGGGTCGTGATCGAGGCGGTGGCATGTACATTCGCCCATACAGCGTAATTTGCCAGGTTCAGGCTAAGCCAGGTGGAGATGACCAGCCCCGTCATGAGGATCAAACTGAAACCGGTCATGATCGCCGCATCGAGCAGATAGTAGCCCCGCGCCTGAACGGATGTCTTTCCGAAGAAACGCCTGGTGACGGCTGATACCCATTTCCAGTGCAGCACCAAATGGGAGGCGGCAAGCAATCCGCCGAAGAGACCGATCCATTGATGCATCGGCAGCCCCGTCCAGTCCAGGGCAAACGTGACGAGAAATCCCGCAAACAGCAGGGCATCCAGTATCCAGTTAGATTTTTGTTGATTTGTGTTCATTGGTATCACCTTTGTATGTGAAGCTACACCTCATTTTTAATGAGATGATGAGAGCTTCTATTTTGTGAAAGTTGTAAAAAAGTTTTGAAAAGGCTGCCAAAACATCTTTTCAGGCAGCAGTCATCTTCATCCTTTGCCGCGTAGCCCACAGAATGCGGAAGAAATTAACGGTATGCTTCCACGGGTGAATGTGGCTGGCTTCGTCGGCGTAGATGGTGCGGATGGGAACCCAATCCAGATCGAAATGCCGCTTAAGGCAGATCGACAGCATCTCCACTTCATACTCAAAGCCCTGTTCAGAGCTTTCCAGCACGGCTTCCATGAACTGGCGGCTCAACATGCGATATCCGCATTGGTTGTCCGGGATGGATTGCCCCAGCGCCCAACCAAGCAGCCAGTTCCCGGTAACGTTGGCAATGCGCCGCACCCAGGGCATTTTACGAAAGTTGCGCCTGCCGATGATCAGGTCCGGTGCACGGACCTCATAAAGCTGAAGGAACTTACCGATCTCGGCCGGGTCGTGCTGCCCATCCGCATCGAGCATGATCACAGCATCACAGCCGAGGTCGAGTGCCTGCCGAAAACCTGCACGCAGCGCGGAGCCTTTCCCCTGGTTGGACGGCTGGCGCAGCACCTGAGCGCCGGCTGCTTCTGCAAGATCGGCAGTGTCATCGACAGAGCCATCATCGACAACCAGGACGGGAACAAAGCGTTCCGCCGTTTTTACAACATCAGAGATGTGCTTTACTTCGTTATAGGCAGGAATTACCGCCATGAATTTGACAGGTTTAAACATGTTCATCCTTTCTACCCCGCGAGCCCAGTTCATTCCTCCGTAGCATCCAAAGATAGATGCCGGCGATTACCAGGAACAATGCAACCGATATTCCATTGAAAGTGCTGAGTCCCCGGCTGATCCATTGCCATTGCGAGGCAAAGAGATAACCCAGCCCGCCGTAGATCAGCACCCAGAAGAATTGCCCGATCACATCCAGCAGCAGAAAGCGAAGATAGGAATACCGGCTGCCCGCGATTACATTGACTGCCGGCGCCAGCGGCGTGAGCCAGAACCGGGTGAGCAGGATCGCCCATCCGCCCTGCCGGTTGAATGCAGATTGCGCGGTATGCCACATGCCCCTGCTTTCCAGCTTGCGCCGCAGCCACGGCTGGGCAATTCGTCCCAGCAGATATTCACTGTTGTCTGCCAGCGCAGCTCCGATCAGACAGGCAAGCATTGCCCATCGCCAGTCGATCAAACCTGTCCGGCTGAACGCTCCTGCAGCTACGATACCCATTGTAATGGGAAAAGGAATTCCCAGAGACCCAATATAGGCAACGAAGACCAGCAAAAGCGGTCCATACACAGCAATATTATCTGCCATCCAGAAAGTAAGTGCGTCCATAAATCGTGCACTCCTTTACTATTCCCCTGGTAAACGGAACAGTATCTGCCGGGATACTGTAATTTGTTGTCATGTGTATCTCCTTCAGACTTTTTAGATCTGTTAACAACATACTAACTTTTTCTTACCGCAAGGTGGTTTAACTTTTGTATAGCTTGAACGAGAACATTGATTCCTCAAAAACTCATAGTATTCTCTATACCAGTTTTAAACCCTTCCGTTTTGACTAATTCCTATAATCTTTTACTGGAGAACCTTGTATTGAAATTAAGAAGGAGTATGTGAATGCATACCAAAAAGAAAAAGATTTGGATCAGTTCGATCCTTGCGTTTATTTTGGTGTTGAGTGGAATCTTATATTCGCTGGCAGACCGCTATTTAATCCAGCATGTTGAAATTGAAAACGTCTACGCCGCGACTGCGGATATCACAAGTGCGGCATCAACTTCGGGTGCGCTTCAGGCAGTCAGCCTCGAGACAGAGAATGAAAGTACGGAAACACCCGAGACCGTGCTCTCGGATGATTGGAATTACAAGAGCGGCGCTTATTCCGTTTCGATCCGCGAGGTGACAACCGGAAGTGGACGGAACATGGTCACCTATTTTGTGGCGGATATCCGGCTCTCCGATGCCACACTTCTAAAATCT
>DAIOEK010000061.1:0-12310 GCA_036746315.1 Anaerolineaceae bacterium | reverse complement strand
GGCGCCTACGTGGCGGGCATCTTCCACCTCGTAACCCACGCCTTCTTCAAAGCGCTGCTCTTCCTCTCTTCGGGTTCGGTCATTCAGGGTGTGGAATTTGGGCATCATCATGCTCCCCACGCGGCGCACGGTGAAGCGTTCGACCCGCAGGACATGCGCAACATGGGTGGGCTGCGGATTCGTATGCGAACCACCTTCTGGGTGTATCTGGTCGGCGCCCTCGCGCTGGCGGGCATTCCTCCGCTGGCGGGTTTCTTCTCCAAGGATGAGATCCTCGCGTTTGCCGGGCAGCACAGCCCGCTGGTGTTGATCTTCCTCGTGGCGGCTGCCTTCCTCACCGCTTTTTACATGGGTCGCCAGGTGTGGATGGTTTTCTTTGGTCGCCCGCGCAGCGATGCGGCGGAAGGCGCCAGGGAAAGCTCCGCGGTTATGACCATTCCGCTGATCGTGCTCGCCGTTCTTTCGGCGGTGGGTGGTGCATTGAACCTGCCTCATATCGAAACGCTGGCACACTGGTTGGAACACACCATCCAGGAGGCGCGTACTGTCGAGTTCTCGCTTACCGTGGCGGGGATGTCCGTTGCGGTCGCCCTCGTGGGGATCATCATCGCCTGGTTCCTCTATGGTCGCAAGCCGCTGGCTGCCGGTCAGACGGATCCGCTTTCCCGTCTTTTGGGTCCACTCTTTACGGCATTCGAGCATAAATGGTGGGTGGATGAGATTTACGATGTCCTCTTCCTTACCCCCTATAAGGATATTTCACAGGTACTGGCGCAGCCAGTTGACCAGGGCTTGGTGGATGGGATGGTGAATGGCATCGGACGGTTGACGGCGGTCTTCTCCCGCGTTTTTCGCACCATGCAAAGCGGGCGCGTCCGCGTATATGCGCTGTACATGATGATCGGTGTTGCAGCAATTCTGGGCTATCTGATTTTGCGATAAGGGACGGAATATGGACTATCCGCTGAATCCACTTACATTACTCACTTTTCTGCCCGTGTTGGGCGCTGTGCTCGTCTTGCTGCTTTCCGAGGAACGCCGGGAAGCCATTCGCTGGGTGGCGCTGGTCATCAGCCTGCTGGTCTTCGCTGTTTCCCTATGGGTGCTCTCCCTCTTTGACCCTGCCAACGTCAGGCTGCAATTGGTGGCGTGCCACAACTGGTTCACCCTCGGCAGCAGCTCGATCTCCTATTTCATGGGTATCGACGGACTCAGCATCCTGCTGGTTCTGCTCACCACATTCCTTACCCCCATTGCCATGCTCTCCACCTGGAGCGCTGTAAAGGAAAACGTCAAAGGTTTCATGGCTTTCTTCCTGCTGCTCGAAACCGGCATGTTGGGCGTCTTCCTCGCCCAGGATTTGATCCTCTTCTACATCTTCTGGGAGTTCACCCTCATCCCCATGTATTTTCTCATTGGTATTTGGGGCGGGGAACGGCGGGTGTATGCCGCCGTCAAGTTCTTTCTCTTCACCATGTTTGGCTCCCTGCTGATGCTGGCAGCCATCCTCTGGCTGGGCTTGAACCGGGGGACGTTTGCCACGCCTGAACTGGTGGGTGGCGGCGGATTGCCCTACCAGACCCAGTTGTGGCTCTTCCTTGCCTTTGCCCTGGCGTTTGCCATCAAGGTCCCCATGTTCCCCCTGCACACCTGGCTGCCCGATGCGCACGTCGAAGCGCCCACCGCCGGTTCGGTTATCCTGGCGGGTGTGTTGCTGAAGATGGGTTCCTATGGCTTCCTGCGCTTCAACCTGCCGCTCTTCCCGCAGGTGGCGGTGCAGGCTGCCCCCTGGATGGCGTTGCTGGCGGTGATCGGCATTCTCTATGGCGCGGCGGTTGCCTTCGTCCAGCCGGATGTCAAGAAGTTGGTTGCCTACTCTTCGGTCAGTCACCTCGGGTTTGTCATGCTGGGCTTGTTCGCCCTGAACGCCCAGGGCTTGGAAGGCGGTATTTTGCAGATGGTCAACCACGGGTTGAGCACCGGCGCCCTGTTCCTGGTTGTGGGGATGATCTACGAGCGCCGTCACACCCGCCAGATGTCAGAGTTTGGCGGTCTGTGGAAGGTGATGCCCGTTCTCGGCACCCTCTCGCTGGTGATCATGCTTTCCTCGGTCGGTCTTCCCGGTTTGAACGGCTTCGTCGGTGAGTTTACCATCCTGGTGGGCGCCTTTACCTCCAAAGCCATCGGTTACGGGCTGGTCGCCATTGCTGCCGCCCTGGGGGTGATTCTTGCGGCGGTTTATCTGCTGCACATGTATCAAAAGGTTTTTCTCGGACAGGTCACCCGGGAGGAGAATCGTTCCCTGCTGGACCTTAACACCCGTGAGATCGTTACCCTGCTGCCTATTCTCGTGCTTATATTCTGGATTGGTCTGTATCCCAGACCATTTTTTAACCTGATTTCTCCTGCAGTGGCTAACCTGCTTCAGCTTCTGCCATAAGAGGGACATGCGATGACGAAACTGGATTTTCTTTCCCTACTACCACATACCGTTCTGCTGGTCTGGGCTGCCCTCTTGCTGCTGGTGGATCTTGCCATCCCCAAACACCGCAAGGGGATTACCGCGCTGCTGGCGGCTGTTGGTCTGGCTATTTCGCTGGTGCTGGTTGTCACCCAGATCGGGCAGCATCAGCTTGCCTATAACCGCATGGCTGTGGTGGATGGTTTTGCCGTCTTTCTGAATATTCTCTTCCTGCTGGCGGGGATTGCCGCAGTGGCGATTGCGCCGGACTATCTGCGCCGCCTTAAGCTGGAACGTGGTGAATATTATCCCCTGCTGCTTTTCTCCGTCGCCGGGATGATGCTCATGGCATCCGCGGCTGATCTGATCACCGTCTTCCTTGCGTTGGAATTGCTGTCCATCCCGTTGTATATTCTCTCCGGTCTGGCGGTTGCCCGCGAAGAATCGGAGGAAGCCGCGCTGAAATACTTCCTGCTGGGTGCCTTTGCCTCCGGTTTCGTGCTGTATGGCACCTCGCTTGTCTATGGCGCCACCGGGTATACCGACATCAGTGAAATTGTTGCCGCCATCCAGGCGGGCACGGCCACACCCGGTTTGCTCCTGGCGGGCGGTGGCTTGCTGCTGGTGGGCTTTGGCTTCAAGATTGCCGTATTCCCCTTCCAGGTGTGGACGCCTGATGTTTATCAGGGCGCGCCCTCTCCGGTGACCGCCTTCATGTCCGTTGGGGCAAAGGCAGCCGGTTTCGCGGCGTTGGTGCGCGTGTTCTCGCTGGTTTTCCCCCACATGGCTGCCAGTCTGGCGCCGGTGATGGCTGTCCTCGCCGCGCTCACCATGATCTTCGGCAACATCTCCGCGGTTACCCAGGGTAACATCAAGCGTATGCTGGCTTATTCGAGTATTGCCCATGCCGGTTACCTGCTCATGGCGTTTGTCTCGTACGATCAGGTGGTTGTCGGTACGAACAGCATTGCCAGCATCCTCTTCTACCTCTTTAGTTATGCTATTGCTTCTCTGGGTGCATGGGCTGTCGTGACTGCCATGGAAAAGGCGGAAGGCAAAGGGCTGGAAATTATCGATTACGCCGGGTTGGCTAAAAAACAACCCGCCCTGGCGGCTGCCATGGCGGTGTTTATGCTTTCCTTTACCGGCATCCCCCCTGCGCTGGGCTTCTGGGGTAAGCTCTATTTATTCCAGACCGCCATTCAGGGCGGTTACCTCTGGCTGGCGATCATCGGATTGCTGACCTCGGTCGCCTCTGCCTGGTACTATCTGCGCGTCATCGTGATGATGTACATGCGCGATGGTGAGCCCGAGGTCACCGGCGACCTGTGGGTGAAGGTCGTTCCCTACGTGGCGGCGGTTGCCCTGCTTGTGATCGGCTTCTTCCCCGGCAAGCTCCTTGCCTGGGCGCTGGCTGCCATCCTGAAGATCTGAGCCTCTTTCGCGAAGCTTCGAATTTATGCCACTTGCATATCCATCCGCATGCTGCGGATGTGGATATTGCGCGTGCTGTTGATCACCTGCTGCACCAATTCTGCGGGGACGTCCACGAAAGAGCGGTTGTCCTGGATTTGGATCTTGCCGATCACGCTGCCGGGAATGTTGGCATGCGAGGCGATGATCCCCACCACTTCACCCGGTTTCAATCCCTGCACCCGTCCCAGGCCGATCCGCAGACGCGCCATCCCCGGCTCGTGTGAGATTTCGCTCACCGCCATCCGGCTGTTGGAGCGGATCGCGTCCGTTCGCTTTCCACGCTCTGTGCGCGGAGCGGGTGTTCTGACGATCTCCTGCACCGGGTGGATCGGGCGTTGTTTCTCTTCCGCCCGTGCAATTTTCAATGCGGCTGCCGCCACATCCAGCGCGTCGTAGCCTTCCGCCACCATTTGCATCACCAGTTCCCTTTCGCGCAGGCAGCGTCCGCGTTTTAACCACATGGCAACCTTTTTCATCAGTTGTTCTTCGCGGTTGGCGCGGATGTCTTCCTCGCTGGGCACCGCAGCCTGTGGGATTTTCCGGCGCATGAAGCTTTCCACCTGACCCAGGCGGCGCCTTTCGCCCGGCGATACCAGGCTGATGGCGGTACCGGTCTTCCCGGCGCGCCCCGTCCTGCCGATGCGGTGAACGTAGATTTCAGGGTCTTCCGGCAGATGGTAATTGAATACGTGCGAAATGTTATCGATGTCCAATCCGCGGGCGGCTACGTCGGTCGCCACCACCACTTTGATCTGGTTCTGGCGGAAGCGGTTGAGCGTTCGCTCGCGGGCTTCCTGGCTCAGGTCGCCGCTCAGCGCCTCGGCCGGGTATCCGCGCAGGGATAACTCGTTCGCCAGGTCTGCCGTTTCCACCCGTGTGCGGACGAAGATCAGCGCGCTGCTGATCTCTTCCATCTCGAACAGGCGGGTCAGTGCCCCGATCTTCTCACTGGAGTTGACCAGGTAATATTTTTGTGTGATCGCATCCACGGTAACCTGCTCCCGTTGAATGCGGATGTGCTGCGGGTCGTGCATATATTTCTCTGCCAGACGCCGGATTTCATTGGGGAAGGTGGCGGAGAACAGAGCCGTCTGTCTTGTCTCCGGGGTGGCTGCCAGGATGGTTTCGATATCCTCCAGAAAGCCCATGCTGAGCATTTCATCCGCTTCATCCAGCACCAGGGTGCGGATGCCGGAAAGCGTGAGCACCTCCCGTTTGAGCAGATCGATCAGTCTGCCCGGAGTGCCCACCACGATATCCACCCCCCGGCGCAGTTGGTTGATCTGCGGCGCGTATGCCTGTCCGCCGTAAACCGCCAGGATGCGCGCTTCGCTGTATTTGCTGAAGCTTTGCAGCGCGGCGGCTACCTGTAGCGCCAGCTCGCGGGTGGGGGTCAGGATCAGCCCCTGCGGGGTTTGCTGCTCGGGGTCGAGCTTTTGGATCATCGGGAGGGCAAATGCAGCTGTTTTCCCCGTGCCGGTTTGTGCCTGACCGATAATGTCCTGCCCATCCAGCAGCATGGGAATAACCTCCGCCTGGATGGCGGTGGGTGTGGTGAAACTCTGTTCGCTAACAGCCTGAAGAAGACCTGCATGCAGGTTGAGTTGTTCGAATTCTATGGTCATCAATTTTCCTGTCTAAAAATAAGTGGAAAGTTTTGATGACCACGGATACCCGTTCTGGCGAAACAACCCTGCGGTACTCCTTGCGGAGTGCAACCTGCAGCCAGTAAAAATGCCCGGCATTCTTTCACCGGGCGATCATCCGCATACATCAAAACAATTCCCTGATACAATGGACCCCATTGGGGTCTTGAAAGCGAGTAAGTGTACCACATTTATCGTAGTTTGGTGGTTCGGAATTTTCTGGATCGCAGGGCGATTGCATCTTTTTATTGGATTTGCAATGGATTTTGCTAAAATCCCGTTCCGGGTCGGGGATGAGAAAAAAGGTTCCTTTCTGGAAAAATAAATTTGGATGCGATTGACCTGCTCTTGATCGGTGGCATCTTCCTTGCATGTGTAGAAAGGATGTATCATTGAGATACCACACAGGGTGACAGGGTATGGATTCAACCACGCAACCACAGTCTGATGCGCCATTCTCTCCGGCAATTTTGGTCTCGCTGATAGGCGGATTCTGTATTGCATTGTTGAATCACGTACTCCGTCTCAAGCTGCCCCCTGAACAGCATTGGATTGCCTTCCTGCTCTTCGCTGCCGGTTTCGTCATCTTCCTCGCAGGTGCCTGGGGCGTGGAAAAACGAAAACTGCCCCTGGGCGTGGACCGCTGGATGGAGCGGGCAGGCAGCGTTCTGGGAATTTCCCCGTCGCAGTTTATCGCCCTGGTCCAGTCGTTGCTGCTCTCGATCACTGCCACCTTGGCGGCGGGCTTCAACGCCAAAATGTTCAGCCTGCCTGTGGCGGTCATCTCCTGGGGGGCGGCAATTGGCATGGTGATTTTTGCCGGCTGGGAAAAGCGTCCCCAAAGCTTGCGCATTGTCCGTCCGGTGCTGGTATGGGGCGTGGGCGTGCTGTTGATTTCATTCCTGCTGCGCGGTGTGGATACCACCCATATTCCCATTGTCCTCTCCGGCGATGAAGCATCAGCTGGGCTGTTTTCCGTCAACTTTCTGCGCGGTCTGACCGACAATATTTTCAACGTAGGCTGGTTCTCTTTCCCGGCGTTCTTCTTCTACCTGCAAACATACGCTATGGCGATCTTCGGACAGACTACCGTGGCGCTTCGTATTACGGCTGCCGTTGCTGGAGCGGTATCTGTGATGGCCTTCTATTTCGTGGTCAGGGGTATGTACGGTCAGCGCATGGCTGTTCTGTCCGCCGCATTTCTGGCTTTTTCCCATTTCCACATCAATTTCTCCCGCATTGCCCTCAATAACATCTGGGATGGTCTGGGCTATATCGCCTGCCTGGGTGCATTGTGGTACGGATGGAATCGCGAACGGCGGGCGGGTTTTGTGCTTGCCGGGTTGGCGCTGGGCTTTTCCCAGTATTTTTATACCTCCACCCGTGGGTTGCTGGTGTTGGTGCCCGTATATGTCCTTCTGCTGGCGCTGCAGGATCGCAAACGCTTCAAGCGCATGCTTCCCAACCTGCTGCTGATGCTGCTGGCTGCGCTGGTCGTGGTGTTGCCGCTTGCCTGGTTCTTTGCCACCCATTCCGTTGAGTTCCGCGCTCCCATGGAACGGGTTTCCATTCTGGGGGAATGGCTGCAAAATACAGTTCGGGATACCGGTAAGCCTGCCTGGCGGGTATTGGGTGAGCAGATGGCGACCTCTTTCCTTGCCTTTACCGATGTGCCGTTGCGTGCCTGGTACATGCCCGGAACGCCGTTGCTGCGTCCGGCGGCTGCCTTCCTGTTTTATATCGGGCTGGCTTTTCTGTTCTTCCGCATCAAGGATAATCGCTCCTGGCTGTTGATCTTATGGTTGGGGATTTTCGGCGCTACCGGTGCATTCAGCGAAAGCACCCCTGCCGCCCAGCGCTATGTCGCTGCTGCCCCTGCCGTTATGATCATTGTTGCACTGGGGGTGGATGAACTCATCACCCTCACCGAGAAATTGTTGCCCAAATGGCATACCTGGGCATACCGTGTGTTGATGGTTTTGGCGCTGCTGGTTGCCTTGGATGACAGTCGCTTCTACTTCTTCGACTACACTCCCAACAGCGATTTCAGCGGTTTCCACGGGCAGGTCGCCCAACACCTGGCAAATTTTCTTCAGGATTACGACTCTTCCTGGGAGGTCATCTTCGTCGGTTGGCCGGATATGGGCTATTACTCCATTTCATCGCTGCCCTTCCTGGCGCCGCAAATCAAGGGCGTGGATTACTTTCAGCCGTGGGGCAGCCCGGATAACCCGCTGCCCGATTATGCCAATGTCATGTTCGCCTTTCTACCCAACCATGCCGATGAGTTGGAGCAATGCCAGAAGCAGTATCCCGGCGGCAGATTGATTACCGCCTACAGTGACCGCCACGAAATGCTCTATTATCTCTACATGCTGCAGGGGCTGCCCACCGGCGTTCCCTCTTCCTGACCCGCAGCGGTATAATCAACCCATGCAGTCCGATATTCAGGCTCCCGTGGATGTTCCACCGCGGCGCGCCAGACCCAGTTTAAGCATCCGTCTGGCGGGTGTATTGTTCATTCTGATCGCCCTTGCCGGTTTCTTTCGCTTTGGCTGGTATCTCGTTCACTGGGCGCAGCTCTGGCAGTGGATCGGTCCCTTTGTCTTGTGGTACCAGGTCAATATCAGCTTTGCCTGGGGAATTCTTGGCTGCTGGGTCGCCTGGGCGTGCCTGGCGCAGATGTCTTGGGCGCGGATGTTGGTGTTGATGACCGCGGTCGTTTTCTCGGCCGCCTTCTGGATCGACCGGCTGGTTCTTGCCGCGCAGCCGCTTGATGTCCGCTGGCAAATGTATCTGCTGGTAAACATCCTGCTCATGATCCTGCTCTGGGTGTGGATGTTCCCGCCCGCTTTTAGAAAGGAAAGGGAAACGCATGGCTGATCGGGAATTGGAGATCAAATTCTACCTGACGGATAAGGCATCCCTTCAGGACAGACTGGCTCAATTGGGCGGGCGGATCAAACATCCCCGCGTCAACGAATGGAATCTGCGCTTCGATACCCCCGGGCGCACCCTCTCCGCGCAGTCACAGGCGTTGCGCCTGCGCAAGGATGAGCGCGTCCGCCTGACCTACAAGGGCTCCCCGGATACCAGCGGTGAGATCACCAACCGGGTGGAGTTGGAGGTTACAGTGAGCGACTTCGAGACCACCCGCAGGATATTTGAGGCGCTCGGATATCAGGTCATGGTGATCTACGAGAAATTCCGCACCACCTGGGAATATGCCGGCGCCGAGATTGTGGTGGATGAACTGCCGATGGGCGATTTTTGTGAGATCGAAGCCGGCAACGAGGGAGTGATCCGCCGTGTGGCGAGTGACCTGAACCTCGCCTGGGAACAGCGCATCACCACCAGCTACCTGGGGATATTCGACCTGCTGAGGGAAGCGCTTGCCCTGCCTGCCCTTAACCTCACTTTTTCGGATTTGGCGCACATCCCGTTTACTTCCCGCGATCTGGCAAAAGTCCATATCCACCCCGCCGACCGGTAACTGAGCTCCGCCTCTCTCCGTGGGTGGGGTGGGGCTGGCCACCCCAATTTGTCTTTCCCCATATTGACATTGGATTTTTATTCGCTATAATATTTATTGATTGGTCAATAAATAAATTGCTCTCATCGCGCTCGATCATCCGGAGAACATGAAAGCAGCTCTGCTTGGCTGGAGTAAATATGAAAACTCGCCTGATATCCATCATACGTAAAGAGTTCATTCAACTGTTCCGCGATAAACGCATGCTGGCGTTGATTTTGCTCATTCCGCTGGTGCAGTTGTTCCTGTTGGGTTACGCCACGGTCAATGAGATTAAGGATATCCCCCTGGCGGTCTTCAACCAGAGCCAGAGCCCCCAATCGCGTGAACTGTTGGATGCCTACAAGGCTGCCGATTATTTCATGGTCACCGGATCGGTCGGCTCGCTGGCTGAGATGCGCGCTCTGATGGATCAGGGTACCATCAAAGCCGGTCTGGTTATCCCGCCGGATTACGACCGCCAGGTCGAGCAGGGTACCGCGCAGGTGGCTTTTATTCTGGATGGCTCTGACCCCACCCTCGCCTCTCCGGCGTTGTCTGCCGCCCAGTTGATCGGGCAGTCCTTTTCCACGGGTGTCATGGTGCAGAAGATCGCCGCCTCGGGCGTTCATCTGTCCCTCGAGCCCGCTGTGGATGTGCGCACCACGGTGCTGTATAACCCCGATATGAATTCATCCTACTTCATGGTGCCCGGCGTCATCGGCATGATCCTGTTCGCCATCACTGCCATCCTTACCGCCACCTCGGTGGTTCGTGAGCGGGAAAGGGGTACCATCGAGCAGTTGATCATCACTCCCATCCGCCCCGCCGAATTGGTGGTGGGCAAGATCACCCCCTATGTCATCCTGTCCCTTTTTGACGCTTTCGAGGTGATTGCGGTCGGGCATTTCTGGTTCGGCGTGCCTGTCCGCGGATCGCTGCTGATCATTGCGCTGGCTTGCGCCATCTTCCTCTTCTCCGGTTTGGGGATCGGACTGTTCGCGTCCACCGTCGCCAATACCCAGCAGGAATCGATGCTCACCGTCTTTATGACCTTTCTGCCGGCTATATTCTTGAGCGGATTCTTTTTCCCCATCCAGAACATGCCCAAATTCCTGCAATACCTCTCGCTGTTTATCCCCTTGCGGTACTTCTTGAATATCATCCGGTCCTTGCTGATCAAGGGGGTTGGCTTGCTTTCGATACAGCACGATTTGATCGCCCTGGCGATCTTTGGCGTGGTAATTATGACTGCCGCAGCTTTGCGGTTCAGAAAACGTTTGGATTGATAGTCCGCTAATCCTTGTTGAAGGAGTTTGCATATGTCACATAAAAGACCGCCCGTGATAATTGGTGTCATCGTCCTGCTTTTGATCGGGGCAGCCGTGGTGTATTATTTCTGGCAGAGTAATCACGCCAGCCAGGAGGTCGGTTTGACTGCCTCCGGGACGATTGAAGCCAGGATGAGCACCATCTCCTCCGAGCTGGCGGGCAAGGTTGCCGCCGTGTTTGTGGATGAAGGGGATGCGGTTACCGCCGGTGCTCCCCTCTTTGAACTGGATGGCGTGGTGCTGAAAGCCCAGCACGATCAGGCTCTGGCTGCGCTGGAATCCGCCAATGCCGCGGTTGAGACTGCCAAATCCACGCTCAAGTCTGTGCAGGTGCAATACGACCTGACCCTCCAGGCAAGCCTTGCGGAGGATGTGAAATATCGCGTGGCAGCCTGGGACGAGGATGAACCTTCGCGCTTCGATCAACCCATCTGGTATTTCTCCCGCACCGAAGAGATGAAAAATGCCGGCAAGCAGATCGATGCTGCCAAAATCGTGTTGGATGCCAAGCAGCAGCGGCTGGATACGGTGATGCAGCGCCTGGGCGGTTCTGACTTTTTGCGCCTCGAGCAGGAACTGCTCGAAGCCCGACGTCAATTCCTCATCGCCGATCAGGTACTCGAGCGGGCAAAGGATGCCACCAGCGAGTACGAGCTGCGTGAAGCCGCTCAAACGCTTTACGATGACGCCGAAGATCGCCTGGATGATGCCCAGGATGCTTACGACGATGAACTGGATTCCGACGATGCCGATGATATTTTAGTTGCACGTGCCGAATTGCAGGTGGCGCAGGAAACATACGATGCCGCAATGGATTATGCCCGCAGTCTGCAAACCGGCACTTCTTCCTTGCAGCTTGCGGCTGCCCGCGCAACTCTCGAGCAGGCTGAAACTGCCGTCGCCCAGTCGCAAACTGCCGTAAATCAGGCGCAAGCCAACATCAAGTTGTTGGAAACGCAGATCGGTCTGCTGTCGGTTGTCTCCCCCGCTGATGGAGTGATCATGACCCGCATGATCGAACCCGGCGAGGTCATCTCTGCCGGATATGGCGCCCTGCTTTTGGGCGATCTGGCGAACCTGACCATTACCGTCTATGTTCCCGAAGACCGCATTGGAGAGGTCTCCCTCGGTCAGGCAGCCTTGGTGAATGTGGATTCCTTCCCCGGGCTTCGTTTCAATGCGGTGGTCACTTATATCGCCGATCAGGCGGAATTTACCCCGCGCAACGTGCAGACGGTCGAAGGTCGCCAGAACACGGTGTTTGCCGTCAAACTCAAAGTGGATAATCAGGATTCGAAGCTGAAGCCGGGTATGCCCGCGGATGTCACTTTCGAATGATCGGGTGCTTTGACCATGTCTGAATTGATCCTTGCATCTTCCATGCGCAAATCCTTCAAGGGCGTTCCCGTGGTGGATGATGTCTCCCTGCGGGTCAACGCCGGCGAGATCTACGGTCTGGTCGGTGCGGATGGCGCCGGCAAGACCACCACCATCCGTCTGCTGTGTGGAGCCTTGAAGCCCGATGGCGGCACGATCTCGGTCGCTGGTTATGATGTTGGCAGTCAGGCGGAGCAGGCGCACCAGCAGATCGGTTACCTCTCGCAGCGTTTTTCCCTCTACGAAGACCTCACCGTCCTCGAAAATATCCGCTTCTTTGCCGAGGTTCGCGGGCTTAAATCCAACGAGTGGTATCCGCGCAGCATGGAGATTCTGGGCTTCGTCGGGCTGGCCGAGTTCAAGGATCGCTTTGCCGGGCAGCTTTCCGGCGGGATGAAGCAAAAACTGGGGCTGGCAACCGCGCTGGTTGTCCAACCCAGGGTGTTCCTCTTCGATGAACCCACCACCGGGGTGGACCCGGTGACCCGTCAGGATTTCTGGCAGTTGA
>DAIOEK010000060.1:0-12404 GCA_036746315.1 Anaerolineaceae bacterium | reverse complement strand
CCGAAATACTTCCTGGTCATGGTTACGCTTCCTGTTGTTGCAGCGCCGCCACCATTTCTGCCGGAGTCAGTTCTCCCGACTTTGAGGCTACATATTGTGAAGTGCAGCCATGTCTCGTTTTGGCATCGCCGAAGGTGGTGTACAAAAAATCCGAGTAACACCTGGCAAAGTGGAAATCCGCCTCGCCCTTGCACCAGCCTTTTTGCCGGGCAATTTTGATCAGACGTTCGGAAGCTTGATCGAATGAATCACCGATTGTAATGGCATTCGAGATCGAACGCACCGATTGGACCTTTTCGGTTGCCCACTCTCTTCCGGCTGTTTCCAGTACCCAGGCTTCATACGGGTCGGCAATCAGAAAGCTGTTGTGGTATTGAAATGGATGGGCAAAGCCGCAGTTCCCCGATTGTCCGAATTCCGCCAACAGGGTGGTGATCACTTCGACCGCTTCTTTTGCATTCCGGCTTCTTTCCAGTGCCAGGCGCAGCAAATCCATTCCGATCAAACCCGGTTTGGATTCCTGCGGAATGCGCGTAAAGACCGCCTCGTTGCCGATGGTCACCCCGAACTCGTTGGCACCCATCTCAGCCCCCCAAATCCAAAAAGGCTTGGAAAGCAAAACAGCAAAAGTTTCATTCACCTGTGGAATATCGATATAAGTGCATTTCACCCGTTGAGGCGAAGCAATCTCCTGGCGCGGGTACCAGCGTAATTCGTGGGCTTCATTGGGATCACGATCACTGTTCTTTGCAAAAAGTGAATAACCCGATTGGGTTGCATTTCCCAGGGCAACCAATGTATCGCACATCGAATTCCTCCTCGGTCTATACGGTTGGCAGTTTTATCCGCAATTCGTGCTCATCATTCAATTGGGAATATTCCACCCGGCAGTTCAGCAGTACCGCAATCCTTTGATTGATGGATAATTCACGGCTGCGGTTTGTCTGCTTATACTGGTAAAACTGCATCGTCTGCCATTCCTGATGCTTAGTAGTATACCTGATATGGATTTGATATTGTTCTCCGGGGTCAAGTATGTTTCCGGTAACGCTTATCGCTTGGGATGGATCCGCATTTTTACATACATCATCGCTGATCAACTCAGCAAATTTGAAGTAGTCTTCCGCATCCATCCCGCACGTAAAAGATTGCATCGAGTGATCCAGCAGGGAGGCATGTACTTCGCGCAGGTGGTCTTCCAGCACTTCCAGGAAGATCAGATCAGCCTGGTCCGTCTTCCCCACCGTTGTGTGCAAATCAGATTTTGAAGCTGCCCGTTTTTCAAGGTCTCCCAACAGTTGATATTTTTGCGTAGTTCGCATCAATGTTCGGGTTGCTTCATCCAGATGTTGACCGATCTGAATGATCTCTGAAATATCATCCACCTTGCGCAGGGTAATCAACTGGTCAGCCAGATCTTTGATATTCCTGAGTGGGGCGGCAAATTCAAGCGGAAGCTGTAGCATGGCAGAATTTTCCCAGCTGCCATGATGCATGACTGCTTCTTGATCCAAATCATTCTTTCGCGCCAGCCGCGACCGGATGGATGTCAGTAATTCGCTGCGGGTGAATGGTTTTGTCAGGTAATCATCCGCACCCAGGTTCATTCCGGTGCGCTGGTCCTCGCGTTCTGTTTTTGCCGTTAGCAATATGAGCGGAATGGATAAAGTCGCCGGATGCTGCCTGAGGTGTTTTAACACTTCGTATCCATCCAGAATGGGCATGCGAATATCGCAGATAATCAGGTTAAACCGTTCCATCGTGGCGCGGTAGATTCCCTCCTGCCCGTCAGCCGCCGCCTCGACCTGATACCCCTCCAGGCGAAGCATCTCGCAGATATTTTCCCGTACCGGGGTATCGTCTTCTATCACCAGAATACGATCCATTATGGTTTCTCTTCCCCGATTAACGGGATCGTGACGGTTACCTTTGTGCCCTTGTTGATTCGGCTGGTGATTTTGATTTCGCCGCCGCACAGATCAACTGCATTTCTTACAATGGTCATACCCAGACCAGACCCCTTGATTGCGCCCACATTCACTCCGCGCATGAAAGGATCAAAAATTCGTTCCAATTCCTGCTGGGAAATACCAATCCCCTCATCGATGAATTCCAACTGCATTGCTTCTTCTGTACATTTCAACCCGACTGTAATGTTCCCCCCGGGCAGGGAGAAATTGATCGCATTGGATAGCAGGTTGCTCATGATCTGCCGCAAAAATTCAGGGTCCAGATATGCCTTGCTGCAGGTACCGCTTACATTGTAATGAATTTTATGCCGCCCCTGATCATTTTGAATGATTGCCTCAATGGTTTGCTTACAGAATTCCATCGGGCAAATCACCTGGGGATTGGGTTTGTATTTTCCGGCATCGATCCTGCCGATCACCAGAATATCCTCCAGCAAAATATTCATTAAATTGACTGCATCCTTGATCCTTTGAATATGCTTATCCCGCTTTCCATGATCCCAGCTTTGTCCATACGCTTCCAGCAACTCCACCGAAGAAAGAAGTGAACTTAAGGGAGTGCGAAATTCATGGGATACCATCGAAACGAAACGCGATTTCAGATCATTCAGTTCTTTCTCTTTGGAGAGGGCAATGGATAGTTGGTGTTCGATCTCTTTGTTATAAGTAATATCTCGTGAGATCGCCAACATTAATTGGCTCCCATCGCTTTTGCTGATCGGCACCACCCACGACCCCAGCCAGATCTGCCCTGATGAGATTGTAAATAACTCTTCAACATACCGCGCACCGCTTACATTTTGCTGATCAACCGGCGTCTCATCTACCTGATGGGACTCCTTTAATTGCATCACCTCGTCGCGGCTTTTCCCAACAAGTTCATCTACCGAACAATCCAGCAAATCCGCTCCATACTGATTAATGTAAACGATTCGCTGCTCCAGGTCAGTTAATGTGATGATGTCATGGGCGGTTTCTGCCAGAGTTTGGTATAGTTCCTGGCTTTCGCGTAAGGCATCCTCTTTCTGCTTTAATGAGCGAATATCGCGAAAAATGGAAACATAGCGGAAACTGCGGTCCCGGTGTGGATGGTAGGTAATGATGTGCGATACGGGAATGATTGCACCATCCAGCCCGCGCAAGTTGCTCTCTCCGATCCATATTCCCTCTTTTTCCGCCGTTGGAACGGCGACTTTCGTCAGGAATTCAATATCTTCAGGATCATGCAGTTGAAAGACGTTCTTCCCGGCCAGTTCATCCAGGGAGCGGGCGCCCCAAAACGCCAGCCCCACCTGATTCGCATATTCGAGTTCAAAGTTCTGGTTGGCATAAGCAATAATTTCCGGTGCGTTCTCGATGATCTCCAGCAGAAAATCACGGTGTGCTTCAGCTTTGCGTCGAATATCAGACTCGGTCTGCAAGGTGGAATATACCTGCCGCAGTTCAGCCGAACGCAGGCGAGACTGCACCTCAATTTCCGGGTATTGCATCCTGTCGTTTGTACTGCCATCCAGCCATTCTTCGATCCCCCGCGTAACACCGATAAATCCTAAAATGTTTCCGGCAGTATCCTTTAACGCGGAGAGGGTTAAAACCACTGACACAATGGATTGGTCAGGGTGTAAATACCGCATCGTCTGATCTTTGGCAATTCCATCACGCTCTGCAATTTCACGGATTTTATACGCAAGCAAATGATCGTCAGGATGTACCACTGAAAGGATGCTCTTTCCGATGGCATCCGATGGATTTTGATATCCAAAAATGACAGCCCCCAATTGGTTAACCGCAATGAAGTAACCGCGATTATCGGTAATTGCCACCCCTTCGGGGGAGACTTCAAACATATGCTGAATATATTTCAACCGCGTTTCTGTATCAACCAGGCGGGCACGATGTTTTTCATGGGCTGCGTCTTGTTGATGTATCAGACGAATCTGCGTGATAAGTTCGCGGTCACCAGTGAACGGATATACATTCTTGCGGCTGATACTGTTTGTATCTGCGTTTTCCATCAACACTGGGATGGATTCAGGGTATCCGCTTAATTCACCCAGCGAATCCGGTGTGCAAACAATTAAAGAGATACCAGAGGTGGCCTGTTGCCTAGACCGTAGTTCCAGGTTTTCCCAATGGACGGTTAGATCAGCCTGTATCAATTTCTGATTGATCCTGGCGATTGTTTCTTTTGGGCACCCGATATAACCGGCGCAAAATTGCTTCATGGATAAGCTATCCTGTTATTGGTATACACCCCGGTATTCTTCGGGGAGCACCTCGGCAATTTTTTGCATTACATAATCCACTTTTTGCTGATATTCCACGGCACGGCTCTCACCCGCGCCAATATCGTCAGGGATGTGAAAGGGATCTCCTACTCTGAGTTCCACCTTTGGCTTTTTCAGCTTGAAGAAATTGGATAGAAAATCCTCGGTAGTACCCACCAGCCCGATCGGCACCACAGGGATGGGGTATTTCTCGGTGATGAAAATTATCCCCGGTTTGCCACGCCTCATTCCCGGTTGATGGGAACGTCCACCTTCAGGTGCCAACATCAATGGCTTGCCTGCTTCGATCACCTGCAACATACGTTTCATGGCATTGCGGTCGACTTCACCGCGATGGATGGGTATCCCGCCGTATGCCTTCGCCAAAAAATCCTGCCCTGGTCTGCTCCATATTTCCACTGCCCCCAGAATTTCAGGCTTCTCGGGTAAATAACTCACCAGGATGGGTGCTTCCATCAATGAAACATGGTTGAACGCGATCAAATATGTTGTGCCCACCGGAATTTTTTCAAGCCCGGTGCATTTCACATCCGCCAGCGCGTCAAAAAGCACGCGAAAGACTTTCAATAGTACACTTCTGGAAATCCGATTCCAGATGGAAACAGAATA
The DNA here is from genome assembly GCA_036746315.1 of Anaerolineaceae bacterium. Taxonomy (GTDB): domain Bacteria; phylum Chloroflexota; class Anaerolineae; order Anaerolineales; family Anaerolineaceae; genus DAIOEK01. The sequence goes on along the minus strand of DAIOEK010000060.1, from coordinate 7,537 downwards.
TGGTTCGCTCATAGGAATTTCTTTACCGCATTCACAACTTCAGGGATCGACATGCCGTCAGTAAGGATATAATGGGCGTCTTCCGCCATCCGCAGTGGAGCCACTTTTCGATTGCTGTCGATCTGATCCCGTGATTTCAGGTTTTCCAGAATTTCTTCGTAAGACAAAGGGGTCCCTCTTTGTTGAAGTTCCAATACTCTGCGCCGGGCACGCTCTTCCACCGTTGTATCCAGGTAGATCTTCACCCCGGCTTCGGGCAATACCACCGTGCCAATATCCCGACCTACCATAACCACTTTCCCGCGCAATCCAATGCGCCGTTGCTGCGCAGTCATGGCTTTTCGCACACCGGCATAGGTTGAGACCGGGGATACAAACGCTTCAACGGATTTTTCTCTGATCTTCCAGGTGACGTCTTCGTTATTCAAGAGCACGTCATATTGCCTGCCATCTTCCACGGAAGCATCGCGTACATCGATGACTGCTTTTTCCGCCAGTGCGGTGACCTTTGCTTCATCGACGATATCCACATTCGCTTGCAGTGCATACAGGGTAACTGCCCGATACATCACACCGGTATCAAAATACAGATAGTCCAGATCTTTTGCCAGAATGGCAGCCACGGTTGACTTACCGGAACCGGCAGGACCATCCATGGCTATTATGTCGTTCCGTTTTTCCAAGGTGCTGTTCTCCTATCGGTTTTTATAACACTCAGGTAGGCGCAGCGTACCGATATTACTGCGTTTATTCTTCGCTAATTGGGTTGATGATCCCTCCCGGGAAAACATCAGAGCGAGCCCATAGAATATAGGTATCCGAGTTTTGGATGATCGCCGATCTGACCATCAGCCATTTCATCCAATCCACGGTATTAAAGGAATCGATGGCAATGCGGGAATTTAGGAAGAAATCCTGTCCACGGTATGACGCAGCCAGCCCCGGTTGCGTAATTTGATGGGTAATCACCAGAGGCGGTTGTTCACCCGGTCCCAGCCCATCTACAACTTTCAGGAATCGTTGGCTGCGCAGGTTCCATTCCAGGGAAGCCGGGATTTCTTCCATCAAGGCGATTTGCAGCCCATCCGGTGTTCCCCTTTGCCAGCGCGAAACCTCTTCAATCGTATTTACCAATAACTTTTGTTCCGACGCCACCTGTCCATTGGTCCACAACATGCCGTAGGTTTTCTTTTCAAGTTGAACCGATTGGGCGGATGACATCACCGCATTCGCCGCCAACAGCAGCAACAACCCCCAGGTGAAACCTTGTCCTGCCACCCGGAACGACCATCCAAAAACTGCCAGGAGCGCGGTCAGGATCAGGATGACCACTCCACCGCCCAAAGCCAGCCAGAACACCCTAGTATCCACAGACCCCGATACCAGCCTGCCAAAAAGCTGGATGATAAATAGGACAATACCCGCCAGCAGAAGTGCAATACCGCCGGTTGGGATCAAATCTTCTCTTCCCACTCCCAGTCGGTCGGAAATTTCTCTGGCAGCCAGATATGCCAACGGCAACGAACTCCATGCCAGTCCCAGGGGCGAACGTCCGGGAAAGATCAGCAGAAACAGGAAGTTGATGACTGCAATCGATAAGCATGCTGCTTCAAATTTGGATCGTCTGCTCCACGCTCGTATACCGCCCCATACACCAAAGACCCACACCAGCGGAGAAAATACCAGCACGGCAAGCAAAACCAACAGGCTGGAAGCTCCGCTCGGTGCAAACAGTTTAGCAAACATGCCGGCAATACCCTCACCAATGGCAGCCCAGCCGGAAGGGATCAGCATGAAGAAAGAACCTGCCAGTCCCAGTGTGATCAAAGTGCCCAGCCAGACGGATTTCTGGCTCAGGAATCTGCGCAGGTCAGCCACCGGATCGGCATTCCAGTTCCAGCCGGAAATCAGCCAGGCAATACCGCCATACACCAGCGCCACGACAAACCCCGGACCGGAGAGCAGGAATAATCCCAGCAATATCCCGCCAGGCACTTTCCTTTCAGAGCGCCAGGCGGACCAAAAGGATAGGGCGGCAGCCAGAGTGAGCACGTCGCTGCCGGCAGCCCGTGAAGAGGCGATCAGCGCCGGTTCCAGGGCGATCAGCCATACCAACAGTACTTTCTCCTGTGCTTTGAGATTTTTCCCCAACAGCAGCGGCAGCACTAAAACGGCGCAGCCCGCCAGCAACGGCACAAGCCGCACCACAAAATTGGATGGCTGAAACAAATAGGTCAGGATGGTCGTCAGGATCAGGTACAGGGGATAGCCCGCGAGTTCCGCGGCTTTCCCGTTCGCCAGGCTGAGTGATTGCAATGCCAGAGTGGCTTCGGAATCCAACAGCGGAGCTTGACCCAACAGCAACAAGCGGATCGAAATTCCCGCCACAATTCCGGCAGCCATCAACAGGGTGGATATTTGTAGATTCTCAATGATCCGTTTCATTCCAATTTCCATTGTAACCGTAGATGGTTACCGATCCGTTTTGAAAAACAACCGGTAGATTTGCCATAAACTTCTGCTCGGATACCTGGTAGGTGTTGCGTTCCAAATCGCCGACGACAATATAACGAATATGATAGCGTTCCAAAATGGTTTGCGCAACCAGCCAGTCCCTGCTCTGGTACAACTCCGTGACATCCTCGATCCGCGTACCGAACTCGACGGCACCACGCCCCCACTGCCCCTCGTGGGGAGTCCAGCCGATGATGTCCTGATGTCCGGAATGGGTTGCCATGCGTGCATGCTGGCTGTAACTGCCACCCACCGATTCCGCGATCACCCCTGCCGGAGCCTGGTCCAGCCATTGCATTGCAGCGTACTCATCCGGCTGATACAGGGCTAAATAAGCCGTGCCGTCCAATTCCAGGTCGCTGAGATTTTTTGCGCCGAACGTATCCCGAATACCAAAGGCGGGGTAACACAACCCGATCAGGATCGTAATGCAAACCACGGCGGTCTTCAGCCAGCCGCTCCATCCCCGTGCACTTTGCAACAAAAGGATCACCCCGATGGCCGCCGAGATGCTCCACAACATCCATCCCTGGTAATAGAACTTGAAGATGGTGTTCATCCGGGTACCGAACTGATCCCGTAAATAAACAAACTCCGGCAGCAGCACGATCAACGCGCCGGCGCTGATGATCAGCAGCCAGAAAACCAGCGGCGCATTTTCCAGATCGCCTGTCTGTAGGTTATTCGCAACACGAACAGACTTAACCGGCTGCGTTCTGCGGAAAATGCCGCTGGCTGCCAGAAGCGCAAAAGCCAGAGCCAGCAGCAGCAAAATCGTCAGCCATGTCCCCGGCGCCTGCAAGTGTTTCAGCGTAGCCTCGATCAGCACATAGAATGCCGGCTCGCTTTGCAATCCCTCGGCATCGGCAAAAAGTGATCCCAGTTGTGAGAGTTTGAAACCCAGATCAGCCAGGAATTGGGATGAGGAACTAAGCAGCCCGGCGCCCCACCCTTGCAGGTTGAGCGCGACCACGCTGAAAAGGAATGCCGCCAGGGCAAGTCCGCCCACTACGATCCCGGAAGCGAGCATGCCCGTTTTGAGGTGAGCGCGGGAGATTGCCGTCCGTGCGAGCAGCAAAAGCGCCAGGAAAATCGGCAGCAAGAGCGTACCGAACATCACCCAGAAGTGCACTCCGCGGGTGAAGAACACCAGACTGGGAATTATACCGCCCGCCTGTGACTTGAAACCCAGGAAGAAGGGTAGATAACAAAGAATGGAAAGGAATCCCAGTACCAATCCGGCAAGGATCAATTCCCAAATCCGCTCCCGTTGCCACCCCGCGGATTGAATGCGTACTGCCAGGTACGCCAACAGCAACACCCCCAGGTACATCGGAAAATCCCACGTATTGAGAAAAGCCAGCCCGCCAATCAGGATCGGCACAGCTGCCAGGTATCGCGGCGAAAGGTGCAGGCGAATATCGGCGAACGTAATCATCCCCCTGGCGCCGCCCAAAATCAGGTTCAGCGCCAACGCCAGTGCCAGGGTGACGAACGGCAACGCCAACACATGCGGATGCAGGTCTGCCAGCAGGAAGGAAAAGAAGGGAAATTCGTCGATCACTTCCACCCAGCTGCCCGACAGTTTGTAATCCGAAAGGACACGTGAAGCCCGCCACCACAGAATCCCTCCCACCCGGTTCGGCTCCCAGGAAAATGGTTCCAACGGCGGATATACCAACTCCTGAATGTCCAGCCACTTCCAGAACGGTGAGATCAGTGTGCCTTCCGCGTCGCGCGACCAGAAAAGTCCGCGGGCGTGCAGAAACTCGAGCAGCCCTTCCACGTTGCTGATGATCAGCGTAAACAGGGGGGCAAGCAGCGGCAGGAAATAATGCGAGCGTTCCTCTTCATCGACTGTCTTGCGGGAGAACCAGCGTCTCAGCGGAATGGCATGGATGACATCGTACACAATGCCATACACGCCGATTGCCGTCATTGCAAATACCATGGATACCGCCAGGTTGAAGCCGACCCCGCTGGGAATGCCGCCCAGATGGATCAGCATTGCCACCATCACGTAACCGAAGTAATAATAGGAAATGGCATAACCCGACAACCAGGGGTCCTGCGGCGGGAAAGTAGGTGACTTGAGAATGGCATTGATAAATGCCAGTTCCATGGGCTTTTCGGTGCCCGAAATGGTCGGGTTGGATGCACGCCATAATGCCATCAAGCCAAAGCTTACTAAAAAGATCAGTTCGATGAACAGGATCAGCTTCTTCTGGGATTGCCAGATCGCGCGCCAGCTCGCCAATGGTCTATTAATCGAAACCCAGATGCTGCATCCAGTCACCACCAACAGGCTGAAAATCACCCCGCCGGCGTTATTTTGCAAAATCTGAAAATTAACCAGCAGCCAGAAAATAAAACCTGCCAGCATCAATCCCAGCATTTTGGTAAATGCGTAGCCTCTGTCCTTCAACGCCGGCAACAGCCAAGCGGCCAGCGGCATTGCCGCAGCGCCGATCCCCACCACCAGCAGATACCAGATCAACCACGAAACCATCAATTACCTCGTTCCAGTCGTTCAGGCGGTACGGGAAAAGAAAAACTTCCATCCGGCATCAGGATCAGTGGATAGACCGCCTGCACAAAGGTAATCGGCAGCGTGCGATACACGTGCGGAAAAAGCTCGCCGGTGGGCGCCGCCTCGAAACGCAGGCAGTCCTGCACATTCCGGTCGTGCACTTCCAGCACGATCAGTCCCGCTTTTCCGGCGTAATACCGCCGGGCGGTATCGGCTACCTGCGTGAAAGTGGAAAAATGGATAAACCCCTCGTTGTCGAATCCGGCAGGTTTGTATTCACCTTTTCCCAGTGCATCTTGCCAGCCCGCCTGATCGGTTATGTGGTAGAGATAAGCCATATCAACCCCGTTAATGGATCACCTGGTAAATCGTTGTTTGCTGATAAGTATAGACCGGATTCCAGTACACGCCTTCATACTCGAAGAACTTTGCCAGCCCGCTCAATGGGTAGACCGCCTGTTCCATCTGTCCTACGATGATATATTCCACGTCATATTTGTGGATAAAGTCGAGCGCTTCCTCCACACTGGATGTGGTATAGAAAGCGTCCACTTCCGCCACCCGTCCAGTCACCCATTCCGAAGGATTGACCGCCCGCTGTTGCCGTTGGTGCCAGTTCCACCCGACCACTGCCGGCAGCCCGGTATTGATCGAATACCGTGATCCCCAACGGTATTCGGTAACCAATCCCTCCACGATCACCGGCGATCCCTGAACGTTATCCTGCATCCAGCGGATGGCGTGATAGTCCTGCTCCAGCTGCATCACCATGGTTTCATCAGTATTGATGTTGTGCTCCAGGTAGGTCGCACCGATCATGTACTGCATGCCGTCCAGCGTGTGCGGAGCGCCATCCACCATGCGGTCGCGGATCTTATCCGCCCCCGCCAGCAGCGGGAACAACATGGCGCTTCCCACCAGCAGCCAGGCTGCCGACTGGAAGGTTTTGGCAACGGATGGACGCCAGCCTGCCATGGAGCGGATCAGCCAGTATAATGCTGCCGCCGAAGTCAAAGACAGCAGCGTCCATACCTGCAAGTAGAACTTGAACACTGTATTCATCCTGCCGATGTCACCGCGCAGCACCACCACTTCCACAAAAATAGTCAACACCATGCTCGTTCCCACAAAGAAGAGAAACATGCGTTTGATATCCGGCTGGTCCCTGCGCAGGATCAGGATAAGCGCCCATGCGGCAATCGGCAGGGCGATCCAGGCAATGTAAGCGTTGACGATCAGAAAACCGATCAAGATCAGCGCCACCAGCGCCAGGATCACGATAAACCAGAAGAAGTACGGTCTGTATCGCGCCAGCACCCGCAACGGGGTGGACGCCATCCAGTCGATCGTTTCGTAGATCATCCAACTGACGATAAAGAACAGGAATACGCCCCAGTGGGTCAGGTACGACCAGGAAGGCGTGGTGTCGCCCATCCAGAGATCAACTGCGGTATAGGCAGCCCCATACCACTGGGTGAAGGGCTGATAGAGCACGAACGCCAGCAGCGGAAGCGCCAGCAGCATGCCAACACCCCAAACCCAATGCTGCCTGTCTCCCGGTTGGTGGCTGAATGAGTCACGATGTCTCAACAGGGTGTAGAGAATGCCAATCACTGCCAGCGCCAGGTACACCGGGAAATCCCAGGTGTTGGTCGGGCGCAGCGCCCCCACCGCTATGGCGCCGATGAACAGGCTGATGCCCATCCCCGGCTTGCCAAACTTCCCTGCTGAAGTCTGCCATTTTCCCCGTGAATAAAGCAGCGAGACCAGCCAGCCGATCACCAGCATCGAGATCGGCAGTGCGATCATGTGAGCATGCAGATCAGCATACAAAAAGGTGAACGCGGGGAATTCGGTGATCGGTTCAACATCATGAACCGCCGGGATCGCCCGGCTGGGGATCCAGTACCAGTCACCCGGGTATAACGGCAAACCGTTGCCCTGCAAAACTTGCCCGAATCCTTTGACCGTCCATGCCATGCGGGTGATGAAACCCACACCGCTGATATCACCATCAGGTGCGCCCAGTTTTTGCAGTGCCCGCCAGATCATCCGCACCGTACCCAGGTTGCCCATCACTGCGGTGAAGACTGCCCCCGTTATTCCCAGCAGTGTTGCCCGCCAGAGGGGTTTTTTCCCGTCGTCGGTCTGCTCAGTCGATTTATAAACCACCGTGGAGATGATGGTATAGGCGCCTGTGGCAAGCAAGCCAAACAGTGTCGGCAGAATGAAGTTGTAGGCAATCGCCGGCACCACACCCAGCCACTTGACCAGCGTGCCAACGATCACGAAACCATAATAGTAGTAGTTGATGTAGCCACCCGCGAACCACGGGTCATACGGCGGAAAACTCGTACTTTTAATCACCGCATTCAGGTAGGCAAAATCCATCGGTTTTTCGCCGCCCTTGGATGCGTGCCACAGGTCCGGGTTGCCAAGTCGCACCAGCAGCATCAGCATAAAGAAGAGCAGGAAAACACCCTCCGCCGCCAG
>DAIOEK010000059.1:0-12605 GCA_036746315.1 Anaerolineaceae bacterium | reverse complement strand
CCTCTTTTTGATAGCAATGGTGGGATCAACGGTTCGGTTGCGATCGTTCAGGATATTACGGAAAGAAAGAATTCTGAAAAAGCCATTCTGCAATCGAGCGAAGAGATTAGATCTGCTTACAATGCAACCCTGCAAGGATGGTCGCATGCACTGGAATTACGCGAACAGGAGACAGCGGGGCACAGTATACGCGTGGTCAGCCTGATGGTGGATATGGCACTCCGGTTTGGATTCTCGGAAGATGATATTGTTCATATCCGCCGCGGCGCTCTGCTGCATGACATCGGTAAAATGGGCATACCCGACAGTATTTTACTTAAGCCAGGTCCATTGACGGATGATGAGTGGGTTGTCATGCGGCAACATCCGGTTTATGCCAAGCAACTGCTGGCCGATATACCTTACCTGGCACCTGCAATGGATATTCCAGTGCACCACCATGAGCGATGGAATGGCAGCGGCTACCCCCTGGGGTTGAAAGCGGAACGCATTCCATTAGCAGCCAGAATTTTTGCCGTGATAGATGTTTGGGATGCGCTCGGCTCTGATCGACCTTACCGCAAAGGGTGGCCAAAAGATGAGGTCATAAAATATCTGGAGGAGAAATCGGGCGAATTATTCGATCCCAAGGTTGTTGTAGAGTTCATTGCCATGATTACCGAAAAGCCAGAGAATCAATAGCCATTATTTCAGTGACTTCAGAAGCAGTCTCAATTCCATATTGCATATCGTAGCTTTTACCGAGTAATGTTCGTTCGCGCGGCATCACGCCGGAGCTTGCTGATTTGTATTCACAAACTGGACAGTTGTCTAATAGCCGGATGGACAATCGTCTTATATTATTAAGTGATTACAAACTTATCTCATGCTTATGAAGAAGCTTTCATCCCTCTACCATGCCACTCTCGCAACAGTATGCGCCGCAATTGTGCTATCCTCGTGCGGCATGCCGAGAAATGTTGTGTCAATTTTGTCTGCACAATCAGAATCTAGTGTCGAGAGCAGCATCAAGGGCAATAACCATCTTCCGACAAATTACCCCATAGAATCCATCAAGTTTTCGCACCTGACCAGCCAGAATGGGCTGTCGCAAAGTGTGATTACCAGCATTTTGCAGGATGAATACGGATACATTTGGTTTGGTACGGAAGACGGTCTGAACAAGTTTGATGGCAGGAATGTTGCGGTTTATCGCAACGATCCAGATGACCCAGACAGCATCAGTTCCAATGATATTTCCACCATGGTCCAAATACCCGACGGGTCTATCTGGATCGGAACTCTGGGTGGTGGTTTAAGCGAATATGATCGAGAGAACGGAGTTTTCAGACAATACCAGCATTCATCCACGATTAAGAACTCACTGACCAGCGACTACATTTGCTCTCTTCTTTACGACCCTGAGGGTTATTTATGGATCGGCACGCTGGGTGGAGGGTTGAATCGATACGATCTTACCAATGGAAATTTTCAAAGCTTTCTCTACGACAGCCTGGCGGATCAAAGTATCAGCGCAAACGACGTCTTATCGCTTCAATTGGGCGAGAACAACACCCTTTGGGTGGGAACATCTTACGGGCTCGATCGATTTGACAAGATTTCAGGCACTTTCTCGAATTTCCGTTCCGACAGCGATATTCCCGTAGTCGTCTCACGGAGCAGTATTTTTTCCCTGCATCTTCATCAACATCAACTGATGATTGGAACAGAGGCGGGGCTTTTCCAACTGGACATAAAAGATGGGACTGTTCAGCAGATTGGCCTGTTAAGTTCCGACGATAGTACGAGCAGAATACCCATACGCTCCATTCTGCTTGCCGGTGATGGAAATTACTGGGTGGGTACACTCGATTATGGTTTATTCCGTATAGCACAAAACCTGTCCAGGGTCGAGCGGATCCAGGCTGATCCGAAGGGCGCAGCAACTCTCAGCGATAATCGCATCTTATCGCTCATGGAAGATTCTTCCGGTGTGATCTGGGTGGGAACCTATTCCGGTTTTGTAAACCTGATCAACCCATTGCAAAATCGCTTTAAGAGTTTGGAATACACTCCCTGGCAGGAAAACAGCATAAGCGAATCGATGGTCTGGTCGCTGCAACCGGGGCAAAACAACATGCTATGGATTGGTACAGATGGGGGCGGATTAAATTTATACAATTTATCCTCCGGCGAGAACCGTGTCTATCGACATAACGCAGATAACCCCGATTCCATCGATGATAACCATGTACGTTCCCTGCTGTATGACCAGAGCGGACGATTGTGGGTGGGTACCGATAGCGGAATCAGTTACTTTATAGAAGACGAAGAAAAATTCATACCCATACGGCTACGCCCGCAATCAGACCAGGAGGACATTAAAGGCAGACAATTGGTGTCCTATACGCCCATCCAAGTATTGGCGTTGAAACAGGATGACAATGGCTTGCTGTGGATCGGAACAGGAAACTCCGGTCTATATCAATACAACCCGCTTACCGGCGCCATTGAGCATTTTGAATATCAACCCGGATACTCTGTTTTGCTGCCCAGCAACACAGTTTGGTCGCTCTACCCCGACCTGAATAACATCCTATGGATTGCCACAAACAGAGGGCTGATACGCTTCGACACACAAAACTACACTTCCACAACTTATTTACCATCCAAAACGCAAAGGGGAAGCATCAGTGAGTACCGGGTATTATGCCTTTTACGCGACCAACATCATACCCTATGGATGGGAACCGCCAGCGGGCTGAACCGGTTTGATGACAAGACGGGATCATTCACCGTATATCGAATGAAAGACGGTCTGCCGAACGATTTTATTTACTCCATACAAGAGGATGAGGAAGGGAAGCTCTGGCTAAGTACAAATAAGGGATTGTCGCGTTTCGATCCAGAAACTGAAGAATTCCGCAACTACAATACTTCTGCCGGGATATCCGGTGAAGAATTCAACCAGGGTGCCGGTGCAAAGGATCAAAGCGGGCAAATCTATTTTGGCGGGATATACGGAGTAACCTATTTTCGCCCGCGGGATATTTATGCAAATTCTTATTTACCAGAAGTTTTTTTAACGTCACTCACACAGGGTGGACAGCCGATTTTGGATAAGCTTCCGCTGGAGATCGTAACTTCAGTACAATTGACCTGGCCCAAAAATTATTTCGAGTTTTCTTTTCAAGATCAGCTGGCATACACCTCAAAAAACAAGCAATATGCGTATAGGTTAGTTCCTTTCGAGACAGATTGGGTCTATTCCGGGGCGCAGGGACAGGGGCGCTATACTAATTTGCCCGGCGGGGAATACACCCTCTGGCTGCGCGCCAGTGACGGGGAGGGTAATTGGTATCCTGAGAAAAAAGCCTTGCAAATATTGATTGCGCCGCCATTATGGGAAAACCGTGAATTTCTTACCATATTAGGGTTGGCCATTATTTTTATTATTGCAGGTATTGTTTACAGCAGGGTACAATCCACCCAGCGGCGGACGCGCGAACTTGCACAACTGGTAAACATCCGCACGCGCGAAATAGATCAGCGGCGGCAAGTTGCGGAAGGTTTGCGGGAAATCCTGATCCGAATCAATTCAAACCTAACCATTGAAGATTCCTTGAGCTTCATTGCCAATCACATCAAAACCATTATGAATGTTGATGAAGTCGTCATCGCCCAATGTGAACAGCAAAAATCCAAAACCTGCTTCCGAATTTCGGCATCCGGTGGAAATAAATACAATGATCATGCAACGGTAGAAAATATTTTCAGAAAACTGCAAACCAATAACACAACTGCTGCCTTACCCGGTAATCACATCCGGTCTTTTGAAATTCCCGACATAAAATATCACAATATTACTGCTTTACCAGTAGTACTTGACGGTAACCTGGAAGCGGCATTAACGCTATTCAGCCAGGCACAAAAGCAATGGAGCACGGAAGAAAAAGAATTGCTGGCAACTTTCAGCGATCAAATAGCCCTTGCGATGGGTAACGCCAAGTTGCGCAGAAATACAGCGGAATTAGCCATGCTGAATGAGAGAAATCGCCTTGCCCGGGATCTTCACGATGCTGTGACTCAAACGCTTTTTTCAGCCAGTCTATTAGCGGAGGCTTTTCCGGGCGTTTGGGATAAGAATCCAGAAGAAGGGAAGAAATTGATCCAGGAAATGCGGCAGCTGACACGCGGCGCATTGGCAGAAATGCGGTCGCTGCTGATGGAACTGCGTCCAACTTCAATGGCAGAAGCAAAACTCTCCGATCTCATCCGCCAGCTGGCTGAAGCAGTTTCCGGTCGGACGGGGCTGATAATCAAACAGTCTGTACCTACAGACTTGCATTTACCGAGTGATGTGAATATTACACTTTACCGAATTGCCCAGGAAGCCCTTACCAATGTCGTGAAACATGCCAAGGCAAACAACGTCTCGATTATCTGTATCCAAAAGACAAGCCGCGAATTAGCCGCGAATGGGCTGATCGAAATTGAAATGAGTATCGAAGATGACGGTTGTGGTTTCGAGACCAAGTTGGTGGCACAAGATCATTTTGGACTATATAATATGCAGGAAAGAGCTGACAACATTCAAGGCAAACTTGAAATCTACAGCAAACCAGGTGCGGGTACACGGATATCTGTTTCATGGAAAGGCAAGGAGGCAGCCTTAGATGAGTGACAAAAAGATCAGGCTGGTAATTGTGGACGACCACGACATGGTGAGGCGTGGACTTGCCTCCTATATCAGTACAACAGATGATATCGTACTGGTTGGTGAAGCTTCCAATGGCGAAGAGGCCGTGGCTTTGTGTGACAAAATAAAACCGGATGTTGCGCTCATGGACATTATGATGCCTAAAATGGATGGGATAGAAGCCACCAGGCAGATCCGAAAACGCAACCCGGAAACACAGGTCATTGCATTAACCAGCTACCAGGAAAAAGACCTGGTGCACCAAGTAATTTTGGAAGGCGCAATCAGTTACCTGTTAAAAAACGTTACAGGCGAGGAATTAATCAGTGCTATTCGAAAAGGCGTGGCTGGAAAACCGACCATGGCGCCGGAAATTACACAGGCGTTGATCAGAGATCAATTTCCTTCACCGGGAGATGATTTAACACAACGGGAGAGGGAAGTGCTCACCCTGTTGGTCGAAGGCTTAAGCAACCCGGAAATAGCCGAACGACTGACCATCAGCAGGTCTACCGCCAGAGCACACGTCAGTAATATTCTAATGAAGCTTGGAGTATCCAATCGCGGAGAGGCAATTACGCTTGCCCTCAGAAACAAATTAGTCAGATAACAATCCTGTACAACTGACCAATATTAACATTCCCCTGTCATAGGATGCCACGGGGGAATGTTTTATTTAACCTGTAATGGAATAACCAGCAGGCGGCTGGCAATTTTGTTTATGCTCAAAAACCATTCCATCTATCCGCCAAATCCAAAAAGGAGAAGAATATGCGTAATAAATTGTGGTTGTTTTGTTCGTTGTTCCTCATCACAGCCCTGCTACTCGCAGCCTGTCAACCAAGCGCAAGTGCACCTACGGCGCAAAGCACTGCAGAGCCGGCAGCTGGTGAGACTGCGCCAGCGGCACCAGCCGCCCCCGCAACCTCAGGAGGCATCTCGCCAGAATTCAAGAACCCGGATACCTTTACCATCATCACCGGTGCAGGTGAACAGCAAACGCTTGATCCCGCATGGATGTATGATACGGCATCATCAACACTTGCACTAAATATTTACGAAGGGTTGGTTTTCTTTAATCGCGAAAAGACCGATGAGTACGTCCCGGCACTCGCTACAGACTGGACAACAAGCGAGGATGGAAAAACCTGGGTATTTAATCTACGCAAGGGGGTCAAATTCCATCAAGGCGGCACGCTTGAACCCCACGATGTCGCTTACACCACTGCCCGTGCCATGCTGCAAGGCAGGGTGGATGGCTGGCAGTGGATCGCCTATGATGCCTTTTTCGGACCTGAGATGGCAATGTCATCCATCAAAGATTTTGCCGCGGCTCTGACAGGCAAAGAAACCTTTGAGGAATTGTCACCAGATGAACTCGTTCAGGTTTGCGAAACAGTGAAATCGAAGGTTGTAGCCGATGACGCTGCCGGTACGGTTACCTACAATCTCAACCAGCCTGTACCGTGGATGCTGGCAATCATGTCACAACAATTCCTGGGCGGTGTTTTGGATCAGGAATGGATGGCTGAAATCGGTGATTGGGATGGTGACTGCAACAACTGGACTGCCTACGCAGACCCGGCTGCAGAAAGCTCCCTGCTGTTCGACAAGGCAAATGGCACCGGTCCTTACAAACTTGACCACTGGACACCGGGTGAAGAAACCGTGCTTACTGCATTCCCAGATTACTGGAGAACTGAACCGATGTGGGAAGGCGGGCCCAGCGGTGTGGCAAGCATTCCCCGTGTTCTGATCAAAAATATCGATGAATGGGGAACCCGCCTTGCCATGTTCGAGGCTGGCGATGCGGACTATATCTATGCCCCTCCACAGTATCGACCGCAGCTAAACCCGGATGTAAAAATCCTGTGCGGAACAGACGAGTCAACTTGCAAAGAAGAAAACCCGAACGGATATATCAAGACATTCCGTAAACTTCCCATGCCGGCAATCACACCGGCGCAATTCAACTGGAATATCAATGTTGAAGGGGGAAATCCATATGTTGGCAGTGGAAAAGCCGATGGGAACGGCATTACTCCAACTTTCTTTAGCGATGAGCATATCCGCAAAGCCTTCAATTACTGCTTTGACTTCGATTCCATGGTAAAAGATGCCCTGGCTGGTGAAGGTGTGCAAGCACAGGGACCCATTCCTCAGGGAATGATCGGATACATCGAAGGCGCTGCGCCAACATATTCCTATGACCTGGACAAGTGCGTTGAAGAGTTCAAACTTGCAGATGTGGACCAGGACGGGATCCCCGCCGGTGAGGATGAAGATGACATCTGGAATAAAGGTTTCTATATGCAGATGGCATTTAATACCGGTAACGACACCCGCCGGCTCGCCTCAGAAATATTGAAAGCGGGCTTGGAATCGGTGAACCCCAAGTTCAACGTTAGCGTTATTGGAATGCCCTGGGCTGTATTGCTCGAAAGCCGCAGACAAGGCAAACTTCCCATCTATGTTGGCGGCTGGGTGGAAGACTATCACGATCCCAACAACTGGGTGCAACCGTTCTTATACTCACAGGGAGCCTACGGTCGAATTGTGAACCTGACCCCTGAAAAGGCGGCGGAATACGATGCCATGATCCTGGAAGGCGTCAAGATCACCGATCCGCAAGCCCGGAAGAAACTCTATGAAACCATCCAGAAAATGGCTGGCGATGACGCAGTGAACATATGGATGTACCAGTTCATGGAAGGGTTCCACTATCAAACCTGGATCCACGGGTTCTATTTCAACCCGGCATATGGAAATCCTGAATATGGCTGGATCTACTCACTCAGCAAAACAGCACCTTAAATCATAAACCAATTTTAAAGCAGGATGCAGTAAACGTACTGTTGCTGCATCCTGTCCTTCATTCAGGATGAATTTATGACTGCATATACCATACGGCGATTGTTGGTTCTGCCTATTGTATTGATTTTTGTCACAATGTTTATTTTTGGCATGTTGTCACTCCTCACCCCATACGAGAGAGCTTCTTTGTATGTACGAGACATACCCAAAAATCCCGGAGCATTGGATGCGATTGTGGAAAAATACGGACTGGACGATCCAGTGCCAGTGCAATACTGGTATTGGCTGGTGGGGAGAGAAGACAAAGTTACCGGAGAAACAGAAGGTGGATTACTCCGCGGAAACCTTGGATGGTCGAATACCGGTAAAGGTTGGGTGGTCGACGTGATAGGGCGTCGGCTGCCGGCTACGGCCGAGCTGGCATTATGGGCATCGATCCCGATGATATCCATCGGTGTCTGGTTTGGTGTAAAAGCAGCTGTCAACCACAATAACTGGATCGATCAATCCCTGCGAATGTTCAGTATCGTCGGGTGGTCGATTCCAACATTTGTGTTCGGATTGCTCGTATTGATTATTTTCTACGCGCGCCTGGGGTGGTTCCCACCTGGCAGGTTATCTGATTGGGCGATGCAGGTTATTCAAGACCCTTCATTTACCCAATTCACACGGCTCTACACCATCGATGCATTACTCAATCTCAGGCTTGATATCTTCTGGGATGCAATGCGCCACCTGATCCTCCCGGTAATTACGCTTGCCTACCTGAACTGGGCGTATTTGATGCGATTAACCCGATCGTCGATGTTGGATGTATTGCGAAAAGACTACATCACAACAGCCCGTTCCAAAGGAGTGCGCGAGGAAAATGTTGTGAAAAAGCATGCATTGCCCAACGCGTTAATCCCGGTTGTTACTGTGGGCGCCCTGATGGTCATCGGGTTGCTCAATGGAGTGGTAATCACAGAAACCATTTTCAATTTCCCGGGTATGGGCTCCTTCCTGGCCACCTCCGCCCTGTCGCTCGATGTAGTATCCGTGCTGGGCGTCACCCTGTTCAGCTGCCTCGTTCTGGTATTTGGCAATTTGATCGTTGATATTCTCTACGGAATTATCGATCCACGAATTCGATATCAATAAAGGATAGGATTAATATGGCTATTTTCATAAAACTCGTAAAAAATCCAACATCCCTTATTGGAATGGTGTTGTTGTTGCTGTTTGCTTTAATTGCGCTTTTTGCTCCCTTGCTGGCACCCACGCCAGAGAATTCCCGAGATGCGTACATGATCCCCAGGGATGGGTTTGGCAACGAACCCAGGCTGCCCGACACCACGCATATATTGGGGACAACGGAAGGGCAGTATGACATTTACTACGGCATCATCTGGGGAACACGCACAGCTTTCCGCATCGGGTTGGTCATCACTGTGTTTGCCACCCTGATCGGGGTTGTGGTTGGAGGAATCTCAGGCTTTTACGGCGGATGGGTGGACAACGTGCTGATGCGTATAACGGAATTCTTTCAGGCGTTTCCCTTTTTGCTGGCAGCAATCACCCTCACCGCGGTATTACAAACAATGTATGGGCGCAGTGAGAGCTCTCCACTTTTATTTATTGCAAAAATACTGGCGTTCTTTACCTTTGGCGCAAACCCGATGGAGAATCTGGATCCCATTCAAATTCAAATCCTTACCGGGATGCTGGCGATCATTGTCTTTGGGTGGATGACAATCGCACGTGTGGTGAGAGGCAACATCCTTTCGGAAAAGGAAAATGATTACATCACTGCCGCACGGGTAGCCGGATGCCGCGATATGCGCATATTATTCCGACATCTATTACCCAATGCCGTTTTTCCGGTAATCGTCATGGCGTCGATGGATATTGGATCCTATGTTTTGACCTTTGCTGCACTCAGTTTCCTCGGGCTGGGGGCACAACGCGGTTATGCAGACTGGGGACAAATGATCAGTTTCGCGAGAAACTGGATCCCTGCCCTGGGTACTTACTGGCATATCGTACTGTACCCCGGCTTGGCGATCATTCTATTCGTTCTGGCGTGGAACCTGGTCGGTGATATTTTGCGCGACATACTTGATCCAAGAATGCGCGGGTCGGGACACGGGTTGTAATATTTTTCAGGATTAGACAGTTGTCCTATGAAAAAATCATCCATCTGCCGCGCGAAACAACCTTTTATTTTAGCTAAACTGTCTTTAGCTAAGAAATTAGCATTATCTCCCTCCAAGGAGATAGACCCGGTATTTGGAACGGTACCGGGTCTATTAATTTCCTTGAGGGGCAGGTAAATTGAAAGATGAACCTGCAGACGGAAGAATAAAAATCAGATCGACATGATGTGCCAACTCAGATTGAAAGAGTAGGAAATTACAAGGCCATGATACTGGTTATTGCCGAGCAGGATACCAAGCTCCGCTATGCGATCTCAATACTTGCCCATGATCAACCCGGGTGGACCATATCCGGCATAGTGGGGTCATTTGATGAATTGTTGACGGTTTTGGAAAATTCAAATCCAGAAATGCTCATCGTGGATTTGGATATGCCCGGCATGAATGAAATACAACTGGAAAAACACCTACCCAACTCGGTCAAACAGGTTGTGCTTTTGGCGTCAAATCTGACAGGGTGTACTTTCAAAACAGAAGCACACCGGGAAAAATGGAATTGGGTGAGTAAATCGGAGTATCCCGAGTTGCTGGTGAAGCTTTTTGCGGATTGTAATTATTATTCTTCCTGATAGATTCAATATCTAATCCAGTTCCCACTCTTTTTTTAAACCATCCCATTCCAACGAATTGGGGAAGCGGTTTTGCCACTCTTTCCGTGCAAGCTCCGAAAGCTCGTCGTAGCGGATTGTTTTTAAACTCTTCACATCCGGCATTACAAACGATTTATCGAATCTGTCGGACAGGAAAACCGGAAAATTATAGGTGTGGTCCAATTGGTGGATCTCCCCGCGGTTTAGTTCCCCTAAAATCGTCCCGGCCAACACCGCCTGGTGGAAGAAAATACGGTGAAGTTTATCATCGTGTAGTAATTGGGACACAACCGGATTCTGCGACAACACGATGAAATGATCCTGCCATGTGCGAAACAGCCGTTTTTGCGGATCCAACACTAGAAGACCGACGTTGAAATAGGGGCGAATCAAGACTTCATCGACAATGGTCTTTACCGGGAAAAGATTGTCAGCTGTTACTTTACACTGAGCATAGATTTCCTTCCAGAAAGGATCCATCTCCTCCCCCCAACGTGAAGCGATGTTGCAAAGATGAACCGGACAACATGAAATGGCTTTACCGGATGGCAGACTGAGGTTTAGATTAGCTGACAGAACAATCGTATCGGTATCCATCCAGACCAGCATGGAATAACCTGCCAGGCAAAACTCTTCCGCCCGTGCCGCTGCATACACCTTCCAGCCCAGTGGGTATTGATTGAAGGGAGCCGGAATATCCAGGCGAAGAATTTCACCGCTGCATACATCCGCTAAAGCGGGTAATTCTGTTACCTCCGAAAAGGATGAATCCACTGTCACTAGCCACTCCATCCTTCCGGCAAGTGATGCCGGAAAAGATTGCATCAACAATCGAGCCTGTTTCGCTGTTTCGGAACTATTGATATGGATGGCGATCGTTGTTTTCATAATCCAAATATGCCTGTCACATTTGTTTATCTAAATAGCCGTATAGAAATTCCGGGTCGGACTTTTGCCAACCCGGAACCTTTGCTAGCCATATTTTGCCTGTATTGCACGTTGCACTTCAGCGGGGTTACCTTTCCATGGACCCGGCACTTCCTGTTTGCGCGAGGTAACCTCCGCAGCCCACTTGCAGGCGACCTCCGGGGACTCTTCAAGGCGTTTTGCGATGTACGTGGAAAAACAGGTATCCCCACGACCCGTTCGGCCAGACAGAGATTTGGGATCAAACGGAGCATGGAAGAATTGCCCATCAGCAAAAACTGTCACGCCGGCGGATTCCGTGATCACAATTTCCTTTGGACCCAGATCATACAGAATCCAGGCAGAATCATTCAGATTATTACATCCGGTAATAAACTCTGCTTCGGCACGGTCCACTTTAAGGTAATTCACCGACTTCAAGCCTTCGGTCATCTCGCGCCAGGGTTTGAATTCCAATCCATCACCCACCGGAACACGGATAAAGCCCTGGATGTCCATTGCCACCGGCGCACGGGCAGCCAACCCTTTCAAGATCGAAAGATCGACTTCTCCGGCGTACAGCGGTGAAAGCATAATCACCTTTGCCGGAATGAGCGGAATCTGCTCAAGTGCATACTTGCCGCCAAACCCGATTGGTTTGCAAATACGCCTCTCCATATCCTCCGATTTATAGTAATTTGCGATACCCGATGTTCCTTGAGCGGCTGTGGGATAAACCCGAACCCCTTCTGCTTTCAATTCTTCCAGGCGCGGAAAATCATCGGGATGCAGTCGGGTAGCCACCGCCGCCGAGTGCCCAAGCCGCCTGACAACCACGCTGCCATAATACACACCGCCGCCCGAGGCGATTTCTTCCACACCATCGACGATCAGTTTATCTTTGGCGAAGTTGCCCACCATTAATACATCAACAGCGTCCATGCTATTTCCTACTCCGGCAGCGCCTGAATAAAGCTCTCGGCGAAGTTGATAAAGACCCTGGAGCCTTCTGCAATGACTTCCATGCGGGATGGGTCGGTTTCCAGCCCGGTCACAATCTGTCCCTGCACTTCCACATCATATTCGATCACATCGCCCAGATAGACCGACCGCCTGACCACGCCTTCAAACATTCCCTTAGTCAGATCCACATTGATGATCTCCGGCCGAACAATCAATGTCACTTTATCACCCTGCTTCAGTTCCCGGCGTTGATTGATGATCGTCAGCTGTTTGCCAAAAGTCTGGACTTGATACCTGCCACCTTCAACTTTTTCAACCGTACCGGGGACGAAATTTGCCCGACCAATGAAATTGGCAACAAAACGGCTTTGCGGATAGCGGTACACCTCCAGGGGCGTGCCGATTTGCTCGATGATGCCTTCGTTCATAATGACAATTTTATCGGATAGAGTCATCGCT
>DAIOEK010000058.1:0-13178 GCA_036746315.1 Anaerolineaceae bacterium | reverse complement strand
ATCACCGAAGGTACCTGGAGCGGTTGGGACACCACCTTCAGCGGTTTCTTTGCCGCCAAAGAAGGTCCGGATATCATCAACCTGGGTTCCGAAATGAACACCCTGTATGGCAACAGCCTTGCGGACATGGATGCCTATCTGGGCGAAACAGCCTGGCCCGATATCGCGAACTTCGGTCCCGCGCTCGAAAATGCCAAGTACGAAGGCAAACTCCGCGGTCTGCCCATCTTCACCGCCCCGCGCTATGTATTCTGCCGCACCGACCTGATGGAAAACGCAGGCTGGACGACCGGCACCCCCAAGAACTTTGCCGAATGGAAAGATTTCGCCGCCAAACTCTCCACGATCGATCCCGCAACCAATTCACTGTCCCAGCAGGCGCTGGTGCCGGTGGATGCCGGTTCGATGGCTGACTGGCAGTGGTGGCTGCTGGTGTACTACTCCATCGGCGGAGAACTCTACAAGGCTGATGGATCACCCAACTTCGATTCACCCGAAGCGCTGGCTACCACGCAATTCATCCTCGACCTGCGCCAGGCGATCTACGGTCCCGCCGCCGATGCAGTTGGCTCACTCCCCGTGGGTCAGGGTTCGGTCATCGATGTCAATGACGAGACCCAGCAGGACAATGGCGCTGTTTGTCTCGCACACTCCGGTTGGGCTGCTCCTGCATTCGACCGCCCGATCTGGGACAAAGTCAGCATCGACCCGTTCTTTGGTGACTCCGACAACTTTGCCGGCAGCAAACCTGTAGTGCTGGCATTCAACGACTGGCTGGCTGTTGCCGATTACAGCCCCAATAAAGAACTGGCTGCCGAATGGCTCAAGATGGCTTTCAGCAAGGAAGCCAACCACAAGTGGAATGAAACCATGAGCCTGATCCCCGCCCGCAATGACGCCATGTACGGTTATGTAACCGATTCCCCGCAGCTCAAACGCGAAGCTGAACTGGCTTCCCAGTATGGTGTTGGCTTTGCCGGCATCGAAGAAGCTGCCAAACTTTCCACCATCATGCAGGATGCCCTGGGCAAACTGGTGACGGAAGAATTGACCCCTCAGGAAGCGGTCGAAAAGATCCAGACTGAATACGCTGCCGCTCTCGGTAAATAAGCGGACGTGATTTCTCACATGAAGTTGGATGGGCAACCATCCAACTTCATGAGTTTTATACTTAGTGTTAAATGGATTTGGGTTCAATCCCGTTGGGAGGGCTGTTTGTGTCAGATAATCCTTATATTTATGCTCTGATATCCGCAGTTGCAGCAATCATCTTTATTATTTTCTCCGGCTACGGACTGGGTTCCCTGGCAAAACTGATCTCCAAAAAGGCCGGGGCAAGCCGCCGCGAGCAGGAAAACACCTTTGCGGGTTATCTGTTTGCCTCCCCGTGGATCGTCGGTTTTTTGATCTTTGTCGTCATCCCCCTGGGCTTTTCGCTTTACTGGAGCTTTACGGATTATCGCGTGGTATCCAATGCCCCGGCAAACTGGGTGGGGCTGGAGAATTACTACAACCTGATCTTCAAGGATGAAGGGTTTCATGCTTCGGTGGTCAACACGTTGTACCTGACGGTCATCGGGCTGCCACTGCAAATGGGATTCGCGCTGCTGCTGGCAGTTCTACTGAGCCAGAAAATGCGCGGAGCGAACTTCTTTCGCATGGGTTTTTATTTGCCCGTCATCCTCGGGTTCAATACGGCTGTTCTGCTGGCATGGCGGTTGATGTTGAATACCGGCACGGGCATCATCAACCAACTCATCCGGTCAGTTTCCCAATCGGTTCCGCTGTTCAGCTATTTGATCCGGGGCGCCATCTTTATCCAGGAGGTGGTCACCGCGTTCTTCCTGGGCGTGAGCAGCGGGAAATACAACCTGCTGACCAAAGTGATCGAAGCCGGGTTCCCGGCGGCGAATCGCGTGCCGTTGTGGGTGCAAAGCCCGCTGTGGTCGAAAATGTCGGTGGTGCTGCTGATGATCTGGGGCTGCGGAGCGATGATGCTGATCTTCCTGGCGGGCATCAAAAACATCCCCAAGGAATTGCAGGAAGCCGCCGAAGTGGACGGCGCCAACGGCTGGAAGCGTTTCTGGAAGATCTCCTTTCCGCTGCTTACCCCCTACATTTTCTACAACCTGATCGTGGGGATGATCAATGCGCTGCAAATATTCGAGCCGATCTACGTTCTCTACCGGGATAACCAGCCGCTGACCCCCTCGGCAATCTCGATGGTGTATTACCTGTGGCAGGCAAGCTTCAGGCATTTCGAGATCGGTTATGGTTCGGCTATTTCGTGGATCATCCTGGTGATCATCCTGATTGTGACATTTATTCAATTTAGAATGCAAGACCGCTGGGTCACCTACGACCTGTATTAGGTGTGGATATGAAAAAATACTGGCATATCATCAAAAGGATTTTGTTGTATCTCGTGCTGACCGGAGCGAGCATGGTGATGATCTTTCCGCTGTTCTGGATGATCTCCTCTTCACTTAAGACCATCCAGGAGACCAACTCGGCGGGGATCATCTGGCTGCCGGCAAAACCCACCCTGCAGGCGTATATCAGTATCTTTCAGAACACGGATTTCCTGCGTTCATATTTCAATACGATTTTCTATACCTGCCTGGCACTGGCAGGCACATTGATCTCCATCGCGGTGGTGGCTTATGCGTTCAGCCGCATCCAGTGGCCGGGCAGGAATGCGGTCTTCTTCCTGATGCTGGCGACGATGATGATCCCTCCACAGGCGTTGATCGTTCCGCAGTATGTGTTCTTCAACAAATTGAACTGGGTGGGGACATTTAACCCGATCATCATTCCCGGCTTTTTTGCGGGCGGCGCGGCAATGGTATTTCTGCTGCGGCAATCGATGGCGCAAATTCCCAAGGAACTGGATGAATCCGCCTTTGTCGATGGCGCCAATCACATCCAGATATTCTGGGAGGTGGTGATGCCGCTGGTGAAGGCGCCTCTGGCAACGGTGGCAACCTTCATTTTCGTCGGACTGTGGAACAGTCTGCTGGCGCCCTTGATGTACCTGCAAACCGTGAACCTTTACACATTGCCGGTCTTCGTTTCCACGCTGTATAACATCAACCTGACGGTACAGCAATGGCCGACGATCATGACCGCCGCGGTACTCACCACGGTGCCGTTGATTGTGGTTTTTTTCTTTGCCCAGCGCTTTATTTTGGACAGCGTTGTGATCTCCGGGCTGAAGGGTTAATCGATGACTGCAAAACTGAATACCGGCCAGCGTTTGCTGCTGGCATTTCCGGGCAAGCAGAATTTGCCCGCCGATCACGCCGAAGTGTTTCGGGAGATCCAGCCGGCAGGGTATACCCTGTTCCGCCATTTGAACATTGATTCACCCGCCCAGGTGCTGGAATTGACCCGCCGGTTGCAGGAAACGGCAGCCACGCAGGACCTGCCGCCGCTGTTGATCGCCACCGATCAGGAAGGCGGGCAGCTGATGTCCGTAGGCGAGGGGACGACCCAACTGCCCGGCAACATGGCAATCGGCGCCACCGATTCCACCGAACTGGCATATCGCGCTGGCGAAATTCTGGGCAGGGAAATGACCGCCCTGGGGGTCAACGTGGTTTATGCGCCGGTATGCGATGTGAACATCAACCCGCAGAACCCGGTGATCGGGGTGCGGTCGTTCTCGGAAAATCCCGAACAGGTTGCACGGCTGGCGGCGGCAATGGTGACGGGCATCCAATCCTGCGGCGCGATTGCCGTGGCAAAGCATTTTCCGGGGCATGGTGATACCGCCAGCGATTCGCACCACGGCATCGGCAGCCTGCCCTACGACCTGGAACGGCTGGAAGAGGTGGAGTTCAAACCCTTCCGGCAGGCGTTCTCTGCCGATGTAAAGATGCTGATGACGGCGCATCTTGCCCTGCCGAAAATC
Source organism: Anaerolineaceae bacterium (assembly GCA_036746315.1). GTDB lineage: Bacteria > Chloroflexota > Anaerolineae > Anaerolineales > Anaerolineaceae > DAIOEK01. The sequence goes on along the minus strand of DAIOEK010000058.1, from coordinate 9,265 downwards.
CAGGGAGAGAGCGGTGTGCCTGCCACATTATCCCGGGAGATCATCCAGGGACTTCTGCGCGAACGTCTGCACTATGACGGCGTAGTGATCAGCGATGCCATGGATATGAAAGCGATTGCCCAGGGTGATGCCCTGGGGGGCGAAGCGGTAAAAGCGATACGCGCGGGTGTGGATATACTGCTGCTCACCTCGAAATTGGCGGACCAGCGGCAGATTTTCGGCGCCGTCCGTCAGGCATGGGAAGATGGAAAACTCGACCGGCAGGAAATGCTGCGTTCCATGGAGCGGATCGAGACGCTGCGCCATGCACTGCGCAAGATCACCCTGCCGGATTTCAGCATACTGAACTGCCTGGCTCACCGCGAGGTTGCCAGGGAGATCGCGCAGCGTTCGGTGACGCTGGTGCGCGATCAAAACGGCATTTTGCCGCTCAGGCTGGAAGCAGATAAAAAGATAGCCGTTGTTTTGCCGGAGTCCGAAGACCTGACACCGGCAGACACATCCTCCTACCTCAAACCTTCGCTGGCGGATGCGATCCGTGTGCATCATGAAAACGTACAGGAATATGTGATCCCGCATCATCCAAGCACCAGCGACATCCAGGGTGTGCTCAGCCAACTGAAGGATGCAGATCTGGTGATGGTGGGGACGATCAATGCCTGCTCCAACCTGGGACAGGCGCTGCTGGTCAACCAGATCCTCAGCACCGGGCTGCCGGTGATCGCGATTGCGCTGCGCCTGCCTTACGACCTGGCAGCCTATCCGACCGCACCTTGCTTTCTTGCCACTTACAGCATTATGCAGCCTTCACTGAAAGCGGTTGTGGATGGCATCTTCGGGAAGAATCCGATCTCGGGTAAATTACCGGTTTCCATTCCGGGTATCCACACCGCGGGTCATGGCGTGGTGCTGGCCGGCAAATAAACCAGCCCGTCACCTGGGCGATTGCATCTTATTTTTACCGGGTTCACAATGGATTTATCCATCCCGCGACCCCGCCCTGAAGCGGGGTTGGCAACCGTCGAAGCCCCTGCTCATGGTAAAATTCAAACACGTGCAGATGCGGAGGTTTCTTTGATGCGGCTTTGGAAAAAATATGATGTGCTGGTGATCACGGCACTGGTGCTGATCACCCTGGATCAGTGGACAAAATCATTGGTTATGAAATACATCCCCTACGGTGAAAGCTGGATGCCGTGGGAATGGCTGGCGCCTTATGCGCGGCTGGTGCACTGGAATAACACCGGTGTTGCCTTTGGTATGTTCCAGGGCAACAACCTGCTGTTTACCATTCTGGCAATCGCGGTTTCGCTGGCAATTTTGTATTACTATCCGCGAATCGACCGCTCGGAACCGGTGATCAGGCTGGCGATGGGCATGCAATTTGCCGGAGCGGTCGGGAATTTGATCGACCGGCTGAAAATCGGGCACGTGATCGATTTCATTTCGGTGGGGAATTTTGCCGTATTTAACATCGCCGACGCATCCATCTCCGTGGGAACGGCGGTTTTGATCCTGGGCGTATGGCTGTACGATAGACGCGAAGCACAACTGAAGAAGGCGACCGAAAAAATATCTGCGGGGGAAAACCTGGAGGGCAATCCGCATGGCAGTGACTCGACGGGAGTATAACTACCCCGGTCCTGAACTGGAGCGGTTGGATAAATTCCTGGTTCAACAAAACCCGGAGATGACCCGTACCCGGGTACAGCGCCTGATCGAGGAAGGCTGCGTGAAGGTAAACGGAAACCAGCCATCCAAGTCGGGGGTCAAACTGGAGGCAGGCGACCAGATCGAAATGGTCGTGCCGGAACCGGTATCCACCGAGCTGGTGCCCGAGGATATTCCGCTCGACATCATTTACGAAGACGATTCCATTCTGGTGATCAATAAACCGGCGGGGATGGTGGTGCATCCTTCGGTCGGGCACAGCGGCGGCACCCTGGTGCATGCGGCGCTGGCGCACGCGCCCGATATGGAGGGTGTGGCAGGGGAAGGACGCCCCGGCGTGATCCACCGGTTGGATAAGGATACTTCGGGGATCATCCTGATGGCAAAGGATGACCGCACTTTGCATTATTTACAGGAGCAGTTCAAGCAGCGCCGGGTGGAAAAAATCTACCTCGCCCTGGTCGACCGCTTCCCTCCGACACCGGAGGGGATTATCGATGCGCCCATCGGACGCGATCCATCACACCGGCAGCGGATGGCAGTGGTGCCCGCAGCCAGGGGGCGCGCTGCGGTGAGTGAATACAAGACGGTCAGGCGCTACCTGCAGCATACGCTGCTGGAGGTGCATCCGCGCACGGGCAGAACGCATCAGATCAGGCTGCACTGCGCCTTTATCGGCTGCCCGATTGTGGCGGATACGGTGTACGGATACCGGCATCCCTCCCTGGCGCTGAAGCGCCATTTTCTGCACGCCGCCCGGATCACAGTCACATTACCGGGGGAAAGCTCCCCCCGCACCTTCGAAGCTCCGCTGCCGGATGACCTGGCGCAGGTGCTTTCCAAACTGGAATAAGAGAGGCAATTATGAACTTCATCGATCTGCGTTCCGATACGGTGACCCATCCCACACCCGAAATGCGCGAAGCCATGGCGAAAGCCGAGGTGGGTGACGACGTCTTCATGGAGGACCCCACCACCAATGAATTGCAGGAAAAAGCGGCAGCCAGGCTGGGCAAGGAAGCCGGGCTGTTCGTCCCCTCGGGGACGATGGGCAACCTGCTGGCGGTGCTGGCTCACTGCGGGCGGGGCGACGAGGCGATCGTAGGCAACCTGGGGCACACCTTCCTGTTCGAAGCGGGCGGCATATCCGCACTGGGCGGCGTACATCCATACGTGTTGCAGAATCAAGCCGACGGTACGTTGACGATGGACGACCTGCGGTCGGCGATACGTCCCAACGATGTGCATGCGCCGGTTTCCCGCTTGGTGGTGCTGGAGAATACGCATAACCGCTGCGGCGGGGTACCGCTGAGCGTGGAATATACCCGCCGGGTTGCCGATTTTGCGCATCAGAACGGGCTGAGCCTGCATCTGGATGGCGCACGGATATTCCATGCCGCCACGGCGCTGCAGGTGGATGCAAAAGAGTTGTGCGAGGGTGTGGATTCGGTGACTTTCTGCCTGAGCAAAGGGCTGTGTGCGCCGGTCGGTTCGGTGCTGTGCGGTAGCAGGGAGTTTATTGCGAAAGCCCGCCGGCTGCGCAAACAGGCAGGCGGTGGAATGCGGCAGGTGGGGGTACTGGCTGCCGCCGGGTTGATCGCGTTGGAGAAAATGACCATGCGGCTGGAGGAAGACCACCTTCGCGCCCGCAGGCTGGCAAAGGGGCTGGCGGAAATTCCCGGCATTTGCCTGGATCCAGGCAGTCCGCACACCAACATGATTTTCATGTCGCTGGACGACCGGATACAGTCATCCGCGGCGGATGTTGCCGCAGAGATGAAAAAGCTGGGCATCCTGGTGGGAGTGATCGGCGCACGGAAGTTCCGCTTGGTGACGCATTACTGGATCTCGGACAGCGATGCAGAAAAGACCATCGCTGCTTTTGGCAAAGTATTATCCGCCTGAGGATGATATCCGCAGGTTCTTCTCTGCTATAATGATTCAAACGGACTATAAACCCGCTCCCCAATCCGGCGCGGTTATCAAAAAGGAATGTGGATGAAAATGGATACATTTGTGACACTCGAAGAAATTGACCGCCTCGCAGCCATTATTCGCACAAAAGTATCATATACCCCGCTGGTGGGGATGATCCTCGGTTCTGGGTTGGGGGGGCTGGCGGATGCAGTGCAGGAGGCGACGGTGACCTACGCGGCCGAACTGCCCGGGTATCCGCAATCCACGGTGCAGGGGCACGAAGGACGGATCATCTTCGGCAAGCTGGAGGGCAAATCGGTAATGGTTTTGCAGGGCAGAGTCCATTACTACGAAGGCTATCCAATGGATGTTGTTACCCTGCCCATCCGGCTGATGCAGCGTCTGGATATTCCGATCCTGCTGGTGACCAATGCGGCAGGCGCGATTAACCCGGATTACCAGCCGGGCGACCTGATGCTGATCACCGATCACATCAACATGGTGGGGATGGGCGGGCTGAATCCGCTGCGCGGTCCGAACATGGAAGAGCTGGGTCCCCGTTTTCCGGATATGAGCCAGGCATATGACCGTAAGTTATGCCAGCTTGCCCGGGAAGTTGCCGTGGAAAAAGGGGTGCAGATGCAGGAGGGCGTATATGCGGGGCTCTCCGGACCATCTTTCGAAACGCCGGCGGAATTACGCTTTCTGCGGATCAGCGGCGCGGATGCGGTGGGCATGTCGACCGTATCCGAGGTAACCGTTGCCCGTCACGGCGGCACACGGGTACTGGGCATTTCCGGTATCAGCAACAAAGCCAATCTGGATGGGAATACGCTCACCACGCATGAAGAAGTGCTGGAAGCCGGGCACATCATCGTCCCCAAGCTGGAAGCAGTCGTACGCGGTGTATTGAGCCGTCTCGAATAACCGTTGCTGTTTTATCAACCCATACTGTAAAGATTGGATAATGGTAGAAGAGATTTACCGATTCTTGAAAGCCGCTGAAATCTGGATCTATTTGATCCTGGGTTTCATCGCTTTTTTGTTCCTGCGCAGGCTCTTGAATGATATTCGCGAGTATCGCGGCTCACTGTTTGGTATGGAGCGGGAGCGCATCAAGCACCGGATCGTTCAGAAGGGCTCTACATTGATCATCCTGGCGATGTTGCTGTTCAGTGAATTTCTGGTGGTTTCCTATGCCCATGTGGTCATGCCTTCACTGGCTTTTGCCCCCACGGCAACGATGATCCTGGCGCCGACCGAGACATCCATCGATGCCGTGGAGCTTGCCAATAGCGGCTTCGATGAAACTGCCATGCCGGTGGCGACCGGCGCCGGCAACTCGGGCGGCTGCATCCCCAACCAGATCGAATGGCTTGAACCAATGCAGGATGATGTGATCAGCGGCAGGGTGGAATTGAAAGGTACTGTGAATGTGCTCGATTTTGGATTTTACAAATACGAGTATTCACAGGATAATACCTTATGGAACACCATCCAGGCAGGCAATACGATGGTAACGGATGGCACGCTGGGCTTTTGGGATACCACATCGCTGAATCCCGGCGACTATTTCTTGCGACTGGTGGTAACGAACAACAAGGGCGAAGCCCGCGCGCCTTGTTCCATATCGGTTAAAATAAAGCAAGAAAGCTGAGAAGAAAAGTAGGAAGCATGCCGCAAATACAAGTCCGCCCCGCTGTGATCGAGGATATCCCCAAGCTGATGGAATTGGATCACAGCTATCACACTGAACACGTCTGGCAGCTCGATTTTATCAACGAAGAACGGTATATCGGTATTAATTTTCGCGAGAACCGCCTGCCGCGCTCGGTCAGAGTGGAATATCCGCGCTCGACCAAACGCATGATGAAAGACTGGATCCACCGCGATGCCCTGCTGGTGGCGGTCATCGAAAAGCTGCCGGTGGCGTACATCAGCATATCCACCGATCTGGCGCCGCTCTCGGGGTGGATAACCGACCTGGCGGTGAGTCCCAATTTCCGCCGACAGGGGATTGCCACCGCCCTGATCATGGCTGGTGAGGAATGGGCTGGATTGCAGGCTCAAAAACGAATGATTGTGGATATGCAGTCCAAAAACATACCTTCGATCAAATTATTCCGTAAGATGGGATTTGAATTTTGTGGGTACAATGATCATTTTTATGCCAATCAGGATATTGCCTTATTCTTTTCGCACTTTCTGATCTAGCACCCACCAAACACACCAGGTAATGTAATGAGTTGGTTAACCGGTTTCATGGTTGTCGTACGAACCATCAGTCAGATTCTGGCTGCCGGTATTGCCATTACGGCTTTTTCCCTGCTTTTGTATATGACCGGCTTCAATTTGAAAGAACGGGTTACCCGTTCTTTCGTTATGATCCTGGTGTGCGTGGTGATCATCTTCACCGCGGATGCGATCGGCAGCGCAACTCAGGTTGAAGAGCAGGTCGACTTCTGGCTCAAGATCCAATGGTTTGGCATGGTGTTTTTGCCCCCGGTGTACCTGCATTTTTCCGATGCACTGCTGGCAACCACGGGGCGTCCCAGCCGGGGCAAGCGCCGCTGGGCGATCAGGATCACCTATCTGATCTCCTTCGGATTCCTGTTCGTCATCCCGGCGGCATGGTTCCTGGGCGCATTGAATGCGGGCGAAAGCAAGGCTGCCCGGGTAATCCAACTGCTGTTGATGGCGATCTTCATGATTTATTACTTCATGAGCATGGTCGCCAGTTGGATCAACTTTACACGGGCGTACCGCAGGACGACCACCTCAACCACCCGGCGAAGAATCGCTTATCTTATCACGGGTGCTCTGGCTCCCGTGCTGGGATCGATCCCTTATCTGCTGTATGGTTCCGGGTTCGCCACCTCGCACAACCTGATCTATTGGTTCACGGTGATGATGACCAACTTCTTCACCGGAGGGTTGATCGTAGGCATGGCTTATGCGGTTTCCTTCTTCGGCGTGAACTGGCCGGATCGGGTGGTGAAGAGGCGGCTGTTCAAATGGATCATGCGCGGACCGGTTACCGCCATCTTCGTTTTGGGCATCACCACCGTCATGCGCCGGGCGGTCACCAACCTGAACCTTCCGCTGGAAACCTGGATTCCGATCATCATGGTGTTCACTATCATCATATTGGAATTCCTGATCACCCTGCTGGCACCCTACTGGGAGCGATGGCTGTTCTACGGCAAGGATCGTGCGGAGATCGACCTGATCAGCGACATGGGCGACCGCTTGATGACCCGCAACGACCTCCGGCAATTCCTGGAGACGGTGCTGGCGGCGATCAGCGACCGGTTCCAGTCGAAGCGTTCCTTCATCGCGTCGATGGATGGCAACGACCCGTCGATGATCGTAGGCATGGGTAAATTCCTGGATAACGATTTATCCGCGCTCAAGCCTGAAGTTCTGAGCCAGACAGCCGATTCTGAATCACAGATGGAGATACTCAACTGGGATGGATATACGCTGATACCGTTGTGGAATGACTGGCAGGATAAAAAGCAGCTTATCGGGCTGCTGGGGCTTGAGCTTTCGGACCATGAGACGATCAAACCGGAAGATCAGCCCATCCTCAAAACGCTTTCCGAGCGGATCGTGATGGCTTTGCAGAATCGCACCCTGCAATTGGGGATATTCGAAATGCTGCAAAAGGCGAATCCGCGCGTGCGGCAATTCCAGACGATGCGGGCGGAGACACGCTTTGCCAACGCTGACGAGCTTGCGGAATCGGATTACTCGGTTCCACCGGAAGTGACCAACATGGTGAAGGACGCTTTAACGCATTTTTGGGGCGGGCCCAAGCTATCTGAAAACCCGCTGCTTAAGTCCGACCTGGTCTACCGCCAGGCTGCATTAAATAACGATCAGAGCCCGGTTAATATTCTGCGGGGGATCCTGCGCCAGGCAATTGATCAGGTAAAACCGGAAGGGGACCGGAAATATACGGGTGAATGGATTCTTTACAATATCCTGGAAATGAAGTTCATACAGGGCAAAAAAGTCCGCGAAGTGGCACAAAAGCTGGCCATGTCAGAGGCAGATTTATATAGAAAACAGCGGGTTGCCATTGAAGCAGTAGCCAAAACTATCCTCGATATGGAAAATCAGGTAGAATCCAAATAACCTCGGGGAGGATGTGATGCCAGAAGAAAGTTTTGACGGTAAAACGGATAATTGCGATAACCCAGCGGATGAGTCCTGGTGGGATTCCATCCTGATGGAAGAAGAAAAATACCAGTTTGAGGCGACATCCGACGCTTCGATGAAGTGCGGACCCATCTCCAGCGAAAAGAATGACTGGTCGGCGCTGGAACAGATATACCGCAACGATGCCATCATTACCCTGAAGGTTGTCGGCTTCAACCGGGGCGGATTGTTGGTGCAGGGAGAAGGTGTGCAGGGCTTTGTGCCCGTTTCGCATTTGGCGGATACTCCCTGCTCGCTGCCCAACGACGAGCGGAAAACCATCCTCATGGAATACATGGACCGCGAAATCCAGGTAAAGATCATCGAATTTGTGCCCAATGAAGAGCGGATTGTGTTCTCGGAGCGGGCTGCGCTTGCCGGGGAAGGTAAACGCAAAACCATTTTCGAAAATATCTGTCCAAACGATGTGGTTACCGGCACCGTGACCAATATTACTGATTTTGGCGTCTTTGTCGACCTGGGCGGGATCGAGGGGTTGATCCATGTATCCGAATTGTCGTGGGGCAGGGTGCAGCACCCGGGCGATATTTTGTGCGTCGGACAGCGGATCGAAGCACTGGTGCTGAGCGTATCGGAGGCTAACACGCGCATTGCATTGAGTTATAAGCGCCTGGAGAAAAACCCCTGGGAATCGATACAGGATATCTACGACATCGGCGATGTCGTTGCGGCAAAGATCACCCACGTTACCAAATTCGGCGCCTTTGCCCGTCTAAAGGAAGGCGTGGAAGGGCTGATCCACATTTCGACCATCGAAGCAGAGGAAAGCTTTCCTGACCTTTCCAAGCTTTTACACAAGGACGACTGTGTTTCGGTAAAAATCTTGCACATAGATCCGGAGAAGAAACGCATCGGATTATGTTTGCAAGGTGATTAGGATTTATGCCGGTAAAACCAGTAAGCAGAAAATTAAAGAATACCTATCCCAAACCAACCGCCGCCAATCCCTGGAATGAGTTTTCACAGCCATTCCGCAAGGGAATGAACGGTTTGGTGGATGTTTTTACGCATTTCGGCAGGTACAGCCAGGAAATATTCGGCATTCTGCTGGTGCTCTTTGCTTTGCTTTCCCTGCTTGCCATATTGGATTTGACCGGCGGCTTCCTGCTTTCACCGTGGTCTGCCTTTCTAAAGCGCTGGTTTGGTTGGACCGCGCCGATTCTCATTCTGGCTACCGGCTACCTTGGGTTCCTGGGTTTGCGGCGCAAAAAACATTTGCCGGGCGGATATTTCTGGCAGGTGATCGTCATCGAGGGCGTCTTGTTCAGTCTGATGGCTTTTCTGGCAGCCTTGTCGGGGTACGACATCAATGCGGCTGACAGCGGAAAATTCGGCGGATTGCTTGGCTGGGGGCTGGCGGATATTATGCGCTCCCTGCTGGGGGAAGTTCTGGGAGGGGTAGCCTGGTTCATCGTAATGGCGATCTTCCTGGTGGCTGTGGCGACTTTTTTCC
>DAIOEK010000057.1:0-13280 GCA_036746315.1 Anaerolineaceae bacterium | reverse complement strand
GCCGGACCAGAAGAAACAGGTATTTTGGTTTTTTCGATGATAAATTGGATGATGGCAACCAGTATCAGCGTGCCATAAACGAAAATAAAGCTGTTTTGCAAGGCAACCGGTCTGTAGGCGTATGAATATAACGTGATGGAGTAGCTTAACGCTATTCCCAGGTAGCATAGATAAATGAGTATTTGGCTGGGTAGCATTTTATTGAATTGCAGGCGCGACAGGTAGAGTGTATACACGCCAAACCCACCGGCCAGCAAAGGTAATTTGTAATCCTTGCTTGCCGGGAAGAGCGCCATGCTGAACAGCAAACAGGCAAACAGCAGGGGAGGGAAAAAGCCTGTTTTTTGATTGCGCAGAAAATGGAAAAATATATATCCCAACATGATTAATCCGATGAGGAATACGATGGCTTTGATGATGTAGACCTGATTTTCCGGCAGCAGGATGTTATTCACTCCAAGCAGGTAATCAACACCGAAATTCAAACCATGATCTTTGGTATATACCCCACTCTTCGTCTGGTAGGTCAATGCCTTGAGGAATTCGAAGAATCCTTTTACGCCCATTACGAACAGGCTTAAAAATACTGCGGCAGAGATCCCCCCGATTCGTAAAAGATTCTTTTTCCATCCCTGTGCCGCATCAATAAAACACAATATAAAAATAAAGGGGTAGATCTTAAATTGGAATGCGACGAAAAATAATATATAAGCAAGCCAACGGAGTTTGGGTAAATACCAGAACATGTAAACGGATAACAGGCACATGCTCACGGAGATCACGTCAAATTGACCCCTCTCCAGGGCAAACTGCAATCCATAGGATGTAATGCCCGTGGCAGCTACAAAGATCAATACCCCGGGAATTTCAAACTTTTTATGATAGAAAATCGGCAGGAAGAGAGAATATAACAAGAAAAAGGCGATGATTACTACATAAAGGTAACGGTAGACTGATTGCCAGGAAGTGTGCAGGAGAAAGATCGGATACCAGTAGAGTGTAAACAATGGCGGATAAGCGTTTTGTGTATACCAGTGTTCCGGGTTGTCACTGATATAAGCGGATTTGTGATCGACGAAATATCGCTTCGCAAACTTGTAATCCAGAAATGTATCATTTCCTACTCTTATGTTTTCAGGTACATATCGGGGATAAATCATTTGCCCGGTGGGATTGATCAAAATTGTCCCCAGATATGCTGCAATCGTAATGAAAATGAAAGCAGCCATTAAAAGCACAAGGAGTATTTGTTTGTGTTCCACAAATCTGGATCTATTCATATCATCTCACGAATTCTACAAGATTGAGTTGCAGCTTCTCTATTCTATCTGAAAAGGAATTATAATCTACCTCGATTTTGACACGACAGAGGGCAAATGGAAAAAACTTTATCAGAACGACGCGCAAACTTGATTGCCCTGGGGGTGATTGTTATTTCGGTAATATTGTCATTCATTTTATACCGCCAGATATTTTTATATGCGCCCAGTGAGAAATTGGAATGGCTGACGTATTCCGAAGAACATTTTAATATTGGCGAGCAACTTTATCATACGGGTAAGTTGCTCAAAGCAGGATATGTAAACACAGAGAGACCGCCAGGATACCCAGTATTTGTCGCAAGCGTTCTGCACGCGAGAGATTTGCTGGTAAATTTAACTTTGTTACCTGGCGGGAAAACACTTTTCGGTTCTGTTATTTCGAACATGATGAAAGATGATGAAACTGTAGTCTTACTTTCACATTTCTTGGTCAGTATTGCCGCCGGGTTTCTCTTATTTCGGATCATGCGGACTATTGAAAAATCCTATGTGGCATTCCTGGTCGTATTTGCGTATCTTTTCAGCGTTCCTTATTTTTCTCTGATCCTAAAGAGGGATTATTCGTTATTGGAAACCTTTTTTATTCTTATTCTTTTATTCCTCAGTCAAAAGTATTTCCAACATGCTTTCGAAAAAAGTGCCTGGAAGTATTTGATTCTTTTGGGAATTGCAGTAGGAATTATATGTTTATTCAGACCGGTGTATTTATTATTCCCTGGTTTCTTCTTCTTGGCAGTTTGGATATTTCGAAAAGAGTTTTTACCGGCATGTAAACATGCTGCAATCGTCTTACTGTTTATGTTGTTAATTCTGACACCAAACGTAATTCGAAATTATCGAGTATCAGGGAGATTTATTTTAATAAGTGAGCAGGGAGGGGTTGAGTTGTATCACAACTCCGTCGAATCATATTTTTCTTCTCCTGAATTTACGCAATATGGTAAAGTGTGGGACGAATATGGTTGGCCACTTATGCGCGACAACCTTGGTATCAAGGAATATTCTGCAATGCTTTGGTACACGGATACCGCACGAATTTCTGATCTTTTCTGGAATGCGGCAATTGATCAAATTGTTAAAGAACCCATGGTTTATATCGGGAATGTGATCTACAACCTGGGACAAATTATCACTATGGATTTAGATTATTGGGGATATCGATTAATCAAAGAGAATTCAAACAATATTATCGAATATTATTCTTATGTATTTTATTTGTGGTTCATGCAAATCGTGGGAAGCGCCTCGATTATCCTTGTTGCACTGAAAGCAAACAAAAATTTTCGAATCTCAATATTGTTATTAACAGTAACCTTGTTAATTTCTTATTCGCTGGTTTTTTTCTATCCCAGATATATCTATCTTAAATACCCGCTGTATTTACTTGGTATTGGTTTCTTAATCGGATATTTAAGAAATGCCTGCCAGGGGGAAATATCTCGATGGGGCGCAGTGATAATAGCCACTGGGCTTATCATCAGTTCCAGTTTGCCACTTGCGATGGTAGCGATTCGGTATTTTACACGTTTTTAAAAATTCGGCGCAAAATTACTGTTTTACTCGATCTTGATCACCTTCAAGCGTAATTTACCGGCCGGAGTTTCCACTTCCACTTCGTCGCCGGGCTTATGACCGATGAGCGCCTTCCCGATGGGAGACTCGTGCGATATGCGTCCGTTGCGGGGATCAGCCTCGTTGGGGCCAACCAGGAACCAGGTCTCCGGTTCAAAGCCATCTTCCTGCACGGTAATGTGTGATCCAATATCCACCTTGCTCTGGTTGGTTTCATTCTTTTCAATGATGACCACGTTCTTGAGAATCGTTTCCAATTCGAGGATGCGCCCCTCCAGAAAACCCTGCTCTTCCTTTGCCTGTATGTAATCCGCATTCTCCGACAGGTCACCCTGCTGGATGGCAAAGCGTAATCGCGCGGAAAGTTCATCCCGCCTGGGTCCTTTCAGTTCTTCCAATTCGATGCTAAGTCTCTCAGCGCCTTCGGCGGTGAGGTATGAAACATCAGACATGATCTTCTCCTCAAAGTATGGTTACGGGTCTGCTGATAATGATACCATGCTATGGCAGGGTTTGTGGGTCGAACAGCTTGCGATGCTCGTCGATGGCATAGCGGTCAGTCATGCCGGCAATGTAATCGCAGACCGCCCGCTCCAGCCCGCGATCTTCGATCCAGGCTTGAATATGGGGCGGCAGCATGGTTTGCTCGCCGACATAAGCGTTGAACAGATCCGTGACGATGCGCTCGGCTTTCACTGCCATGCGCACTACACGGTGGTGGCGATACAGTTTTTTGTACAGGAAGTCCTTCAGTTCGCGGGTGCGGTAGCGATCCTCCTCGCTGAAGCCGACCACATTGTGGTCTAGTTGCTGCAATTCCAATACACTGCCCGCACCGCTCTTGCGGATATTCTCATCCGTGTGAGAGATGATATCGGTAACCGCCATGCCGATCAAACGGCGGATCAGGCGGTGACGGGGCATCTCGTCCAGTTCGACGCCTTTCCAGTGGATGCTTTCCACCAGCACCTCCCAGAGCGGCATCCCCGAAAGCATTCCAGCGTTGATCATGCCGGAGCGCAGTCCGTCATCCAGATCGTGCGCGGTGTAAGCCATTTCATCCGCAATGTTGGTGATCTGTGCTTCGAGCGTTCCGCGGAGTTCGGGGTCGAAATCAGAGGCATCGGCAACATCGTATTCGGTCTCATGCTTGACGATGCCTTCCAACACCTCCCAGGAGAGATTCAGCCCGGGGTGTTCCGGATAACGGTTTTCCAACTGGGTGACAATCCGGAAGGAATGCTTGTTGTGGTCGAAACCGCCGTGGTCCTTCATCAGGCGGGCAAGCACCACCTCGCCGGAATGCCCGAAAGGCGGATGCCCCAGGTCGTGCGCCAGGCAGATGGCTTCGACCAGGTCTTCATTCGCGCCCAAAGCACGGGCAATCGTCCGTCCAATCTGTGTCACCTCCAGGGTGTGTGTCAGGCGGGTGCGGTAGTAATCTCCTTCGTAATTGATAAAAACCTGAGTCTTGTATTCCAGGCGGCGGAAAGCCGTGGTGTGCAGAATGCGGTCGCGGTCGCGCTGAAAGACCGTACGGTAATCAGGCTCTTCATCAGGGTACTGTCTGCCCTTGGTGTTTTTGCTGCGCACGCCATAAGGCGCCAATTGCTTATCTTCAAGCTCTTCCAGGTGTGAACGGGAATAGATCATGATTCATCCTTTCACTGGTTATGTTTTGCCAGATGCAGCGATGCGTGTGCCGAAATTCTTTCCGCACAGGGCATGGTAAACGAATTCAGGCTGCAAGCCATCGAATATTCTACATTCCAATTGTGGGATCTGCGCAACCAGATCCACCATTAATTTTACCTTGCTTAACATCCCACCAGTAACATCTGTAGACCTGGAGCCATCCAGGTGGGAACGGATCGCCGGGAAATCATCCGGTGAGATGGAAGCGATCAATTTGTCTTTGGACGGATAATCCTGCCAGACGCCGGCATCGATCCCTGCCAGCAGAATCCTCGCCGGTTGGATGCAGTGGGCAAGATGGATGAACAGGTCTTCGGTGGAGAGGATCGTCCCGCCCAGTGCCTGGTCGAAGACCACATCTCCATAGACTACCGGCACCAACCCATGTGCCAGCGCCGAACGGATGGGCTCCATATTCCACGAGATGATCTCGCGCGAGGATGTGCTCACCGTGGATGACGGCGCAAAGCTGACTGCCTGCACGCCCTGCTCGAGCAGGGCATCCATTACCACCAGGTTGAGGGCGCGGGCTTCGCGCCAGACCTGGTGGAAGCCGCGCCAGTTTTCCGGCGAGCGGACGCCTTCACGGGTGGTGTGCTGCCTGGCAGGCACATGCCCGAATGAGCCGGAGCCGTGCCCCAGCAGCAGGCGCTCTTCAGGGTGTTCGCGCAGAAACTGCGCAATCTCCCGCGCAATACGGGTCAACACCTCGCCGCGCAGCGTATGGGGTTGGTCTTTATCGGTAATCAGGGAACCGCCCAGTTTGAGATATTGAAGCACATTCACTCCAATCCGGTTTGGATGACCTGCCTGGCGCCGTGGCTGCGGAGAGCATCCTCCACAGATCGAGCATGTTCATCGCTCACGAGCGCAATCATATTCCCGCCGCCGCCGGCGCCGGAGAGCTTGGCACCCAATGCGCCATGCTCGAGAGCGGCATTGACCAGTTCGTCGAGCTGACTGCATGAGACGCCCATCTGCTGCAAGAGATGATGGTTCTCGGTCATCCAGCGCCCGGTCATTTCGGTGTCGCCGGCTTGCAGGCTTTGAAAAGCCTGTCCGCTGAGGGCATCGATACGGTCGAATAAACTCTCATAGGCAGCCGGATCCGCCTGCCAGCGCTCGCGCACCCCTGAAACCTGCTCGCGGGTGGCAGCGGATATGCCGGTGTCGGCGATCAGAAAGGTGAATTTGCCGCCCGGCGAAAATGGCTGGATGGGCTGCCCTTTCTGGAAGAGGACCGGCTGGTGGTAGGCGATCACGGTGTTGTCGATGCCGGAGGGTGTGCCGTGGTGTGTCTTTTCCACCTCATACGCCAGCGTGGATACATCTTCCACGGGCAGAGGCTTGCCCAGGTAGGTGGATACCGCCCGGATGACCGCCACACTGACGGCTGCGCCGGAGCCCAATCCGGCGGCAATGGGAATGCTCGAATGAATGCGGATGTGCATGGCGGGGGCACGTTGAACATTCAGCGCCCCGAGTGTCAATTCCACCGCCTGGCGGATGGGGTCATCCGCGGGGAGTTCAGCAAGGGGGGCATCCAACTGCAAATTCACCGCCTGCACCTGGATGTACCCGGCGGGCTGGCGTACCAGGGGGGTGATTACCGTACGCGCCTGCACCTGGCTGACGGGAATGGCAATTGCCCGGCGGGCATAGACGACGGCATGTTCGCCGAGCAGGATGATTTTTCCGGGTGCGGAAGCGGAAATGGCGGGCATGATCTAGAACAGGTAGAACACCGTCAACACGGCCGCGCCCCACAGGAGAATGGTAAATTGCAGCGGACGGTCGGTGAAGAGCATTTCCTCCGGCGCGCCGCCGCAATTCTTCACCTGGATGAGGTAAAGATAGCGGAAGATGCCGTAGATCACAAAGGGGATGGTCAGCATCATGGTGTGATTTTCCGGCAGGTTGGGGGCGGAAAATGTATACAGGCTGTAGGCGACAATCGTGGTGGAAGAAACCACGGTGATCAACTGGTCGAGCAGCGGCAGAGTGTAGCCATCCAGTACGCGGCGGTGCGAAGAAGCGCTCTCCGCCAGCAGCGAAAGTTCCGCCCGCCGCTTGCCGAACCCGATGTAAAGCGCACCGAGGGTGATGACAATGTACAGCCAGGGTGAGAAGCGCTGCACGGCAATGAGGGTCACGCCGCCCGCCACCCGCAGCACGAAACCGGCGGCGATGATGAGCACATCCAACAGGGGGATATGTTTGAGCCACTTGGAGTATGCCAGATTCATGAGGAAGTAGACAGCGCAAATGGCGGCAAAGGATGGCGACAACAGCCAGGCTGCCGGGAAGGCAATGAGCAGCAGAATGACCGCCACCGCCGCCGCCGTGCTGACCGGCAGTGCACCGGATGCGATGGGGCGGTTTTTCTTTTCGGGGTGCTGCCGGTCTGATTCGATATCGAGGATGTCGTTGATGAAATAGACGGCGCTGGAGAGCAGACAGAAGATGATAAAGCCGGCAAAGGTGCGCTCGAACGCCGCCCGGTTAAGCAACTGGCGGTCGAAAACCAGCGCCGCGAACAGCACGCCGTTCTTCGGGTACTGCTTGGGACGCATGGTCTTGATAATGGCTTTGATCAGTGACGGTTTTTTCATCCTGTTTACCCCAATCGAAAGATAGTATTATTATAATGGAGAACACGAAAGGGCAATTGCCCGCGCAAATAGCATCAGCAAACGGATGAAACCAATGTCTGCGAAAACGGAACGCCTGGATGTGGAATTGAACACGCGCGGCATCATCGAGAGCCGCAGCCTGGCGCAGCGCATGGTAATGGCGGGCAAGGTGCGGGTGAACGGACAGGTGGCGCTCAAGCCTTCGGTAAAGGTGGCGCCTGAAGATGTATTGAGCCTGGATGCCGAACCACAGTTCGTCTCGCGCGGTGGTGAAAAGCTGCTGGCGGCGCTTGAACAATTTGGCATTCTGCCCGTGGATTGGGTCTGCGCTGACGTGGGGGCTTCCACCGGGGGGTTCACCGACTGCCTGTTGCAGCACGGTGCGCGCAGGGTATACGCCATCGATGTGGGATACGGTATTTTGCACTGGAAGATGCGCCAGGATGCGCGGGTGGTGGTGATGGAACGCACCAATGCGCGCTTTGTGGAAAAACTGCCCGAGCCGGTGCGGCTGGTGACGATCGATGCTTCGTTCATCTCACTGGAGATTTTGCTGCCCGTGGTGAGGGATTGGTTCGGCGAATCCGGCGGGGATGTGGTGGCGCTGATCAAGCCGCAGTTCGAGGCCGGGCAGAAGGAAGTGAGCAAGGGCGAGGGGGTGATCACCGACCCGCAGGTGCATCAGCAGGTGATTCAGAAGATCCGCACGGCAGCGGAGGAGCTGGGTTACCGGGAGCAGGGCTTGATCACCTCTCCGTTGAAGGGACCGAAGGGGAACACGGAGTTCCTCATCTGGCTGGGGCGGCAGAATCTGGGTTAATATTTATGCTGTGGGTGGGTTGGGTAGAGCGATTTGTGCGAAACCCAACGCCTCCAATCGGATATGGGTTTACGGAGTGGTGGGTTTGAATGTGCTTGTTGGGTTTCGGATTGACATCCTCACACGAAGTGTGCTCTTCGAGCAACCCAACCTACATGCTAACTATTCTTTCAGGAGCGTGTACATCAACAAGCAGACAAATTAATATTGCGAGTCTTTCTGAAGCAATTGGGTTTAGAACCGAATCAATGGCATTTATTTCTGCAAGGAATAATATTGTTCATGAATTAGGTCATGCCTTTGCAAATAGATGGTCCCTCAAAGGTGGAGGGTATAGCTATGGTAGCCCATACTATACAGGTACTCTTCCTCAAGAGTTACTTGGTACAGATGAAGGATTTGCAATATCCCCAATTAGTGCGAGTCGTACTTGGAGACAGCATCCAATAAAAATGACAAATGGTGGAGCGCAATCAGAAATCTTCGCGGACATGTTTTTAGGATGGACCTTTTCAACTTGGGGAAATAATAAAATGGGGAAGAAAAGATCTAGTTTTATGAATTCTTATATGCCAAGTTGGATAAATTCTTTCTATGAATAAAATGGAGGTTTGTTATGAAAAATTTTACTGTCTTTTCAAGGATAGGCATATCTCTGATTATTCCTGGTATAATTCTTGGTTGTTCAATTACTCAAAAAGAGTACTTATCAACAATAGTAGATGAAAATACGGATATCAATACTCGAATTATGCTGGGTACAGAGTCTATCAGAACTCAGGCAGCTGGTTCAACAAAAATCACACAATCGGTTGATACTCCTTCAGCTGTAGAAAAAACTCCTCTTAATGCACCGCCTATAGCAACAGACAATCAATATCTAATTAACATAATTACAACTAATGGTGGATGTCAGTTCCCTTGCATCTGGGGAATAAATCCTATTGATTATGATGCAACAAATGGACATAAACTTCTATTAAATATGTTAGCAAATACACTTACTGATTATGATTTCGCGAGTGTATATTACGAATCTAATAAATCAGAAATATATATGGGGAAAGGGATAGGAGATATTCAATTAAGACATCGATTGGTATGGGAAGGTGAAAGGGAAAGTCAAACATTAGTCAAGTTGTTTCTTCAAATGACATCGTTGTATAGACCTGGTCTAGATAATCAATATAGGCCATATATCAATAGTAAAGAATTTTTATCGATCATTGACGCCCAGTTATACAATGGGATTATTCAGAACTATGGGGAACCCAACCAGATTTATATCGTAACAACACAAGATGATAATGAAGGTGATCTTGAATACATGCCAATTAGTCTAATTTTCTGGTTCCAGGAGAAGGATTTTTTCATAGAGTATTATGGCTGGAGATTGATTAATGAAAAACCTTATCTTTTTTGTTCAAATAAGATATCAGGTATCTCTATATCGTTCTTAAATCATTCGGAAAAATTATCAGATGTTTATACAAATACATTAATCTCTACAGACTTACCGATGTCACATAAAACGATAAGAACCTTTGATCAAGTATCTGAATTAACAATTAATCAGGCTGTTGAAAGTCTAATGTCAGGTTCATGTCTGCAATTTCCAGAAAAGTTCTGGTATGTCTATTGATTAGTGGTAAGGTATTTATTACTGTAAATAATGTATTTTACATTTTTATTTATTGGGATTTAATTTGTAAAATATATGCAAACAACAAAAGTGAAGAACCTAGTAGGTAGGATTGGATTGAGTGCTCTTTGCGAAACCCAACGCCTCTGATCGGATTGTAGTTTCCGGAGTGGTGGGTTTGAATGTGATGGTTGGGTTTCGGAATGGACTCAGCATCGCCCGCCCGAAGTCCGAAAATTGACAGGGAAGAAATTTCATAAAAATCCGAAAGCAGAACGGCAAGTTCCCGGGTTGGGGTTATACTGGGGGATACTGCGGATGCTGTAGTCGCGCAACTTTTGAAGCCCGCCTTGCCGTTGGAGGATGAATATGAAGATTTTGCAGCAGGTGATCGATAGTCTGCCCGGGGGAACGATCAGCGAAATTCGCACCGGCGAATGCTGGAACGCCGTGGTGGTCGAGACGGATGGGGCAGTACAGTGCGGCATGGCATCCACACCGCCGGATACAGCCGACCTGGAAGGAAAGCAGCCTGCCGGGCTGCACGAAATGATCTCCGCGCTGATCGGCAAACCCGCAAAAGAGGTCTGCCGACTGGCGTTCGATACCGAGCGGCGCAGGGCAAGCATCGGCGTGGCGACGATCAACGCATTGCTGCCGCGCCATCCCGAGCTGTGGGTGGAGCGCAATGCGGAAGATGTGATCGCCGAGCGCGGCAAAGGCAAACGGGTGGCGATGGTGGGGCATTTCCCCTCGGTACCCAGGCTGCGCGAAATGGTGGGCAGGCTGGATGTGCTGGAACTGCGTCCGCAGCCGGGCGATTACCCCGCAGAAGCCGCCGCCAAGATCATCCCGCTGGCGGATGTGGTGGCGATCACCGGCATGACGTTGATCAACGACACGCTGGAAGGGCTGCTGAAGCTGTGCCGCCCGGAGGCATATGTGATCATGCTGGGTCCCAGCGTTCTGTTGAGCCCGATCCTGTTCGATTACGGGGTGGACCTGCTGGGCGGGTCGATTGTGGAAAAGATCGACCCGGTGCTGCAGGGCGTCGATGAAGGCATCGCCGAGACGATCTTCCCTCTGGGTGTGCGCCGGGTGATTATGGCGAAGCCGCAAGGTTAGCCGTACTACGGGCTTTGCAAACAAGCTTACATCCCACCCCTGAGGCAAATTCCTTGAAAAAAGCACCGCTGATCGCACTATTGACCGCCAACGCCATCTCGATGACCGGCAATATATTCGCGATGATCGCCATCCCCTGGTTCGTGCTGCAAACCACCGGCAGCCCGGCAAAAACCGGGTTGACCGGCTTTACCATCACCCTGGCGGCTGTGGTGGCGACCTTCTTCGGCGGGGCAATCGTCGACCGGCTGGGGTTTAAGATCACCAGCATTATCGCCGATCTCGCCAGCGGATTTTCCTTTGCGCTGATCCCGCTGCTGTATTCCACCGTCGGGCTGGAATTCTGGCAGCTGATTTTGCTGGTCTTCATCGGCAATTTTCTGGATGCCCCCGGAACCACCGCGCGTGAGGCTTTGATCCCCGACCTGGCGGAAGCCGGTGGGGTCAGCCTGGAGCAGGCGAGTTCCCTGATCCAGGCGGTGGAGCGCGGCTCGCGGATGGTTGGCGCCCCCCTGGCGGGGATGCTGATTGCGGCGGTCGGCGCCAACGATGTGATCTGGGTCGATGCGATCAGCTTCGCTGTTTCGGCGCTGATCGTCGGGTTGTTCATCCCCTTGCTGCACAGGCGCTCCGAACCCGTGCAGGAGAAAACGCACTACCTGACGGATATCCGCGAGGGGATCCAGTTCATTTTAAAAGACAGGCTGATGCTGGCGATTGTGCTGGTGGTGGTGTGCGCCAATTTCCTGGATTCACCGTTGCTGGGGGTGATGTACCCGGTGTATTTCCAGCGCTTTTTCGGCACCGCATTGGATCTGGGACTGGTGGTATCCGCCGGCGGAGCCGGGGCGCTTATCTCGGCGCTGATCTACGGGGCGGTGGGGCGGCGGTTTTCGCGCCGGCTGTTTTTCTTTGGCGGTTTTTTGCTTGCCACGCTGCGCTTTTTTATCTACCCGCTGGTGCCGCCCATCTGGGTGCTGGTAACCGTGTCGTTGATCGGCGGGCTGGCTTCCGGTCCCATTAATCCCATTATCAGCACGGTCAGCTATGAGCGCATTCCGCTCAACTTCCGCGGGCGGGTGCTGGGGACGATGACTTCGATGGCGTATGTGGCGATGCCGCTGGGGACTGCACTGGCGGGCATCATCCTCGAGAGCGTGGATGTCCGCGCCATGATGCTGGCGATGGGTGTGCTGTATGTGTCCCTGATCGTGCTGGCGATGTTCGTGCCCGCCCTGCGCGGGTTGGAAAGGGAGGAATCCCTGTCCGGCGAAGGCAACGTGTGAAGCAGGTTTGACGGCTGCCTGCACCTGTGTGTCGTTTACCAGTTAAATCATATTTCTTTTGCTGAATTCATCAGCATTTCACAATAAATTCACAAATCCTTCAAATCTCCCCGTTATGATAAGACCAATCATCCGGCGAACAACCGGATGGGTAAATAAAAATGGAGATTTGAAAAATGACAGTACAAACTGTTTCCAAACAAACCAGAAAAAACTGGTGGATGGATGCCCTGCTTTTGGGGAGCGCGGCTCTGGCAGCGCTGAGCGGCATCTACTTCCTCTACTTCCCGTCCAACGGATACATGGGCGGAAGAAATCCGTATCACGACTTCACCCTGATCTTTGACCGTTCGACCTGGGATGCAGTGCATACCTGGACCGGCGCAGCCATGATCGCCGCGGTGGTTGCCCATCTGGCAATTCACTGGAAGTGGGTGGCGGGCATGCTCCGCCGCACCTGGAACGAACTCACCGGAAAGTGCCCCTGCATGAATGCGCGCGGGCGCTGGAACCTGGTGCTGAACGCGGTGGCGGCGGTGAGCTTTCTGCTCACTGCATTGAGCGGAGTGTACTTTATGTTCGTATCCGGCTCGCGCTGGGCGGCAGACCCGATGATCCTGTTCCCCCGCAACACCTGGGATATGCTGCACACCTGGAGCGGAGTGGTCATGATCGCTGCCGCAGTGCTGCACTTCGCCATCCACTGGCGCTGGGTGGTCAATGTCACCCGAAGAATCATCGCACGGGAGAAGGTTTACAACGCTCCCGTCATCTCAAAACCATTAACCAACAACTAGGAAAGGGTAGAAAATGTTTAAAAAAATATTGGTAGCGACACTTGCAATAGCAGGAATTGGAATTCTGGCGTATGGCGCGGTAAATCGTACGCAGGCGAAGAATGAAACAGCCGCCAGCAGCGGCAGAGGGCGCGGTGCATCCGAAAGCCTGGCAATCAGCGGTTTGAACGAAAACCAGGGTTCCGGTCAACGCGGCGGCGGATGGGGCGGCAATGCCCAGGCAGCCAACCTTGCCGTGGATGTGAATAATGATGTGATGACCGGAACGTTGCCGAATGGCCGGGGAAATGGCGGCTCGGGCAACGGCGGCAGCGGCGGTTGGGAAAGCGGGTACCTCGCCCCCACGTTTCAGGATGCCCTGACCTCAACGGATATGGCGGCGCTTCAG
>DAIOEK010000056.1:0-13287 GCA_036746315.1 Anaerolineaceae bacterium | reverse complement strand
TAGGCACGCCGCCAGCGTTCATCCTGAGCCAGGATCAAACTCTCCGCAAAAAATTATCTCTTTTCAGAGAAAAAGTTTTCGGATTACTAGAATTGAACGTTGATTTTACTTCTTATCACTATTCAGTTGTTAAGGTGCCTTTTCAACTGCGAGGGCTGGATTCTAATTCTGTTGTTTGTCCTTGTCAAGGGCATTACAGACTAAAAACCGATGTTTTTTTCAACATCGGCTCCCTCACCGACGAGACTTGCGCTTGGCCGTTATCGACCCTGCTATCGTCCTATTCAGTTGTCACCGATCTGCTTTTGCTAGATCTGCTGGATTTCTCAAGTGCGTTGCCAATTATATGCTTTCTACCCAGCTTGTCAAGGGCAATTCAGAGCAATTTTGCCACCAATTTCGAATCAGTTTTACAGATGCCTAAAAATACCCTGCGAGATACCAGATCGGGCACAAATTCCTGTTGCGATGCCAATATAATATGGAATTTTCAATCAAGTACAACCATATACATGGTACAAAATTACGATGAGTGATTCAATATGCCTTGGAACAAATATGGCAACACTTAATCAACTCTAATCTTTTGCCCAACCAAACGCCGGGGAGTACCGGGGAGTATAATCACAATTACGGTGACAGGCAAACGACCATGAACAGCAAAAACTGGACTGCACTACCCATTACCACCATCCTTGCCGGGGTATACCCCTTCTTTTTCTATTGGTCGGTGAACGCAAACCAGGTGAGCGACGATCAAGTGTGGCGCGCTTTTGTCGTTGTCTGCGCCCTGTCGCTGCTGCTTCTACTTTTGCTCAGGTTGATTTTGGGGGATTTTGTCAAGGCAAATATCATCGGAACCATTCTGCTGATGTCTTTCCTTTCTTACGGACATGTTTTCACCTGGCTTAAATCAGAAGGGGTTCCTTATGTTCGCCATTCAACTCTTCTGGCTGTTTTTGTTCTTTGCACCGTTGCATTGATATGGCTGACTCTCACAAGATCTCGCCGGCTGGCATCAATGGTTGGGTTTTTAAATATCATTTTTCTTGCCCTGCTGCTGATGTCCATATTCCCCATCGTCCGCGCCTATTCCTCCAGCGCACAGATCGATACAGATATTTCAGAAAATAACGTGCCAGTGACCCCAAAATCGGATTTGCCGGATATATACCTCATTGTGGTAGACGAATATCCCCGCGCAGACGTGCTGAAGAACTCCTTGGGTTTTGACAATTCGTCTTTTTTAGGTCAATTGAGTGCTCTGGGTTTTCGAGTATTTCCCTGCAGCCAGTCAAATTATCGGTGGACCATTCAATCGCTGTATGCAATGCTGAACCTGGAATATGCACCCCCAGACACTTTGAAGTCAGTATTGGAAATGGACAATCCGGAGATCAACACATTATCCGCCAGATTAAAAAACAGCAAGTTGCTGGGGTCACTTAAGGCGAACGGGTACCAGATCGTTTCTTTTGAGTCGGGTTATTATTTTGCTGAGTTAACCAACGCAGACGTATACTTTCAATCCCCCAAGGGTTCCGAAATTAATCCATTCGAAAACGGTTTCATGGAAACCACCATGTTATCAGCAACTGACGATCTGCTGACCAGGTTGGGAATCCAGACCGGTGATACAAAAGCAAAAAAACTCAAAGAAAAAGAAGAACACAGCCGACCGGAATATTATTATCAAATGAAAAAGAAGGCTTATGACCACCTGGAACAAGCCTCCCAGGTGGAAGGACGCAAGTTTATTTTTGCCCACTTGATGACGGTTCACAAACCCATCGTGATCGGGGAAAACAGCGAGTTGCTTTCAGGAAATTTGGATCAAAAGTCTGCCTATCTCAGCCAACTTCAATATGCCAACTCCAGAATACTGGAAAGCATGAGATTCATCCTGGAATCTTCAGACAAAAAGCCCATAATCATTCTTTTATCCGATCATGGGCTGCGATTTGACGGTTTTGATTTTGATCTCGAGGATAATCCTAAAGCAGCTTTCGACAATCTGCTGGCCGTGTATGGACCTGAAGATTACCAGAATACTTTGTATGAGACAATTACTCCCGTCAATGTAATGCGGTCGCTGGCGAATTATTTAAAACTGGGCTCTTTCGCGCCCATAGCGGATACCAGTTTCTACCCCGATCCAGAAAACAATACGATCACCGTACTGCCCAATACCTGCCTGGCGACGCCGTAAACCCGATCTTTACTTACAGCCCTATCGAGCGGGAAATCTCTTCCACATCGCGGGAGCGGATTTCTTTTTTGCCGTGGAGTTCCTGCCAGAAGATTTCATCATAGCGCCGGGAACGGATCGGGATGGGCATGGGTACGCCCCACCCCAACAGCAACACTTCTTCTTTGGGCTGCAAATGTGCCAACATGCCGCGCAGGGTTTCCTTGCCCGCCACACCCGCCAGCACCGCCGAGAGATCAGCATCATCCTCCAGTTTTCCCGAGATGCGGGTCCCCAACTGGGACATGACCTCATCATAAATTTGCGAAGGGCGTTGATCCACAATCAACAAGGTGACGTAATATTTTCGCATTTCGCGCGCGATGGTGCTGAAGCTGGTTTGATTTGCCATTTCGCGATTGAGCAGCTTATGCGCCTCTTCCACAACCACCACCAGGGGACGGGGTTCCTTTTCTCCATGTCCGCGATATTTATTGGTTGATTCCGCCCAACGTTCGCGAATTTTACGGGTAATCAGATTGGTGACCAGCAGGTAATCGAGATCACGTTCATATTCACCAAAGGAAAGCACCACATGTTGACCAGCTTCCAATGCCTGTATGATCTGCGTCAAGCCGTTTTGTGCCGGGTTGGAAATGATATAAGGCAGGTTGAACATCCGCTGCAACTTGGAGCGTAGCCCAACGGCAGCAGCGATATTGACCCCATTTTCCAATGCCCAGCCTTCGGTGCTATCGGCGGAAGGAATCCGCTTGCCATTCTCATCTTCTTCCGTGCGGCCGTTTTCCAGGTGCTTAAACTCGCTGAACCAGTCTGCCCCAAATGACTGCTGCAAAGCCTCCAGTGTGGTAGGGGTGGTCTCCTTCAGATTTAACTCACGGGTCAACAACTCGATATCTTCCGGCTTGATATCCTTCTCGTCAATCTCCAGCGAAAAGTCGGGCGTTTGCCCGCGGATATCCGTGCGCGCCCCCAGCCCCACCAGGCGAACTTTCACGGGGAATTTGCTGCGCAGTCCGGGAACACGCTGATGGGTGTCCGAGGCAATATCATCCACACCATATTCATTGTGCATGTCGAAGACCATCACCGAGGCGTGATCGTATTTCATCAACCCCGCCAGGATGATGCGGGTCAGAAAACTCTTCCCGGTACCGGTGGAGCCAAAGATCCCCGAGGAACGTTGGACGAATTTATCCAGGTTAATGCAAACCGGCAGTTCCTGTTCGCGGGTGGTACCCACCCTGAAGTAACCGGGTTGATCTTCAGCGCCAAAAATTTCGGCAATATCCCCTGCCGTAGCCATGCGCACCCCGGTATGATGCGGTGGGATTGTTTTCACAGGAATTGGATTCACGCTGCCAAGCGGGTGTTTTTCGCGCCACTGTTCGTAAGCAGGATCAGCCGGATCCGGTCCGCGGTCCAGCATCAGGGTTGGCAGGATCTCAATGTTGGTAAACAAGGTCAACCCGTGCAGTTGGCGGGCAAGGTATTCGGGGTAGCGCTGCTCGCTCTGTTCATCTGCAAAACGCGGATTGGTGCTGCCCAATGCCAGGTTGGTTACCAGACCATAATAGAACCAATCCCTGTTTTCCATCACCACAAATGCACCTTCCTGCACTTCCTGCGAGGGAACGGTAAGTCGGGCTGCCAGGCTGGTTTTTAGTTCGCCACCGACGATGTATCCGATTGTGTCTGAAGGTATTTGATCGCTCATGCTGTTTTTCCTGTCTCCACCATTTCCAAGTCTGCCAGTGCGCTCATTACCATCATCAGTGCCGGATAGTCATCCCGCAACAATGTGATCAGCTCCTTTGCGGCTGCTTCCAGCCAGCCAGGCTCTCCTGCGATTGAGTGGATATCCGCACCCTGCTGTATATGCGCCGCTAATACTTCAGCTACTGGTATATCCTGGGCATGCAGAATGTGACGGAAGTATCCAAAGCGGTTATCGCCCGTAAAGCGGATGAATTCCTCCGGGGTGCACAGGTAAATACTATCCAGTGAAAGCGCCGGTCGGGGAGGCAGCAGGTGATACACCCTGCCGGACCGGTCATACCCCACCGCGATCACACTGATCTCCACCGGCATATTACGGTTCAGGCGGTTATCGGCGATCACCTCTGGAGAAAGTTCGGTGTTGGTGACCAATTGTCTGACCAACCCGTCATCTTCCACGCGGATATCGGTGATGAGCCCGTATATTTGATAATCCGGTTCCAGAGGAACGCGTACCAACGCCCCCAGGGAGGGTGCCTCCAGTTGCGATAGGCTGCACCCGACGACAAATCCGGTGGCGGATGCGCGCATCAATCTGCCAATTTCAATTGGTTTCATACATCAACCCTTCTTTCCCAATCCGTCTTTTGCCTTTTGCTTTTCAGACATCTCGCCAGCGGGAATGCCCTCTTTTCGCAGTCCAGCAATGATCATTTCCTCCAAATGCAACGAATCTTCGTATCGAATAACTGCTTCTTCGTGCGCTCTGCCCAGCAGGTATGGATAATCCCAGCCGTTGATGCGGCATTGCTGTACGAGCGCAGCGTGCAAACGCACGACCGCATCTCCGTCCTCCGTTACCCAGGAGGGTAGTTCCACCCGGGCGATCTTGGACGATCCCTGCCTGGAGGCATTGAAATAGAAAAAGTGGATTGCCTGCTGTGTATCCCCCCTTTGCGCCTGGGGCGATTGAATCGCAAACACCGCCGAGCGACTATAAGGTTCATCCAGCAAGCGGCTGAAAAGAATGCGGTCAGGCAGAATACCCAGACCATCCTCCAACGAAGGGGAGGCGTTCAACAACTCCAACATGGCGGTGACCAGACGACTGCCCGGTTTATCCACATATCCGGCAGGTACGGCACCGATCTGTTGAAAACGGTGAAGAACAGCCTGATATTCCTGCAACATCTCTTCATACTGACGATCCGCACCCGGCTCGCGATATAACTCCATGCCGCCATCCGTAAGGGAAATTACCGGCGGTGGTAATTCTTCGGCAACTTCCGCCAGCAATTTTCGTTCATGCAGGTCGCGAATTAAAGCAATCTTGCCTTCTGATAAGCCCACGACGGCATCTGTCATGTCTGGAAAGTCCAGCAAACTGCTGCGGATGGTAATCTGCGGAGCCGCACCTGAGCCGGGGATCATGCTGATGGCGGCGATATTGATGGCGCCGAACTCCACCTGGCGGTGACGGGAAGGCACCACCTGGGAGCCGTCCGCGGCAAGGATGGGATAATCCACGTTTCGGGCGGGCGGTGCATAAACCTGGCTCAGTGGAAACTCCAGCGGAAGTGCACAGCGCAGAGTGGGATTGGTGCGTGCCAAATCCTGAATTCTGGCACGAATATCCGCCAGGATCATCCCCGGGTCATTGAGCCGCGCCTCTGCCCGCAGCAAAGCATCCCCCAGTTTTTCACTTCGCTGTCGTGTATCCGTACAGTACCCGGGGATCTGCTGTTTTATTTCAAGATAATTGATCGGCATACATCCTCACTGTATGAATTTTACAGGAACTTACACGAACCTGGAACTTTTATTGCAATTTATCGTCTTGGATGTAAGAATAAATACAGGAGGACTGAATGAAAGTCAAACATATCTTATTGCTCGTTGCAGCGCTGCTGGGCGTTTTCAGCCTCAGCGCTTTCGTAAACCCCGGCGGTATGGCAACGGATGATACGCCGCGGACCATTTCGGTAACCGGAAACGGCAAAGCCTATTTAACTCCGGATATCGCCACCATTAATGTAGGTGTGCATGCCGAAAATGAAGATGTCGCCCAGGCTCTTGCGGATAATACATCTGCTGCACAATCTGTTGCAGATGCACTCGCCGCTTTTGGCGTGGACCCCAAAGATATTCAGACCACCAACTTTTCCGTTTATCCCAGCCAGCAGTATGGCTCGATGGGCGAGACGCTTGGGGTCAAATATATGGCCGACAACACCGTATTGATTACCGTGCGTGATGTTGGTAAACTGGGCGATATTCTCAGTACTGTGGTAAGCAATGGCGCCAATAACATCTATGGCATCAACTTCGATGTTGCCGATCGTTCAGCCGCCCTAGCTGAAGCCCGAAAAGCTGCCGTTGCGGATGCCCGCAAACAGGCAGAGGCTCTGGCTAAAGATGCCGGTGTAAATATCGGACAGGTGGTCAGCCTCAGCGTCAGCAGCTATTCACAGCCAACCCCCATGTACAGCGGATATGGCATGGGCGGCGGAATGGATATGGCTGCGGCGCCCATCTCCAGCGGGCAACTGATCGTCAGTGTGGATGCTTACATTACCTATGAAATGAAATAGCAGGATGAAGAAAAGAAGCGAGGCAAAAATGAAAAGAACCATTCTAATGATTACCAGCATACTCGTTGTAGCCGGTTTATTGACAGGCTGTGGACTTATCCCGGGGATATCATCCACCTCCAGCGGAAACAGCAACAGCCAGGCTCAATTGCGAACCATTACAGTCACCGGCAACGGGCAGGCATCAATCGTCCCGGATATTGCCTACATCACCATTGGGGTACACACCGAAGGCGCAGATGTAGCCGAAGCGCTCGCCAGCAACTCACAGCAAGCCAACAATGTATCCGACAGTTTGGTGGCGCTCGGTGTGGAGAAAAAGGACATCCAGACATCGGCTTTCAACGTCTATCCGCAGCAGCAGTATGGACCCATGGGAGAAATGCTGGATATCAAATACATGGTGGACAACTCGGTGTATATTACGGTGCGCGATCTATCCAAAATGGGAGAGATACTCAACACCGTCGTGCAATCAGGTGCCAATAATATTAATGGCATCCAGTTTGATGTGGCAGACCGCTCGGCAGCCATAGCAGAAGCCCGCGCCAAGGCAGTGGAAAATGCCAGGGCACAGGCGGAAGAATTATCCGCCGCCGCCGGTGCCAAATTGGGGAAAATACAGTCGCTGAGCATGAACACTTATTCGAATCCTTCGCAGACGGTCGGGTTGAAGAGCGATGCATCAATCTCCGGCGGCACGGTACCGGTTTCTGCCGGGCAACTGGTGATCAGCGTGGATGTATACGCAACCTATTTGTTGGAATAAGTAAAAGCAAAAACAACCTGTATAACCCTCCTGTCACAAGGAGGGTTTTTGATTTACCCGGGCTATTGCCCTTCGCCAATCGCTCCGCGAATGGTTTTTGCCAGGTCGCCAAATTCGCAAGAGTAGCGCATCTCATCCACCCGGGGGCGGGGAAAATCAATGGGTACATCCAGACAGACCTGTCCGGGACGTGCGGTGAGTACGAGCGCCCGGTCTGCCAGAAAAATGGCTTCACTGATCGAATGGGTTACCATGAGGACGGTCTTCTTGCGCGCCTGCCAAATACGCAGCAACTCCGAGCCCATGCGGTCGCGGGTCAAGGCGTCCAATGCGCCAAACGGTTCATCCAACAGCAGTATGTCGGGGTCATGAATCAGTGCCCGGGCAATTGCCACCCGCTGTGCCATCCCCCCGGAAAGCTCGCCGGGATAATTCTGCTCGAAACCTTGCAAACCCACCAGATCGATCAGATCATAGGCTTTTCGAATTATATTTTCATCATTATGGTGATGCCCCAGTTCGAGCGGCAGGGTGATATTCTGCAAAACAGTCCGCCAGGGCATCAGGTTCGCCTGCTGAAATACAATACCGATCCTGGGCGGCAGTCCCTGCGGGTTAAAGAAGCGGACTTCACCGCTGGTGGGTTTGACCAGCCCGGAGAGTACGCGGAGAAGTGTGCTCTTACCGCTCCCGGAAGGTCCCAGCACACAAAGAAACTCCCGCGGGCAGAGGTCGAAACTTACATTACGCAACGCCTTCAACCCACCGTTACCATTTGGGAAGGTGACGCTCAAATCCCGCACCTGCAGGATGCACTCCGAGGCGTCTGCAACCGTCTGGATCACAGCAACCTCAAACGACTGTTTTCAGGGGATGAATTCATTGGTATAAGCCTTCGTCAGATCCAGCGGAGATTGAATGAGTTTCATGGAGAGCAACACGTCCTGCATGTTCGTCCAGGCCTCGGCGCGCGAATACCCCAACTGATCTGAGCTCCACAGTTTAATGGATTCCGCCAATACCGCCTTTTGAGCCGCTTCGTCAGCATTTGCCAGGTTTTCGACATATTTCTTGCTGATTTGGTAGGCTTCTTCCGGGTCTGACATGGTATCCTGTATGCCTTTCAACAGGGCACTCACCATACCGCCGACCAGTTCCGGCTCCTCTTTTAGAACGATTTCGTTGGTAATCATTCCATTGGATACCAGGGTCAAATAATCGGATACCGGCATGACATTCACATCATACCCCTGCGCACGCAACTGAACCGGTTCGTTCGCCACATATACCACCACAGCATCCTCACGACCGGCGACCAGGCTTTCCACCTGGTTGAATCCAATGGTATCCACCTGCACATCGGAATCTTTCAGCCCGCCGGCTGCCAACAGCGCTTCCATACCCACGTAGCTGGCGCCGGAAAGGATCGGGGTACCGATCCGTTTGCCGCGCAGGTCATCAGGCGACTTAATGCCGGCGCTGGCCAGTGAAGCGATCCCCACCGGATATTTCTGATACCACGCCAGCACATTGACAATGGGCAACTGCTGGGCGCGTCCCAGCAGCACCTGTTCCCCTGAAACCAGGGCAAAATCCAGTTTTCCGGCACCCACCAACGCCAGTGCATCCGTCTCAAAGCTGTAATCGATCGTCAAATCCACCCCGGCTTCACGGAAGTACCCTTTTTCCATCGCCACATACAAAGGCGCAAATTGAATATTGGGGATGTAACCCACCGGCAAAGTTACCTCCCGCAGATTGCCACCGGCAGAGGCGCCGCCCGCGCAGGAACTCAACAGCAGACCCAGTAAAATACCTGCGAGGAGTATACGTTTGTGATCCGTTTTCATCCAGATAAACTCTCCCTTGTTCAATCAAATTTCCCGTTTTGCATAATGCTGCCAGCGAAGCAATCGCTTCTCCGCCAGCACCACCCCCCCGTACAGAATCAACGCCATAAAGATAAGGGTAAAAATGGCTGCAAAGACCAGGGCGGTGTCATACTGCCCGCGCCCCACGTTGATCAAAAAACCCAGCCCGCGGTCAGAACCCACAAACTCACCCACCACCGCCCCGATGACAGACAACGTGGCGCCCACGCGCAATCCACCCAGAAACACAGGCAACGCAGCAGGGATTTCCAGCTTGCGTAAGATTTCGCCGCGCGTCGCCCTCAGGCTGCGCATCAGGTCGCGTAAATTATCAGGAACGGCTCGCAAGCCGACAATGGTATTGACCAAAATGGGGAAGAACACTGTGAGTGAGCAGATCAGGATTTTTGAAAACAAGCCGGGGCCGAACCAGATGATGAGCAGAGGTGCAACCGCCACCAGGGGGATCGCCTGGCTGGCAACCAGGTATGGTGACAAGAACCGTTCGGCTGCCGGAGATTTTGCCAGCAGGTAGCCGGTGAGGGTTGCCAGGGTGGAGCCGATCAACAGCCCGGCAAGGACTTCCAACAGTGTGATCAGACTGTGACGGATCAGCGATCCATCAGCAACAGCGCGCCCAAAGCGGGAAACAACTTCGCCGGGACCGGGCAGAATAAATGCAGGGAAGCGCCAAACCCAAATCAGCAGTTCCCAGACGAATATCGCCACTATGATGGACAGTAGAAGGAAAAAGATTCGATGTTTATTAAGGTAATTAAACATAAAGCCCCGCGAATCTGCTTCGGGGCAAATTGCAGACGGAATACATCCACTTACGGTTACCATCTGCGCCTTCTTCTATCCGGACTGTGACCGTCGGCTCCGGAGTTACACCGGATCATGTTCTTTCGAACTCGTGGGCTTTACCACCGATCGGGAATTGGACGTTACACATCCTCACCCTGCCCCGAAGGTTGACTCTATTTTACCATGTTTGTACAAGCCCCCGCAGCCCTGCAGCCAGAAAAAATTCCCATCCCCTTAAGTTCTTCCCCGTCCTGCCGATAATCTCTTGTAGAGAGAAACCTCAAGGATGAGGAGAAAACCGCATGGATGCGATATCTCGGAATATTTCCGATTTAATCACCGCTCGAAGATTATTGCTTCGAGCGCGTGAGCTTGAATCCAACAAATCGGACCCATTGAAAAAGAAGAAGACCGCCCTGGATGACTTCAAGGAAGATCAAGCCATTCTCTCCGGCGAGAATACAGACGGAGTGAAATCAAAAAACCGGCAGGCGGATTCGGGAAACGACGAGACAAAAATCAACCTGGGACAACTCATTCAAACCCTCAAGGATTTGCGCAGCACTTCACAAAATGATACGCAAGTACAGACCGCTGTGGTTACCTTCCAGGAAACGATCATCGAACAGGAGAGTCTGTCCATTACGTACCAATCCTTCGAGCCGGTGGACGGGATCGTAAGGCAAAACAGCCAGGTTGCCGAAACCGACCGTTACCGTTTCGAATTTCAGGATGGCTCAACCTTCAACATCATCGACAAGTGGACCGGAAAAAGCACCAGCATCTGGGGAGACCCCCATGTAGACCTTTCCGATGTAGATGGAACACTGAACGGCGACTTCAAAGACCTGACCGCCAGCAACAGCCATACCACCTTCATGCTGCTGGACGGCACGCGTCTGACCATCACCGCCGAGGATAACGGCCTCATCGAAGCTGTAGACATTTTCAAGGATGGGCGGCATCTACGCGGACTGGGCGCTGCCAGCAAATCGTTCAAAAATGAGACGGCTTTCTTCGCCGGACAGGTGGATTACCAGATCGCATCGCTTTCGACCGGAGATGTGGTTTACGCGGGCGGCGACGGCAACGACTGGTACGATTCGGCGCACCGGTTAATCTGGGGAAAGACCACCGGTCCGGTCATTAACAGCCGCCCGGCTTCCTCATTGAGCATCGAATACCAGTACTCGCTCTATCACGAGGTCAATATCAGCCAGACACAGGTTACAGCCTGAAGACAGAACCGGGACGACAAGGTCCCGGTTCTGATTTTATTTCCACTGCCAGTCTTGCAGAGGTTGGATGAACTGGTGGGCGGTCAAATCCAGCTGGATGGGGGTAATGGATACATAGCCTTTTTTCAACGCGCCATAATCCGTGCCGTCTTCTTCCTTGCCGATAGGCGTCTCGCCGCCAATCCAATAGTAAGGTCGGCCGCGGGGATCCTCGCGCGAGACCAGCGCATCACGGTAGATGCGCAAGCCCATGCGGGTGACCTGGAAGCCCTTGAAATCCTCAAAGGCACAATATGGCACGTTGACATTCATCACGATGTTGGGGGAGAGTTGTTGCTCCATCACTTTGCGCGCCACCACCACTGCCGCCTGTGCGGCAGCGGTGTAATCGATGGGGCCAAAATAATCTTCCGGGCGATCCACCGAGACGGCGATGCCATTGATGCCGGCAATGGCTGCTTCCATGGCGGCAGTCACTGTGCCGGAATAGGTCACATCGTGACCGACATTGGCGTTGGGATTGATGCCCGAAACCACCAGATCAACCTTTTCCGGTACAAATCCCAACAGGGCAAGGGCAACGCTATCCGAAGGAGCGCCATCGGTGCAAAACGCAGGAGTCCCGTCGGTAAGGCGGGTCTCCCTGACGCGCAGAGGGCGCTCTAGGGTCTTTACATGACCCGAAGCGGACCAATTTCGGTCGGGAGCCAGTATGGTCACCCGGCCAAGGGATTGCAGGGCATTTGCCAGCGCCATCAAACCGGCGGCATGAACGCCATCATCGTTGGTTACAAGTATGTGCATTGTTCTTCCCTATCCACAGATTAATGCCGGCGGCGCTTTTTCTTCTCCGCTTTACCCTGCTGCGGATCTGCTTCGACCACCTCGGCGGCGGCAGCGGCAACAGTTGCCTGTGGCGCTTCCTGCTCCGGTGCGGCAACCCGCGGGCGATAGTTGAACATACGGCTGATCACCCCCGAGCGGATATCGCTCAGCAATTGGGTGAACAGTTCCGAAGCGCGCCCCTTATACTGGACAAGCGGATCGCGCTGGGCATAGGCTTCCAACCCGATGGAGACGCGCAACGCTTCCACGCGGGTCAGGTAGTCCACCCATAATTCGGATATGACACTCAAGAGCAGCTGGCGATAAATGTTGTTGATCACATTCTTGCCGAAGGTTTGCCTGAGAACCTGTTGGGATTCCTCATCCCACTGGTCGAGCGCAACATCCGCAAGAGCGGAGAAATCCATCCCGGTCTGCTCATTTTTCAGACGTGCCAACGCCCATTCGGGTGCGACCGTTTCGGTCTGGCGAATACGATTCCATTCACTGAAACCCCACAGGTCGATCATCGCCTGACGGGCACCCGCCAGGTGTTCGAGAATATCCTGGGTGATGAAAGCCGGTTCCCGGTCGATCAATTCACGGGCAGCAAGGTGGACATAGCGCAGACGGGTTGTGCGCTGCCAGACCTGGCGATGGGTCTTCTGATCAAACGCCAGTCGGGAACCCTGAGACATAAAGCCCAGCAGCTGAATGGCGATGTTTTCGGTGATCGGCTGGTCGCCCAGCTTTTCGAACACGCCATCCAATTCACGGGCGATCTGCCCCTGGGGACCGAAGAGCTTTTCCTGGTTCTTCCTGAACAGCACATCCAACTCTTGCAGCATGTCACCGGAGATCGCTTCCCACTCCGCCTGCTGATAATGAGCGGGCTTCATCGAGAGCCCCTCCTCCAGCCGGCGCTCGAAGGCTCCGATGAGGCGGGTGACGGTCAGCCCGGTGAGGATACTGCGGACCTGATCGGCGATGTCTTCCTTTACCGACCGCGGGTCGGAGAGCAACTGGCGCTGCTGGTCGTTGTTGAGGCGAACCGGTATGCGGAGGACACTGGTTAACTCATCCAGAATCTCCTGCGGTCGGCGGGTGTCCTCTCCTTCCACATCCCGCAGCCCATCAATAAATGCATCCAGTCCATCAAGGCGCTCATCGATCTGCATTTTGAGCGACTCTTCAGATTTATCGATCAGCTCACGGGCGGCATCCAAAAGGGGTTCGATGCGGCTGTCGCGCGGCGGGT
>DAIOEK010000055.1:0-13594 GCA_036746315.1 Anaerolineaceae bacterium | reverse complement strand
TACGAGAAGGTGGTCTGACGGTAGGTGCCGGTGTGATCACCAAGATTCTGGACTAATTGCGATTGAAGGGAATGGAGCCTGTGGGTTTTCCGGGCTCCATCTTAGGTAGAAAAGATGGCTTCAAAAAAGAAAGATATCCGACCGGTGATTACACTGGCTTGCACTGAGTGCAAGGAACGTAACTACACGACCGAGAAAAACCGGCGTAATGACCCCGGTCGTATGGAAATCAGCAAGTATTGCTCTCGCTGCCGGAAACACACCACGCACCGCGAGACCAAGTAAGTTCGGCATTGGATCGGTTCGACAGGTGTCATTGGCCGATCACTTAAATTAGGCCAGTAGCTCAATTTGGCAGAGCGCCTGTCTCCAAAACAGGAGGTTGTGGGTTCAATTCCTGCCTGGCCTGCCAGAAAAGCAAACGCCGTCTTTAAAGGCGGCGTTTTAGCCGTAAAAAAGATTCTTCGATCGGTTCGGCGCCGGTTGAAAAATAATAAAGGAGCCTGACATGGCTGATAGAACTGAGAAACCAAAAGAGCCAAATGCCATCCAGCGTTACTACCGCGAAACTGTAGGCGAGTTGCGCAAGGTGAATTGGCCGACCCCCAAAGAAGCCTGGCATTTAACGAAGATCGTTTTGCTGGTACTGGCGATGATGAGCATTCTTCTTGGATCTCTGGACTTTGTCTTCTCCAAGTTGATTCAATGGATCATCGTATAAAATCTTACCGCGGATAGCTGGTGAGAGGAGCGTTTTTAATGGATTCACAGGATTTAGAAAACCTGGAAAAACCAGTGGAAAAAGAAGAAGCGGAAGAGAACTCTTCGGCTGAATTCCACACACCACTGAGCATGGACGCCCCGGCTGCACCCGATTTTTCCATCGAACAATCCATCGAGCAGGCTGGTGACCAGCGCGCGTGGTATGTGGTTCATTGTTACTCCGGGTATGAGAACAAGGTTCGTCACAACCTGGAGCAGCGTATTGAAACCATGGGGATGAAAGACAAGATCTTCGATGTTGTCATTCCCACTCAGGAAGAAATTGAAGTCAAAGACGGCAAGCGGAAGACTGTTGAGCGGCATGTTTTCCCCGGCTATGTTTTAGTGAATATGATCCTCACCGAGGAATCATGGTATGTCGTCCGTAACACCCCGGGTGTCACCGGATTCGTGGGGATGGGCAACACGCCTACTCCGCTTCGCCCCGAAGAAGTGCAGCAGATCCTGCGCCGTATGGAAGCGGAAGCCCCGGTGGTCAAAGTAACCTTCAAGATTGGTGAACGTGTCCGCATTGTGGATGGTCCCTTCAATGATTTCCGCGGATCAGTTTCTGAAATTGACATGGAGCGCAGCAAGGTGCGCGTGATGGTCAACTTCTTCGGACGGGAGACGCCGGTTGAACTGGATTTCCTCCAGGTCGAGCGGGCGTAAAAACAGGAAATACCAGCCTTTCTGGCTGAGACAGGTGGAAGGGTGTACCTCGAAACGCCCGCTATTACCACAAAGGAGTGAAAAGTGGCAAAGAAACTAAAAGCAGTTGTACGGTTGAACATTCAGGCCGGAAAAGCCAATCCCGCGCCGCCCATCGGCCCTGCACTGGCAGGTCATGGGATCAACATCATGGCATTCTGCAAGGAATACAATGCCCGCACCCAGAATAAACCGGGTGAGGTGATTCCTGCGGAAATTTCCGTCTACACCGATGGGTCGTTTACATTTGTGCTCAAGTCTTCACCGGCAGCCATTTTGCTGGCAAAGGCAGCCGGGATCGAGAAGGGTTCTGCTGAACCCAATCGCTCCAAGGTGGGCAAAGTCACCCAGGCGCAGGTTCGGGAGATTGCCGAAATTAAATTCAAAGATATGAATGCCAACGATATCGAAAATGCAATGAAGCAGATCGAAGGCACCGCCCGCAATATGGGTATCACAGTAGAAAAATAACCCCTGTGGGAGGGCTTACCGGCCCGACTGAACCACCAAGGAGTAAATAATGTCAAAACACGGAAAAAATTTCCTGGCTGCAAAAGCCAAAGTCGATGAGGATAAATCATATTCTCCCCAGGAAGCTGTCGAACTTGTGAAAGAGACTTCCTTCACCAAGTTCGATGCCACTGTTGAAGTTCATCTGCGCATGGGTTTGGACCCCCGCCAGGCAGACCAGATGGTCCGCGATGTGGTCGTTCTGCCCCACGGTCTGGGTAAAACAGTCCGCGTGCTGGTCTTCGCCCAGGGCGAAGCTGCGCAGAAGGCAAAAGATGCCGGTGCTGATTTCATCGTCGACACCGATGAAATGGTCAATAAAATTTTAGGCGGTTGGACTGACTTCGATGTAGCCATGGCTACCCCCGATATGATGGGGAAAGTCGGCAAGCTGGGTCGTGTGCTCGGTCCCCGCGGGTTGATGCCCAATCCCAAAGCCGGCACCGTCGCCCCCGGCGATGATCTGCCGCGTGTCATTGAAGAAGCCAAAGCCGGTCGTGTGGAATTCCGCCTCGACAAAACCGCAAACATCCATGCCCCCATTGGCAAGGTTTCATTTGACGCCGATAAACTCTTTGCGAACTTTGCCGCCTTGATGAACGCGATCAGAAAAGCCAGACCAACTGCTGCAAAAGGCACCTACATCAAACATATAACCATGACCTCCACCATGGGTCCTGGCATCAAAGTGGATGTCCTCACTGCCCAATCCATGACAGATGTTGCAGATTAGGGTATAATTTCGAAAATTAAATACTGTTCACCAGAGACAGCAGGCGCCTGAAAGGGCTCAAATATACCAGCCGAGGTGAAGACACCAGATCGAAAGATCATGCCTGTTTCAGGCATTGGAAAGTCTTTGCCCGGTTGGATAAACCAGACAAAGACTTTTTATTTCTACGTGGAAGGAGGTGAAATACATTGGCATTTTCAAAAGAACATAAATCCAAAATGCTGGAGCAGTATCAAGGCTGGGTCGAAAAGAGCAATGCGATGTTTGTTGTTGAGTACACCGGCTTGAATATGACCGGCATCAATACCATCCGTGCAAAAACACGTGAAGCTGGTGGTGAATTGCATGTGGTCAAAAACACCCTGATGCGTTCCGTGTTCGAGAAGAAGGGTTTGAAACTGGATGAGAAACTTCTGGAAGGTTCCTCAGCCATCGGTTTTGCATTCAGTGACGCCCCCGCGCTGGCGAAGGCTATTTCCGATTTTGCAAAAGGAAATGATGTCTTCAAGGTAAAAGGCGGATATTTAGGTGAGCAGGTGATGAATGTGGCGCAAGTCAAGGCGCTGGCAGATCTGCCGTCTCTCCCGGTTATGCGTGCTACCCTGTTGGGAGTACTGCAAGCCCCGGCAAGCAAGCTGGTCCGTACACTTGCAGAACCCGCCCGCGGTTTGGCTGCGGTTATCAAGGCTCATTCCGAGCAGCCGGCAGCAGCCTGATCGGTTATTTGTAAACATCCGTTCCCAAGAACGGATCTATCAGAAAGATTATTCATTCGTTAGGAGAATTTGAAATGGCAGATTTAACCAAACTCGTTGATGAACTCAGCCAGCTTTCCGTTTTGGAAGCCGCTGAACTCGTAAAGATGCTCGAAGAAAAGTGGGGCGTTTCCGCCGCCGCTCCCGTAGCTGTTGCCGCCGCCGGTGGCGCTGTCGCCGCTGCTGAACCCGTTGAAGAAAAGACTGAATTCGATGTCGTCATCAAAGATGCCGGCCCGAAGAAAATCGAAGTCATCAAAGTCATCCGCCAGCTCACCAATCTTGGTCTGGTCGAAGCCAAAACCATGGCCGAAACCGCTGGTTCCAAAGTTCTCTCCGCGGTTGCCAAAGAAGCAGCCATGGACGCCAAGAAGAAGCTGGAAGAAGCCGGCGCCGTCATCGACGTTGCCTAATTTACTTCTGGTATCTCAAAGCAGCCCGGTCATGCCGGGCTGCTTTATATTTAAGACTACCTGGTACATTTTTCGTTGGTTATAATCAGGTCACAAAATCTATTAAAGAGGCAGACATGCTTACCGGTTTTACTTCGTTTCCCCCGATTCTTCAGGCTTTATTTGCCGGATTGTTCACCTGGGGAGTCACTGCGCTGGGTTCCGCTTTTGTGTTTTTTAACAAACAGGTGAATAAGCGACTTCTTTCCGGCATGCTGGGATTCGCAGCCGGCGTCATGGTCGCGGCTTCCTGCTGGAGCCTGCTGGTTCCTTCCATCGAGCTTTCCGAGGAACTGGGGGTGATCCCCTGGATCCCTCCGGTGGTCGGATTTTTACTGGGCGGGGCTTTTTTGTACCTCATCGATAAAATTTTGCCGCATCTTCATATGGGGCTTGCCACCGCGGAATCGGAAGGGATAAAAACATCCTGGCAGCGTTCGGTGTTACTGGTGCTGGCAATCACCCTGCATAACATTCCCGAGGGGCTGGCGGTGGGGGTGGGCTTTGGAGCGGTGGCGATTGGTCTGCCGGCGGCGTCGGTTAGCTCTGCCATTGCACTGGCCATGGGTATCGGCTTGCAGAACTTTCCCGAAGGCATGGCGGTTTCCGTCCCGCTGCGTGGGGAAGGTCTGAGCCGCATGAAAGCCTTTATGCTCGGACAGGCTTCTGCAATTGTGGAACCGATATTTGCCGTGATCGGTGCAGCTGCGGTGGCGACCATGCGCGGGATGTTGCCTTATGCACTGGCTTTTGCCGCCGGAGCGATGATCTACGTCGTGGTAGAAGAACTCATTCCCGAATCTCAACGGGATGAAAGCACCGATATTGCCACGCTGGGTGCAATGGGCGGTTTCGCGATCATGATGTTGTTGGATGTTGCACTTGGATAACGGGCTGTGAATACCGGCGGTACGGCCGCCATTTTCAGCAGGAGCTGGATGTGGTTAATTTTTCTTATGCCGGACAGAAATCCGATTCCGGCCTTCGCGTTTTGATGTGTACATGCCCTTATCAGCCAGTTCGATCATTTCTTTCTCTGACATACCTTTTGCCCACTCGGTTACGCCGATGCTGATCGTGATCTCAGTCTTGCCGCCGTCAAAATATACTTCCGCCTTCTTCAAACTATCCTGAATGCGTATTCCGATGCTTTCAGCCTGCTCAATGTGCGTGTTGGGCAAAAGAATGGCAAATTCATCTCCTCCATAGCGATAGCAGGAGTCGGTATTTCGAATATTGTTCTGCAACATGTTTGCAACAACTATCAGCGCGCTGTCCCCGACCAGGTGACCAAACCGGTCATTCAGGTCCTTGAAGTTGTCCAAATCCAGCATCATCAGACAAAACGGATTATCCAGCGTTTCAGCTTTCCAGACCATATCCGCAATTTGTTGATGAAAACTACGTTTGGAGCTGAGCTTTGTCAGGTAATCCGTATTTAATGATTTGTTGCGCATGTTGATCAACGTATCAATGACCAGCGTGGTCAGAATAACCAGGAAGATAGTGAAGCCGAGCAAAATGTTCCGCAATTTATCCACGATGCGCTTGATATGATTGGCGGAAAAATCTACACCGACCAGACCGATTACTTTTCCTGTATTCCCGTTATGAATTGGCGCAAATCCTGTTATGAAATCCCCCCACACCGGGTCTGAGATCAAACCGGTATATGTGTTCACGTCTTGAGAAAAGGCGCGAAATTCGACTTCACCCATTCCGTCCAGCGAACCCACCGATGAAAAATCTTCGCTGTTGGTTTCTTCCCCATCCAGAATATAGGCGATTTCCGTATCTGAAATCATTTTCTCTGTGAAAACAAAGTCTGCGTTGATTTCATTTTTTATCTTCCGGAATACGCCCAACATCTCTGCATAATAGGCTTCGTTATAATTCCCCGGCGAGTAATCGTCGACTGCAACAAGGTCGGCGTAATCATCAATATCTTCTTCGAGGAAGCAGGAGATCGAAACAGCAACGTTCATTGCCTGCTGTCCAGCCTCATCAATGACGATTCTTTCGGTATCCTTGTAGAGGAAATATGTGGGAATCGAAACTATGCCAAGAGTGATACTTGCAATAATCAACGTCTGAACGATCTTTTGGACAGTTTGTTTCTTCAACGGTGATTCCTGTAAGTTTATATCATCCAATTGTAGCGATATTTTTATTTGATCTGAATAAATAACGGATAAATCTATAAAAAACACACAAACCCCAACTACAGTGGGATTTGTGGAGAAATGCTCTGAGAATGGTGGTTTTTATGCAGCTACCGGCAGGCGGCGGACGACCATCAGCACCTTGCCCTGGATTTGAACAATACGCGGGTCGTCAATAATGATCGGTTGCATGGTTTTGTTGGCGGGCTGCAGCCTGACGTGGTCGCCTTCGCGGTAGAAGTACTTCAGGGTGGTTTCGTCGCGGTCCAGCAGCCAGACGGCGACCATCTCTCCATTGCGGGCATCCTGCACTTTTTTCATGATCACCAGGTCGCCATCATTGACCATGGCGTCGATCATGGAATCGCCCTGCACTTCCAGAGCAAACAACCCATCCAGCTTTTCGCGGGCGGGCAGCATGCTGCGGGCAATGCTGAGTGCCGATTCGGAGTCGAAGTAGTTCAGGTCCGATGCCGGAACGGGAACCGGTTCACCGGCGACGATACGCCCGACAATGGGCACGCGCAGCATTTCTTCCACCGCTTCCAGCACCGGCTGGATTTTCTCCTCCAGCAGTTCACCCAAAACGTTCTTGAGGAGGGTGATCCCGCGGGAGATGTTTTTTTCGCGCTTGATATAGCCCCATTTTTCCAGTTGGTCGAGGTAATAGTTGACAACCGAAGTGGAGGAAATATCTGTTTCTTCGCAGATTTCACGAATCGCAGGCGGGAAGCCAAAACGCTTTTGATACGATTCCATATAGACCAGAATCTTTTCGTGGCGAGGTCCCAATCCCTGTGATCGTTTAACCATGATATCCTCCAATATTAGAACAATCGTACATATGTTCTAATATTATTTATACACGAACATTTGTTCGTTGTCAAGTTGATTCCACATAAAAATTATCGCGTAAAATGGGGTGTATTCTGTTATGATAAGCATATTGGAATAAAATTTCAGGAGCAATACACCTTCAAGGAGACTTCG
Source organism: Anaerolineaceae bacterium (assembly GCA_036746315.1). Classification (GTDB taxonomy): domain Bacteria; phylum Chloroflexota; class Anaerolineae; order Anaerolineales; family Anaerolineaceae; genus DAIOEK01. Next base: position 6,519 of record DAIOEK010000055.1, on the reverse strand, counting down.
TGAAGTTCCAAAAAATCTGTGTGATTGGTCTCGGTTACATCGGTTTGCCCACAGCAAGCACCTTTGCCGCACATGATGTGAATGTGCTGGGGGTGGATGTAAACCCGGATATCCTCAAAACATTACGCGGTGGTGACCTGCATATCGTGGAACCGGGGTTGCGCCCCCTTTTTTTGCAGGCATTACAGGAGGGAAGACTCTCCTTCGCCGATAAACCTGAAGAAGCACAGGCATTTCTGATCGCAGTGCCCACGCCCTTTAAAGATGGCAAATTGGCGGATATGCGTTATGTTGTTTCCGCCGCCGAGTCGATTGTCCCCTGCCTGCGGAAGGGCAACCTGGTGGTGTTGGAATCCACCTCGCCGCCGCGGACCACCATCGATCTGGTACAGCCCATCCTGGAAAAATCAGGCTTGAAAGCGGGGGTTGACTTCCATCTGGCGTATTCGCCCGAGCGCGTGCTGCCCGGGCAGATATTGCGGGAGCTGGTGGAAAATGCGCGGGTGATCGGGGGAATTACCCCGGCATCGGCTGAAGCTGGCGCTGCACTTTACAGGACCTTCGTCAAAGGTGAGATCGTACAGACCGATGCCACCACCGCCGAGATGGTCAAGCTGATGGAAAACACCTACCGCGATATCAATATTGCCATCGCCAACGAGTTTTCCCGGCTGGCTGACCGCTTCGGAATCGACGTATGGGAAGCGATTGCCATCGCCAACCGTCATCCGCGGGTCAAGATACTCAACCCGGGACCGGGCGTGGGCGGGCATTGCATCAGCGTGGATCCGTGGTTCCTGGTGGAAGCTGCGCCGGATATCACCCCGCTGGTCCACACCGCGCGCAAGGTAAACGATGCCCAGCCTGAATTTGTGGTGGAATGGATCAAGGAAAAGGCGGGCGATCTGCATGGCAAAAAGGTTGCCGCCCTCGGCTTGAGCTACAAACCGGATGTGGATGATTTTCGGGAAAGCCCGGCGGTGGAAGCGGTGAAGTTGCTGCAACAAGCGGGGGCGACCGTGCTGGCATACGACCCGTACGCCGGGCATCAGAAAATGAACGGTATTCATCTTTGCAAAGACGTGGGCGACATATATGGGCAGGTCGACCTGGTGGTGGTGCTGGTAGCCCACCAGGAATTCAAGAATATGGCGCCTGCCGATTGGTGTAAACAACCGCCGTGCCCGTTGGTCTTCGACACGGTAAACGTCTGGAATTCACCTGCCTGGCAGGCAACTCCCCTGACGGTGTATCACCTGGGCGTAGGGGAATGGAAAAAGAAGAACGCGTGAAAGCAAAAAAGCCTTTACGAATATTGGCAGTATATGGCACCCGCCCCGAAGCGGTAAAATTGGCGCCGGTGATCCGTCTTTTGAAGGAAACCCGGGGGGTGGAAATCTATTCCTGTGTTACCGCACAGCATCGCGAGATGCTTGACCAGGTATTGCAGGTCTTCAGCATCCGTCCTGAAATCGACCTCAACCTGATGAAGCCGGATCAATCCCTGGCGGAAATTTGTACGTCGGTCATCACAAATCTGGATCCGATTCTGGTTCGCTTGCGGCCGGATTGGGTCATGGTGCAGGGGGATACCACCACCGTGCTGGCGGCAGCCATTTGTGCCGCCTACCGGCAGGTGAAGGTTGCGCATGTGGAAGCCGGTCTGCGGACGGGCGACAAGCGGCAGCCTTTTCCGGAAGAGATCAACCGGCGGATGGCTACCACTGTAGCCGACCTGCACTTTGCTCCAACCGAACACAGCCGCCGCAATCTATTGCGGGAAGGTGTGGCAGCAAAAGACATCCATGTTACCGGCAACCCGGTGATCGATGCGCTGCATTGGATCATCCGTCAACCGCAGCCGGATGAAGTCACCCGTCTGCTTTCGGAACTGGAGATCGGTGAAGGTAAAGATAACCGCATGGTGCTGGTAACCGCGCACCGGCGTGAAAACTTTGGCAGATCGCTGGAGCAGATCTGCACCGCCCTTACCAACCTGGCGGACCATTACCAGGGGAAAGTGCGGCTTGTATATCCGGTGCACCTCAACCCTCACGTGCAGGAGCCGGTCTATCGGATGCTGCGTGGCAACCAGAACATCAGCCTGCTTCCGCCGCTGGATTACCTGCCGCTGATCCACTTGATGAAACACGCCGACCTGATCCTGACCGATTCGGGAGGCATCCAGGAAGAAGCCCCCGGCTTGGGCAAACCGGTATTGGTCCTGCGCGAGGTGACCGAGCGCCCGGAGGGGGTGGAGAGTGGCGTATTAAAGCTGGTCGGCACCAACACCGAGAGGATCGTAGCAGAGTCGCGGCGCCTGCTGGATGACAGGCAGGCGTATGCGCAAATGGCGAAAGCGGTTAATCCATTCGGCGATGGACATGCGGCTGAACGGATCAGGGATATTATCTGCGGCGGCATGCCCGGCGGAGAGTGTGCCTGATGGAAGATCATCATTCGCCCACCATTGGCATTATCCCCGGGGTGCGGGGGTTGGGCGGTCCGGCTTCATTTCACGAAAAATTTGCCGACGGGGTGACCCGTCAGGGTTACAAACTCACCTATGATCTGAACCAGCCCGACCTGGATGCCGTGCTGGTGATTGCCGGCAGCCGGCATTTGAATCTACTGCGTCGGGTTAAAAATCGCGGCGTGCCGATCATTCAACGATTGGATGGCATGAATTGGATCCACAGGGCACGCTGGACGGGCATCAAACATTATCTTCGTTCGGAAGTGAATAATTGGATCCTCAAGGTGATCCGTAATCATATTGCCAGCCGCATCATCTACCAGAGTCGGTTCTCCCGCGAATGGTGGGAGCGAAAATATGGGCCGCTGGATAAGCCGACTGCGGTGATTTACAACGGCATAGACCTGGCGCGTTACACCCCGCCGCGCGATATCTCCCCGATATCGGATGGCATCCGGGTGCTGCTGGTGGAGGGACATTTGAAGAACGGGTTGGAGCAGGGTCTGTTCAATGCGGTCAACGCGATGCAGGAATGGCGGTCTCACCTGGGCTTACCGATTCTGTTGTCTGCGGCAGGCGACATCCCCGAATCCATTCAGCGTAAAGTGGAAAGCCGACTTCCCGGAAGATTTCAATGGCTGGGCATTCTTCCGCGCCAGGGGGTGATGCGCGAGATGCAGCGGTCGCACATCTTCCTGTCGGTGGAAATGAACCCCGCCTGCCCCAACTCCATCATCGAAGCCCTGGCATGCGGATTACCGGTGCTGGGCTGGGAGAACGGCGCCATCCGTGAGTTGGTGGATGAAAAGAGCGGGGCGTTGATACCCTATGGCGGAAATGTCTGGAAGGGGGAGCCAGCCTCTACGGAGGGCTTTCTGGAAAAAGCCAACTCCCTGGTGGATCATCTGGCTGAATTCCGGCAGGGCGCCCGCCGCCGTGCGGAAGAGTGTTTTTCCCTGGATGACATGCTGGCAAAGTATTTGCAGGTGATCTTATCACGATGAGCAGGATATTTCACGGCAAAGTGGCGTTACAACAAAGGGTATTGCCCTTTTACCGGGCGCCTTTTTTTGATTTGCTGGCTGAATCCTGCACGGCGGGGCTGGATGTATTTGCCGGTGAGCCGCGTTCGAGCGAGAGCATCGAATCAGCCCGCAGGCTGGAGATAGCCCGTTTTCATCACGCCGAAAATATCCATTTCTTATCCGGTGCCGCCTATCTGTGCTGGCAGCGCAATCTGCTTGATTGGCTGGATGCGGTAAATCCGGATGCGCTGATCATGGAAGCCAATCCCCGTTACCTTGCCAGCCCGGCGGCGATCCGCCGAATGCACCGTCAGGGGAAACCGGTGATCGGCTGGGGATTGGGCGCTCCGGCATTGCAGGGAGTGGAAGCGCTGCTGCGGGCTACCTCACGAGGCAGGTTCATCCGCTCGTTCGATGGGATGATTGCGTATAGTGATTCCGGTGCGCAGGAGTATATCCGTGAAGGCATTCCGGCTGAGCGGATCTTCGTTGCCCCCAACGCGGTTGCCAGATCTCGGCAAGGGGTATCTCCCTCGCGGAAAGCTCCTGTGGGCAAAGCCAACCTGTTGTATGTGGGCAGGCTGCAACCCCGCAAACGGCTGGATCTGTTGATGCAGGCTTGTTCCATGCTGCCGGAAAACCTCCAGCCGGGTTTGACCATCATTGGAGACGGTCCCGAGCGGCAACGGCTTGAAGAATTTGCACACACTGTGTATCCCGCTGCCGTATTTACCGGTACATTAATGGGTGAAGCCCTGGAACCTTTCTTTCAGCGTGCAGATCTGTTTGTCCTGCCGGGAACCGGCGGATTGGCGGTGCAGCAGGCGATGTCGCATGCCCTGCCGGTGATCGTAGCGGAGGGGGATGGCACCCAGACTGATCTGGTGCGGGAAAGCAACGGCTGGCACATCGTTCCCGGTGACCTTGCCGATCTGCAGCGTACCCTGCTGGAAGCTTTATCGCAGCCGGAAAAGCTGCCCGATCTGGGCAGGGAATCCTTCCGTATTGTGTGTGAAGAGATCAACCTGGAGAAGATGGCGGATGTCTTTCTGCTGGCCATCCAGGCGGTAAGCGCAAAATGAAAATATTATTGCTCGCCGATGGCAGAAGTCCAACCACCCGCTCCTGGGTCCGCCAGGTAACTCTGGGCGGGAACGAGGTGATTCTGCTAAGCAGCTATGCGGCAGAAAAGCCGGATGGCGTCTCGGCGATGCATACCCTTCCACTGGCATTCTCGCGGACTTCCACTGCCAACCGCGGGGAGAACCCACACAAACGCCTCACGGCATTGGTCCAGGGTGCACGCCTGGCGTTGCTCAGCCTGCGCTATTATTTGGGTCCGATCAGTGTGTTACAGGCGGCGCCAGCCTACCTGCGGATTCTCGATCAGGTTAAACCGGATATGGTGCATGCCCTGCGTATCCCCTACGAAGGCATGCTGGCAGCGCATACGCCATCGGGGATACCCGTCGTTCTTTCCACCTGGGGCAATGATTTCACTCTGCACGCCGGAGGATCTTTTCTGATGAAAGATCACGCCCGCCGGGCTGTCTTGCGTGCGGATGGTTTCATGGCAGACTGCCTGCGGGATATCCGTCTGGCACAGGCATGGGGATTGCGTGCGGGCATTCCCACGCAATTTGTACCGGGTAACGGGGGGGTGTCCTTCCAGCAGATGGGCATAAACCCGAATGAAGCGCCACAACTTGAGGATAAAACACGCGACCCCTGGCGGGTGATCAACCCGCGCGGCATCCGCCCGGCGTATGTGATGAATGATGTATTCTTCCAGGCGATCCCCATCATTCTGGCGCAGGAACCGCGCGTCCGCTTATGGGGGGCAGGCATGGCAGGTCAGGTGGATGCGGGGAAATGGGTGAAGAAACTGGCGTTGGATGGGCGTGTTGAATTGCTTGCACCCGAATCGCAGGAGGGCTTGTGGGGACGGTTTCGGCAGAGCAGTGTGCTGGTGTCGCCCGCCATTCACGACGGTACGCCTAATTCCGTGCTGGAAGGGATGGCTTTGGGTTGTCTGCCCGTGGTGGGGAGGATTGAATCACTGGAAGAGTGGATTGAGCATGGCAGGAACGGATTGCTGGTCAATCCGCGGGACGCCCGCTCAATTGCGGATGGCATTCTGGAGGGGCTGCGCAACCGGGAATTGCAACATCGGGCGGCGCAGATCAATTTGGAGCTGGTACACGAGCGGGCGGATGCCGAAAAAAACCGCGAGATCATCGCGGCGTTCTACCAAAAAATACGCAACTTAAACTGAATATTTACCCGGCAGAGAAAAGCAATACCACCCCGGCAAGCGAGATGATCACCCCGACCACCGCCTTCCAGGTTATTTTTTCACCCCGTATTGCCGCTATGGGCAGAATGAATATCGGGCTGGTGGAAAGGAACGTCTGGGCAATACCTGCCGGCGCCAGTTGCAGGGATATCTGCTGCAGCCAGATTGCCAGGTAGGTGCCGATAAGACCCACCAGGGCGATCATGCCGATCAGCTTTTGCGGGGTGGGTGCGCCTTCGGCCGGGCGGCGAAGCCAGGAAAAATGCACACCTTTTTGGAACGCGATGATTACCAGCAGTGAGGCGATCCCTGCCAGCAGACGGATAATGGCGGTTTGCAGCGCTGAAATGTCGGATGAGATCAGCGCATAGCGGGAGAACACCGCGCCCACCGATTGCGACAGACTGGCCACCAGAGCGAAGAACAGCCCCATCCATAACTGCCTTTTTACCGGATGTTCGGATTGTTCCTGCATAATGACCCATGAAACGCCCGCAAGCGTAATGGCAATCCCCACCCAGGAGATCACCGCCAGCTTTTCGCCCAGAAAAATCCAGGAGATCAACCCGGTGATCGGCGGCGAGAGGACGCCCATCAGCAGCGCCAGGCGGGCGCCGAGTTTGTTCAGCGATTCAAAGTATGCCGTATCGCCCAGCCCAATGCCGATGATTCCGCCGAGGGCGAGCAATATCAGGGCGTAAGTGTTCGAGTTGGGTGCCTTT
>DAIOEK010000054.1:0-13931 GCA_036746315.1 Anaerolineaceae bacterium | reverse complement strand
CATTACAACTTCCCGCCCTACTCCACCGGCGAGGTTAAACCACTGCGTGGACAGAGCCGCCGCGAAATCGGTCATGGTGCACTGGCAGAACGCGCGCTGGTGCCGGTCATCCATGCTGAAAACGGCTTCCCCTACACCCTGCGCCTGGTCTCTGAAGTGCTGGCATCCAACGGTTCCTCTTCCATGGGCTCCGTATGCGGATCGACCCTCGCACTGATGGATGCCGGTGTGCCCATCAAGGCGCCGGTGGCCGGTATTGCCATGGGCTTGATCAAGGAAGGTGATACTTATCGCATCCTCAGCGACATCCAGGGATTGGAAGATCACCTCGGCGATATGGATTTCAAAGTTGCCGGTACGGAAAAGGGCATCACCGCCCTGCAAATGGATATCAAGATTCGCGGTATTACTCCACAGATCATGTCTGACGCACTGGCGCAGGCAAAAGCCGGACGCCAGCACATCCTCGGCATCATGCTGGATACCATCCCCGCCTACCGTGAGGATCTCAAACCGCATGCGCCGCGCATCACCACCATCAAGGTGCCCGTCGACAAGATCGGCGCCATCATCGGTCCCGGTGGCAAGAACATCCGCGCCCTGCAGGAAGAAACCAACACCAAGATCGACATCGACGATGACGGTACGGTCTTCATCGCTGCAACAGATGGTGTCGGCGAAAGCATTGCCCGCGAGCGCATCGAAGCCCTCACCGAAACACCGCAGATCGGGCACATCTACACCGGCAAGGTGGTTCGCATCGCCGATTTCGGTGCCTTCGTCGAGATCCTGCCCAACGTGGATGGCATGGTGCATATCTCGCAGCTCGACTCCGAACGCGTGGAGAAAGTGGAAGATGTGGTCTCGATGGGTGATGAGATCACCGTCATGGTGATCGATATCGATCCCGCCGGCAAGATCCGCCTGTCACGCCAGGCAGTGCTCGAAGGTTGGACCGCGGAAGAAGCCAAAGCCCGCGACAGCAAGCGCCCCTCGGGTGGAAGACCCGGCGGCGGACGCCCGGGCGGTGACCGCAGAAGCGGTTCCGGCAGCAACCGGCGCAGCGGGTTCGGCGACCGCAACAACGGCGGTGATCGCTTCAACCGCAAGTAGAAAAAATTTTTCCCTCCTGAATATCAGGAGGGAATTTTTATTTTTCCAGCACCACCCACACGGTGTATTCTTTGCGGTAGATGCGTGCCTCTTTGCAGCAATCCCCCAGCATCTGGGCGATCTCCTCTCCCGCCAGGAAATGACTGCGCATGCCAAGCAGCTTCTCGCCCACCGCGATCAACTTTACCATAAAAGTGTGGATGTCCGGTTCCTCGACCACCAGCCTGCCCCCCTTCTTGATTACGCGGAACAGTTCCTGTAAACTTGCCCGCTGATCCACCACATGGTGCAGCGCATCCACCATCATTACCGCGTCGAAAGTGCCATCCGGGTAGGGTAATTTTTCACTGGGTGCCAGAACACCGTGAAGCCCGGGTTTCTTTGCCGCTTCGCGCAGCATATTGGGCGAAAGGTCAAGGATGGTAATATTCCCGGCGTAAGGAATGACCGCCTGGGCGATCCTGCCGGTTCCGCCGCCCACATCCAATACCTGCGCGCCCTGCGGCAATTGCAGGTGTGTTAACAGGTCGGTGGGTGGTTTGGGTTTGATCACCCGTTCATAGATGGGCGCCAGGATGTTGAAGTGATCAAAGGCTGTCATCGATGTTTGATCTCAATAGATTTCAGGCACAAAGGTCTGGTCAGATAATGGCGGGCGGACGTATCCCTGGTCGTGCTGACGCGGCGGCAGCTTCAACGTTTCCGGCGTCAGGTCTTGATAGTGGATTTTGCTCAACAGGTGGGCAATGCAATTCAGCCGGGCGCGTTTTTTACAATCCGCATTCACCACATACCACGGCGATTGTTTGGTGTCCGTGTAGGCAAACATGGCGTCTTTTGCCTTGGAATACTCCACCCAGCGGGCACGGGATTCCAGGTCCATCGGGCTGAGCTTCCAGCGTTTGGTGGGAGTATTGATGCGGTCCTGGAAACGTTTTTCCTGTTCCTCGTCACTGACGCTGAACCAGTATTTGACCAATATGATCCCACTGCGGATCAACATCCGCTCGAATTCAGGGCAAGCCCGCAGAAAATCCTGATACTCGTCATCTGTGCAAAATCCCATCACCCGTTCCACGCCTGCCCGGTTGTACCACGAACGATCGAAGAACACCATTTCACCGGCGGCAGGCAAATGTGGTACGTACCGCTGAAAGTACCATTGTGTTTTTTCCCGTTCGGTCGGAGTGCCCAACGCCACGACACGTGCATACCGCGGGTTCAAAGTCTCGGTGATGCGCTTGATGGCTCCCCCCTTGCCTGCGGCATCGCGTCCTTCAAATATGACGACTATGCGCAACCCTTTTGCCTTGACCCACTCCTGCAATTTCACCAATTCAATTTGCAGCTTTTCCAGTTCTGCATAATATTCCTTGTTGGGTATATCGGTTTTATGGGTAGAGCATTCCGCATCAATCTTTTTTTTCGTCTCCCGGGCTGCTTCCTTCACCTCCGGTTTTTTCTTTGCCATCACCCACCTCCATCCACCAAACTATATGATTATTATAGCAACTGGTAAAACAAAGTCACCATGAATTGTGGAATTGGGAAAATCTAAACAGTGCCTGACGTTGAAATCCCCCTGCGCAGATGGAATTACACCGGCACGAAGATTTGGAATAACAGGATCACATTCAGTGCCAGGATGATCACCGTCGAAACCCAGGCCAGGATGGAAGTCAGCCGGTTGTTAACGAATTCCCCCATAATGCGCGGATTATTAGTGAACAGCACCAGCGGAATCATGGCAAAGGGCAACTGGAAGGAAAGGCTCACCTGCGACAGGATCAATATTTTCAGCGGATCCAGGCCCAACCCGATCACGATCAGGGAGGGGATCATGGTGATGGCGCGCCGCAGCCAGACATTCATGCGGTGATGGATGAAGCCATCCATGATCACCTGTCCCGCCATGGTTGCCGTGGTGGATGAAGACAACCCCGAAGCCAGCAGTGCAATGGCAAATGCCGCACCCGCGATCGGACCGAGCAGCGGGGTCAGCGTTTGGTGAGCAGATTCCAGGGAATAAGAGTGCAATCTGCCACCCGAGAACACCGCCGCAGACATTGCCAGTATCGCAGCGTTCACAAAAAATGCACCGTTCAACGCCACAACAGAATCCAGAATGGCAAACCGGTAAACCTTGTGCTTGCGCGCCAGCGAATCGGTGGGGCGCACCCGGGTTTGGATTAAGGCGCTGTGCAAATACAAATTATGCGGCATCACCGTGGCGCCAATGATCCCCACGGCTACCAGGGTTGCGCCTATGGGCAGCGTGGGAACCAGCATACCATGTGCAATGTCACCCCAGGCAGGCTTCGATAGCCAGATTTCAGTCATGTACACAAACCCGATGATCGAGATCAGCCCGATGATTACCATCTCCACTTTGCGATATCCGTAGCGCTCCAGCAGCAGGATCAGCGAAATTACCACACCGGTCAACAATGCCGAGGGGAAAAGGGGAATATGGAACAACAGGTAGAACCCGACTGCCCCACCCAGGAATTCAGCCAGGTCGGTTGCCATGGCGGCAATTTCAGCCGTCACCCACAGGAAAACGCTCAACCAGCGCGGATAATGGTCCCGGCAGACCGCCGGCAGCGATTTACCCGTGGCAATCCCCAGCTTGGCAGAGAGGATCTGCATCAAAATCGCCATCAGGTTAGCCAGCAGGATCACCCACAGCAGTTGATAACCAAATCGCGCACCACCCTCGATGTCGGTTCCCCAGTTCCCGGGATCCATGTATCCCACGCTGATGACAAAAGCCGGACCGAGAAACACCAGTGCCTGCTTGATGGCTGTAAACGTCCCGTACTTGGTGATCAGTTCTTTAAAGTGCAGCCATTCTTCAGCCAGCCATGAACGGCGTGGCAGCGGGATGTCGTGGATGCTATCTGCGGCGACCCGGATCAGGTTCGCGTCACTGTGAGAGATGGCAATTTCGTGTCCGTTCACCCGGTAGTAGATCGGATCGCCCAGCGGGTCCGCCCGCACTGCACTGATCTTGCTGCCCGAAACCACTCCGGCAGCCACCCACTCTTCCTTGGGAGCCTGTGTTTTGGACAAGGACAGGATGGTTCCACCCTGCCCGATTTCCAACTCCGCCAACGGCTGGAATTCTGGCGGCGCCTCCACCACGGAAATGGCGTTCGCCAGCGTCGGAGCCAGGGAAAAGCGCTGGCGTCCGCTCCATACCAATACCTTGCCAGGAGTACGTTCATCAATTTCGATGTGAGCGCCCGGGGTCAACCCCAGCACAGAAAGTTGCTCGAAGATCGCCTCCGGCTCATCTTCCACATGCGAAATCAAACCCAGCTGATGTTCGGGCCATTTCAATAAAGAAGTTCCCTCGCTGTGATGCGGAAGATCTTCCCCCGGTGCAGGGATCGGATCACCGTGCGGATCGTAGCGCGGGTTGCCCATTTCGGCAGCCAGTCGATCAGCCTCTTCCGGCGTGGTGGTATGCTCACGCCGCATTGCCTCATCGTGCAATTTTGACAGCGGCAGCTTACGCTTATCCGCCAGATAGCGTTCCCAAAGCCGGTGCGCCCGGATCAACTCCAGGGCACGTTTTTCACCGCCCGGCAGGATACGGATGACGTCATCATCCGATGCGGATGCCCAGTTTCTGCGCCGCAGTTCGGATAGTATGAGCGCAAAACGATCGGGCTGCAAATCGGCTGCCCTGATCAATTGTGAACTGCCGATGTTGGCATCTTCGCGGGAGAGGTGATATAAGGCTTTTAACGTATCTTCGGTGATCTCATCCAACCCCAAAGAGGTACGTTGCGACTTTCGCCATAGCCGGAAAATAAAATATGACTGGGCAAGTATGATAAGAAATAGAACGCCAATGAGAACTGATTGTATGTTCATCACAGTCCGGTAATACCAATATAGGGTATTATCCCCCCGTTAAGGAAATTAATCAATCAATTTATCGCAGCGCATATTGCTATTAAGAGGATGTCGGCAGCACGGGCATTTCAGGTCCGGAGATGCCGGTCAATTCACACAACGCAGCCTTCATTGCCGTCCGGTCATCCCAGGGGTATTCCACCGTACCAAAGCACATGCTCTGCTCATGACCCTTGCCGCAGGATATCACCAGATCGCCCGCTCGCGCCATCCTGCAGCCGCTGCGGATGGCATCTCCCCGGTCGGCGATGCGGAAATATGATTTTCCCTCCACCGCCCCGCGCGATTCTGCGCCCGCAGCCATCTCCGCCAGGATTCCATCCAGAGATTCCGTACGCGGGTCTTCTGCAGTGAGGATGGATATATCCGCCAGTTCTGCTGAAACTTCCGCCATCATGCGGCGCTTCTCACGATCCCGCAACCCGGCAGAACCGAACACGGCAATTACCCTGCCGCCGGTCAGGGTTCTGGCGGTCTCCAGTGCCCGTTTCAGTGCATTGGGCGTGTGCGCAAAATCCACAATTGCGGTAAATGGCTGCCCCTTGTCGATGATCTCCATCCGTCCCGCTACACCAGGCAGGTTGGCAATACCATTTGCGGCTGCCTGCGTAGAGAGCCCCATTGCATCCACGGTCAGGGCAATGGCTGCCAGACAGTTGGAAACGTTGAAGTTCCCCACCAGTTTGCTCTTCACCGGGAAGCTGCCCAGCCGGCTATTCACCTTGAACTGCATGCCCGATGGCGTCGATTCGATTTCATCCGCCCATACCCGTGCAGATGAATTCAATCCATAGGAAATTTTTTCCACCTGCGTGATCGAATTCAGGTAGTCGTAGGAGCTGTCATCCTGGTTGAGTATGGCTGCCCGATTCCCCATTCCCTCCTTGGGGTGGGATTCTGCCAGACCGGAAAAAAGCCTGCCCTTGGCGGCACGGTAATTCTCATAACTGCCGTGATAATCCAGGTGCTCATGGGTGATGTTCGTTACCACACCATAATCGAAATCACAGGCAGTCACCCGGTCCTGCGCCCAGCCGTGCGATGTGGTTTCCAGCACCACATGTGTCAAGCCTGCCGCCACCATCCGCGCCAGATATAGCTGAACCTCGGGAGCTTCGGGGGTGGTGACGTGAAAGCCGGTATCCAATATCTCGTCGCCGATCACTGCATTCACTGTGGAGATGATCCCCGCGCGAATGCCCGCCGCCAGCAGGATTTGATAAATGATATTGGAGGTGGTGGTTTTTCCATCCGTTCCAGTCACGCCGATCATGGTCAGGTGGCGGGCGGGGAAACGATAAAAAGCGGCGGAAAGCCACGCCAGCGCCGGGCGGGTGTTCTCCACCTGAATGTACGGCAAGGTAACCCCCTCCGGCTTCGGCTTCATTCCCACCACTGCGGCAGCGCCCATTCTTTCGACGGCGGCAATGTATTGGTGACCATCCACCGATCCACCTTCCAGCGCTACAAACAGGTCGCCATTCCTGGTCTGTCGCGAATCGATGGAAATTCCCGAAATATAAACATCCGGTATGTCCGAAAACACTTGCACCGGGATTTGTTCGAATATTTGCCTAAGCGTTTGTTTGAGATAACCGGTCACAGCACTGCTCCTGAATTATGTAAACCCATTTTACCGTATTTCGATGGGCTGCGTTCAGCCTACAAGTGCAAAAATTTAACAGCCATCCCCGGGTAAACTTTTGTCATCCGGGGAAGCATACCCGAAAAAAAGCTCTGCGCGCTTGCGCAGAGCTTTATCAGAGGTATGTTTGGTTAAGACTTAATGCAACGATTGTTTGAGCGTTTCCAGTTGACCGGCAACCGAGCCATCCACCCGTTTGTCGCCTACTCGAATGACCAACCCGCCAAGGATGGAAGGATCAACCGAATAAGTGACCGCAGCGCTCGAGCCAAGTTGTGCCAGCAGGTCTTTTTCCACGGTGGCTTTCTCTTCGGAAGTCAACGGCAGCGCGCTGGTAACTTCAGCCTTATCGCCCTGTACCTTTTGATCTTCGAGTACCACAACCTTGCCGGATTCAATGCCGGAGAAGAATTCCTGTAGCAGGCTGTGCTGGCGTTTCTCATCCAGCGCCTCACCCACCAGCTTTTGCGCGGCGGCGATTGCCAGCGCGGCAACCTGCCCGCGCAATTCGCCGAGCATGCGGTTGCGTTCTTCCACAGCTTCTGCCATGGCAGCTTCCCGGTTCTTGGCAATTTCAGCCTCCGCCTGGGCTTTCACATCCTTTGCCGCCAGTTGGGCGCGGTCGGATGCTTCACGAATGGTCTGCCCGGCTTTTGCCTGGGCATCCGCAATAATCTTCTGTGCTTCTGTTTCCGCGTTGGCGCGAGCCTCGGCGGCGACACGGGCATCTTCCAGACCTTTGGCAATCGTCTCGCGGCGTTTATCCAGCATGCGTGTAATGGGCTTGTACACCCAGGCGCGCAACACAATGAAGATGATCAAAAAGTTGAATACCTGTACCAGCAGATACCCGAGGTTAATTCCTAGTTTATCCATTTATTCACCTCGTCTGTACGGGTTACACAACCTGGAAGAGCATCAGGAAGGCGATCACCAGACAGTAAATTGCGATCGCTTCAGAAAAGGCGATACCCAGGATCATGTTGGTCAATAAGTTGCCATAAGTGTCCGGATTGCGCGCCATGCCTTCCAACGCACCCTGTACGCTCAAGCCAATACCAATTCCGGCGCCCAACGCCCCGATCATGGAAAGACCTGCTCCGATGAAACGTGCTGCCATAATAATGTCACCAGTCATGTGTACCAAACCTCCTCAATATGTATTGATTGCATTACGCTGCGGCGTGCTCTTCTTCGCCACCATGCCCATGCGTTGCCATGGACATAAACACCATGGTGAGCATACCGAAGACCAGCGCCTGGATTAATCCAATGAAGAATTCAAACAACAACACGCCCGATTGGATCCACACCGCTCCGGCAGGGAGGATGGAACCGACCAGGAATAATAATACCGAACCGGCAAAAATATTACCGAACAACCTGAATGAGAATGAGAGTATTTTGGAAAACTCGGAGATCAGTTCAAGAACGGAGATCAACAGATCCATCAACCCAAATCCGGGTTTTTTGAACAGGGTGGTGAAATTCAGGAATTTGGTGAAATATCTGGCCCCTTGTGCGCGGAAACCGATTACCTGGGTCATTACCACCGAGACCAACGCCAGCGATAGGGTGAAATTCAAGTCGGTGGATGGCACTCGCACAAACGGCACCACTTCCGCGTCGCCCTCTGCGTGCGCACCTTCGCCTTTGACGATGGCAGAGATGTTTTGGGTGATCGAAACAGTCGGGTAACCATGCTCGCCTTCATGCAAACGCCCGATGCTTTCCACACCGGGGAACATCTCGAGCCAGTTGGAGCACAATACCAACAGGGTAATGGTGGCAAAAATGGGGAAAATGCTCTTGGTCCATTTGCCTGCGGTCGATTCCGTCAGGTTGTAGATCACTTCCAGCAGCGCTTCGATTGCACCGGAAACGCCTTTGGGAACCAGGCTGCCGCTCTTTGCAGCGCTGCGCACCGCCAGCGCGATCAGGATCAGGACGATATCCACGATCAGGGTACCCACCAGCGAATTGGTCAGGTAGAAATTCCCAAACAACGGCCGGGCAATTACGTTTTCTGGAACAACAAAAATACCGGGACGGATCGGCGGATATTTGGTGGCAAAGAATACGCTCAAACCAATAAAAAGAAATACCCACCAGCGGTTAATACCCCAGCGCCATTTTTTAGTCTTTTCCAAGGTTTGATTCCTCCTGTATGGCTTCCTTTGGCTTATCCACTTTGAGCTTTTTCAATGCTGAGCGCACCAAAAAAACCATGATGACCAGGCTTACCGGAATAGAACCAACCAACAATCCGATCGTGAACCATGGTTTTGTCTGCAAGCGGCTATCCAGGAACATCCCGCCCAAAAGAGCTGCAATGATGATCAACAGGGTAAGACAACCTATCTGACTCACCAACCCTACAATCGTAAGGTTTAGCAATCTCTGTTTACTTGTTATCGGTTGTTTCTGCTGATCCATGAGTCAAAGTATTATAACGTAGTGATTTTTTAGCGTCAAACCTTTTCGCCTTTCAACTAAAAGCAAAATCCCCAAGCCCGATCCGGGTTCGGGGACCAGACAACCTAATTAAAGATCGATTGGATGGCTGTCTGGGCGGCAGTAAACCACGGCGAAATGGCGATACCCAACACCACAATCGCAGCGGTAAAGACCAAAACGGAGGTCCGGGTGCTCTCAGCCACCGGGAGCGGCTCAGTATCGTTTTCCGACCGCCCCAGGTAAACCACCTTCATCACCACCAGATAGTAGTACAGAGCAATGATCGCGTTCAAAATGCCAAAAATCGCCAGTGTAAACAGCCAGGGATATTGCATCACCTGCACTGCTGAGGAGAACAGGAATATCTTGGCGGCAAAGCCGGCAAATGGCGGGATGCCTGCCAGCGAAAGGAAGGCAACCAGCATCGCCAGCGCCAGCGAAGGAGAACGGCGCGAGAGACCCGCATACGCCTGGACTTCATCCGAACCCACCACCCGGCCAACAATGGAAATGATGCCAAAGGCCGTCAGATTGGTCAACACATACGCCATGACATACATGGCAGTGCTGATGAATCCCAGCCCGGATACCGCCGCCACACCGATCAACATATAGCCCGCCTGGGCAATCGAAGAGTACGCCAGCAGTCGTTTGATATTCTTCTGTCGCAAGGCTTGCAGGTTGCCGAAAGTCATGCTGGCAATCGACATTACTGCAATAACAATCGACCAGACAAAACGCAAATCATAGAAAACCAGCGGCATAAAGCGCAGGATCACTGCGAAGCCTGCTGCCTTGGAGGCAGTGGAAAGGAACCCAGCCACGGGTGTCGGTGCGCCCTGGTACACATCCGGCGCCCAAAAGTGGAAGGGAAAAGCCGAAATCTTGAATCCCAGCCCGACCAGCACCATCAGGATAATCAACAGGCTGCCCACGCCGGGAACGACATTCGATAATATCTGGTTCATCTCGTATATCTGCGTCGTACCGGTCATGCCAAACAGCATGCTGAAGCCGTACAGCATCACCGCGGAGGTGACTGCACCATAGATCAGATACTTGAATCCGGCTTCACTCGAGGCATCATCCTTACGCAGAAAACCCGCCAACACATACAGCGGAATGGAGGTGGTCTCGATTGCCAGGAACAGCATGATCAAATCGGCTGCGCCAGCCATCAGGCTCATCCCCAGGATGGAGGTAAGCATCAAAACATAGAACTCACCCTGTTTGCCTGTCTGCGGATAATCGCGAATGAACAGGCTGGTTACTGCACCGCCGAAGAGGAAGAGCATGGTGAAGAGAAAGCTCATCCAGTCCCAGCGCAGCATCCCGCCAAAAACAAGCTGCCCGGCAGCACCGGGTCTCGCCCAGATCGCGGAAATCACGCCCACGATCACCAGCCCTGCAGCGGTCACATACGCAAACGGGGAACGTTCCTCGTCCTTCCAGAACAGGTCGAGCAGCAGTACAACGGCACCCAGCAGGAAAATCCCAAGCTGCGGGAGGATGGCGATCAACGTGCTGAAATCGAATGTGTTGGCCATTATGCACCTCCCAGCAGGGTCAGGATGTGAGTCACGCCGGACCCAACCGTTTGACTGATCAATGAGGGGAAGACACCAAAAGCGATCATAAAGGCAGCCAACAACACAATGGATATCTTATCCAGGATGCTGATCGGTGTAATGTGCCCTTCCAGCTCATCGGGAAGTTTTCCAAAGAATACGCTGTTGACGACCCGCAGGATATACGCTGCTGTGATGATCACGCCGATCACGGCTATCACGGCTGCCACGGGCATCGCCCGCCACAAGCCCATGAAAATAGGAAACTCCGCCGCAAATCCACTGAAACCCGGCATGCCCATCGAGACCAGACCGGCTATGATGAACCCCACTGCCGCATAAGGCATCAGTTTGAACAACCCGCCCAGTTGTGAAAGCTCACGGGTATGCGCCCGGTCGTAAACCATGCCGACCACAGCAAAGAACATAGCCGTCATCACCCCGTGCGAGAACATCTGCATGCCTGCGCCGGTAAGCCCATCCCGGTTGAGCGTGGCAAAGCCCAGCATCACCAACCCCATATGCGAGACGGAGGAGAAACCGATGACGTACTTGAAATCCGACTGCACCATGGCGATCAGCGCACCATAGACCACGTTTACCAGCGCCAACCCGATCACCAGGGGAGCCCAGAATCTGGCGCCATCCGGCATCAGCATGATGCCCACCCGCAGGGCGGCAAAGGCGCCCACTTTCATCTCCACGCCCGCCAGCAACATCGAGATGGCGGTCGGCGCCGCCACATGACCATCCGGAGCCCACGAGTGGAAGGGGAAGATACCACCCAGCACGCCGAATCCGATAAAGACAAACGGGAACCAGAACTTTTGGAAGTCTGCCGCCAGCGCTACTTTTTCCAGTTCAAGCAAATTGAAGGTGTTGCTGCCCGATCCAAAGAAGATCGCCAGTGCACCCAGCAGGGCAACAATGGAGCCAATGAACAGGTAAAGCGTCAGCTTCATCGCCCCATATTCGCGTGTCTTTGGCCAGCCCCACACCGCGATCATCAGGTACTTGGGGAAGACCGCGATCTCGAGGAAGAAGAACAGCATGAACAGGTCGAGCGCAGAGAACACGCCGAACACGCTGCCCGCCAGGAAGCACAGGAAGGCAAAGAATTCGCGCGGACGTTCATCCACCCCCCACGAGATCATTGTTCCCGTCAGCGTGACGATGCCCGTCAGCAGTACCATCGGTATGCTGAAGCCATCCACGCCCACGTGATAGGAAATTCCCAGTGCGGGCAGCCAGTCCATCTTTTCAACAAACTGGTAGCCACCCGTTCCGTTGTTGTAGGAGATGTACAGCCAGAACGAAAGCAAAAAGGAGATTGCCATCGCTGCCAGCGCAGTCACCTTGATCGCTTTCTTCCGGTCTGCCGGGTAGAACAATATCAATACGCCGGCAACCAACGGGGTAAGTATGATAACGCTCAGAATTGGAAACTGCATCTGCCACTCCATCAGAACAGCATGGTAACTGCTTTATTGATCAGTTCAACAATCCAGGCCGGATACACACCTGTGATTGCAATCAGAATCACCAGGGGAACCAGTACAATGATTTCCCGGGTGTTGATATCCGTCAGATGCCCCACCCATTTTTCATTGAGTGGACCGTGCAGCACCAGCTTAATCCCCTTGAGGATGTAGATACCGGTGAACAACAAACCGATCATGCTTAAGGCGGTCGCCAGTGGCAGCACAGGCAGTGAACCCCGCACCACCATAAACTCGGATACGAAGCCGTTCAAGCCGGGCAAACCGAGCGATGCCATCGAAACAAAGATCAACAGTCCGCCAAAAACTGGCATCAGCGGGAAGAGCCCGCCGAATTCGCTCAGCTTGCGGGTATGTGCCCGCTCGTAAATTACACCGACCAAAAAGAACATGCCAGCCGCCGACAACCCGTGGTTGAACATTTGCAGCACCGCACCATCCATGGCAATCTGTGCATGGTCGGTGCCGGCAGCAACCGCCGCCGCGGCAATGCCCAACACCACAAAGCCCATGTGATTAATGGAGGAATATGCCACCAGCTTCTTGAAGTCATCCTGACCGTATGCGCCGAAGGCGCCGAAGATGATCGCCATCACCGCCAGGAAAGCCAGCCCACCGGCAAAATGCCTGGCTTCCGTTGGGAAGAGCGGCAGCACCAGGCGGATAAAGCCATAGGCGCCCAGCTTGAGCATTACACCCGCCAGGATCATCGACCCAGGGGTGGGCGCTTCGGTGTGCGCGTCCGGCAACCAGGTGTGGAAAGGCCACACCGGCACCTTGATTGCGAAGGCGATCACAAATGCCCAGAAGATCACCGCCTTGATGGTTGCCACCGGCAGCCCAATCAGCGTCCCGCTCACCTGCTGCCAACGTTCAAACACTTCCATCAGGTCGAAGGTGCCGCACACTACGCCGATCAATTGGATGGATAGCAGCAAACCCAGCGATCCCGCCATGGTGTAGAGGATGAACTTGAGCGAGGCGTAATTGCGGTTCTCACCGCCCCACTGGTTGATCAGGAAGTACATCGGCACCAGACCGATCTCCCAGAAGAGGAAGAACAGCATCAGATCCAGCGCGACGAACACACCCAACATACCCGTTTCCAACAGCAGGAAGAGCATCATATAGGGCTTGACCCGGTCCTGGATCGAGAAGGATGCCAGCAGCGCCAACGGTGTCAGCAGGGTGGTTAGCAGCACCATGGTTAATGAGATGCCATCGACACCCAGGTGATAGCGCGAATGAATTGCCTCGAACCACGGCAGGTTGACCTGGAACTGGAAGCCAGCCTGGTCAGGCGCGAACCGCGCCCACATCCAGATGGTCAATCCCAATGGAATCAGGCTCGAGATCAGCGCAAACCACCGGATGGCACGAATGTTTTCCCTGGGCAGAAAGAGGATGATTAAAGCCGCCGCTGACGGAAGGAACAAAATGAGCGTAAGAATGTTCTGGGTTAAGAAATCCATCGAATGCTCCATCAAGCAGAGGTCTGTAACAGCAAAAGAATACCCAACAAAACCAATCCGAAGACGATGATCACCGCCAGCGAAGTAGCCAGGTATTGCTGCACCCGGCCGGTCTGCATATGGGTGATTTCACCGCCCGCCTGGCTAAAACTTTCGGCGAGCGCATCTCCACCTTTATTGATCACCGGGATGTCGAAGAACTGGCGGATGACCCTGCCCAGCCAGAGGAAGCCCCGCGCAATCGCGTGCAGGA
>DAIOEK010000053.1:0-14620 GCA_036746315.1 Anaerolineaceae bacterium | reverse complement strand
AATTGGAAGAGTATTGCCTGGCAAATTGTGTCAGCTACAAGCCTGAAGTGTGGAAAAAAATATTCAAATACACAAAAGATGACGCCTATGAGATCATCCAGCGGAAAGGCGCCACTTATTATGCCGTTGCGAACGGGCTCTTGCGAATTTGCGAAGCCATTTTACGCGATCAAAATACGGTGCTCTCAGTATCCACGCTGATTGAAGGCTATCAAGGTGTTGACAATGTATATTTGAGCATGCCCTCGGTGGTGGGGCGCGACGGAATTATCCGCACCATCAACCTCATGTTAGCCGATGAGGAAATGACAGGATTCGAAAAATCAGCAACCGTAATGAAAGGCCTGCTTACGGAAGTTGGTTATTAAATCTGGCGCTGAATCGAATATGGAACCGGCTATTTTTTCAAGGCGTTGATTTCTGCCAGAACCTTCTCGACCGCCTCCTGGGTGATTCCTGCCTGCTTTGCCTGGGGCATCATCAGGATCGTGCGGATGGTCATTCCCTTGGCGAGGGCAATCATCGGATTCGAGGCAATACCCGGAACGTGCTTCTCGAGGATTTTCACCGCCTGCAAATCATCCAATATCGTACCAATTGTTGAATCCAGTGAATAAGTCATGTTCATCCTTTCAGTTCTTTACGACTAACTTTTGATCATGTATCCGGTGAATCGTACGAGATTACCGGTTTTGCTGGTATGCATTCATTGCAAGGGCAATGGAGCCCAGCACACCCGCCTGATTCCCCAGGGTGGGCGGAATGATGTAATGTGCAATATCCTTGGTGATCACATCAGAACGGACATAGCCGTTCACCAACCGGGCTGTCTTCCCCCGGATCGTATCCAGCAACCCGGGATGTTGGGCTACACCGCCACCCACCACGATGCGCTTTGGTGAGTACATCATGATGATATTGCACAGTGCCGTGGCAATATAATGTGCCTCCAGATCCCAGGCTGGATGGTCTGGCGGAAGGTCCTGGGCAGCCTTGCCCCACCGGGCTTTAATAGCCGGACCGGCTGCCAAGCCTTCAAGACAATCCTGGTGGTACGGACAAATTCCGGCAAAGGGATCTTTTTGTTTATCGTGCGGAATCAGGATGTGTCCACCTTCCGTATGGACCAACCCGTGAATCGGTGCGCCATTGGCGATCACCCCGACACCAATGCCGGTGCCTACGGTAATATACACAAATGGATCCAAAACATCCCGGGAACCTGACCAATACAACTCTCCAAAAGCAGCAGCGTTTACATCGGTATCAAACACGACCGGTACGTTGATCTTTGCGGTAAGCGAGCCGCAGATATCCGCATTCTGCCAGCCAGGCTTGGGCGTGGAGGTAATATAGCCATAGGTAGGGGATGTTTGATGCAAATCCACAGGACCGAACGAACCAATGCCAATGCCCAGCAGTCTTTTTTGACGATCATAGGGAGCAAAAAATTCCACAACCTGTTTGAGCGTTTCCTGAGGGGTTGATGTCGGAAACCTGACCTCACGATCGATATGGTCGGGGTCAGTACCCGCCATGCAAACAAACTTGGTACCACCGGCTTCAATGCCGCCAAACAGTTCATCCATAGCAACCTCGTTGTCATATATTTCTACTAATGATTTTACCCTTAAATCAAAACGCCCTCCCCAAAATGAGAGGGCGTTGGATCGTTGCTTTATTTCACATGCGTCGGTTCATAACTGTACTTTCTGCCCATAATTGGGCGATGTGGCTTTTCCGGCAGAGCTTCCGTTAAACGAACATGCTCACGGCTCATTTTATTAAAGTGGTACGCATAAACCGTCATGGTGATGGCGAGCGGCAACCTGGCAGGATGGGTGAATACTATTTTGATAAAAAGACGCCAGTAGTACCACCTTGCATCGCTTTGAACCCCAATCCAGATCATGGTTCTGAAAAAAGCCTTCATCTCCGTCCAAGTCAATCGAACCGGGGCTTTTTGCGGATGATGGTGCTGTAACAGGGTATCGATACGCTGGTAGACCGACGCAGGCTCGAATAACTGTCTTACTAAATCAACATAGCCTTTTCGCAGGATGCTCGAATCCATTTTGGGTATGATGTTCGTTTCACCATCCCCATTATCGCCGGAAAAACCTTCCCGTATCCGGCCCTCGGCTTTTAGCCGGGCGTACAACTCCGTTCCCGCCGGCGCCTGCAACAGACCGACCATTGCGGTTACAATTCCGCTCTCCTGGATGAAGTCGTACTGGCGTTGGAAGATATCTTCCGTATCACTATCAAAACCCACAATGAAACCCGCCATCACCTGTAGTCCAGCCTCTTGCAACTTGTGGACATTCCGCAAGAGGTCCCGGCGGGTGTTTTGTGTTTTATGGCATTCATCCAGCCCTTCGGCGCTGGGCGTTTCGATGCCGATAAATATAGAATTGAAGCCTGCCTGGACCATTAAATCGATCAATTCATCGTCATCAGCAAGGTTAATGGAGGCTTCCGTAATAAACTGAAAGCCGACTTTATCCCTTCGCCATTCGATCAGCGCCGGCAGCACTTCTTCTTTCAATAAACGCTTATTGCCGATGAAGTTGTCATCGACGATGAAGATCTTTCGCCGCCAACCGGCTTTGTAGAGCGCATCCAGCTCGCTGATGAATTGCCGGGTGGACTTCAGCCGGGGCTTATGACCGAACAGCGCGGTTACATTGCAAAAATCACAATGGTAGGGGCAACCGCGTGAAAACTGCACGCTCAGCGTGTCATAGGCATCCATGTTCAGCAGCTCAAATCGCGGTATGGGCGAGATGCTCATCTCAGGATACACCTGTGTGTCGTATACCCGTTTTGCATGCCCGCTGGCAAAATCGGCCAAAAATTCCTTGAAAGTGATCTCACCTTCATTCAGGATCAGATAATCCACTTCAGGGAATTCATCAGGTTCACAACTAAAAAGAGGACCACCGGCAGCAATCGGCGTCTCCAACTTATGACACAATTGAATGATCTCATTAACTGATTTACGCTGAACCGTCATGGCAGAAACAAGCACCAGATCAGCCCAGACGATTCGATCATCGCTGACCGGTTCAACATTCAAGTCAATCAAGCGGGCATTCCAGGTTTCGGGCAGCATGGCGGCGACGGTAACCAGACCGAGGGGCGGGTTGGCAGCCTTTTTATCAATAAACCTGAGCGCATGCTGAAAACTCCAAAACGTTGCAGGGAATTTCGGGTAAAGTAACAATATATTCATAAGGCCTCCACATTTTCTTATCATCCATTAATAGCTTGCCGATACTAAAACTTCATGTATCAACAGATAGAATTCCGGTAACGACAAAATATGCAGCAAGTTATGACCGGTCATGTGACCTGCATCCCAACCCGAATGCTATAATGGTCGTGATGAAAAGCAATACCTATCAATACTCCAATGCCCTGGGTGCCACGCTGGCGTTTGCCATCGTGGTGATGGGTGTGCTGCTCTCCGTTTTCGTAACGATAAAAACGGTCACTACATTTCAAATAGCCATGACCGTTGTTTCGGGGATTCTATACGTATTTTTTGGCATCTATGGTTTTTCGCTTGCGTCCAAATCGGAGAGGCTGTTCATTCGATTGAGTTACTTTGCAATTCAGCTCATGCTTGGGGGGTTGTTGCTTTACTTAAGCCAGGGTGTGGATATTGCCCCGCTTTTGTTATTTCCACTGGCAGGACAGGCAGTTCTTGCCCTGCCGCCGCGCCCGATGATTGCAATAAACTCGCTCATCGGGTTTTGCTACATTATGATCATGCGGAATTTTGCCAATCAATGGGTGACCGTGCTTAACAGTCTGCCGTGGTATTTGATCGGGCAAATATTTATGATCATTTTTCTGCAAACCGGTCTGGAAGAGGATAAAGCCCATCAAGATAACATGCGCCTGCTGCGCGAGTTGGAACTGGCGAATCACAACCTCCAGGAATATGCCAGCCAGATCGAGGAATTTACCCTGACGCGTGAAAGAAACCGTATTGCCCGCGAAATTCATGATGGCGTGGGGCATTATCTCACGGTAATCAACATGCAAATTCAAGCGGCAATGGCAGTGATGGATACCAGGCCGGAACGGGCAAAACAAACGCTCGACCGGGCTGCTTCACAGGCTAAAGAAGCGCTCAAGGAAATACGCAGCTCCATTACGGTACTGCGGGATCAACCAGATGAGAATATTCCCCTGGAGACCAAACTGAAAAGACAGATTCAGCAAATGGAAGACAGCCAGGTAAAAACACATCTCAATATTCTGGGGGATATTCCGGTGCTGCCTTCCCAGTTCGAACATACCATTTACCGGACTGTTCAGGAAGGCATTCAAAACTGCATTAAACATTCCAAAGCCAGCAACCTGTGGATTACGCTGGACTACACAAAAAAAGGAAAAATCCAGCTTGAAATTCGAGATGACGGACGCGGTGCAGAAAGCGGATCCAACGGGTTTGGACTCACCAGCCTGAGAGAGCGCGTTGTTTTGCAGAAGGGTGAATTCAGGTCCGGCAATCATCCCAGCGGCGGCTTCTACATTACAGTTGAGGTACCTTATGAGCGAGACAGTGAAACTACTCATCGTTGACGACCAGGTTCTTTTTCGGGAGGCACTCACGACTTTGTTATCCGTGCACGATGAGTTCATCGTGGCAGGTGAAGCCGGAGATGGCAAGGAAGCGCTTCGTATGATCGAGCTCACCAGCCCCGACGTAGTGCTGATGGATTTACGCATGCCCGTCATGGATGGTGTGGAAGCCACCAAAAAAATCCATGACCTGTATCCCACAGTGAAAGTCATCATCTTAACCACTTTCGATGATAATGACGATGTGATCAATGCTTTGAAGTCCGGTGCAGTGGGGTATCTGATGAAAGATGTCACCTCGGAGAAGCTTTTCGAAGCAGTGAAGTCAGCTTACCGAGGCGAGTATTTTTTGCAGCCTTCCATCACCGCCAAGGTGGTAAGCGAGTTATCGCGCATACCTAACAACGAGCATAAGAAAGAGGATGCCTTACACCCGGACATGATCGAACCTCTTTCACCACGGGAGATGGAAATATTGCATCTCGTTGCCAGGGGGATGAACAACAAAGAGATCGCCGGGCAGTTGGTGATTACGGAAGGCACGGTTAAAAACCATCTCTCCAATATCCTTGGAAAGCTGAGCGCCCGCGACAGGATGCAGGCGGTTTTGAAAGCCCGAGAGTACGGAATTTTGGAGAAGTGAATCCTAAATGACTGACAGACCGCAGGAAATCGCACAGAATATAACATCCATGCCCGGGCGAATTACGCCGTTCGGGATGGTTATGCTGCATATATATACCCTGCTGGTTGCATTGGGCAGTGCTTTTCTGTTCCACAATTTCTGGTTCACAGGATTTGCTGTTCCGATAATCAGCTTCATATGGTTAATATTCTGTGTAAGACGAAAAGTAACCGCCGGATTGTGGGTGTTCACATTACTTTCCGGGCTCAGTTCAGGCATTTTCCTCTGGCTTTTTCTGCAACCGTACGCCGCCCTATCCCTGCGCAGCGCACTGGCATTCTTCTGCTTTTCAACCTCCTGGTTTGCCATCTGGATACTTTCCCGAGCTACCCGAGGAGTAGTCTGGTGGTGGGCGGTACTGCCGGGTTTCACCCTGCTGGGTGGAGCGGGTTGGTTTTTGCGAGGCAATTTCGATGTATTCGACCTGGTTTTCTACTTTGGTACCGCTGTTGGTGCGGGGCTTTTATTGTGGGGAATAGGGCAAAAATTATTCGGGTTGATCATTGCCGGGTGCCTGACAATTACAATGTCGCCTGGTGTCTACTTTTCCTGGAAGTGGATCGTACTCCACAACATACTCTCTCAAATTGGCATCATGCTGGTTTGGTTCGCACTTGGGTGGGGATTGATCACCATCGTTTCACGGGTGATCAACGACAAGTTCAACTGGTGGGCATTGATCCCCTGCGGCGTATTGGCAGTGGTTGGGTTGGGACTTTACCTGGGCGGAGACCCCATGATCGCCGAAGCTGTTCTGAGCAACAGCGGGGTAATGGGCATTATTCTGCTGGCAGTTTACCTGGCATTGATGCGTACGAGGTTTAAACAAAAATAGGCGGGACGTTGCCATCCCGCCTACAGGTAATCAACTTCTATTCAACTTTAAAACTGAATGCAAATGTAAGAATGCCTACGGTGGTGAAAACCCACCAGTACTCTTCCAGTATAGCCGGCAGTTTCAGGTTCGATCTGGCAGCGACACCCGCCAGCATAAATAAAGCACCCACTACCACCAAAAACCAACTTGCAACCTGAAAGGGCGGCGTATTGGGATCTTTACCCGGAAGGGGCGCAACCTTACCCTTCTTCCGGTTGGCTTCACGCATGTGAGCCATAATTTTTTCCTTATCCAGGCGGCGTTTTCTGCCCCTCAGCTGTACAATCCGCAGATAAAAGAGCACAATCGCTACAACAACTACTATCATCCCAGTTTCCATGGCAAATCCTTGTCAAGAGATCTTTAGTATCTTCAATATGGTTTTATGGAACGTATCCAATACCGGTTCACAGCCATCACCGACCCTGATATTCCTGGCGCGGACGGTCAACTCATACAAACCGGTTACCACTTCACCATCCTCACCCAACTTTTCAGCTTCCAGCGCAAATACGCGGGTGGTGGGCAGTCTGGTTAAAAACATGTCAAAGAAAGTATTTTTCTTAGGGTTTCGGATCAGTGCCATATAGAATACTTCGCCTACCATGGTGGGCTTTGGCAGCGTGAGGAGAACGAAGTTTAACGGTTTGCCATCTTTATCGGTGTATTCTTTAACTTGAAAACCCAAACCCTCAGGATCGGATGGGATCTTCACACCAAGATTATCCACCAGATGTTTCCACCAAAAACGCAGAAACTTTACACCATCCTTATCAAGATATTTCAAAAAATCCTGATATTGTTGGTGCCACATGATCGGTATTGTTTCATGAGTGTAATTGTAGTGTTGAGTTTTCTTTTGATTCACGGGTACTCCTCGTAAACTGTTTCGTTTGAAAAATAGTCTTTAACGAACTGTTTCATTGTAATGGGTTTCTTCCCCAGAAGATAGGATAAAACGGTCGGGGAACCCTTCAAGCCAAAGCTCTCGTAATATTCGAACATTGCCAACAACGTTTCGCGGGCATAGTCAGGCATGCCGCCTGACCGGGCATTAGCATCCCAATCTGTTCTATCGATCTGTTGAACAACGACGGGTTTACCCATTCCAGCGGCCAACGCATTTGCCACCATAGTTTGGGATAGGGGAGGAGTCCCTATTAATTCATAAATGCCGTACGTATACCTGTCATTCCTTAACACTTGCAGCGCTGCCCGAGCGACATCCCTTAGATCCACCAGCGAAATCTCTGCCTGCGCGGAATATGGCACCGGGAATTTCCCTTCCAGGATTGCCTTGCGATAGCCCAGAATGTTTTGCATATATGCAGTAGGCTGCAAAATGGTAAATTGCAATGATGATTTAAATAATTCCTCTTCCACAAGGAGTTTCTGCCAATGATGAGGCATGGATTGAATATGGGGGTGGAACACAGAATGGTAAATAAATCTTTTCACCCCGGCTTTTTGACAGGCTGCAATTACTTTTTTCCCGATCTCATATTCGTCCGGAGTCATATTCGGACAAATATGATAGATCGCTTTGCTGCCTGTAATTGCCTTTTCCAAATCGGTTTGAGAGCGCAGATCGCCGACAAAGACAACTTGAGCGCCGCAATCCAACAATTCAGACTGATATTTTTCTTTGTGCGTAAATGCTATCACCTGCCATGAGTTCCCAGACAGTTGACTAATAATAGCCTTGCCTGTCTTACCTGAAGCACCGGTGACGACAATTCGATTTTCGTTGCTCATGGTCACCCTCTGAAAATATAGGGCGCACAAAGATTCGTGCGCCCTATATTTTTACTTACATTTGAGTTGGGGGTATTATACGTTCGCCCGGTCAACTGGTGACTTGAACCAGCGGAAGACCAGGTTGAGGATAATACCAGCAACTGCGCCGGTTGCGATCGCAGGCCAGCCGTAGGGGAAGATACCCTGCAGCAGCGGGATGGGCAGGAAGCCATTGGAATAACCAATGTTACCGCCGATACCGACAACCAGGATGATAGCGCCGATAGCCAGCTGGCGAGGATCATACAGGTTGACTTTTTCTGCAATCATCAGAGCAATACCCTGAACACCAATCACACCGTACAGGTAGATGGCGAGACCACCAGCAACTGCGGTCGGGAATGAGTTCACGGCGTCCTTGAGGGGGCCGATGAAGCCGAGCAGCATTGAAATGGCACCGGCAGCAATCAAAGCCGGACCGGAGTAATTGCGGGTAATCACCATCAGGGAGTTGTTCTCACCGTAGTTGGTACCAGCGGTTGAACCGAAGATACCATTGACCAGGTCGTTGAAACCATCGAGCATCAGGTTCAGGCCGATGTAGCGGGAAAGATAATATTTCTCGCGGCCCTGTTCTTCAGCCAGGTGGTCAACATACAGGGAGATCTGGTACAGGTGGGCGGTGGATTCCGGGATCGTCGCAATCGCCATGATACCAACACCGATTAGGATTGTCAGGGTCAATGGATTATTGAACACTGGCAATGTAATGCGGGGTGCGGTGATCAGAGGGGTGGTGAATGAAGGATTCACCAGACCCATCAGGGCAGCAACAATGTAGCCAAGAATACCGGCGAGGAGGATCGGAAGCATCCCCAGGAAGCCTTTACCCTGCAGGTAAACGGAGAAGAGAACGGCTGCCAGCAAGGTGATGAGAGCGGCAGCCCACCAGGTAAGGGTTACACTGGGAGCAGCTACAGGATCTACGCCACAGCAGGTACCGGAGGCCATGGTCAGGGCGGTGTAGCCCAAGCCAAGACCGATGGTGCACGCTACGGAACCGGTAACGATGGGAGGCAGGACTTTATCAACGGCTTCTTTACCACCAGAGAGGCGGATGATCAAACCAACGATGACGTTGATAATACCAGTGGCGACAAAGCCAGCCTGTACGATAGCGATCGTAGCAGGAGCAGCTGCCTGACCAAAGGTCAGTCCGGGTTCAATAACATTCATCGCCGAAACTACTGCTGTGATATAGGCGAAGCTGGATCCATAGTACAGAGGAATATATTTCCCCATCGCGAATTTTGCACCCACCAGAGCAACGATCGTGCCCAGACCGGTAATGGTCAGAACGGTCGATACGTCGAAGTGCATGAGCAGGGCGCACAGAACGGTGGCGGGGAACATGGTCAGAACATGCTGGAAACCTAACAAAAGCAGCTGACCAACTGGAGGGGTATCATTTGGAAGATAACCCATAACTTTTGGTGCGGTAGTGGCCATTTGAATCTTCCTTCCTCTTTCTGAAATAATTTTCGAATAGTTGAAAAGTTCTGTGTTGATTGTTTTCCGTCATAGAAGGTTTTGCCGGAAAACGTTGTGGAACCCATCAGTCGATTTAATCACCTCCTTCCAAAAGTTAGAGGAGATTCACACGAATATGAATCTCCTCTGATTTACATTATTTAGCTGTGAATTGCGAAGCAATCAACGCAACAGTCAAAAGAATTGCTGCGGCAGCTACCACATAAAAGAACATTTTTACTTCAGCAGATTTTTTAAATTCCACTTTTTCAATGTACTCTTTAGAGAGTTGTTCGCCAATGACTTCTTCTTCGGTCAACTCTTTCTTTTCAATGACTTCAGCCACCTTATCCTCCAGATAATTAATCTAATTTTAAGCATATATTACTAAATGTCAAACATTTAACAGCAAGAACACTTGAAATTTATTTTCGTTTCTCAACCTCCTTGTTGAGCTTTTCCAGACCGCCCTTGATCATGCTCTTCGCGACGCTGTCAATCAGTCGTTGCCCAACGCTTGCAAGTTTTCCACCGATATTCAACTCACCAGAATACTTGAACAGGGTTGTTCCGTCATCCTGTTGGGTCAAGTGGAGTTTTCCAACGCCTTCTGCAAAACCGGCGGCACCTTTTCCCTTTACCGTCAGAGTGCAGCTTTCAGGCGCATTTTCCTCAGAGACAAGCAGCTTACCGGCAAATTGCCCGTTCACCGGACCAATCTTCAATTTGATGGTGCCATCGTACTCTGTAGGTGTAACTTCATTCATGGAGCTTTCGCCAGGTATGGCGGTAAGCAGCATGTTTGGGTCGCGCAGGACCGTCCAGACTATCTCCCGGGGACCGTTGAATACGTAATCGCCTTCAATTTTTAAACCCATGGTTTTGTGCTCCTGTATCCTATTTGTTTAATTTTTCGATCTTTTCGTACAGCCAGCTGGGATCGATGGGCATTGCATCAATGAACAGATCAGGTATCTGCAGGGCATCTTCAATCGCCTGGGCGTACAGCGGCGGAATGGGAATCGTTCCCGATTCACCAACGCCTTTAATTCCGAGTGGATTCAACGGGGATGGGGTGTGAAGATGGCCAATTTCCATCTTGGGGGGCATATCCGTCACCCGGGGGATCAGGTAATCGATGAATGAGCCATTCATGAGTTGAGCGTTTTCATCGTATGCCAGCTTTTCAAAATAGGAATTGCCGATACCCATCTGGATACCGCCATGCAGCTGTCCATCCAGGATCATCGGATTGATGACCGTTCCACAATCATCCACAAAGATAAACTTGTGGAATTTCAGATTGTAGGTGATTGGATCCACTTCCATGATCGCTGCACAGGCGCCATTGGATGTCGCGCCGTAGGGCGGAGCATAATACGCGGTAGCTTCCAAACCAGGCTCCGTGCCGGGTTTGATCGTGCCACGCATCGGATTGGCTTTTACCGCCAGATCGCCGAGTTTGATCGATTTTCCTGGAATGTCCGCCACGCGAACTTCACCATTGCTGATCTCCAGCTCTTCTTCCGGGGTGTTGAAGAGTTTACTGGCAGTGGATAGGATTTTAGCGCGCACAGCCTTGGCTGCCAGATGGTAAGCATTACCGGCCACGGTAGCGCCGCGGCTGGCAAATGTTCCCGCGCCCCAGTAGAAGCGGTCGGTATCACCCGTCTCGATAACAACATCTTCCACGTTACAGCCTACCTGATCGGCAACGATTTGGGCGAACACGGTGAAGTGTCCCTGACCCTGGGTGCCAAAGATACAGGAGGCATACACCTTTCCGCTCGAGCCGATGGTAACGCGAGCGCCTTCGTAAGGACCAACACCGGTGTTTTCGGTGAACATTACCAAACCGATACCCACTTTTTTGCCTTGTGCGCGTAGCTTTGGCTGTTCTTCTTTGACCCAATGGTCATAGTCGATCATTTCCTTTGCCTTTTTCAAGACAGCCGGATAATTGCCACTGTCCAGAACGAATTGGGCAAAGTCCTGCGCGATGATGCCGGATTCCAGGGGGAATTTGGCGTCGGCGGGAATCATGTTGATCTCGCGGATTTTGGTTAAATCCATGTTCAGCTTGCGAGCAGCAAGATCCAGCATTCTTTCCATGATGAACACACCGTATGACCGACCAGCCGCGCGAACGGGTGACACGATCATTTTGTTGGTGAACACGGATTTGAATTCGGTATAGAAGTTCGGGATGTCATAGGTACCAGTCGTGTGCGTCTGCGTGTTCAGCGGAATGGTTGCAGTATAGGGATTGAACGCACCGGTATCATACAGGAATACATCTTTGAACCCGAGAACTTTGCCATCCTTGTTGAAGGCGATCTCGCAATCATGAATCTGCATACGTTCAGAGGTGGTGCCAATAAAGTTCTCGGCACGATCTTCCAGCCATTTCACTGGCTGTTGCAGCTGCATGGTTGCAAAACAGCAGAGCACTTCTTCGGGTTGGTTGGTCATTACTTTGGGACCAAATGCACCACCGACAAAGGGAACGATTACGCGTACTTTCTGCTCCGGGATCTTGAACCAGGCAGCCATACTGTTGCGCAAGCCTGAGGGAGACTGTGTGTTGCAGTAGATGGTCAATTGTCCCGCATAATCATCCCAGCTGGCAACCACACCACGGTTTTCCATGGCGCCGGCAGTGCCACGATCCATGACCATCCTCTTGGCAATGCAATAATCCGCCTTGGCTTTGGCTTCTTCAAAGCTGCCGTGTTCCTGTTTCACATGCGTGGCCAGGTTGGTTCCCAACTCTTCGTGTACCAGAGGGGAATCGGGTTTGAGGGCGTCTTCGATGTTTTCAATCGTTGGCAGCGGGTCTGAATCCACATAGATGGCTGCCAGAGCATCTTCAGCAATATAGCGGTCTTCCGCGACCACCATTGCGACAACTTCACCCTGATGATGGATCTTGTCTTTGACAATGGGTATCTGTGTGCGGGAATTGGCTACGGTGCCGGGAATCGAATGCGGCGCCGGAACCAACACCGGGCCGGGATGCCACCATTCGCCCAGATCTTCCCAGGTATAGACCGCAATCACGCCTTCCATCGCTTTTGCTTCGCTGGTGTCAATACTGTTCAGCTTGGCATGCGGATAATCGCTGCGCAGAAATGCAGCATGCAGCGTATTTGGAAGGTTGATATCACCAATATACTGTCCGCGCCCGGTAAGCAAGCGGGGGTCTTCCAATCGTTTTATACGTTGTCCAAGGTATTTTTGTGCCACGTTACACCTCGCTTTCCTTACCCGCGCTCTGCTGCCATTTTTTCGGCAGCCAGTTTTGCGGCTTCAATGATATTCTCATATCCGGTGCAGCGACAGAGATTGCCGTCAATCGCTTCGCGAAGATCTTCTTCGGACGGTTTCTGATGGTCGCGCAGGTAAGCAGAAAGGGTCATTAAAATTCCGGGGGTGCAGAAACCGCACTGGGCTGCATGCTTTTCGCGGAAAGCTTCCTGCAGGGGATGCATCTTATCCGGAGTTCCAAGACTTTCTACGGTCAATATCTCGTGCCCCTCAGCCTGGACGGCGAACGTCAGGCAGGACCTGACCGGTTTGCCATCCATTAAGACAGTACAGGTACCGCAAACACCATGCTCGCAGCCTACATGTGTACCCGTCAAGCCGGCATGATAGCGGATGAAATCGCTCAGGAGCAGGCGAGGTTCAATTTCTTTTTTATAGACTTTACCATTTATGTTGATTGCTACTCTGACCAGGTCGCTCATGCTAACCTCCTATTTCTTCGCTCGCGCAAAGGCTTCTTGGATGGACGCTTTGCCTAATTCGCGGGCAAGATGTTTGCGGAATGCAGGTGTTGCATGCATATCCTGACCCGGATCAAGTTCCTCGGCTATACAGGCTTCCACAGCTTCGGCAATGAGCGTATCATTCACTTTTTGTCCAACCATTACTTCCGCAGCTTTCTGAGAAAAGACCGGCATTTCGCCTACGCCCATATAGACCAGGCGTACATTCTTGCATTGTTCTTTTTCGTCAAGCTCCACAACGGAAGCCACACCCACGATAGCGGAAGCACCAGCCTGTCGGGCTGTCTGCTTGTAACTACTGCCAGCATGAGCCGGTAACTTGGGAATTTTCACCTGCACAAGGATTTCATCAGGTTCAACAACATTGGTGTAAAGAGAAAGATAGAAATCTTCCGCTTTTACCCAACGTTCGCCATTTGCTTTGGATTTGATCAGTAGATCATAATTCTGCGCGACCGCCACCACGGGAACCTGACCTGCCGGGTCGCCATGACAGACGGCGCCGCCAAATGTGCCACGATTGCGGATTTGAGAATGCGCCAGGAAAGGCAGGCACTCATGCAGCATGGGGGCAACCTTCTTTACTTCCGGATCAAACTCAACGGAAGTATCGCGCGTCATGGCACCAACCAGAACTGCCCCGGTTGCATCAGTTTTGATATAGAAAAGCTCCTCAACACGGTTCAAATCAACCAGCGCTGTTGGCTGGGCAAGGCGGAAATTCATTGCCGGGATGAGACTCTGACCACCTGCCAGGATCTTACCGCCATCATTTCCGACCTCGCCTATCCGATCCAGCGCCTCTTCGAGTGTGGTTGGGGCATAATATTCAAAAGAGGCTGGTTTCATTAAAATCCTCCTAAAATCTCAGTCACCACTTCATTAATCAAACTCACAGGATGGGTGTGACCACCCTGTGAGTTGAAAGAGTGATGGTTATTAACCTTCCTTGAAGGCAACGAAGCGTCCCCACATGGATTCAACTTCCATGGCTTTCTGAACGTAGCAACCGATGTAATAGCGGCCGCTTGGGACATCGGCGAGTTCGCCGCCCAGGTTTTCAGCGTGGACAATTCGCTTCGGGAACAGGTTGTAGTGCATATCCTGATAATACTTGTCCAGAGGATACATCTCATCCCAGTCTTTACCAAAGTCGCGGATGAGTTTTTCATTGGCTTCCTGGAAGGTCTTGGGGTGCCAGATTCTCTGAATGGTATTCATCGGGTGATCGGCGGCAACGCAGTCGACACCAATCCATTTAATCTTCTTCTTGGCAGCCCATTCGGCAAAGTCAGGTGATGGACCCGGGTGCTTGATCATATAGCGGAATTCATCGGAATCTTCGCTCTTCCAGCCAAATTTGTACCAGCCAGTCTTGATGATGAGGATATCGCCTTCGCGGAC
>DAIOEK010000052.1:0-15502 GCA_036746315.1 Anaerolineaceae bacterium | reverse complement strand
GCTTCAACCCAACGGGCGATGCGTATCCGGGCACGGCGCCCGCCCGCTTGATCTCTTCATCCGTCGCAGGGCGAAATTCCGAAACGCCAGCCAGGTTTGCCAGCTTGGTTTCGTTCACTTCCATATCGCCGCGCACTATGGCAAAGATAAGCTTCAGCGATTCGCCGTCAGGAGAGGGTGCAGAGAAAAACACCGCCTTGGCAGTCATTTCGGTGGGGATGTTCAAATACGCAGCCAGTTCGGCGATGGTACTGGCGTGGGGGGTCGCCACTTCCTCCACCGGCTGTATATCACCCTTTTCCGGGACAGGCTTGCGGAAAGCTGCCACCTGACGGTTGGCAGAATAACCGCACCGGTCGCACAGCATCAAAGTATCTTCACCGATCGGGGTGATATACATATACTCATGGGCGATCTTGCCGCCCATCATGCCCGAATCAGATTTGACCGCAATCACCGGCAACCCGGCTCGTTCGAAAATCCTGAAATAGGCATCGTAGTGCGCCCGGTAGGCTGTTTCCAAACCCTCCCAGTCAGCATCGAGGCTGTAACTGTCGAGCATGGTGAATTCACGCACGCGGATCAACCCCGCCCGCGGACGAGGATCGTCACGCCATTTCGTTTGAATGTGATAGATCAGGGAAGGCAATTGCTTATAGGAACGGATCTCGGTGCGGATCAAATCTGCAACCGCCTCTTCGTGGGTCATTGCCAATACCATATCGCGCTGGTTTTTGTCTTTGAAGCGCGCCAGTTCATCACCGATGGAATACCAACGCCCGGTGTCCTTCCACAAATCCGCCGGCTGCACCACGGGCATGCTCACTTCCTGCCCGCCGATGGCGTTCATCTCTTCCCGCAGAATCGTCTCCAACCTGGTAATGGATTTCCTCCCCAGCGGCAGCAGGCTAAAAATGCCCGAAGCCATGGGGCGGATGAAACCAGCACGCAATAAAAAGGCGTACCCGGCAGAATCAATTTCGGCAGGGGCTGATCGCAGTGTTTGCGAGAAAAGACGTGACATCCGTTGCATAATTCCTCCGCGTTGGCTAGACTATACCCGCCTTTCGCGGAACGCGCAATGGACACACGCAAGGGAAAGTTATCAGGTAAAATATGCACTCGCAGATTGGCGGAACAATGAAAATGGAAGACAAACCACGCATCCACCGAGAGGCACAGACCCTCAAAGCCATGCTGCAGATTTACTGCCGCAAACAACACCGGGAAACCGGCTTGTGCGCATCCTGCCAGGAATTGGAAGACTATGCGCTATCCCGCCTGGAAAAATGCCCATACCAGGAGGGTAAAACAACCTGCGCGAACTGCCCCGTCCATTGCTACCAACCCCAGATGCGTGAAAGAATCCGCAAAGTGATGCGGGTCGCCGGTCCCTGGATGCTGCTGTACCACCCCATCTTGACCATCAAACACTTTTGGGATGGCAGACGTACGGAACCGATCAGAAACAAATAAAAGAGGCGGGGATCAAATCCAAAACAGCCAGGTGTGCATGGCAAGGTACATCGTGCCGCCCAGGATGCTTCCGCTGCGGCGGTATATCCAACCCAACAACATCGCCAGGACAAAGCGGTACAGAAAAACGCCCAGCAAGCTCATCCAAGAAATGCCCAGCAGGGGAATACAGACCCAAAGAGAGGTAAACAGGCTGGCAAGCAGCCAACCCTGCCAATCCCCCATCCAATCGGTCAGCCGCGTCTGCAAATATCCACGGAAAATCAATTCCTGCAGCAGGGCAGCCGCCAATGAGCAAATCAGCAGATAGAGCTGATTTATGTTGTGTTCACCATAGATGAGTGGAGAGACTTTTCCGCGCAGGAAGATGGCAACCAGAACCAGGGCAATACCAGTTTGCAAACCGGCGGGCAGCATCTCCCGCTTCCAGCCCAGGCTGAGCCAGGGCTGGTTCTTGCGGCGCACAAAGTAGATGACCGGCAATAAGCACAGGGCTGTAAAGCCCAAAAAAGTCAGCACATTCCCGGCAGCCAATTCCCCGGGAGAAGTGAGCATTGCAGAAAGCAAATCCCAGGTTTGAAAAGGTACAAAACGCTGAAATTCATTTGCGGCGAGCTTGGAAAAAATAACCGAAAACAGAATAATCAGTACCACCAGGCTGATTGCACCGACCGCCTCCTGGCGGGGTTGGGTAAATTTTACCGGACGGCGTTTCTTCAATGCCGGGCTGATGGAAAGGATCATAATCACTGCGATCACGCCGATCCATTCGGATGCAAGCAGGAGATAGTTACTCATCTATTCTTTGGTCCCGGTCGTTTCTTCAGGATTCGCATCCAGCGGTTCCGCCGCCTTCGGTTCAACAATACCGTATTGCGCGAGGTCAATGGTCTCTTCCATGCGGATCTGTCCACGCAGGAAGGCGCCCTCTTCGGTGGAGAAAGACACGGTAACCACATCCCCCCACACCCGGCCGGTTGAGCGGATTTCCAGTTTCTCGGCAGTGATATTCCCCTTGATGGCGCCGGCGACAATGACCGTGGTGGCAATGACATTCTCACAGGTAATTCTGCCTGTTTCGCCCACCACCAGCAACCCCCGCAGCTGGATCTTGCCTTCGAAGGTGCCTTCGACGCGGATACCCCCCGAGCCGGTGATCTGTCCGACCCAGTTCACCCCGGGTCCCAGAACAGAGGTCACCCGTTCCACCGGTGAAGTGGGCGGATTAATGGTGGATGCCGGTTTCTTAAACATGGTTCCCCCCCTGGGTATCAGGATTACGCGCCGGAGGATAAACTGCTCCGGCGTGGATGATGGTTCCATCGGGCACATTACACTTGACTGTGGCGCTGTTCCCTATGCGCACTGAACTGCCGACAGTCAGATTCAGGTTGACGGTGGCTCGCATACCCACCTGGGTACAGTCACCCATGCTGACGCCTCCTGCCAGGGTGGCACCGGGAGAAAGATTAACATAATCATCCAGATGACAGTCATGGCTGGTAATCGATCCATAATTCAGGATGCAGCCAAAACCAACCGTTGAATCACTGCCTACGTAAGCGAAGGCAAAGACCTGCGATCCATCGGCAACACGGGCGGTCGGTTCCACATACGCCCTGGGATGGACCAATGCGGGGAAACGAAAACCCGCCTGATCGAGTCTTTCAAAGACCGCCACCCGCTTTTCCGGTGCGCCAATCCCCCCCACGGCGTTTGCCGCAAGGTGTACGCCCCGGGCAAACAGCGCATCCAGCTGGTCAGCTCCACCCAGCACAGGCACATCCATCACGGTGGAAGATACATCCATGCCATCGTCAACGATTCCAACAATCCGGAATTGACCCGATGCGCGGATCAGATCGATGACCGATTTGGCATGTCCGCCGCCGCCGTAGATCAAAATATCATTTTCGCTGTACATTTCGTCTGCCATCCACTCTTTTATACCATAAATCACCCTTTCCACCATTCGACGTTCACACAAGATAAATCCGTAACATCTCCTGCGGAGCGGTGTTTTCGTTGAGAGCGGACTAACTTTGTTATAATTGGGACAATACATACCCGACCGGAGGATGTTTGTATGACACATTTACGAGTGGGCGATCCTGCCCCCGATTTTACCCTGGCGAGCCATCTGGATACCACGGTTACCCTCAGCGACCTGCGGGGCAAAGCTGTGGCGATCGCGTTCTTCCCGCTGGCATGGACTCCCATATGAAGTGCGCAGATCCCATCTTACGAGGCGGAGCTGAGTAAGTTCACGGGATTAAATGCCCAGGTTCTGGGCATCAGCGTAGACAGTGCACCTTCATTAAAAGCCTGGGCGGATTCCTTTGAAGGAATCCACTATCCGCTTTTGAGCGACTTTTACCCGCATGGCGCCGTTGCGCAAAAATACGGTGTACTGCGGACAGAAGGCTATGCGGAACGGGCAATTTTTGTCATCGACGACGATGGCATCATTCGCTACATCGACATCCACAATATCGACGAGCAGCCGGACAACCGGGTGTTGTTTGCAGAGATCAAAAAGCTGCGCCCCAATTACGTGGAACCGGAGAAGAAAAAGGTGCTCCCCGACCTGCCGCACGGCGGCATTGTGATGTATTGCACCCGCTGGTGCCCGGGGTGCCGGCGGGCACGAATGCTCTTTGCCGAGCATAACATCGAGTTTACCGAGGTGGATGTGTATGCCATACCGGGCGCCGATGACCAGGTACGCAAATGGACCGGCGGCGATCTCATTACGCCCACCTTCGATATCGACGGGAAAATTGTGATCGATTTCGACGAATTGAAAATCAGAAAGATGTTGAACATTCCCGAGTGAGCACACCGTTTGACAAGCAAACCGGATGCCTCGGCATCCGGTTTTTTTAACCTATCAATTGTGAAAGCGTTACCTGCGGTAAAATCCGCCAGCGCCAGGGAATGCTCTTCCAGGGTTCGGGCACCGTAAACAGCCCCACCCGTGGACCGGTGACCACCAGGGCATTCCCCACTTCCCGCCCGTCTGCAATCCACAACCCATTCGAAGTATCACAGAGATCCACCCCGTTCAGCGCGCCATCAATGGCAAATGCCTTACAGAGCTTCGCCGGTCCATCCGTCCACCCCAACTCAGGGTGTTCGGCAGACCACCGGGTGGGATGCGGGCGGAATTGACTGAGCAGATCCATACCGGCAACCGGGATCACCGACCGGATCAACACGGCCGCCGGTGAATTTTCTTCACCGGTCACGGCGTTCAGGAGCCAGTGCATGCCGTAGGTGAAATATACATACGCCCGACCGGGGGGACCATACATTACGGTTGTTCGCGGCGTTTTACCAGCCCTGGCGTGACAGCCCAGGTCATCCTCGCCTTGATAGGCTTCCACTTCAGAAATCACGCCAGCCGCCAGACCGGCTGGCAAGCGACGCAGGAGCACCTTTCCCAGCAACGACCGGGCAACCTGCATGGCAGTACCTTCATAAAAATCGGGGGGCAGTAATTTCGTTTGAGAAAAATTAATGATATTTTTCGGTATCAATATCTTCGCTTGCCTTGAAGTGCGGATCGCGCTCCAACGTCAGGCGCAACCCTGTTTCCAGATTGATGGAAGGCTTATAGTTCAACTTTTTCCCCGCCAGGGTGATATCCGCCTTGAGGTAAGAGATGCCGCTTTCGGCGCGGGGATTATGCACCACCTGGGCTTTCACGCCGGTCACTTCCTGCACCTTGCGGGCAAGTTCCTTGACGCTGAACGCCTGTCCGCTGCCGATATTGATCACCATGTTGTTGATCTTGGGCGCGGTTGCCGCAGCGGTCATTGCCGAGATGACATCATCCACATAAACATAATCGCGGGTCTGGCTGCCATCGCCATTAATCACCATGGTGCCATTCCGAACCGCCTGACGCAGAAAGGCGGGAATCACCGGGGCGTGAACAGGCGGGATGGATTGACCCGGACCATAGGCATTGAAAATCCGCAATACGACCGCTTCGGTATTGGTAAAAGCGCTGATGGTACGTACATAATACTCTGCAGCCAGTTTGGATACCGCATAAGGAGAACGGGGTTTCAGTTCCGCATCCTCCCGGCAGGCTTGATTCTTTTGATCCCCATATACCGCCCCGGAAGAAGCAAATACAATACGCTTGATGCCAACATCGCGAATGGCTTCCATCAGGGTTACAGTGCCGCCCACATTCGTGGCATTGTAATCACGCGGATAAAGAATGGATTCGGGAACGGAAACCCGGGCAGCCAGGTGGTAAACCACATCCACGCCCTGCAGGACAGACCAAAGTTTGGGACGGTCGTTGACATCGCCACGGGTGAGATAGATTTCAGGCGCCAGTTTTGATGGGTCGCCGGAAGAGCAATCATCCAGACCATGCACAGAATGACCTTCCTGCGCCAGTCGATTTGCCAGTGCCGACCCCAAGAACCCCGCTGCTCCGGTGATGAGAATATTCATTACGCTATCATCTCTTTATGGAATTCTTTTGGATTATAGCACAGACTCTACCATGCAATTCATGAGCATGGATTCTCTGGTAAGCCAGATTGACCGCCATCGCCCTCCAACAAGCTGAGATTACGCCGCTTCAGGATCGGCACAAGGACCAGTGCCGCAGGAATCACCAACAACGCAGAGGCCAGCAAGCCTGCGGAAACTCCCCTCGTCTTTCCCAGCCACCCAACCGGTGGTCCGCCCAGCACCTGACCAAGTGCATCCACCTGTCCACTGAAAGAAAGCATGGTTGCCCTTAAATTGGAGGATAGTCGTTCATTAAACCAGATCGTATAAACGGGGGAGACTGCTCTGCGCAAAACGTAGATCACCAGCCAGGTTGCTACTGCCAGGGGAATATTTGCTGTTAACGCAAAGATCAAAAGAAAGATACTCAATGACCCGGAGGAAAGGATCAGCACCAGGATGAGAATCTGCGAACCGCTTTGTTCCATCTTTCGCCGAACGAATTCCACCGCCCCCAAAGTCAATAAACCACCCGCGGTGGTCATCAAGCCAAACCAAACCACGGGTTTGACCCCGAGATAATTGGGGAATGAAAGGTTGGTGAGCAAATGCGGCGTCCACAGGCGGTCAAAGCCCTCACTGTACAACCCGAGGAAAAAGGCAAAAACCATCAGGTAGATGAGTGCTTTACGAGCATTCAGCAGCTTCATCCCATCTCGAAATGTAACCGCCATTTGTGTGAAAGTATGGCGTTCTTGCGCAGGAACCGATTTGAATCCATTTTCAGGCATCAGATTTAACAACAGAAAACCCAATACCACAAAACCACCACCTGCCAGGAGGATCGGTATATTCAAGCGAATGCTCGCCAATATCACCCCGGCAAGCGTTCCAACAATTCCACTGATCTCCTCCAACTGGCTGCCCCGCAGCAACACATTGGCAACATTTTCCTGGCCGATTTCATCAGTGATCCAGGCGATCAGCGCACCACTGGTAAACGTGTATCCAAAGCCCCAGACAATCTGAGCAATCAAAATCGGTAGAAATGAGGGGAAATTGCCTTCGATCATAAAACCACAACCCACCAGAATGGAACCGATGATGATCGACCCTTTACGGGTATACAAATCTGCAACAATCCCCGTGGGCACTTCGAAAAGCAGAACCGATAATTCCAATACTGTACCCACCAGAACGAGTTGAAGCGGATTCAATCCAGCCGTTTCCACCTGGTAGACCATGTTGGAGCTAAAAACCATCATAAAAAACAGGGTAGTCAAACCTGTATACAGGTAATAGACGCCAATCGCTTTTCGCATAATCCGAACGACTCTAACTCACCAGAAAAAAAACAGCCACAACCAGCACAGGTGAAAGTGTGCAGAAACCGTTGACCCAGTCATTGTTCAGCCACTTCCATCCACGAATCAAGCTTGTTGGGGCGCCACAGCCATGCAAGGGATGGCGTTCCGTTTCTTTTTGGCATGCGGGGCAGCGATATACCGCCTGGATGGTTGCCCCCAGTACAGAATCCACCAGTGAGCCAAACAAGCCCAGAAGCGTAATAACCGGCAGAAAGGCCCAAATTGACGGATGAAAGACCCAGCCGGCAACGGCTATCAGCGCAGCGCCAGCAGCGGCGGCCAGGGTTCCAGTGACAGTCACCCCGCCGGAGGTGCCCATTTCAACCTGTTTCCAGGTGGTAATGATGCGCGGGTCGATTTTGGATAGCACTCCCAGTTCAGAAGCCCAGGTATCGGCGTTGGCGGCCGCCAGACTGGCACAATATGCCCACCACAACCAGGTCTCTCCGGGCAAAAACACCTGTGCCAAAACCACCAACCCGGCTACGCCACCATTTGCCAGCACCTGACCGGCATCCCGGCGACTGCCCTTGGCGTGTTTCTCATCCAGCGTGGATTTTTGCTTTTTGAACAGCCGTGACAACAGCGAAGAGGAGATGAAGAAAGCCAGCAATACCACTGTGTGCGCCAGCCCGCCCAGCCCAAAGACCACCGCTCCCAGTGCCGCGGCGGCTACAGCCCCCGATTTGCTCAAGGAGCGAAAATAATACGCGACCAGGGCAATGAGTATGCCCAGCACAGCACCGATGGCGATATTGATCAGGGGAGGCAGGTTCATGATAGGATGGCGATCCTGGCAAGCGAGATGACCAGAAGAAGCAAGGTGAACACTCCACCGCCCCACAAGATGTAGGACGCATAAAGCTGATTTTTAACCCGAAAGAAGAATGAACCTCCGATCAGATCCATCAGGAAGATAAATCCGCCCAGCACCGGAAAAACCACCAGACGGATGGTCGGTACAAGCTGCAATTCCTCATCCAAAGGATTGCCAAACGGTACGAGCGGTGTGGAAGTAACCAGCAAGATCAACCAACTGACCAGCGCC
This sequence comes from Anaerolineaceae bacterium, assembly GCA_036746315.1. GTDB lineage: Bacteria > Chloroflexota > Anaerolineae > Anaerolineales > Anaerolineaceae > DAIOEK01. The sequence continues at coordinate 7,135 of DAIOEK010000052.1, read as the reverse complement.
AATTCAAGAATGAAGCTGGTAATAATCAAGGTGCGCGCCAGGCGGTCATCCCATACCTTGCCAAGAATGAAGGATGGCAGCACGGATTCCGCCTTGATGTTTTCCAGGCTACCCATTTCGATAAAACGATGGAAGAGCGCCAGAAAGCCGCGCGGGTCGGATGGGGAAACGACATAAACCGTATCGGGCATGGCAACCAACAGCCCATTGGCGAGCGAATCAGCCATAAACTCGACCCTGCCCAATCCCTCGATCTGCTTCACACCGATCAAGGCACCCGGAATGGGCAGATTCGGCAGCGGCAGATCCGCCGCCAGATCCTCCACCGGACGCACCCATTCGATCAGGTTGATCGGAAGGACTTCGGTGCGCAACCCCCAGTGCAAAGTTAACGCATTGCGGTCCATGGAATACGCAGCGCGATTGAGCGCCAGCAAGCGATAAGACAACATGGGGAGCGGGAAGCACGCAAAGATGCCGCCGATCAGGTAGAGACTGAACTGCCAGGCAGCATTGGTAATGGAAGTAAGCCAGAAAAGAACCACAGCCAGCGCAAGAAAGGCTGCCACCAATCCACCCAGAATCAGGTTTCCCCGCGGGGTGGAAGGGGTGAATTTGCGGGGCAGCTCCTGTGTGACCATTTAGTTCGTTGTTTGCAGGGCTTTCTGCAATGACCGGCAGACCGAATCCACCTGTTCTTCGGTCATCACACCCGAGAAGGGCAGCGCCAGCCCGCGGGCGCCCAAGTCTTCCGTCACCGGAAAATCACCGGGCTGGTAGCCGAACTGCTCCACCATGTAGGGCTGCAAGTGAATGGGCAGGAAATACGGTCTGACCGGCACACCTTCCGCTGCCAGTTTGTCTGCCAGCGCCACACGGTTGACACCCTGCGGCAGACGGATGACATATACAAACCAGGAACTGCGGGTGGTGGTGGGTTCCAACGCCGGAACCTCGATGCCGGGAATCTCCGACAGGCGCACGGCATACCAATCCGCCACCTGCTGGCGGGTCTGCATAAGATGGTCGATGCGCTGCATTTGCGCATTCCCGAGCGCGGCGCTCAACTCATCCATGCGATAGTTGTAGCCGAGGAAGGTATGGGACAGCCAGGTGTCGCCCGGCGCCCGACCCTGATTGCGCAGCGCCTGCATCAAGCCGGCTGCCTGCGGATCATCGGTCACGATCATACCGCCCTCGCCGGTAGTGATCTGCTTATTGGGATAAAAACCAAAAACGCCATAGTCGCCCAGGCGACCGGCTTTTCTGCCTTTGTATTCCGAACCCAGCGCCTCACAGGAGTCTTCGATCACCTTCAGATCATACCTGTCTGCCAGCGTACGAATAGGATCCAGGTCGGCGGGCTGTCCAAACACATCCACCGGCAGCAACGCTTTCAACCGGTGAATATTTTCAGCACCACGGCGGGGCAGCCATTTTCGCGCAGCACTGCCACCCGCCATCAAATCATCCACCACGCAGGTTAACCGGGCAACATCGATGTTACCGGTCAGCGGATCCACATCCACGAAGACCGGGATGCCTTTTTCAAAGAGAATGACATTGGTGGATGCCACAAAAGAAAAAGGCGTGGTAACCACCAGATCACCCGGCTGTATATCCGCCGCGCGGACGCATAAATGCAGCCCGGCGGTACCGGAATTCACCCCGATGGCAAAACGCGCACCGGTGAAAGATTTTACGGCTTCTTCAAAGGCTTGAATGTGGGTGCCCATACTCAGGCTGGTGGTGTGCATTACACTGATGACGGCATCGATCTCCGCCGGTGAAAGATCGGGGGAAGACATGGGAATGAGTTTGGGTTTCTCGTTGTAGTCCATAGGCATGATTGTACTATAAATCCCCCTGCTGAAAGCCACGTCGGATTATGACCGGATGGGGAATCTACAATTTCAGCCGGACCGAGGTGCCCTGCCCGGGGCGGGAATCGACCATCAGGCTGCCACCCACAATTGCCATCATCAGGCTGTGGATACGCAGACCCTGTCCCCGGGTTGCATCCAGCGCAGCATCCTGCGGTTCAAAGCCCTGCCCGTTATCCGTCACGGTCACCGCGAGTTCGGGATTAATCTGAAACTTCAAGTGCAGCTGCGGCAGACCGCCATCTGCGGATCGGGCGTATTTGGCAGCATTACGAATCACTTCGCGGAGGGCGTAATCCAACACCTCACGGGCAGGCTCCGTCTCCAGGGACAGCGATTCATCGAAGCCAGGCTCGACCTCCCACTCCACCTGCTGAAAAGCATGCGGCAGATCATGGGCGAGGAACTCCTTCAAGCCGGGTACGAGACCGATCTGCAATGAGCGACCGGGAGGCAGATCGGGCATTTCGCGAATCAATTGCGAAAGGTCCCCGTGTATCTGTGTGAGCGCCTTCACCGCGCCATCGTTATCCCCGCCGGGATGGTTGCCCAGGTTGAGCAGTACGGTATGCAGCTGTGGCAGGATCTCATCATGGATGACCCGGCGCGGCTTTTGTTCCATCAGGTATTGGCGGGTGTTCTTTTCGCGCTGCAAATTGATCAACTGGATGGCAAATTCGGTGGTGATCATAATATCGATCATCCGCTCACCGGCGCTGCGGGCAAGTTCCATCTCTTCCTGGGTCAAAAAGCCCTGGTCGGTCTTTCTGCCAAGCAAGAGGATGCCATCCCGACCGCGCTGGCTCCACAGGGGAAGCGCCCATTCAAAACCGCCGTAGGTCGCCGGATCAATGGCATACGCCTGGTTCTCCCTGGGGTCGGCAATTATGGATGGCGTGGGAACTGAAGCATACGTCTCCTGTTGGGGATACGTGAGACTGGCAGGCAGGAATTGTGTCAGACCATCCGTGACCCGCAGCAAACCCTGCTCCAACCCCAATAGATCATGAATGAGTGAATTGAACGGCTGCTGCAATTCCGCCGGGTTATGCCGTCGACCGGTGGATTTAAAGATCATCTCGGAGAGATTCTGGCTGAACAGGAAGGGGCGCAACTGGCGGATGGTGCGATCGCGTTCATCCGAAAAGCGCCAGCCCGCCCAGGCAAGGATCAGGCTGCTCCACACCACCGCGGCAATCAGCAGGTAGATCTGCCGCATTTGCAATTGATAGATCAGGCTCGCCAGGATGGCAATACCGCCGGCGAGGATCAACTGTACATACCACTGGCGGCGCAAACCGCGACGCGGCAGCGGCTTGCCGGTGAACACCTCATAACTGACCACCGCCTGCCCGACCAGTACCACAGCCAGGGTTATCAACACCGATAGCCCCAGATCCAACCAGGCAAGCACGGGCGCCACATTCCCGTACAATTCGGGCAGGGTCAGATCACCCGACATATTCCGCCACACCCATTGGATGGTAAAACTCACACCGCCGGCAACGATCAGCAGCAATACACCGGCAGAGATCAGCCACGGGCGGGCACGCTCACGGGCATTTTCCCCCTGCTGGCGGAGGGGTGGAGCGGGGCGGCTGAGGGCATCCATGGAAAGCCCGATACATAGAAGGATGAAAAATGGATATGCCAAAAACACCACCGATGTACTGCTGATATCTGCGGCATCCTGATAACTTTGCATGAAATTGGCGCCGGTAAAACTTCCCAGGGGGTTGATAAACATCAGCATCACGATCAGCAGTACGGCATATAAAGTGGCCATATTCACCCAACTGCGATGACGCCGGTGCAGCGCGGATGTATTGTTATCCCAATACCCCGAGAACCACAACATTACAACATACCAGGCATACGGCGCAGCGATGATGGGCGCCCAGCCAATATGCCACCAAAAGCTGAAGCCCACGTCGAACATGGCCGTGTTTCGCCCGAGGATGGCTGCATGGCTGATAAAGAAAATCGCCCCGGCCAACAAGCCACCCGCCGCCATGTACACCCCCCAGTTACGGTTCTGCGCGTTGAGCAGGATCATGCATCCCAACCAGAGCATGACGATGATGTTGAAAACAGATAAAGCCAGGATCAGCCCATCAAGCCAGAAATTACCGCTCATTTCCACTCCAGGGTATCAGATCACCATTCTCATCACGGTAGAACGGCTCACCTCTTTCAGACCATTCGAGCATCCGCCCGCTGTTGACGATCAGCGCTGCCCGGGTGCGGGCAATCTTTTCATCCGTGGCAGTAGCATCCAAACCCCAGGCGGCATAGATCTGCCCGTTGGTACGGCTGATGGTGCGCTTGTCTCGAAATCCCATCTGCTCCGCAATCTGCTCATTGGTGTATCCCCGGGCAATCATCCCCGCTACAACCTGTTCATTGGGTTCCAACACTGCCAGGGGCGATTGGGCGTCTTTGAAGCGTACTTCCTGTACGCGCTGCTCGATCTGCGGATCGATAAAACTTCTGCCGCTGACCGCGTCGCGCAGGATCGGCAGCAATTGTGCCGGCAGCAGATAATTGCTTTTGCGGACATAGGCATAATGACTCAGAATGCCGCTGCGCTGAAAATCCCGATAGTAGACATCATCATCCTGAATCGAGTAAAAAACCACCGGCAGGCGGGGAAACTCCCGTCGAATGGCGACCGCCGCCTGAATGCCATTGATCTTCCCTGAAAGCTGAATATCCATCAGAACCGCATCAGGGGTTTGCGCCAGGCACTGATCGATTGCTTCCTCCCCGCTGGCACTCGAACCGGAAACATCCACACCGGTAAGCGCCGAGAAGCCCTCCACCAGTGCACTGCGCAACGAATCGTTATCTTCCACAATAAACAGTCGCATCATCTTCCTATTGAAAATCCATCCTCTCCTGAAATGCATCCTGCGTCAAGCACCTGAGTGCCTGAATACGCCGCTTCAGACCGTCGCCGCATTTGCGCAGATGATGTATCCTGTGCTGGAAATGAGGCGAATCATCTTTGCCGCATTGACTCCATTATATGAGGATTAACATGACAGTAAAACGTATCTCCATTATCGTCTGGATCTCCATACTGGTTGCCTGGATTTTCGACCAGTTATTCTGGCAAAAGGCACCGGGTATATCCTTCCCGATCCTGGTGGCAGCCGCCCTGGCTGCCGGCTACATCATTCTGCGCAGCGAAGGAAAGACTATTGCACTTTCCACCTGGCTGTTGCTGCCGCCCATAATCTTCTTCTCCGTCATGTTCACCTACCGATCCGAGGAGTTGACGAGAGCCATCGATGTGTTGATGACCCTGCTGCTGGTATTGATCATGGGACAGACCGCCACCGGCGGCCGCTGGTGGGTTTACAGTTTCAGTGATTACGTGGTGAAATCCCTGCACATGATGATCTCGACACTCTCCGGCGTACTGATGGTGTGGATCAACGGGCACAAAAAGGCACCCGGCGAAAACGGGGAAGAAGCCATCCCGGAAAAGAAGGCTTCCGTCAACGGTTGGGCGGTCATCCGCGGCATTTTGCTTGCGCTGCCCATTGTGCTGGTGTTGGCAGCCCTGCTGGCAGCCGGCGATCCGGTGTTCAACCAGCATTACCAGGAATTCCTCGACCTGCTGGATATCGATAACCTGCCGGAATATCTCTTCCGACTGTTCTATATCCTGATATTGGGCTACATGCTGGCAGGGGCATACATCCATGCGGTCAACCAAAGCCATGATACCAAACTCATCGGAGAAGAAAAGCCCTGGATGTCCGCTTTTTTGGGGCACACCGAGGCATTCATCATCCTGGGTGCAGTCAATGCCCTGTTCTTTACGTTCATCCTGATACAGGTTAATTACCTCTTCGGCGGTAACGCCAACATCCACGCCGACGGGTACACCTATGCAGAATACGCACGCAAAGGATTCACCGAGTTATTGGTTGTGGCGGTCATTTCCCTGTTGCTGCTGCAGGTAATAAGCGCCATCACTCATAGAACAACGAAAACCCAGGCAAGCGTATTTTCCGGACTGAGCATCGGGTTGGTAACGTTGGTGATCGTGATCCTCATTTCCGCCTTCCAGCGGTTGAACATGTATATGAATGTATACGGCTTCACGCGCATCCGCGTATATTCCGAAACCTTCATGATCTGGCTGGCGGTACTGCTGCTCGCCACCGCCGTGCTGGAACTTATCCGGCGGGAACGCTTTTTTGCCTTTGCCTGCCTGCTGACAGCCATCGGGTTCGCGGCTACCATCAACGTGATCAACGTGGATCATCAGATTGCCGCGGCAAACATCCAGCGCGCCATGCTGGGTGAAGATCTCGACGCGGAATACCTTGCCACTCTCTCGGACGATATCGTCCCATATATGGTCGACACCTATCAGGCAAACAATGCGGTCAGCGCCCGTGCCGGGGGTGTGCTAAGATGCTGGATCGAAGGAAATACCCCGCCCGAAGAAGCTTATCGCCAGAATCAGGGGAATACATACTGGGAGGCTTATCACTTTGGAAAGACGGCAGCCTGGCAGGCGGTGGAACCAATCGAAAAAGAATTGAAAAATGCTTATCCGCTGCACGAGGATACAGAAAACTATCAACAATACATTCTGGTGAATGGGACCAGGATCAACTGCCCCGGTTGGGGTGGGTGGGACTAACATAAAAACAGACCGCCGGGAAAACCCGGCGGTCTTTGTTGCTAAACCAGTAAATTGACAATGCTGCCTGTTCCCTCAGGCGTGCTCTGATTGATCATCTTCACCAGGGCGGCAGCCTGACTCTCCTGCACTTCCTGATTTTGCTTGATGACCGAAATGGCAATTTGCTGCGAGATATTCTGACGCTGCTCGATGCTCTGCAGCAATTGAACCACTTGATCTCTGGATACACCTTGTACGCTCATACTGATATTATAGGCGAAAACCGTAAAAACTTAAGGCGGCAGTGATGGTTAGTTGACACTCCTCTTTTTTCGGGTATAATACACGATTGCCCGATGGTCCACTAGCTCAATGGCAGAGCAGCTGACTCTTAATCAGTTGGTTCAGGGTTCAAGTCCCTGGTGGATCACTTTTTATTTAAACAGTATCCCCATGCCCCCGATTGGTATGTTCGGGCATCCGATTTTATTCATTCACATAATCTCACATAATATCGAATGGTTGCTCTTATTGGTTGCGTTATTCATCCATTGCCCGGCTATTTCACATAAACCGAAAGCGAGTGGAACTTCAGAGGGGTGATACC
>DAIOEK010000051.1:0-16870 GCA_036746315.1 Anaerolineaceae bacterium | reverse complement strand
CTTCAGGCGACGTTGCTGCTGCTGGGAATTTATGAAGATACCGGCTCCCTGGCGTATGCTTCCACCACGGTCAGGGATATGCGGGCGGCAGCCAATCTGCTGGAACAGGGCGCTTCGCTAAAACTGGCGGCGGGATATTTGAACCCGCCCTTGTCAGCGGAGCAACATCAGGTGTATGAAGAGATATTATCCAATGCCCTTACGTACGATATTTCTTCTTTGAAAATTATCATCGCCACTGCCTGTCCACAGGCGATCACGGAAGAGATTTCCAGCATTGCGCACAAGATCCGCGACCTGTTGGAGCCGGATGGATTATTCATTCTGGTGGCGACCGATGAAGGTTACCGCCTGGTATTGCGTTCCACGACCGACCAGTTGAATGTGGCAGCCGTGGCTACCCGCTTCGGCGGCGGAGGACACGACCGGGCGGCTGCAGCCCTGATTCACCGCAAACCGGAAGATGGTCCGCGGGATGCCAGAATGGCGGAGATCATTCAAGATATCCTCGAATTGCTTCCCCGGGTCATCAAGCCTTCGCTCACGGTAAAACAGTTGATGTCTGGCAAACCCCGCCTGATCCAGCCGGATATGCCGGCAAAAGACGCGCTGGGGTTGATGCAGCGCTACGGGTACGAGGGCTTTCCGGTGGTTGACCGGGGAAAGATAGTGGGGCTGCTCACCCGACGGGCGGTGGATCGGGCGCTCTCGCATAAGTTAAACCTGACCGCCGCTTCACTGATGGAAGCCGGGGAGGTCAGTGTGTATCCGGGCGATACCATTGATCAATTGCAATCGGTCATGACAGATACCGGATGGGGACAGATTCCCGTCATCGACCGGGAGAAGCACGAAATTATCGGCATTGTCACCCGAACTGATTTGATCAAAGTGCTTGCCAGACCGCAAGCGAACCAGCATCGACGGAACCTGGGGCATTTGCTCGAAGCTGCCCTGCCGCCCCTGCGCAGCCGACTGTTGAAGATGATTGCCGATACTGCCCGTGAGGAACACATGGCGGTATATGTAGTGGGTGGTTTTGTGCGCGACCTGATCCTGGAACGCCCAGGGTACGATTTCGATATCGTCGTCGAGGGTGATGCAATTTCCCTGGCGCGAAAGCTGTCGCACCTATGCGGCGGCAGAATGGTCAGCCATGCACGCTTTGGCACCGCCAAGTGGTACCTGGGAGAGGTGCGCGACAGACTGGGCGAGATGCTGCTTTCCATAACCGCCGATACATCGGATTTACCCGATACCCTGGATTTTATTACCGCGCGGACGGAATTCTACGACCATCCTACGGCGCTGCCCACCGTGGAGCGCAGCAGCATCAAGCTCGATCTGCACCGGCGGGATTTTACCATCAACACATTGGCGCTGCGCCTGGATGGACGCCATTACGGTGAACTGCTGGACTTTTGGGGTGGGTATGGCGATCTGCGCAAGGGGTTGGTGCGGGTGCTGCATTCCTTGTCCTTTATCGATGATCCCACGCGGATATTGCGCGCCATCCGTTTCGAGCAGCGTTTTGGTTTTAAGATTGAAAAACGCACGTTGGATTTACTGTTGGAGGCGGATGACCAGTTGAAGACGGTCTCGGGTGAGCGTATCAGGCATGAATTGGACTTGATCCTGCAAGAGGCGCACCCGGCTTTGTGTCTCGACCGGATGGATGACCTGGGAATTCTGAGTATGATCCATCCATCGCTGTTATGGGAGAAGCGTTGGGGTGAAGGGCTTGAAAAGCTGCTGCGGCAGCCTTACCCGCAGGGTTGGCGGCTGGAGGAAAAGTATTGGGGTTATCCGGTTTACCGGGTGCTGGCTTACGGTTATTGGCTGGGGGGTCATCCTATGGATGAAATTACCGCCATCAGTAAAAGGATCCGCCTGCCGCGGGCGATCTTGCAGACTGCGCAGCGTGTGAACCGGCTGCGTGCCAATCTGCCGGACCTGCCGGAAATGAAGCCCTCGGAGGTTTATTCCCTGCTGTCGGGAACCGACCTGCCAGTATTAGCCATTCTATACGCCCAGGCTTCGTCAACGGAACAGAACATCCTTACCCGCTACGTTCAGGAATGGAAGGATGTGCGAGCGCTGGTGGATGGGCACCAATTGCGTGCGATGGGCTTGCCGCCCGGTCCGGCCTATCGCGAAATCATTACCGAAGTGCAGAATGCCTGGCTGGATGAAACGGTCCATTCGCCGCAGGATGAAAGCGCACTTGTCGACCAGCTTGTTCAGAAATATCTGCTGCAAACCGAACAAAAATGACCCAAATTCTGGCGAAGAAGCAATTCAAAAACCTCCCGCATGGACTTGCCCTGGAATTCAGACTGGCAACTGAAAAAGATCTGCCCGCTCTGGAATGGGAAGGGGAATACAAGCATTTTCGGCGGCTGTATCACGAAACCTTCCTCCGTACACTCAAGGGAAACACCCTGATGTGGATCGCGGTCGACTGGAACCAGAAGGTGATCGGGCAGGTGTTCATCCAGTTGGATAGTTCGAATACTGCCCTGGCAGATGGCAAAGACCGTGCGTACCTGTTTGGGCTGCGGGTTCGGGATGCCCACCGCTCGCAGGGGATTGGCAGTCAGATGATGGCATTTGTCGAGCAAGACCTGGTCGAGAGAGGGTTTAAATTGTTATGTTTGAACGTTGCCAGGGTGAACACACGTGCATTTACGTTGTATCAGCGCCTCGGCTACGTGCTGATGGGTCCGGACCCCGGTGTATGGTCTTACCAGGATGACCAGGGCAAGTGGCATTATATGGAAGAGCCGGCCTGGCGGTTGGAAAAACAACTGAAATAATCGAATATCAATCGCCTGTTCACCAGCCACCATAACGGGTGGTTGGTATGTTTAATGCACGCTTCTGGTTGATAACAAGGATACAGGTGTGCTGATGACCGATCAAATTGCGCTGGATGAAGTATTAACGACGCTCAAATCCAATTACCTCTTTTATGGGTTGAATGATTTTGAGCTTGCGGATGTGGTGCGTGCCGTGGAAGTTTACCAGGTGGACCGTGGCGCGGAGATTGTGCGGGCGGGCGACCGCAGCGATGCATTGTTCATCGTACAGAACGGAAAAGCCTGCCAGACCCGTCAAAGCAAGGGAAAAGAGGAATACCTGCGCCAGTTGGTCAGCGGCAACAGCTGGGGGGAGGATTGCCTCACCCTGCGCGCCAGAACACCTTACCGGGTGGTTGCGATCACTTCCGTTCTGGTGGTTCGGCTGGACCGTGATGTGCTGCTGGGGTTGGCGGATAGGATACCCCAACTGGCTGCCAACTTCCATATCGGAACGGCATCCACTACCACCTTGCGCCAGGCAAATATCCGCTGGCTGGAAGATGGAGAAGCGGTCTATTTTATCGGCAGAAAGCACCCGTTATTCCTGATCAAAAGGCTGCTGTTGCCGATTGTAGCCCTGATAGGGATGTTGTTCGCCACCGCTCTGATCGCCGGATGGAGTTCAGACAACCAGGAAGGCGTTTGGCTGGTGGGGTTAATACTGACCCTGGGCTGTGTGTTGTGGGCGGCATGGAATGCCCTGGATTGGGCAAATGATTATTCCATTGTTACCAGCCTGCGGGTCGCCTGGATGGAACGCCTGTACGGGTTGTATGATTCCCGGCAGGAAGCGCCGCTTTCCACGGTGCAATCGATCGATGTGCAGACCAGCCAGATGGGGCGGATATTCGGCTATGGAAACGTGGTGGTGCGCACTTATACCGGTCCGCTGGTGTTGCCGGATGTGGAATATCCCGAGGATGTTGCCAATATTATTCGCCAGCACTGGGAGCAATCGCGGGTAAGCAGCCGGCGGCAGGAAATGTCTGCCATCGAGCAGTCTTTGCGATTGCGCTTTACCCAGGGCGCGAGTGCTGCCGGTACCCAGGCGGCGGATGCAGGGGGCGGCTCCCCGGCTGCCCAGGTGGAACCGGGCTTTCTACAGGAATTGTTTGCCGATTTCTTCAAGGTGCGCATCGATAATCATGGCGTGGTCACCTACCGCAAACATTGGTTTGTATTGGTGCGGTCGTGCTGGAAACCTCTGCTGATCAGCCTGTTGATGCTGGGGCTGTGGGTCATGCGCCTGGCGGATGGGTTTACCTTTGTCTCGATGAGCGTAGTCCTTTCTTTTGCGGTGATGATCTGGATCGGGATGGCGTGTTGGATGGCTTACGAATATGCCGATTGGCGCAATGATATTTACCAGATCACTGCCGAGCAAATAATCGATCTGGAAAAGAAACCGTTGGGCAAGGAAGAAAAAAGGATTGCCCAGTTGGAAAACATCCTGTCGATTGAGTACAAACGCCTGGGCATTCTGGGTTTGCTGCTCAACTTTGGCACGGTATATATTCACGTGGGTACCAGCCAGTTCACCTTCGATGAGGTTTATGATCCTTCCAAGGTACAGCAGGATCTCTTCAAACGGATGGCGGAACGACAGTACCACAAACGACAGCAGAACATCAACGAAGAACGTGACCGGGTAAGCGACTGGATCGCCACCTATCACAACCATCAGGATGAGTTTCGTACAACCACACAGGCGAATAAACTCTCACCCCAGCCGGATATTTTCGGATAAAATAAGTGCATCGAATTAACATGGAATCCGCTGCATGCGGAAGAGCTTATTGGGAGATGTAGTATGGCATTACGTAAAATTGTGTATGTTCCTGATCCGGTCTTGCGGAGAAAGGCACATAAGGTCACAGATTTTGGTCCTGAGTTTCAGGCTCTGGTAACCGACATGGTTGACACCATGCGGGAAGCCCCCGGCGTAGGTCTGGCGGCACCGCAGGTGGGCGTTTCTTTGCGCCTGGTTGTGATCGAATACGGTGACGAGGATGATGAAGATGCGCCCAAGCAGTTGTTCACCATCGCTAATCCCGAGATTGTGCAAACGGGCGACACCAAGGTGTTTGGCATTGAAGCCTGCCTTTCCGTGCCGGAACTGGCGGGTGAAGTGGAGCGTTTCGAGGAAATTACAGTGAAGGCGTTTAACCGCCGTGGGCAGCCGGTAAAGATCAAGGCAAAGGGTTGGCTGGCGCGTATCTTCCAGCATGAGATCGATCACCTGGATGGAGTACTCTTCACCGACCTGGCGACCAAAGTTTGGAAACCCACCCCTGAAGAAACAGAATTGATCCAGGACTGATGCAGCTTACCCACCTGTCGTTGACCAACTTTCGTGCTTTTTCCCGCCTGGATGTGGATATTCCAAGCGGGATTGTTTTACTGCACGGCGACAACGCACAGGGTAAAACAAGTCTGTTGGAGGCAGTGTATTACCTGGCGACCTTCACTTCCTTCATCACCTCGCAGGATGCCCAGGTGGTTAATTTTCTCATTCGGGATGAGGAAATTCCGGTGGCGCGGATTGTGGCAGATTTTCAAAAAGGGGGACAGCAGCATCGTTTGGAATTGCGCCTGATACACCAATTGAATGCGGATGGTGTGCGTCGTCTGCGTAAGGAGATTCTGCTGGATGGTGTAAAAAAATCCGCCGCGCAGGTGATCGGCATGTTCACTGCGGTGGTGTTTATTCCCCAGATGACACGGCTTTTCGAGAACGGACCGGAGGAACGCCGTCGGTATGTGAATTTGCTGTTGTGCCAGGTGGTCCCCGGGTATGCCGCCGCACTGACAAAATATACCCAGGCGCTTACCCGGCGTAATGCGCTGCTCAAGGCGTTGGCTGAAAAGGGTGGGGATGCAGCCCAGTTGGATTATTGGGATGCATTGCTGGTACAGCAGGGCTGCCATCTCATTTCCAGCCGCAGCCGGGCGCTGATGGAATTGACCCGGGTCACCGCACCGATCCATGCCAACCTGACCGGCGGCAAAGAGGCGCTCAAGTTGGGCTACCTACCCTCGCTGGAAATTCTTCCGGCAGCGGAAGAGGAAACCTCCATCGAGCACATTCAGGAAGTTTACCAGCAGCAACTGGCTGCCCGACATCGCGCCGATATTCAGCGCGGCGTGACCTCCATTGGTCCGCATCGTGATGATATGCAATTCGTTGTCAACGGGTTGAACCAGGCGGATTATGGCTCGCGCGGGCAAATCCGTACCGTACTACAATCTCTGAAGCTGGGTGAAGTGAACTGGATGATCGAAAAAACCGGCAGCACACCGGTGCTGCTGATGGATGAAACACTGGCGGAACTGGATATCCGGCGCCGGCAGGATTTGCTGTCCCAGCTTTCCGGGGTGGAGCAGGCGTTGTTGACCACCACCGATGAAGATCTCTTTGTGCCGGAATTTCTCAATCGCATTACGCGCTGGCAGATCAATGCCGGCCGGGTCATTTCTGCCAGCAATGGGAATGCCTAATGCCCTTTTGCAGGCGGTGTGTGCGAAGTGATATTCAGGTAGGTGCCGCTCAGAAAGAGCGCGCCGGAAAGGTACCAATACAATTTGTTGATTAATGCCAGGGGGAACCAGTAGAACATCACCGTTGCCAGATAGAGCAGGATGTACGGGATGAAGATTTTCCATAAAATAGGCGCACGCCACTGGATATGCTTGCGATATTCCACCACGTATCCGAAAATTCCCCACACCAGGTAGAGAAAGCCGCCCACCCAGAAAGACCAGTCTTTTCCAGCCATAAGAATACCCAGACTGACCAGCACAGCAGGAACACTCCACAGGTAGATCAGATACCCGTAGCGGATCGCGGTAGCAAATCGCCACTTTCGTAAGGCGAAATGAACGACGAGAAGTATCTGAAAAGCAAAAGCCATGAAAACAAACAGGGAGAGCATGCGGGTGATCTCCGTTGGAAAGCTATTTTTCGCGGATGGGTTTTTTCAGCGGCAGTCCGCCGGAACGGGGATGGATGGCGGGCGTGGGCGACACTTTTTGAATGACGATGAGGTGATGATCGTTGATGCCATCCGGCAGGTCCGCCCGGCGGATCTCTTTCACCTGTCCTCCAAGCACGGAAATTGCCGCCGCGGCATCCGTGCTCTCCTGCATGGCAGTGGCGCCCTTTTGCGCCAGCACAAAGCCGCCCAGTCGGACGAACGGCAACAGATATTCCACCAGTGCTGGTAACGGGGCGACCGCGCGGGCGATTGCCCAGTCGTACTTTTCACGATACTCCATCAGGTGTGCCAGCTCTTCTGCACGTGCCTGAATTGCCCGGATTCCGGTGAGGGCAAGCGACTGGAACACTTCCTGGCAGAAACGCACCTTCTTGCCGGTGGATTCCACCAGCATCACATCCAATTCGGGGAAGGCGATCTTGAGCGGAATACCGGGAAAACCCGCACCGCTGCCGATATCGATGATTGTGTTCGGGGATGAATCTTGCATCACCTGCCAGCAGGTGAGCGAATCCAGAAAGTGCTTGGTACGGATCTCAGCCGGTTCGCGGATGGCGGTCAGGTTGAATTCGCGATTGCGGGTAAGCAGCAAATCCTCGAACTGCTGGAACTTGCCGAGTTGGTCTGCGTTTAAGGTAATATGAGCGAATTGTCGTACTTGAGCTTCGAAGGGATGCATATCCCGATTATAACTGATGGCATGCATGGAGCAGGTTTATAATATGGCTATGCTGAAACGATTTTTGGGGAAGTCGATTATTTCCATTTTGATCACGTTGCTGGCTTTGGATAGCGTCGTACCGGTGCGTGCGGCGTCCATCCCAGAAGAAGCATATGTGAGTGGTGTGGTCGGCAGGGCGCAGCAGCATCGCCTGTCGTGTGAGACCCGTTCAGCTGTGGATGTGGCAGCTTATTGGGGGGTCACTTTTACCGAAGAGGAGTTCCTCAAGGTGCTGCCGAAATCGAAAAACCCAAACGAGGGGTTTGTCGGCTCGGTGGATGATCCCTGGGGATATATTCCGCCCTATTCATACGGCGTGCATGCAACACCCATTGCTAAAACGCTCAAAAAGATGGGCTTGAAAACCCGCAAGATGTCGGGTGCAAATGCCGACGACCTGCGGGAAGAAATTTCCGCCGGCAGACCGGTGATTGTATGGGTCATCGGGCAGATGTGGCCGGGTTCAGCCAAAGACTATTCCCCTTCCCAGGGTACCACCGTTACGGTTGCCTATTACGAACATACCATGATCATGACCGGCTATAACAAGAACAATGTCCAGGTCATCGATTCGTACTCGGGCGTTATCCAGAGCTACTCGTGGAAAACTTTCCTGCAATCATGGTCAGTGCTGGGGAACATGGCTGTGGTCGTGGAAGGTAGGAAGGATAATGCAAGCCCAACCCCGCAGCCGACAACCGCTCCGGCGAAAAAATCTAAGAAAACCTATGTCGTCCAGCCGGGAGACTATCTGACAGCGATTGCCAATAAGTACGGTCTCGACTGGCGCAAGCTGGCGGAGATCAATCACATCCCATACCCGTGGGTCATCTACCCCGGGCAGGTGCTTAAGTTAAAATAATTTCGCGGTGCAGCTGGGAAAGGCGCTAGTCCAAGCCGCCGAATCCGGTCAGGATGCGGGTGAAATGCTTTGCTGCCTTCATGTACAGGTCCAGGCGTAGATTTTCATTGGGCGCGTGCATCTGAGCACCGGGATATCCGGCGCCGATACTGATGATGGGAATGTTCAGATGTTCTTTCACAATGGAAGCCGGACCTGAGCCGCCTGAACTAGGCAGAATTTTCATCTTCTCCCCGTAGGCATCTTCGGCGGTGCGGTTGACGATCTGAACAAAGGGATGATCGGGGTCGGTCATCTCGGGCAGGTTGTATCCGTGGTTGATGATCTCAATATCCTCGAACCCGTTGCGGTCGAGATGTGCGCGCAGCAACTCCAGAATTTCCACAGGATCCTGGTCCGGCACCAGCCGAAAATCGACTTTGGCACTGGCGTATGCGGGCAGCACCGTCTTGGAGCCGGGTCCCTGATAGCCGGAATTCAATCCGCAGATGGTGCAGCTCGGTTCATGTGATTCCAGCAGACGCAGGTCCGCTCCGCCTTTCACCCCACGCAAAAATTCTTTTACGGCGTAGCGTTCCTTGTAATCTGCCGCCGGATCGGGCAGCTCTTCCAAAAGGCTGCGTACACGGTAGGAGACCGGTTTGACCTTGTTGTAGAACCCGGCGATGCGGATGTTCTCATCCGTGCCTTTCAGGCTGGCAAGTGCCCAGGTGAGCCGCCAGGCTGCATTGGGGAAGATCGTACCACCCAGACCGGAATGGGCATCCTGGCTGGCGGTTCTGACGGTCAGCTCCACATAGAGAATACCGCGATGTCCCAGTGTCAACAGCGGATGATCTTCGGCATCCACGCTGCCGTATTCCCAAACGCAGGCGTCTGCACGCAGCTTTTCCACGTTACGACTGACGAATTCCGGCAAGTCTTCGCTGCTGGACTCCTCTTCACCTTCGAGTAGAAATTTGATTGTGCAGGGTAAGTTCTCCATTTGTGCCAGCAGTGCATCGATGGCAAACAGGCGGTAGGTGATGTGTCCTTTGTCGTCGCTGGTGCCGCGCCCGTACAGCTTTCCGTCGCGGATGACCGGTTCAAAGGGGGGCGTCTCCCACAATTCCAGCGGCTCAGCCGGTTGAACGTCGTAATGGTTGTAGATCAGCAGGGTGTGATCCGTTGACCCTTTTCTCTCCGCGAACAGGATGGGTGCCCCGTTGGTGGGGTGAACCTCGGAGGAAAAACCTCGTTTCAGGAACATGCGGTGCAGCAGTTGGGCGCATTCTTCCACGCCTTCCTTGTGGGCAGATACGCTGGGTTGTGCAACCAGGGTCTTTAATTCTTCCATGCTCTCGTCAAAATGATCCAACAGATATTGATCGATAATGTCGAAATTCATGCGATGCTCCTGAAATCGATTATTTAAAAATATTGTTAAGCCAGTAAAAAAATCCGGACCCGACCAGCGCAAATACCAACATTTTGAGCACCTTGCCCACCCAGCACCATAACAAAAACTTTTGCAAGGGCATCCTCAACGCACCGGCAACAATTCCCGCCATGTCGAAAGCAGGGTTGGGAATGAATGCCAGAAAGAGGATGGTCCATCCGCCGTATTTCTTCATCCATTCTACCACCCGCAGGTAATACCTGCGGTTTTCGATCACCACCTGACCGGAATAGCCTGCCAGATAGCCGGTGATCTCACCCAGCGCCGCGCCTGAACCGGCTGCCAGTGCCACCCAGAACGGCGGAAAGACAGCCCCCATCGTGGTGGTCAGCACCACGCCGGGCACAGGAATGATCACCGTCGAGTTAGCCAGGATCGAGATCAGGAAAATACCGGGCAGCCCAAGCGCCTGAAGTTTGCGCATTTCCTCCCGAAAAACAATCACAAGAATGGTGACCAGGATCACAGGAACGAGGGCTGCAATGCGCATCCATTTCCTGCGTATTTCAGGCTGCATCTGCGTTTATCTTTCCCCTGCCAGTAAATCTTGAATTTGCGCAACCACCATTTCCAGGGCAACCACGTTGAACCCACCCTCGGGTATGATGACATCGGCATAGCGTTTGGATGGCTCCACAAATTCCAGGTGCATCGGGCGTACCGTTTTCAGGTATTGCTGGACGACCGATTCGGTCGTTCTGCCGCGTTCAGTAATATCCCGTTCCAGGCGGCGGATGAAACGGATATCGGCATCGGTATCCACAAAAATCTTGATATCGAACAGGTCTCGCAATGCCTTGTCTGCATAGATCAAAATTCCTTCCACCATGATGACCCGCTGGGAGACGATATGCTTCACTTCACTGGTGCGGTTGTGATGCTTGAAATCGTACACCGGCAGATCGACGCCAACCCCCTTTTTAAGTTGCTGGATGTGTTTGACCAGCAGGTCGGTATCCAGTGAATTCGGATGGTCAAAATTAATCTCAGCGCGCTGATTGTCTGGTAGCGCGCTGAGGTCTTTGTAGTAAGCATCGTGGGGCAGGTAAGCGATCCGATCGCGTCCGACCCGGTCGAGGATAACCTGCGCGACGGTTGTTTTACCGGAGCCTGATCCGCCGGCAATGGCAATGACGAGGGGGGAATTTTTTCTGGACATATTCAAATTATAAACGAGCATGTCATTTTTGACAGCTTGTATTTCAATATTAGAACATATATTCTTATATTAATGAAATCAAACACCGATTTTGGATTGGAGAACCATTATGCCGCAGCTTGAAACATACTCGAACGTGCGCGACACCCAGAGGATGTATCACGGTGATCCATATTACCGGCTTGCCCTGGCAGTCATATTGCAGGCGCTGGATGACCTGAAATCCGGCGATCACTTCATCGAAGAAAAAGCCCGCTGGTGGCTGGAAGAGGATGGCATGATCTGGTGGGAATTGATCGGTTTTCAACCGCACGTGCTGCGCAACTGGCTGCACAGGCTTTGATTATGCTTCTTCGTTCGGCAGGTATTCTCCCAGCAGGTTATCCCTGCCGGCAATGTACATCACCTCTTCCATGGTGCTTGCCCCCAGTTTGTTTTTGATACAGCCAAAGAAAAAGTGGACCGTTCTCTGTGCCACATGGATTTTGTGAGCTATGATTTTGGCAGTCATGCCCTGGGCTACCAGCCGCAGCACGGTGATTTCGCGGGGAGTAAGGGAAGGGGAGTTCATGACGATATTATAGAATATATGTTCTATAATCGCAAGAAGAAAAAACCTGGCGACCTAAAAACCAGGTTTCTGCTTTGTTTTCAGGAGGGCAATTAACTCAATGCCTTTTGGTGTATCTCGAACGGAAGACGCCTGCCACGCCCAGCAAGATCAAGACCATTCCGCCCAGTGTCCAGGCGGTGAGAGGTTCTGACAGTACCAGCGCCCCCAGGACGACAGCAATAACCGGGTTGACGTAGGCATAAGTCATGGCGATGTTGGTGGGCAGCAGGCGCAGGGTGCGCACAAAGGCGGTGAAAGCGATCACCGAACCGAAGATCACCAGATATCCCCACGCGAAAAATGCCTGCGGTATGGGGTGGGGATAGGGTTCTCCGCTGAGCAGGGCTACGCTCAACAGACCGACAGCTCCAAACAGATGCTGGAATCCGGCACTCACCTCGGGCGAGACTTGTACCGGTTTGCGGCTTTGCAACAGGCTGCCGCCGCCCCATAACATGCTGCCGATGATGATGGCAATGACGGATACGGCATCTGCACGTATGCCGGTTTGGAAAGCTGGCGCGGTCAGCAGACCCACCCCGGCGAAACCCACCAACAGTGAAGCCACCAGCAGCCCGGAAGGTCTGCGCCGGTCGATGATCGACTCCATGATGGCGACATAAATGGGGGTGGCGCCGATAATCAACGCTGCGATACCGGAATGAAGATGCTGCTCGGCGAAAGACACCAATCCGTTGCCGCCCACCCATAGCATAAGCCCTGAAGCAGCCAGCAATCCGGCTTCCCTCCAGGTCAGGCGGATGCGCTGCTTCTGGAGAGCTGCCATGCCCAGCAGAAGAATACCGGCGACCGTGACGCGTGTTCCGGCGAGGAAGAAGGGCGGGAAGCCCGAACCTTCCTTGACGCCGATGCGGATCGCCAGGTAGGTGCTGCCCCAGATGACGTAAACGATCAACAGATTGGCCAGTCCGCTCCAGTTAATGGCGCGTGGGGATGGGGGAGTGCTGTTATTTTCCATATGATACACACTAAGAGATTAATAAAATTAAGAGCCGTAGGCGGGGATCGAACCCGCGACCTGACGATTACGAATCGTCTGCTCTACCAGCTGAGCTACTACGGCATCGCGCGTTATTATACCAGAGAGGAACCGCAACAGGAAGAAAAGCTAAGCTCCTTCTTCCCAGTTAAGTACAAACTGTACCTGTTCTTCCGTCTCGGGGGAAGGCTCATCGGCGGTATAGGTGCATCTGCGCAATTCATTCAACCTGTCGAGCACTTCTCCGGCGGTGAACCCATGCCGTATCAGCCAGCAGCACACCACCGTGCCGGTGCGTCCCAGCCCTGCACGGCAATGCAGATAAACGGGCGAACCGGCAGCAATCCGTGAATCGATCAGATCCAGAATGGCCTGCATTTGTAGTTTATCGGGAATGCCAAAGTCTTCAATGGGCATCCGCGACAGGAAAACATCCGCCTTGCTGGTTTTGCCGAGTTGGGTCAGTTGAGCAGCGTATTGCACTCCGTAAGGCTGGTCATTCGGCATGGTCAGATCCACAAATGAGCGGATGCCCTCACGGAGGATATCCAGCAGAATCTTATCCGTATTCTCGCCAAAATAATCACTCGGGTAAGGTCCGGCCAGAAATTTTCCGGGGCTTACCCAATAGCGCAGTGATCGGGAGGGCAATTCATCCATGGCTTTTTGTCTTTCCGCGTTGGATGGCGTTCTTGCCAAACCTGTCTTGTAGCTCATCCAAAGCCACATGAAGCCGGATTTCTTTCTCGATATTCTCTTCCCACAACCCCATCTGGTGCCAGGATTCCTGCAATCCGCTGACACCCACCCCCAGCAGACGGACCTGATGTTCGGGTTTGTAGAAAGCCAGTAGCAGATCTTGTGCGTGTTTTAAAATAATGGATTCCACATCTGTGGGTACCTTGAGGCTGATTTGCCGGGTATAGGTGGAAAAATCATGCAGCCGGATTTTAATTCGCACGGTGTCGGCGCAATAATGATGTGTCCGTAGCCGCCGGACAGTCTTGCGCGCGAGATGGGTCAGTACCTCCTGCAGTTCATCCATATCGTTGACATCCTTTTCAAAGGTGGTCTCCTGGCTGATGGATTTCATGCCGTGCTCCACCCTCACCGGCGACGAATCGATCCCTCTTACCGCATCATACAGGTATTGCGCGTTATTGCCAACGATCCCTTTGAGCCTCGCGATGGAAAGACTTTGCAGATCCGCAATGGTGTAAATTCCGTTTTGGTTGAAATGCGCAGCGGATTTTGGACCCACCCCCCAAATTGCCTGTACGGAAAGGGGCGCCAGAAATTCGATTTCTTTGCCAGGGGGGACAATGGTAATGGCTTTAGGAGCTTCGCCTTTGCGTTGTTTCATCTTTCCGGCGTCGGTTGCGACTTTTGCCACCAGCTTGCTGGTGGCACCGCCAATGGATACGGGGAGCTGTGTTTCCTTCTCGATGCGCTGCTGGATTTGCAGGGCAAGTCTTTCCGACGGATCGGGGAGGTCGCTGATATCCACAAAAGCTTCGTCGATGGAGACGATTTCCACCAGGGGGCTGAGGTCGCACAGAATATCCATTACCTGGTGAGAGTAGATTTCATATTCGGCATAATGCCCGCGCAGTAACAACAGGTGCGGACAGAGTTTGAACGCCTGGGCGGTGGGCATGGCTGAACGTACCCCATAGAGGCGGGCGGCATATGAACAGGTGGAAATCACTCCGCGCTGGTCAGCTCCGCCGCCTACGGCAAAAGCTTTTCCTTTCAGCGATGGGTCTTTGAGTTCCTCCACGGAACAGAAAAAAGCATCCAGGTCGATATGCAGTATCTTTCTGATCATCACCTTTTAATTCTAGCCCAGCAGTAAATCACGGGCAAGCGTAGTTAAGTTTCAAGATTACCTTCCGATAATTTTATTGATTTGATATAATTTAACTTGGACAGGGGGTAGCAAAAAATTGAGCTCACACATGGACTTTATGAATTAACGGGCGGGATGATGAATTCAGATTTACCAGTCAATGCACCTTTTCAATTACTAAATAATGGTTTAATCGTTTCCTGTATTGCAGACCCCGGCGAACCTTTCTTTGGTGGGGAATTTATGGCGGCTATGGCACTCGCCGCGCGGAACGGCGGTGCAAAGGCTATTCGCTTAAGCAACCCTGAGGATATATTTGCAGTACGGGATCAGATTACATTGCCTATCATTGGTTTCTACAAGGCACATTTGCCCGGGTATTCGGTGAGTGTGACACCTACCGTCAGCCATGCGGAGATGATTGCCGCTGCCGGGGCGGATATCATCGAACTGGATGCCACGCAAACACCTCATCCCGAGGGTTTACTGGTGGAAGATTTGATCCGCCGGATTAAGAAGAATACCGGTAAACCGGTTTTAGCCGATGTTTCTACCGTGATGGAGGGTGTGTTGGCTGTCAATATGGGCGCCGATGCGGTGATGACCGCCATTTCCACCCACCATACCAATTCCCTCAGTGATGAGCCGAATTATACGCTGGTCTCGAGCCTGGCAAAACGGCTGCATGTTCCGTTGCTCGCCTACGGCAGAATCAATACACCCGAGCGGGCAAAACGGGCGTTGGAAATGGGGGCGTATGCGGTTGTGGTTGGCAGCGCCATCACCCGTCCGCAGGTGATCACCGAGCGCTTTGTTCGTGCCTTGAACGCAAAATAATCCTGATACAATATCCACCGGTGGAATACCATTCCACCGGTTTTCTTTATATAATGGACCTGAGTAAAGAAATCTGAGGTGCATGATGAAAAAGCGTATATTTGCTGCAGTTATCGTACTTGCGTTGGCTGGTATCTCCTGCAGGATACCTTTAGGGAAGCAGACAGCGGAGTCCACACTACCCGCAACCGAAGCAACATCGACCACCGAAGTCTTGCCGACTCCGGTGGCGCCCACGGCGGAACCGGCGCCTTTGCCGACAGAAACGCCTGAACCGGAGACGGGTGGCTCTGTTCCGCTGAATCTTCATTACCTGTATTACCTGGATGGAATGAACGCCTGGGGAGTGGCTGGTGTGGATGGCGGCGGGGAAATCGTGGTTCGATCTGCTGATGGCGGAAGAACCTGGAAACAGGTATCCATACCGGGTATCCAGTCTGACGCATCCAATATGTACGTCGCCTCTGCTTTTATGGGGGACAAGGACATCTGGTTTGTCCAATCCGGGCAGTATGATTCGTTTCTCCCTGACTACAACGTTGTTTTTACACGGGATGGCGGTAATACCTGGCAGAGCAGCCAGCCTCTGGATACCAGCGTGCAGCTTGAGTTCTTCACGGTCACTGATCTGACCTTTGTGGATGAAAATACCGGCTGGATTTTGGCACATGTCGGCGCCGGCATGAACCATGACTACATCATTATTTACCGCACGGATGACGGCGGCGAGACCTGGCAAAAACTGTTGGATCCGTTCAATGATAGTCCGGGGCTGCAATCCTGCCAGAAAAACAGCATATGGTTTTCTGATGGCGAGCATGGTTGGTTGACTGGAACCTGCAATGGCGTTGCACCCGGTGTGCTGTTGTTCAAAACCACCGATGGCGGCAGTACCTGGCAGAAGGTTGTCATTCCCGTTCCGCAGGGGTATGAGCCATTGTTTGATATGGAGACCGGCTATTGTGGCTCGTTACCGATGAAATCCACCGAAGCCAATGTATTGATAGTACGGGCACTCTGTTCACAGGTTGATCCTCAGCCGGAATCAGTTTATTTTGAGGCTTTGAGCACCGACAATGGAAATTCCTGGGAATACACACAACCTCGACCATTGAGCCAGATGTATGCATTCCACGTCGAGGATGAAATAGACCTGACCCTTGCAGATGCCTGGACGAAGTCTGTTGGTGGAGACGAACCATACGCAGTGAATGTCTCCCCCGCCTGGCCGGGATACGGTTCGGCAGTGTTTGCCCCGAATGCAGCCCACTGGTATGCTTTCACCACGAATGAAGAAAAAACCAATATTGCATTCTCCAGCGACCGTGGAGAGAATTGGGAAGTGCTGAATCCACAGCTAGTGCAATAAATGCTGAGTGTCCTTTGTGAGGCTCGAATATCATCCCCGAAAGGGGACTCACAACTAGGATGGATTGTTAAATACTGAGCGCCCCCGGTGAGGCTCGAATACCATCCCCGAAAGGGGACTCACAACCAGGATGGATTGTTAAATACTGAGCGCCCCCGGTGAGGCT
>DAIOEK010000050.1:2053-18320 GCA_036746315.1 Anaerolineaceae bacterium | reverse complement strand
GCCATTTCCCACCCCAACATCGCCTTTATCAAATATTGGGGCAACCGTGATGATGAACTTCGTATTCCTGCCAACGGCTCTATTTCTATGAATCTGATGGAACTGGAAACCCGTACCTCTGTCACGTTTGATCCAACCTTGAAATATGACAGGCTGGAGATCAACGGTGAGAAGACGGACCCGCAACAACTCAAACGTGTCTCTTCCTTCCTTGACATCGTTCGGATGATATCGGGTGTCCAAAACCGGGCATCGGTGGTTTCAACCAACAATTTCCCTCTTGGCAGCGGAATTGCGTCTTCCGCCTCCGCTTTTGCCGCTCTGGCCTTTGCAGCATCATCCGCACTTGGATTGTCGCTCACCGAAGTCGAACTCTCCCGTCTTGCACGCCGCGGATCCGGTTCCGCAGCCCGTTCCATCCCGGCTGGTTTTGTAGAGTGGATTCCCGGTGAAGACGATTCATCGTCGTTCGCCCATTCCATCCTGTCGCCCGGCGCATGGGATTTGATTGATATCGTCCTCGTCCTCGATCGCTCCCCCAAAAAAACCGGGTCCAGTGAGGGGCATCACCTGGCGGGCACCTCCCCTATCCAGATGGCACGCGTGATGGACGCCCCCCGCCGCCTGGATATCTGTCGCACTGCGCTACTAGATCGGAGTTTTGAAAGCCTCGCCGCTATCATCGAGCAGGACTGCCTGATCATGCACGCGGTGATGATGACCTCGACCCCGCCGCTTTTTTACTGGTCGCCGGCAACCTATAAAATCATCGAGAGCGCAATCCAATGGCGGAAGGCTGGCCTTCCGGTTGCTTTCACCATCGATGCAGGTCCTAATGTCCATTTGATCACCACAGCCGAAAATGTCAGCCACCTGATTGCTGAAATCAGAAAGTTGCCTGAAGTGCTCGCCACCCATATTACACATCCGGGCGGCGCTGCTCGTCTGCTTTCAACTTGATACATTAGTCAAGCGTTTACCGAAATCTAACATTCAGGCGTTATAATGTAAAAAATACAGGTGAAAAATGACTGGAAGTTTATTGCTTAACATATTGCAATTTGTAATTGTCCTCGGGCTTCTGATTTTTGCCCATGAGTTTGGTCACTATATTATGGCCAGGGTGCTGAAAATCGAAGTAGAGGAATTTGGTTTTGGTTTTCCGCCCAGGGCAAAAAAACTGTTTACTTTTCAGGGGACTGACTTTACCCTGAATTGGATACCCTTTGGGGCTTTTGTTCGTCCCAAAGGTGAGAACGACCATGATACTCCCGGGGGATTGGCTTCCGCGAACCCCTGGGTGAGATTGGGAGTCTTGTTTGGTGGACCGGCGATGAACCTGCTGGTCGGCTTTCTGATCTTTTCCATCTTGTTCGTTCGCATTGGTTCCCCCGACACCTCAAAGGTACAAATTCAGGATGTGGTAACGGGTTCACCCGCTGCCGATTCGGGTCTCATGGCAGGAGATATTGTCCTCGAAATAAACGGGCAGAAGATTACGGATATGAACGTAATCCAGGAGATCGTACAGTCAGAAAAAGGCAGTGAAATCTCAATACTGGTTGATCGGAACGGTTCACAGGTTACCTTGAATACCACGCCCCGCTTGACCCCGCCTGATGGGCAGGGACCGTTGGGCATCGTGATGGGTAATCCCAATCGACCGATTACGATATTACAGGCGCTGCCAATGGCCGGGTTGACTACACTGGACCTCAGTTATCAAACCATGACCATGCCCATTCGCCTGTTGCAGGGGACCATTCCTGCCGATCAAGCCCGCGTGGTCGGTCCAATTGGCATTTTCAGTATTTACCAGGCAGCCAATCAGCGTGATCAGGAAGCTCAAAGTCTGCCCAGCGCTCAGCCGGCTACCAGCGTCATGACCTTCATTGCCTATATCTCGATTGCTTTGGGGATGACCAATCTGTTGCCGCTTCCGGCATTGGATGGAGGCAGAATACTCTTCACCCTTCCCGAACTGATTCTCAAAAAACGTGTGCCGGCAAAGTATGAGAATTTTGTGCACATGATCGGCTTTACCGCACTTCTGTTGTTCATGGTATTCGTAACATTCCAAGATCTTATTAATCCCATCAAACTTCCCTAAAGGTGAACATGAATTCATCAGATACTACTGTCTTTTCCGATGTCATCCGGGCGCTTCTCGATCACGAGCATATGTTTCCAGCGCGTTATCTGGTTAATTTTTCTGACCTGAACCAGTCTGATTTTGTGTCCTTAACCAATATCTGGAACGATATCCCAGTACAGCGTAGGATAAATTTGCTCAGCGACCTTGAAAATCTGGCTGAATCTGATTCCTTGACCAACTTTGATAATATTGCACGCTATGCCTTGGATGATACGGATCCAAATGTGCGGGTATTGGCAATTCGCCTGCTTTGGGAGTGTGATGATCTTGCTTTAGCCGAGCGTTTTATCACCATGATGCAGTCTGATCCCGATTTGCAGGTGCAAGCCGCTGCTGCTTCTGCACTGGGTTCCTATATTTACGAGGGCGAATTGGAGGAAATCCCGCAATCAGTTTTCGACAGGATTGTGGATGCTGTGATAGAGGTTTATCTATCCACACCCCACTCTGAAGTCAAACGGCGCGCTCTCGAATCCCTCGGCTTCTCCAGCCGGGATGTGGTAACTGAGTACATCATGCAGATGTATAACTCCCGCAGGATTGAAGATTTGGCTAGCGCCTTGTTCGCTATGGGTCGCTCAGCCGATGATCAGTACAAGACGAAAGTATTGCCTCATATCGATCATTCTTCGCCACTGGTACAGCTCGAAGCGGTACGTGCAGCCGGAGAATTGGAATTGAGGGAATCTCGCGAAGACCTGATGGAAATGCTTGACAGCTCCGATTTGGACGAAGAGGTTTATTACGCCACACTTTGGTCGTTGTCCCAGCTTGGCGGCTCCGGCGTAAAAGATAAATTCGAAGAGATCATGGATAGCGACATCGACGATGACCTTGCCGACTTTTTGGAGAACGCCATGGATAACCTGGCATTCAATGATGGGCTGACGAATTTCGATTTGTTTGATGTTGAAGAAGGGGAATCGGCTGAATAGAGTGTCAGGATGAAGAAGCGTCTGCATGCAGTGATCCATGGCAGGGTACAACGGGTCGGATTTCGAAATTTTGTCGAGATGGTCGCATCTCAAGAGAATGTGACCGGTTGGGTGCGCAATCTATACTCCGGCGAAGTGGAGGTTATGGCGGAGGGGGAAGAGACAGAACTTATACCCTTCCTAACCATGATCTCTCAGGGGCAGCCGCCTGCCTATGTCACCGATGTAAAGATTGAATGGGAAAACGCCACCGGAGAATTTGAATCGTTTGATATCCGCACCACCTGGGTCTCGGA
The DNA here is from genome assembly GCA_036746315.1 of Anaerolineaceae bacterium. Classification (GTDB taxonomy): domain Bacteria; phylum Chloroflexota; class Anaerolineae; order Anaerolineales; family Anaerolineaceae; genus DAIOEK01. The sequence continues at coordinate 14,934 of DAIOEK010000050.1, read as the reverse complement.
TTGATCCACTCTGTCATTTCATAGCCAGAATAGCAGCTTTTTCCCACGGCGGTAAATCCGACATTTCTGCATACATATTCTTCAATTCGTATATCTCATCGCGCAGTACTGCCGCTCGTTCAAATTCCATATCGCGGGCAAGCGCCTTCATCTGCTTTTCCATTTCGGTGATCACCTTGACGAATTCAGCTTTGGGCATCATCGCTGGATGCTTGCCGGCCCGGTATTCGGATTGTTTCTCGGCGATCATGGCTCCCGAACTTAGCTGGCTTGTCAGATCGCGGACTTCCTTGTGAATGCTCACCGGTTCAATGCCGTGCTTCTGGTTATAGTCGTCTTGTTTCTTTCTTCGGCGGTTGGTTTCATCCAGGGCGCGCTTCATTGAATCGGTCATCTTATCCGCATACATGATGACTTTGCCGTGCACGTGCCTGGCCGCTCTCCCGATCGTCTGGATCAGTGAAGTATCGGACCGCAGGAAACCTTCTTTGTCTGCATCCAAAATGGCAACCAGCGATACCTCTGGCAGGTCCAGTCCTTCGCGCAGCAGGTTGATACCCACCAGCACATCATAGACTCCCATGCGCAGATCGCGCAGTATACTGACTCGTTCCAGTGTTTCCACTTCCGAGTGCAGATAATGCACCTTGGTACCGATTTCCTCAAGGTATTTTGACAGGTCTTCAGCCATGCGTTTGGTCAGGGTTGTTACCAGCACTCTCTCACCTGTGGAGGTTCGCTTCTTGATCTCCCCGATCAGGTGGTCAATTTGCCCGGCGGTCGGCAGTACCTCCACCTCCGGGTCGAGTAGCCCGGTCGGACGGATGATCTGCTCCACCACCTGCTCGGCTTTTTTCATCTCGTATGGCCCGGGCGTCGCGGATGTGTATATCACGTTCCCCATGTGTGTCTCGAATTCTTCGAACTTCAGTGGGCGGTTGTCGAGCGCCGATGGCAGCCTGAAGCCATAATCCACCAGCACCTGTTTGCGGCTTTGGTCGCCGTTATACATCCCGCGGATTTGAGGTACGGTCATATGGCTTTCATCCAGCACGAGTAGATAATCTGTGGGCAGGTAATCGATCAATGTCCATGGTGCGCTTCCCACCGGACGGGCATCGATCTGTCGCGAGTAGTTCTCAATACCCGAGCAGTAGCCAACCTCTTTCAGCATTTCCAGGTCATACTGACAGCGCTGTTCAATTCGTTGAGCTTCCAGCAGCATGTTGTTTTTCTTGAAGTATGCAATTCTTTCTTCCAGTTCGGTTTCGATGTTTGCTATGGCGGTTTTTAGTCGTTCCTCTTCAGTGATATAGTGCTTGGCAGGATAGACGTCCAGTGTATCCAGGTCTTGGAAGATTTCGCCTGTAACCGGATGTACATCCCGAATCCATTCCACTTCATCGCCAAAAAAGCTGATCCGGTAAATGTGTTCCCGCTCATAAGCTGGCATCACTTCCAACATATCTCCCCTTACCCGGAATGCTCCTGGCTTGATTTCGATGTCGTTTCGCTGATACTGGCTCTCCACCATCTGGCGTAGCAGCGCGTTCCTTCGATAAATCTCGCCTTTCACCAGGTGCACTAACCCCTTGCCGAATTCTTCAGGGTTTCCCAGCCCGTAAATACAGGAAACCGATGCCACAATGATCACATCTTTTCGGCTCATGAGTGCAGTAGTAGCCGCCAGACGTAATCGTTCGATTTCTTCGTTGATATCCGTTTCCTTTTCGATATACAGGTCCCGGCGCGGTACGTAGGCTTCCGGCTGATAATAATCGTAGTAAGAGACAAAGTACTCCACCGCATTGTTGGGGAAGAATTCCTTGAACTCGGCGTATAACTGGGCTGCCAGTGTTTTGTTGTGCGCCATCACCAGAGTTGGTTTCTGGATTTGCTGTATGACATTGGCAATGGTAAAGGTTTTTCCTGTTCCAGTAGCGCCCAGTAAGACCTGGTGTTGCATCCCGGCTTGGATGCCTTTTACCAGTTGCGTAATAGCTTCGGGTTGGTCGCCGGTTGCCTGATATGGTGCCTGTAGTTCAAAGTCCATCGTTCCCTCTGTTGGCGGGCGAGAATACGCAGCCGAAGTGATTGTATCATAAATAGTACTTTTGTTCTATTGTATGCATCGGATTGCCCGGGCAATCGCATCCAAATTTTTTTTGGAAAAGAAACAATTCCCCGCCTTAATCCCGTCACAGGGCGGAGAAATAAAAAAAATGTAGAGATATTGTGCGCACAATATCTCTACAAAACAGCCCTTTTCTCCCCTTCCCGATGATGATAAACCGGGAAGGGGTCGGGATCCAATAAAAAATAAATGCAAAGGCTCTGATCGGAGTGTTTGTATCGGAGATTGATAAATGAATTCATTCATTTTCGATTATACTTTTTATATATGAATAAAATCCCGCAAATACATACCCTCTGTTCAATGGCCTGGCGTGATTATGAATTGATCGATTCCGGTGAAGGTTACAAGCTCGAACGGTTCGGCAGGTATATCTTTTCCCGCCCGGAAGCTCAGGCAGTTTGGAAGAAGGCGCTTGCCCCATCCCGCTGGAATAATGCGGATGCCTTTTTTCAGGTAACCGGCGAAGAAAATGGCGGTCATTGGGTTTTTAACAGCCGTCTGCCGAATAGATGGCCTATAGTCTATAAGGATCTGAAATGCTGGATTCTGCCCACCGCTTCTCGGCACGTTGGCATTTTTCCCGAGCAGGCAACCCACTGGGATTGGATTCATGACCGGATTATCAATGCTAACCGCCCTTTACGCGTCTTGAACCTGTTTGGCTATACCGGCATGGCAACACTGGCAGCCGCAGCAGCCGGTGCTCAGGTCACCCATGTGGATGCCTCCAAGAAAGCTGTTATCTACGCGAAGGATAACCAAAAATTATCCGAATTGCTGGAAAAACCCATCCGCTGGATTGTGGATGATGCCTTGAAATTTACCCAGCGCGAAGCACGCCGTGGATCCTTCTATGATGGCATCATTCTGGACCCTCCCAAATTCGGGCGCGGACCCAAGGGGGAAGTGTGGGAGTTCTTCGACCTCATCCCAGACCTGCTGGATGCCTGCCGTCATGTGCTCTCACCTACCCCGGAGTTTCTGGTTCTGACCGCATATGCGGTAAAATCCTCTGCACTAACCCTGCACGGGGCGGTAAAAGAAATGATGCCCGATTATCCCGGTGGAGAAATTCAGGTGGGAGAGTTGGTTTCAAAAGACTCTACCCAGGGCAAATATATTTCTCATGCCCTGTATGCGCGTTGGTCGCCGGTGACAGAAAGATAAAAAACGGGAGCTGACAAAAGCTCCCGTTTTCATTTTGTTAAGGTATCAGGTAGTGCAAAATGCGGTTATTGGCGGCATCACTCACATATACACCACCCTGCCGGTCGCTGGCGATACCGGCAGCCAGACCGATTCCATCCGTATCTGTGCTGTAATCGCCCCAGGTGCGAATGAACTCGCCGCTGTTGCTGAATTGCAGCACTCTGTATAGTTCAGGATCCGTTACCATCACGGTACCGTCCGCCCCGATTGCCAGGAAGGGTTTGTTTTCCAGAGATTGTCCGTACCATCCGGCAATTTCCCACGCGGAGAGCGGTATGTACTCCGTTCCATCGGCAGCAGCTTCGAACACTTGCAACCGTTGGTTCCAGGTATCTGCAACGTATACGTGATCACTCGCATCGATAGCAAGCCCCACCGGCTCGTCGAACTGCCCCTCAGCTACGCCATATTCGCCGAAACTGGTAATAGCTGTACCATCCGCCTGGTAGACGACAATACGTTTGTTGCCTGTATCCGCTACATAGACGTTCCCCTTGCTGTCAACTGCAATGCCGCGTGGACCCCACAGCGCATCCAGGTTTTCACCCTGTCCGAAATATCCCCACATGGTGATGAACTGTCCGTCGGCGGTAAACTTCTGAACTCGATGGTTCCATGTATCGGTTACATAAACGCTGCCATCCGGTCCTACAGCCACCCCCCAGGGTTCGTTAAACAGACCGCCCGGTACAGTACCTTGGGTTTCGTCGCCAAATCCGCCCCATGCCTGAATAAAGTCACCGCCCGCAGTGAAGCGTTGTATGCGATTGTTCCGCGAGTCCGCAACATAGACCGAACCATCCGTGGCAACTGCCATCCCGCGCGGAGCGGCGAACTGACCCGGTTGGTCGCCAGCAGAACCGAACGCATAATCGGGCATCAGTTCGATGCGCTTGCTTTCGTACGGATCCACTTGTGCTACTTCCGGAGCGGGAGCCAGCCCATAGTTCCAGATCTGTGCGGCGATATCTTTCTTGACGTACATGCGAATTCGTTCCGCCGGTTCCCATGTTTCATCGGTCAGGTCCTGGTTCCCGGTCGCTTCTGCATACTTCCGGTAGTCCCGATTCAGCCAGATATCGAAAATGCCTGCTCGTATATCCGGGTTGGATATTGCCTCCCAGATTCGTTTTCCATCCAGATTAAAGTAGTCCTGATTTGGCCACCACAACCTTACATATTCGAAACTGTAATAACCCTGCCCCACCAGTGGTTCGATTTTGGAATAATTCGGATTTCCCACCAGGATGATGGTATCGTCACGCACGCCTTTGGTAGGCTGATCTGCAAAGTAATCCAGGTTGGTGTAATCGCGCAAATACCACCAATATGGATACAGGGACGAATTGTCGTAACCGATGCGCAGCGCTTTTCCGCTGGACACTCGTTCCGAGATCTCTTCCACCTGCTTCAGTATTTCCTTGGGCCCGCTTGCCGCGTGGGCGTAAACAAGGTACTCCTTGGCAGAATCATAATTAATGTAGTTCGCCCGATAAGAAGCGCGTACGGTCAATATCAGCAGGACGAACAGGATGAGCGCAGATGTTAATTGCGAGAAGTGGATTTCTGTGTCGTGTCTTTTCAGGTACACCATTAGCGCAATGGAGCCAATGATGAACAGCACGGTTAATAGGAATACCGAAGTAACCGCCAGTTGGTCGAGTTCGTTTCCAGAAAAAGGCAGCGGCTCCGAGTTCACCTGCTTCATAAGGCGCATCAAACCCACCACGAACAGGATCACCGCCAGCAGGCTGATGCCACCGATGGGAGAGATCAACTTCCGCCAATGGATGCGGTTGAGAATGATGCCAAAGCTCCACCCTGCCAGCAGAATCATTGGCCAGGCAATATGCACTGTCAGCCAGGGCATCTTTTCACCTGCCACACTGTATGCTGCCAGGGAAGTTAGCGACCAGAATATCAGCAGCCACACGGGCAATTGGTCGTCTATCCCCACAGGTGATTGATCTTCCGGGTAGTCCGCTTGGATCGAATAACGGCTTTCCACTTCCCGGTCGTTTGGATTCACCCAGCGGATGACCGCATAGACTATCGCCAGGATGGCGCCGATAGCCGGCAGGAATTCATACATGGGAATTTGTATTCCACTGTAGAAATACCAGGGTTGGCTGCCGCGCTGAACTCCCTGTTGGCTGAGCCAGTAACCCAGCGATCCGATGATCCCGGTAAATATTCCCTGACCGTTGGTAAATACAGTGGTATAGAAGAAAACATAGATGGTGTAGAAGATAACCGCCGCTTTCCACCATACATCCCTTTTCCACCACAACCCGATCAGGATGGAGGCAGCCATAATGATCGATAGGATAATCCCTGTTCGAAGCATGCCCTCGTTGGAATAATCCAGTGGATTCCACCCCAGCAGTTTCACCGGGAAAGCGGTTAATTGAGGCAAAACGAGCGTGCCGATCAGCATCAGCAGATCGTAACTGCGCTCTTCCTTAATCCGTTCAAAACCGATCCCGCGGATGGTGAAAATTGCAGTCACCACCAAGGCCACCACACCCATGCCCACCAGCGCCATGATAATAAAATTGAAGGGTTGGGGTATCGCCGCTGCAGCCTGGGCTGCATCCGTAGCCGCTCCACCCAGTTCATTCACTGATAGTGCTGAATCGGCAGAAACCTTGGATACATATATTCCCATAAAGGCGGCACTCAAAATGAATAATACCCCGACCGCCAGACCGATGATGAAAGTCTGTCTTGATCTGGGCACCGCCCATTCCATGCTCCACAGGCGTTTCAGGAACAGGAGCAGCAGGAATAAAAGCGTCTGTGCTGTATAAATAAAAGAAGTCTCTTTGGTGGCAAATTGCAGCGAGAAAACCGCCGCCAGCCCCAGCAGGTACATTGGCTTGGGTTCTTCCAGGTAGCGCAGCATCAGGTAGAGGGTTAACACCCCGAATAAGGCGACAAAAGCCTCATTCCGTGTATACCTTCCATAAAATAGCATATACGGGGAGACCAGCATCATGATTGCGGCTGCCATGGCGCCGGCCTTCCCAAGATATCGGCGATACTTCCACACCAGCCAGACCGTGGCAATGGAGAAAAGCGCCTGTGGTAACCGCGAGGTAAAGTCGTTATCGCCAAACAGGCTGTAAGCCATTGCCACCAAATGGAATTGCATCGGACCGTGTGTAACCGGATCATGCCGGTAACCCTGCCCCTGGTAGAGTTCCCAGGATGGTCGCACATGATTCACTTCATCATGGCTCATGACCCTGGCGCCCAGGATGGCAAAACGGCTGACAATCGCCAGAATGATGATGACGGCGAAAATGACTTTCTCGACATTTAATTTTTGGAACCAGCTTGTGATAGGTCTTTCAAACCAGGAAATTGTTTGTGAGGGTGTATTTGATGGGTCCATAATCATCTTTTCGAATGAGTGTGATCGAACAGCGTTAATTGTATCCTGTTCTTTTAATGTCTGCAATTGCCCCGCAATACAACAAATCACTTGCCAGTAAGTGCTTTGTAGCTTTCCATCTATTCATTACTTGGAATTATTAATGCTGTATATTCTCGATATTGAAATCCAGCCAGGTGATCATGGCTTCGATCTGGGATTGCTTGTAATCCAACACCATCTTGGTTGGGATGTCACTGTCTTCTTCTGCCATACGCTGGTGAAGATTTCCCAGCCAGTTGAATGCCACCTCGCGTTGGGATTGAAGCAAATCGACAGCTTTCTGCCGGTCGATTTGATACACAAAAGTGAGTTTCGCCAGGAACTCCATTCGCATCTCCCGCGGGTGCACCACCGGAGAGTTTGCCCATTCCCAAAAAGCATTCTCTCCTTTTCCGGTAATCTGGTACTCCCGCTTCACTGGCAGGCTGCCAGTGTTGAGTAGTTCTGAACAGACGAGTTCCAACTCCTCCAGCTTGTCCAACATGGCATACAACAGGCTTTGCTTGATGTTCCAGATCTGACCGAGGACCGGGTCGGTATTCAGATACTTGTACAGGTCGTAGCCATGCATCGGCTTTTGCAACAATACTCCCAGCAGGATATATTCTATGGAAAGCGGTTGAGCAATTCTAGGCATGTGCGGATCCGGTATTCATTTTTTGAATATTATATAACACCAGCATGCCCTGCAACAAGCCCTGTGTCTTGAAAACAGGGTAATTTGCATTCTGCATGCATTTCAGTTAAACTAACAGATTGCAATGAAAGCATTTTTCTCACTTCTTTTACTGGGTTTGCTCCTGCCAGTCCCTTTCCAAACCGCCAGCGGACAGGGCGGTGATGTTGCCATCCTCTCGCCCGCGGAGGGCGAAGGCGTCAAGGGACAGGTACTCGTCACCGGGTACATCAAAGCCACCGGCTACACTGGCTACGACCTGGAGTTTGCCTACACCGGCAAGGAAGACGCCGGCTGGCTGCCCATCGCCACAGCGGAGCGTCCCGCAGAAGAGGGATTGCTTGGTACATGGGATACCACCGCCATCTCGGATGGCAACTACTCCCTGCGCCTGCGCGTTTATTTCAGCGGCGGAGAGGTGAGCGAACACGTCATCACCGGCATTCGTGTGCGGAATTACTCCCCCATGGAGACATCCACCCCGCAGCCGGACGAGGTACAGTCCACAACCGGGCAGCAACCCACCACGGTCAACCTGTTACCGGCAGGCGCATCCGCCAAACCGGCAGCCCCCAACCCGGCTGCCCTCACCCAGGCAGGGCTGCATCGCCTGATCTTCATCTCGCTGGCCATCGGGGTTATCCTGGCAGTTGGGCTGGCGGTCATCTTTAACAAACGCAACCCCGGATCATAACCATGCTTCCTGAACAGCCTTCCAATCATTATCTCATCGTCGGACTGGGCAACCCCGGACGTGAGTACAAATTCACCCGCCATAATATCGGCTTCATGACCATCGACAGGCTTGCCGCCGATCTATCCATCCGCCTATCCAAGGTACAGAGCAAGGCACTGATTGGCAGCGCCCTGCTGGAAGAGCGCAAACTGATTCTGGTCAAGCCGCAGACCTTTATGAACCTCTCCGGGCAGAGTGTGGTCTCTCTGCTGCGCTTCTACCGCATCCCCCTCGCGCAGATGATCGTCATCCACGACGACATCGACCTGCCGGTGGGCACCATTCGCATCCGCCCCGGCGGCGGATCAGCCGGACAGCGTGGGCTGGCGTCCATTATTGATAAATTGGGCACACAAGCCTTCCCCCGTCTGCGTATTGGCGTGGGTCGCCCGCCCGGACGCATGGAAGCCGCCGACTACGTACTGCAAGACTTCCCCAGGGCGGATCAGCCCATCATGGAAAAAGTGATCGCCGAAGCCAGCCAGGCGGCGCGTACCTTTGTGCGCGAAGGGCTCGATAAAGCCATGAACACCTACAACGGCGAGGTAATGGGAGAAGCCTGAAGTATGCTCGAACATCTGCAATCCCATCCAGCCTACCGCCACCTGTTAAAACAGGTGCAAGCCGGGGAGAATACGTCTCCGCTGGCGCTGTTGCGCTCCGCCCGTCCGTTGCTCATGGCTGCCCTGGCAGCGGATATGTCTGCCCCAGTCCTCGTCATCACCGACCGTATGGACCGCGTGTCCACCTATTACGACGAAGCCGGCTTCTGGCAGCCGCACCTGCACCGTGTGATCTTCGCCGAGCCGAACTCGCTCTTTTACGAAAAAGATCCCTGGGGACCGCAAACCCGTCGCGACCGGCTGCAAACTCTCACGGCGCTGGCAGAGTACCATTTACCGGGTGGCAATCCACAAAGCCACCCGCTCATTTTCGCATCCGCCAAGGCCGTAATGACCCGCTCCATGCCGCGCCGCGACTTCCTCAAGGCGCTGGTGCGCATCACCCGCGGGATGAACCTGCCGCAGGAGAAGCTGCTCTATCAGCTGGTCTCCCTCGGTTACGAAGCGGTGGAGATCGTTGCCGAGCCCGGTCAGTTTGCTCATCGCGGCGGCATCCTTGACATCTGGTCGATGACCGCCGATCATCCCATCCGGCTCGACTACTTCGGTGACGAGGTCGACACCATCAAGCTCTTCGACCCCGCCAGCCAGCGCGCCATCCAGCCGCTCGAAAAATATCTGCTGCCCCCGGCGCGCGAATTCCTCCAGCCGCTCAACCCCGACCCGCAGATGGAAGCACAACCGTACACCGAATTCCACCTCGCGCTGCTGCACGCCTTCCCCTCGTCGCTGCTCGATTACCTCCCGCGCGGTACGCTGGTCATCCTCGATGACTCTGCCAAGCTCGAAAGCGCCGTCAACCTTATCGAAGAGGAAGCGGTCGGCAACCGCAACGAAGCCATCTGGGCGGGCGACCTGCCATCCAACTACCCCGTGCCCTACCTCACCTGGTCCGAGATTCAGGATTCGCTGGGCAGCAACCCCACCGTAGATCTCGGCTTCGGCACTTCCGGCGAAAGTTCCCCTCTGGCGGATGCCTTCCAGGCGAACCAGCGCTTTGCCGGACGGCAGACCGCCTTCATCGATGCCCTCTTCGATGGCGCCGCCAAAGGCTTCGAGCAGACCGTCATCACCCGCCAGCGCCCGCGCCTGTATGAACTGTGGAACGAGCGCACCCACCTGTTGGATATCCCCCTTACCCAACCTGAATTCGTGGATGGCAGCCTGCTCTCCGGTTTCATCCATTACCGCGAGGATGGCAAACCCGTCTTCCTCTACACCGACAGCGAGATCTTCGGCTGGGAGAAGCCCCAGCCGCGCCGCAAGCAGATCCACACCGTCGAGGCGCCCGAAGCCCAGTACGGCGACTTCCAGATCGGCGACCTGGTGGTGCACATGGATCACGGCATCGGCATCTTCCAGGGGTTGGTACGGCGCACTATCGACAACATCACCCGCGAGTTTATCGCCATCGATTACGACGGCGGCGACCAACTCTTCGTCCCCATCCCCCAGGCGGACCGCCTCACCCGCTACATCGGACCCGACAACCAGCGCCCGGCGCTCTCCCGCCTCGGCAGCCAGGAGTGGATCCACACCAAGAGCAAGGTGCGCGGTGCGGTGGAAGAGATCGCCCAGGACCTGCTCGACCTGTACGCCGAGCGTCAGGTGGCGAAGGGTTTTTCCTTCTCCAGAGATACCTCGTGGCAGTTCGAGCTGGAAGGCAGCTTCCCCTACGTGGAGACGCCCGACCAGATGGCTGCCATTGCCGCAGTCAAGCTGGATATGGAGAACGCCCGCCCGATGGACCGCCTGCTGTGCGGCGATGTGGGCTACGGTAAAACCGAGGTTGCCCTGCGCGCCGCCTTCAAGGCGGTGATGGATGGCAAACAGGTTGCCGTGCTGGTGCCCACCACCGTGCTGGCGCAGCAGCATTATGAAACCTTCCGCCAGCGCTTGCAGCCCTTCCCCGCCAACGTCGAGATGCTCTCGCGCTTCCGCTCCGCCCGCGAACAGGATGAGATCATCCGCAAACTGATGCTCGGGCAGGTGGATATCGTCATCGGCACCCACCGCCTCATCAGCCAGGATGTCAGCTTCAAAGACCTCGGGCTGGTCATCATCGATGAGGAGCAGCGCTTCGGCGTGACCCACAAGGAGGCGCTCAAACGCCTGCGCACCGAAGTGGATGTGCTCACCCTTACCGCCACGCCCATCCCCCGCACGCTCTACATGGCGCTGACCGGTGTGCGCGACATCTCCACCATCAACACCCCGCCCGACGAGCGCCTGCCCATCATCACCCACATCGGACCGTATTCCCCGCGCCTGGTGAAGCAAGCCATCAGCCGTGAACTCGAACGCGGTGGACAGGTGTTCTTCCTCCACAACCGCGTGCAGACCATCCCGGCGATGGCGATGCACCTGAAGAAGCTGGTGCCGGATGCGCGCATCGGCATCGGACACGGGCAGATGGAGGAAGGCGCGCTCTCGCGGGTGATGCAGCAGTTCACCGCCGGTGAGGTCGACGTGCTGCTGTGCACCTCCATCATCGAATCGGGGCTGGATATCCCCAACGCCAACACTCTCATCGTGGATCGCGCCGACACCTTCGGTCTGGCACAGCTCTACCAACTGCGCGGACGGGTGGGACGCGGCGCCCAGCGCGCCTACGCTTACTTCTTCCGCCACAAGCACCGCGCACCCACGCTCGAAGGGCAGGAACGCCTGGAGGTGATCGCCGAGAACACCCAGCTTGGCGCGGGTTACTCGATTGCCATGCGCGATCTGGAAATGCGCGGCGCGGGCGAATTGCTCGGCATGCGCCAGAGCGGATACATTGCCACGGTCGGCTTCCACCTCTACACCCGCCTGCTGGCTTCGGCGGTGAAGATGCAGCGCGGCCTGCGCGGGCTGCCCGAGGCGGAATCCTCCGCCCCGCTGCTCGAGAAGGAGATCGGTTTGCCGGTGCAGGTCGATCTGCCGCTGGCGGTCGAGATCCCTGAAAGCTACGTGCCCGATATGGGCATGCGCCTCAAGCTCTACCGCCGCATGGCAGACCTGGATGATATTGCCGGGGTGGATGAGCTGCAGGGGGAATTCGCCGACCGCTTCGGCGAGCCGCCGCAACAGGTGCGCAACCTGCTCTATCAGATCAAGGTGAAGCTGCTGGCGGAACGCGCCCGCCTGGCTTCGGTGAGCGCGGAAAGCGGACAGCTCGTGCTGCGCTATCCGCCGCTGCCCGAGGGCATCTCTCAGCGCAACCTTCCTCCGCTGGGGACGCTTGCCCGTGCCGGCAAGAACGCCTACTGGCTGCCCTTCGACCCCGAAGACGATGCCTGGCAGGAGACCCTGCTGGCGGTGCTGGAGAAAATCGCGACTTAGCGTACGGGCGGAGCGCCCCACTCGTTTCACTCGGGGGCACAAAGTTCGTGCGCTCCGCCCCAACTTTTCGCCCCAACAAGCCCCCGCACGGGCACAGCGCGCTGTGCCCCGACCTGTGCCCCAATATAGCGCGCTATGTCCCTATCCTGTAAAATAAATATAATGAAACCTCTCCATCACCGCCGCTCCATCCGCCTGAAGGGATACGATTACACCCAGCCCGGCACGTACTTCATCACCATGAATACCCACCAGCGGGAATGGTTGTTCGGCCGGATCGTTGACGGGGTGATGCGGTTGAATGCCCTGGGCGAGATTGCCCTGGAGGAATGGCACAAGACTGCCGAGCTCCGACCGTATGTGACATTGGATGAATTCTGCATCATGCCCAATCACGTGCATGGGATCATTATGATTAATGATGATTCCCCAATGGGCGGAGCGCGCTCCGCCCCGACGATCGCCCCGACCGCGCGCGATATCGCCCCTCGTACGGGCGACCAGCCATCCCTTGGTACGGGCGCAGCGCGCTGCGCCCCAACGGTCGCCCCGACGGCTCATTCCCTCGCCGCCATCGTCCGGGCATATAAATCCGCCGTGACCAAACGGATCAATGAGATCGACAACACGCCCGGCATGCCGATCTGGCAGCGCAATTATTACGAGCACATCGTCCGAAACGAGGCGGATTTGACCCGCATCCGGGAATATATCCGTAACAACCCGCTGCGCTGGGG
>DAIOEK010000050.1:0-1953 GCA_036746315.1 Anaerolineaceae bacterium | reverse complement strand
AGGCGGATTTGACCCGCATCCGGGAATATATCCGTAACAACCCGCTGCGCTGGGGGGAAAAAGCGGAAAACTATCCAAAGTAATCATTGCAGAAAAACCCCCGCGAAATTGTTTAGAAGAAGGAGGAGGTATTCCTTTGTAGTCCGGATCTTTCCTCATGCGAATCGGTTGTGAACGCACTTCCACCCCGAATCAGTCCAAACACAAAACTTAAATACTGCCGCTTAGTCACGAACTCAATAATTTCTTTTGATAAACTGGTACATGCGCAGGGTCAGGCAAGAGACATTCAAAGCATCCAAAGTTTGCATAAGCCAAGCTAAAGCAGTAAAAGACAGTTAATCTGGCACGGGGGTGGGAGCATCTGCTGGCTCACGGATAGGTGCAAGCTCATCTTGGAAGCCGGCAATTAAATCCTGATATTGTTCCAGTTCCGCCAGATTCTCCAACTCATAAGGATCATTCTGCAGATCATACAATTCGCTGCGGTCTTCGTGGGTCTCGCCATAGGCATAACGGTCGGTGATCCAGGCAGTGAAAATTCCGCGCGGTGGCCAGCCTTCGATCATAATCCCGCTCCGCCAGTCAGATGTGCCATTCAAAAGTCCAACAAGCGAAAGTCCATCCATAGTGTGAGAAGGTTTAACACCGGAAAGTTCATATATAGTTGGAGCAATATCAATGTTAGCCACAATACGATCTTCCAAGTATGGAGTGGGAACCAATGGGGGGTAACGGATGGCAAAAGGTACTTTTACAGCCTCTTCATAGAAGCTGTTCTTAGAAGAAATACGGTGCTCACCCCAGAACTTACCGTTATCAGAGATGTACATGATCACCGTCTTATCCAACTCACCTTCACGCTCTAATTGCTTCAACAAAATGCGAATGCCACGATCAAGGGGCAACAGAGTTAATATTTGATTTCGTCGAAAAGTATCCAATTCTTTAATCTGCTCTTCAGATAACAGAGATTTATTTTGCAGCCAGGTTGGTTTGTCTGACACATCTACTTCGTTAAAGGAAGGTGGGCGGTATGGCGCCAAATTTGTATACTTATTCAAATCTCCTTCGAAGGGAACTGTAGGTTCGTGTGGCGCAATTGGTGTGTAAACGAGTATCCAAGGCTTCTTCTGGCTGGTTGCTTCATCCAAAAAATCAAGCGAATAAGTGCCCAAAATATCTGTGATATACCCAATATGTTTTTTCCATTTGCCATTCACATTCAAGGGAGGATTGATATATTCGGATTCGCCCTTAAAATATGACACCCAGTAATCATATTCCGGTCTTTTGTCACCCTTCCAGGTGTTCAAATACTTTCCTACCAACCCAGTATAATAGCCTTGAGCATGCATATCTTCTATTAGGGTTCTGTTATTGTTTTTATCGCCATTATTCCGCACCAGCGTGTTGTGAGCATAATCGCCAGTGAGAATACTAACCCGGCTAGGGCAACACAAAGGTGTTGTGATATACGCTCTATTAAAAGTAACTCCCTGGTCAAAGATCAACTCCTGCGTGAAAGGCATATACTGCATCGTATCGTATCGTTGATCATCTGAGACGACAATTAAGAAGTTTGGACGGTTATCAGAGATGATACTCTTCACCGTTTTCTTAATAGCAGAACAGCTTTGAACCATAATGGATAAGCATATCAACACACTAGCAATGAAATACGATCGTATTCTCATATGTCCCCCTAAATGGGATTGTGAATTGAAGTGGAAATTGAAGTAAGCCAAGCAGAAAATTTAATTATACCACGCAGTGTCTCCTCACCACAAAACCATCCAAGTAAATAAAATCCACTTGCTGATCACAAGAGGATTCTGCTCCAAAGTTGAATAAGGGCTTGTGGTATAGATTACCACTACTTGAGGGGCAGGCTCGCGCCGCAGAAGGCGCAATCGGCGGCATGGTCGTTGTGCCAGATCACTTCGTGCCCGC
>DAIOEK010000049.1:11098-19854 GCA_036746315.1 Anaerolineaceae bacterium | reverse complement strand
TTGTGGGCCCGGTAGGGATCGAACCTACGACCAAGCGGTTATGAGCCGCGCGCTCTGCCACTGAGCTACGGGCCCTGATTAATCAGGGCGGTTGTTTCACTCGCCTGCCTGCACCCTGGTCGGGCACCTTCTGCCGCACGAGCTGCCAGGCCCGGATGGGCAGTCGAAATTATATCATAACCGCCGTTGCCGCCGCCATTTTAAGGTATCATTGAAGTGACCACCCTTCTGGGGGACTGTTTCCATGCAAAAAATCCGAGCCGCTCTGCGTTCCGCGCCTTTCATCCTGGGTCTTGCCGCCATCCTTGCCTACGGGCTGTTGATCCCCTGGCTGGGCTTCTACTGGGATGACTGGCCCTTCGCCTTCCTCGCCCACTTCTACGGTCCCCTCGAACTCGTGCGCGCCTTTGCCCCCTTCCGCCCCTTCCTCGGTCCCATCTTCTTCCTCACCACCTCCCTGCTGGGCACCGCCCCCTTCGCCTGGCAGATGCTGGGGCTGGTCGCCCGCTTCACCACCGCCTTCGCCTTTTACTGGATGCTCAACCAGGTCTGGCCAGGAAGCCGGCGCCGCAACCTGGTGGCAGCCCTGTTCTTTCTACTCTTCCCCGGCTTCAGCCAGCAGTGGGTGGCGCTCACCCACATCAACCAGGAAGTCCTCCCGCTCATCGCCTACCTGTTCTCGTTCGGGCTCACCGCGCGCGCCATCCGCGCCCCGGCGCACCGCATCCGCAGCATGCTGCTGGCGGTCGTGCTGCAATTCGTCGGACTTTTTGCCACCGAGTATTTCATCGGCTTTGAGATCATCCGCCTGCTGCTCATCTGGTACCTGGTCGACCCCGGGGGATGGCTGCAAAAATCCGTGCAGACGCTGCGCCGCTGGCTGCCTTACGGAATTCTGTTGGCGCTGAACGGCGTCTGGCTGTTCATCTATTACCGCTCCGGCAGCTACGCCTCGTACGAACTGGAAGGGATGGAGCTTGTCTCCGGCAGCCTCTCCCGTTCCGTGGGCGGCATGCTGCTGGAGGGGCTGCACACGCTGTCCACAGCACTCTTCTCCGCCTGGGCACCGGCGTTCGCCGTTTTCAAGCTGCCGTTCCAGAGCAGCTCCTTCCTGCTTGCCTTTGCTCTGCTCGTCGCCGCTTTCGCGATCTTCTATATATTCTTCGCCCGCAGTGCATCCCCGGCGGATGATGATCCGCAGGCGGATGGTTGGGCGGGGCGGGTCATCCTGCTCGGGGTGGTCGCGATCCTCGCCGGACGCATCCCCTCCTGGGTGGCGGGGCTCCCCTTCGAAGTGCGTTACGATTACGACCGCTTTTTCCTCTCCATCATGCCCGGTGCCAGTCTGGTCGTCGCCGGCGTGCTGGAATATTTTCTGCGCGGCAAACGCCGCAAAATTGTGCTCACCAGCCTGCTGCTTGCCCTGGCGCTCGGCGCACAGTTCCTCAACGCCAACGCCTACCGCCGCGACGCCGAGAACCAGAAGAATCTCTTCACTCAGCTCACCTGGCGCGCCCCCGGCATTCAACCGGGCACCATCCTGCTCACCGATCACATAGCAGCCATCCCCCGTGAAAGCGATCTGGGCTTGACCGCCCCGTTGAATTGGGTCTACGCGCCCGATCTCGCCGCGCGGCAGATCCCTTACGTCCTGCTCTACACCGATATCCGCCTGGCAACCGGTCAGCTGCCCGGTCTGGCACGCGACATCCCCGTCGAGGTCGATTACCGCACCACCCATTTCAGCGGCAACACCTCCAACACTTTGGTGTTCTTCTACCCCGAGGTCGGCTGTATCAGGGTGGTCGACCCCGCCAATCCGCTGATGCTTCAGGAGGGCGTTCTGCCCGCCAATCTGGCAAGGGCAGCCAAATGGTCGAATCTGAGCCGCATCAACCCCGCCGCATCTCCGGCAGCCCTCCCCGCCGCCATATTCGGCGCCGCCGCTGCACCGGATTGGTGCTACTACTACCAGAAGGCGGAGCTTGCCAGACAGTCTGCGGATTGGAATGCCATTGTCCGCCTGGGCAGCACCGCCCGGGAAGCCGGTTTTCAGCCCGATGACCCGCTGGAATGGTTGCCGTTCGTCGAAGGCAGCCTGAGATCCGGCAGCGTGAAAGAAGCGCAAACCCTGCTGCGCAGTGCCTTCAAGCCCAGGTCGGTGCGCAACGATACAGTCTGCCTTTTCCTGCAGCAAATGGCTGCCGCTCCCCTCGACGCCGCGCAGGCACAGTTCATCGCGGATAACCGCACAGCCTACGCCTGCGAAGAGGGTGAACAGTAGAACTCCCGATCACGCACATTTGTTTATAATGGAGCCATGTCCATTCGCGTCAAAGTATACGCCCCCGCATTCATCTCGCATCAACACCTGGATGAAGATGGCTATGCCGCGCTGCCGGATGGCGCAACGCTCAAAAGCCTTTACCGATTTTTAAAAATTCCGCTCCTGCTCCGACCGGTGTTGCTATGCAGCATCAACTCCGAGCAGGCACAGCCCCGCACGCCGCTCAAGAATGGCGATACGGTCAGTTTCTTCTTTCCCATCTCCGGAGGATGACAATTTAAAACAGCAGCAGTGAGGCAGGCATGAAAGCATACTTGGAAAAAGTCCTCTGGGTCAATCTTGCCAGCGGCGACATCCATGAACAGCAGATCGATGATGAGATATACCGGCACTTCCTCTCCGGGGTGGGTCTGGGAGCGTGGCTGCTCTATCGCCACATCCCCGCCGGGGCGGACCCGCTGGGCGAACAGAACATTCTGGGCTTCGTCAGCGGATTGCTCACCGGGTCCGGCAGTGTGATCACCGGGCGCTGGATGGCGGTCTGCAAATCCCCCCTCACCGGTGGATGGGGCGACGCCAACTGCGGCGGCAATCTTTCGCCCGCCATCAAGCAGTGCGGATACGATGGCATCTTCTTCACCGGCATCTCGCCCGAGCCTGTCTATCTCTTCATCGGACCCGACGGCGCACAGCTTAAATCCGCCGCCCACCTGTGGGGCATGGATGCGGTGACCGCCGAAGAGAGGCTGGTTGCCGAAAACAGCGGGCGCAAAAAACCGGCGGTCGCGGTCATCGGGCAGGCGGGAGAAAAGCTCTCGCTCATCTCGGGCATCGTCAATGATGGCGGGCGCATCGCCGCCCGTTCGGGGGTCGGAGCGGTGATGGGCTCCAAGCGCCTCAAGGCGCTGGTGCTGGCGGGGGATAAACCGCTCCAGGCGCACGATCCGCAGGCTGCCAGAGCCGTCAGCAAAGAGCTTACCCGCAAGATCCGCAACGCCGCCCTGCCTGGGTGGATGCGCGGCAGCCTGCTGCCCATCGGCGGATACCTGATGGGCAAAATGAACGGCTATGCTCCGCTCGACGGGTTGTTCACCTCGGCGCTCTTCAAACGCTGGGGAACGATTTTCAATAACACCATGGGGCTGCCCAACGGTGATTCACCGGTGCGCAACTGGGCGGGTTCGGTGAAGGATTTCAACATCAACCGCTTTCGGTCGCTTAACCCCGATCGCATCATCGACCGCGAACAGAGCAAGTATCACTGTTATTCGTGCGTGCTCGGCTGCGGCGGCATCGTGGATATGAAGGGTACCGGCAGCGGAGAGTTCGAGCAGGGTCACAAACCGGAATACGAGACCTCTGCGGCATTCGGCAGTCTGGTGCTCAACAGCGACCTGGATGCCATCTTCACCATTAACGAAATGCTCAACCGCGCCGGCATGGATACCATCTCCGCCGGGGGCACGGTTGCCTTCGCCGTGGAGGCATACGAAAAGGGCGTCATCACCCCCGCAATGACCGGCGGGCTCAAACTCGCCTGGGGTAATTCATCCGCCATCGTCCAACTGGTCCGGCTGATGATCGCCCGCGAGGGCATCGGCGACCTGTTGGCGGATGGCGTCAAAAAGGCTGCCGAACAGTTGGGCGTATCGAATGCCGACTATGCCGTGCACGCCGGTGGACAGGAACCCGGCATGCACGATCCGCGCATGGATCCCGTGCTCGGCGTCCATTTCAGCGCCGACCCCACCCCCGGCAGGCACACCATCGGCGCCGGGCAATATTACAACATCATGCACCTGTGGGAAAAGGTAAGCTGGGCGCCCAAAGGCAGATACGCCGACAAAGGCGAGGAATACGTGCCCAACGAAGAACTGGCGCTCAAGACGGTTGCCAACGCCTGTTACAAACAGGTGCTGGATGGCGCCGGCGGCTGCCTTTTTGGCATGATCCAGGGCGTGGAGCATTATCCGCTGTTCGAATGGCTCAACCAGGCAACCGGCTGGTCCTTTACCCCCGATGAATACATGCAAACCGGCAGGCGCATCCAAACCCTGCGCCAGTTGTTTAATATCAAGCACGGCGTCGACCCGCGCTCGTTCCGGCTGGGCAGTCGTCTGGCGGGAGAACCTCCCCTCCGCCAGGGTCCCCTGAAGGGCAAAACCGTGCGCATCGACGAGATGATGCGCCTGCACTGGCAGCATTTCGGCTGGAGCCCGCAGAACGGCGCTCCACTGCCGGAAACCGTCTCCGCGCTGGAACTGGATCGTTACCTGAACGATTGATTGATCCGGTCGCAGGCTGCCCCCTCGAGGAGAGGGCTCCCACGTTGCTGTCATGGCGCATGGTTGCATATTCGAAAATCTCGTGGATAATTACAGTTGTACAGACTGATCCGGGGTGGCAACACTGCTTTTTCGCAGGGGATCAGCATCACAGCACGACAGCCTTCAATCGCAGCAAAAACACAAAATACAGAACCGGTTCCCATCGCGGTGCCGACCATTCGATTTGTCAGGGCAGGTGAAGCTGCATCGGCGCGGCAGTTCGCTCGTTCAGGAGGTGATCTATGTCCGGGCAGCCATTGGGCGTGCTTATGATCCATGGGTTTTCAGGGATGCCGTCGGGATTTGGAAAACTGCCGGAGCAGGTGGAGGCATTACATCTGCCGTACCGGGCGCCCCTGTTGAAGGGGCACGGTGCGGATACGCCTGTGGCGCTTTTGGGCGTGAAGTGGACGGAATGGGTTGCCGATGCCGAAAACGCCCTGGCAGAGGTGCTGTCGGAAGCCGAAAAAGTGATCGTCATCGGTCACAGCATGGGCGGGATGATCGCATTGATCCTGGCCGCCACGCAGGGCGATAAGATCGACAGCATTGTCGTGGCGGGCGGCTCCACCAAAGCCGTCAATCCGTTTGCGCCGGGAGGTCCGCTGAGTTTTCTGGCGCCGCTGGTTTTGCGCATCAAACCCGGGTGGGAGTTGCCCCCCGTATTCGCCGATCCCGGCCTGGTCAGGTACGATACCGGGTACACCTGGGTGCCGACCGTCACATTCCTGCAGTTGTTTGCCCTCATGAAAGCCACGCACAAACTCGTGCCGCAGGTGAAGGTGCCCGCACTGATATTGCATAGCAAAAAGGATACCGCCAACGCCCCGGAAGGCGCACAGATACTTTATGACCGGATATCCACTCCGGTGGAGTGCAAGCGGTTGGTCTGGTTTGAAAAGACTGAACACCTCATGTTTTTGGATTGCGAAGCAGCGGAAGTGAACCGGCTGGTGGTGGAATACCTGCGGGAGCGGCTGAAACAATCTCAATGAAACCGGCTTCCGGCAGCAGACATCACCACCAGACATAGGAGGGATGATGATCGACAGGGAATTGCAAGCATATTTCAATTTTGATGAGGCGGATCTATTCGCCAATCGTTCCGGTGTGCTCACCGAAAAGCAGAAAAACCGGTTGAACAGCAATGCTCAGTCCACGAAAAACATGTTCCTGATTGGCGGATGGGTGATCGTGGCGATTGCAATTCTGCCCGGCATCATCCTGTATTTAGTCGGGGTTCCGGCATTGTTCTTCATTATCTGGACTGTCGTCTGGGTGCCGATCTGGATATTCATTGGCATCAGGGTGATGCGCATGGGTCGACCGGATGCCAGGGATTTCTTGCTGAAGAGCGTGGAAGGTGAAATAAACATCGTCAAGCAGGATGAATACAACTACACCACCGAGCAAAGGGAAGTCACTTATGAACTACACGTGGGCGGAGTTGCCTTCGATGTGGATTCCGACCTGGCAGATATTATGATGCAGGGCGATACCTATGCCATTTACTATATGGATGGCACGAAGGAGATCGTTTCAGCGGAAAAAATTTAGCTCAAGTTGCGTCCAGCACCCCGGCAGTTTGCCTGCCGGTCAAGCCAATTCTTCGATGTCATTCCTCGCCCGGGCAAAGTGCGTGTAATAGTGCAGGCTGGCCTGGAGGAGCGAGCCGCCGATTGCGGCGTAGATCACCGCCAGGTACGGCTTGGGGATGGCAGTGCTCCGCAAATACATGCCGCCGGTCATCATCACTGCGATGATCAGATAGCCGCTCCACGCCTGGAACGCGAATACGCACGCTTTCGGATTCAAGCCGAGGATGCGCCGAATGTTTTTCCGGGCAAGCTTGCTGAACTGGTAGCGATTTGCGAAAATCGAAATACCCACCCCCAAAAGCCCGAGCAGGATCGAGGCCATCGAGAGCGCCTTCGCCAGCCAGGTGATCGCAAAACAGGAAAGCAATATGCCCACACCGCTCCACATCAAACCCGCGATCAGCAGCAGCCAGTGCTTTGGCACCACCGGGTTGATTTTCCTCATCCATTCCGCTAACTGTGAATTTTGTTCCGGATTCTGTGAATCTTCAGCCATACCGATATTTACCTCATTTCATTTTTTTGCATACCGATAATGAAAAACCGTGCAACCTTGCCGTTTTCCGGGCGGCAGGCAATCGATAGTCTTATTCCCCGCGCCCCTTCTTCTGCCAGATATCCCGGTAAGCCACCCAGGCAACCACCAGGTAGGCACACGTCTTGGGGATCATCAGCATCCCCAGCAGCGGCATCTGTTGGACAAACAGAATCACCGGCAGATAAAAAGCAAAGGAAAGGAAGACCATCCAGCCGAGGGTGATAAAAGTCCGGTCGTTGTTGCGATACCCGCTGTACAGGAACAGTCCGATCACACCCACGCCCTGTAACATCAGAGGGATGTTGCGGAAGGTGCTCATCGGCTGGGGCGGCACCACCGCCGCCCAGTTGTTGCCGGGCAGCGCCAGAATGATAAAGCGTACCAATCCAACCGCCAGCAGCAGGCTGGTGAAGGCATTGTTGCCTTTGTGAAAGCGCTTCTGCCACACAAAGACCATCAGCATATAAAAGATGGTGACCGTGAATGAGGTGGCGAGTGCGCCCAGACCGGCAAGGCTCATCATCGAGCCGAGGAGGTTCACCTGCGTCTCCAGCCCGCCCATCAGGTAGGCAACCACTCTGAAGCCCACGTGCCCGCTATCCCCCACGGCGAGCAAAATGAAAGCCATTCTGATCAGCCTGGCGGTGGGCTGGTCTTCTGCGTCAACCTGTCCCAGGTTGCGCGACATAAGCGCCACCAAAATCCACACCACGACAAGGTAGAGGACGTTGAAGCTCGATTCAAGGATGATGGATAATTGCGGACTCATTTGTTGGATACTCCTCCCAGGAACAGATCGGTTAACTCCGCCGCCAGGGCGGCATTGTCCATCCCGGTCTCGGCAGTGCGGTTGATAAAATTATTGATGATCCCCAGGAACATCAACGTCAGCATCTCGGCATTCTTTCCGTGCAGTTCGCCGCTGTCCATCCCCGCCTGCATCAATGCACGCAGCGGATTAAAGAAATACCCGCGGAATGCCTCGCGGATTGCCAGCTGATTCTCCGGCTTTTGGACCTGCTCGCGGTTATGCATCAGCACGGTATACGGAGCCTGGAAGTTATCCAGAACGGCAACCGCCATCGATACCAGTTGCTCCCGGGTGCTCCCCGGCTTTTGCAAAACATCGTGGAAGAGCTGTAATTGATGCTGCAGCACGGTCACGAACAGGTCTTCTTTATCGTGAAAGTAATAGTAGAGCGTGGGTTTGGTCAGGTTGCAGCGTGCGCAAATTTCATCCACCGTCACGCCCTTGTAACCCTTCTGCTGGAAGAGTTCCCAGGCATTCGCCAGGATCCTGTCTGCACTTTCATGCTCGAGTTTTCGCTTGTTTGCCATCGGTCAACCTTATCTATACCAAAGAGTATATATTATACTAATTAGTATATAGATCTGTCAATGGATCCATGAGGATCACCCGGCGGGGTTATACGGCAAAAATCACTGCGGGGTTGAACCCCATACAATCAATGGCAGGGCAGTTTACAAAAAACAGATACTTGCCGTCCGGCACGCCCGGACGAAAACCGGAGATAAAAATGAACAATTCCACCCCCGCAATCCGCTTTCACACCACCATCCTGCAAACCGGGCAGAACACCGCCGGCATTCAGGTGCCGGAGGAGATCATCGAGCAGCTGGGCGCGGGCAAACGTCCCCTCGTCCGTGTCACCGTCAATCGCTACACCTATCGCAGCGCCGTGGCGGTTATGGATGGGAAATATATGATCAGTTTCAGCGCCGAACACCGCAAAGCCGCCGGCGTGCAGGGCGGCGAAGAGGCGGATGTGACGCTGGAGCTTGATCTGGAACCGCGCACAGTGCAGCTCCCCGATGATTTGCAGCAGGCGTTGAGCGGCGCGCATGCGCTGGATGCCTTCGAGAAATCGGCGCCATCCATGAAAAAGGAATATGTGCGCCAGGTGGAGGAAGCCA
The DNA here is from genome assembly GCA_036746315.1 of Anaerolineaceae bacterium. GTDB lineage: Bacteria > Chloroflexota > Anaerolineae > Anaerolineales > Anaerolineaceae > DAIOEK01. Next base: position 11,169 of record DAIOEK010000049.1, on the reverse strand, counting down.
AAGCACAGGATACCCGCGCGCGCCGTATTGCCAGGATCGTGGAGAAGCTGAGCGCGCAGTAAACACAAACC
>DAIOEK010000049.1:0-10998 GCA_036746315.1 Anaerolineaceae bacterium | reverse complement strand
GTGTGCCAGGGCACATCCTACCTCCTTCGCAGGGTGGGGTCTCGCGGTTTGTGGATCCCGTAGGGTGGAGCCTGCTCCACCTGTTGATCTTTGGTGTGCCAGGGCACATCCTACCTCCTTCGCAGGGTGGGGTCTCGCGATTTGTGGATCCCGTAGATCTATGATCATGATTGGGGAGTTGCGGAGCCCGAAAGAATTAAATCCATCCGGGGCGGGGAATGAGTATTCGTAGGGTGGAGTCTCAAAGTTTTCGCACCCAAGTAGGGTGGAGCAGGCTCCACCTGTTAATCCAAATAATCAGTAATAATTATATATAATTGAAAAGTGAGGGTTAGATTATCTGGGGAAAGGGTTAAACCAAAAGGTGCTATACCATCTAACTGAAACGGTTATTGAATACCATCCTAATGACCTTGAAGAATGGAAGCATGGTGACAAGCAAAAACTACTTGCTGGTCGTAAAGTCCCTCCAGAAATCCACAACCAACCTGAATATCATTTTGGTGAAAATTTCGTCTTGAAGCACTATGAACAAAAAGGATGGAATGGTTTCACCTTCTACTCGTTTGATTCGACGCTTGAAAAGTATAAGGAAGGCAAACGAAAGATAGAAGAACTTTTTCCGAAAAAAAGTTTAGATTTATTTCGAGATGCCAGATTACGCTCAAAGTATGCGCCAGACTCAGGTCTACCGGATTTATTTCTTTACAATGATGATGGTCTGGTGATGTTTATTGAAGTTAAAAAGCAAGGCGATAAAGCCTCAGAGGTTCAATTTGAACGCTTAGCCCAAATACGTGCGATACTCAAAGCAGAAATCGGGATAGTGTATTTGGTTGAAAAAAATCATTCACATACACCAAAAACTTATAAACTAGATTTGGATTCATACACTAGAGTGCAATAACTGATATAGCTAATTTGGCAGTATGGGATCCACCATACCAGTAATGAACATAAATGAATTTCGATTTTATATAAGCTGTACTGCAAGGAGGGGAAATGACTTGGGCTATCAGTATTCGTAGGGTGGAGCCTGCTCCACCTGTTGATCTTTGGTGTGCCAGGGCACACCCTACAATTTTCGCAGGGTGGGGTCTTGCGGTTTGTGCTCCCAAATAGGGTGGAGCCCGCTCTTTGAAAATTACGCATAACGTGATTTATAGCGATACATTTTTTGTTTTTTTACAGAATATATTTAATGCCTTTTTTTGTCTGAAGTATCAATTAGGTGGATCATGAATAAACATAAATACACTCTAAATGGATATGATCGTCACCAAATAGCTCGATGCGTAATATATTGGGCTATCATTATAGGTTTTATCGGGGCAGGAATATACTTAATTACTCAGCCCACAAATAGACTTGAATACTTATCACCTATAAGTACCCATGTTCCCAAAACTGAATGGACTAAGTTTGTCGGAGTATTATTTATCTCTATTGGATTCTCACAATTTATAATTGATATCCTTGTGAAATTTGTTGATTTTCAATTTGGTTTAGGTGGAGAACATGATATCGAAGACACGATGGCACCTCGATTTCTAGGTATTATGGAAGGTTTTCTCTTTCCAATTGCAATAATAATTAAAAGGTATGATTTCATTGGTCTATGGTTAACATACAAGGTTGCCGCTTTATGGGTGGGTTGGGGTGTTAGTGGTCAGGTAAAAGTAACTTCCCACCGAAATACAAGCATAAAAACACGACGCGGAGGGTTAAGTATTGATGCACGGAAAGGTAGAAGAAGATTTATAAAATTCTTAATTGGGAATGGTTTGAGGATTATTTGTTCAATAGCTACCATTGCTGTTTTTAGATTTCTCGAAATTCTCTAAGGATTATTTGGGTAAGTAAGGGAAGAGTAAAATCACCAGACAATATTGAAAAGTTTGGAATTGGTCATTTTTTATACCAGGTAGTTGATTATTTATAAATCGAGGTTACTATTATAAAATAAGCTGTTGTGGGGCATTTTATATTTAAGAAGATGAGCAAATTAGGGAAATCAGAAAATCGTTCAAATTTTTGTTAAGGGGGGTGTCTTTGAATACGGAAAACATATTTTGGACATTTAGTGCCGCTGCACAAAGCATATCAGCATTTATTGCATTTTTATTAACCGGTTATGCAATTGTTCATTCTCTAATGGTAACAGCAAGCGAGAAAGACGACTCCCTTGATGAAATCCATTCAGAATTACTTTCCTTTTATCATAAGCGCCTAGGTTTCCTGGCATGGCTTACTGGCTCAGCAATTATTTTTAGTTTAGGACTAGTTTATTTTAACCAGGTTTGCCGGCTTATTCCCTGGTGGGTAATACTAGTTGTCGCGATTGTTGATATTGCCACCATTATTTTAGGCTTGGTTTTTGTTGTATCAATCATAGATCCTAAAAAATATAGAAAAACTGCTGAAAAAATACTAGTCAGTTCCTCAGAAAAAACACAAGATATAACTAATCAACAACCCGCGTCAGTATTTTTTGATGCTTTTCGTGATCTTGAAATATTTGTTCGTAAATACTTAAAGGAATCAGATCTGTATGTACCGAGTCGTGGTACTCCACAAATGTCGTATTCATTTCGGCAAATGATTGATGCGCTCTACCGCAGCGGGAAGATAGATCATGAAAAATATGAAGACCTTTTAGAGATAAATAGATATCGGAATCTTGTTTTTCATGGTCATGAAGTTTTTGTAACTAATACTATGGTTAGTAGAGTAAAGAATGCAAAAGAAAATTTGATAAAAAGCAATTGATTTTATTGATAAAGTTAACTTTATAAAATATGTTAGCTGAAATATTGTTTTTTTATGCCATTGTTTTTCAATGTTGAGATTATCATGGAGCGGTCTAGAATCAAAACAAATTTTCGATTTTTCATGGAATATAAGGAGGGGAAATGTCTTGGGCTATCAGTCCTATTCACACAACAGATTCATTTGATTGGCCGCTTACCCTTGACCAGAAGATTGAGATTTTTATTGCCCGAGTGAAGGGTTGGCAAATACAGCCAGCACTAGATATGATAGTGAAAGATATTCCCCATCGCCATTTTGCACAAATGGCAATTGTTATGAGTTATTTTGAAATGATTGGGAAATACAGGTCTGGCTATCTTGGTATTGGGGAGTCAAGTAAATATTTTAAGGGTGGGATGCTTTTTACATTTCCTGATCTTCCTGCCAGTGAATTAGAGCTTCTTAGAGCATTCTACAAACGGGTTAGATGCGGGTTATATCACTCAGGTATTACAGGGGCGAGAGTTAGGTTTTATTCAAATATACCAGGCTCATTTGGTTTCCACCAAGAATTAGGTGAACTGGTAATCAATCCCGATCAATTCGTTGTAGACATTTCAATTCGTTTTGGTCTGTTTTCAAAAGAATTGCAAGATAGCAGCAATTTTGAACTTCGTTGTAACTTTGAAAACCGTTTTAATTTTGATAATGACATAAAGTAGAAAACCTAGTATATTCTCAGAAGAGTATTAGTGCCCTTGGCACTCCTTACCATCCCCTTCACCCACCCACATAATACTTCACCCCAATCCCCCCGTTCACCAAATCCACCACCCGGGCGGGTTTCACCCGCATGTGCCCCGCCAGAATGGTATCCGCGCACAGAATGCCGTAGTGCCATCCGCTGAAATCCCCACGCAAAATATCACCCAGACGGGTGAACAGGTTCCTTAAATCGCTGGTGGGGCTGACGCGCACCCCGTAGGGCGGATTGCTCACCAGCCAGCCCGCGTCCGCGGGCGCTTCCACCGCCGAAAAAGCCTGCTGCGTGAAATGGATCCCCCCGCTCGCCCCGGCGCGTTCCGCGTTGGCACGCGCGATCTCGATCGCCCCGGCATCCCGGTCCGAGCCAAAAATGTTGAGCGGAGCTTTCACCTCGTCCGCCCGCGCTTTATCGAGGATCACCCCGTAGTTTTTCTTGCTGAAGTTCGCCCAGCCCATGAAGGCGAAGCGCCGGTTCCTGCCCGGGGCGATTCTACGCGCGAGCAGCGCCGCCTCGATGGCGATGGTGCCCGACCCGCAGAACGGGTCCAGCAGCGGATACTCCGGCTGCCACCCCGCCAGCATCAGCAGCCCGGCAGCCAGTGTCTCGCGCAGGGGAGCCTTGGCGGTTTGCAGGCGGTATCCCCTGCGGTGCAGCAGTTCCCCCGAGGTATCCAGGCTCAGCGTTACGTGGTCGTTCACGATCCGCGCCACAATCATCTGTGCCTTGTCCGCCCCTTCATCCGTTGCCTTCACCAGTGCCGATGGCTTCCCCAGCTTCTGGCTGATGGCCGCTGCCACTTCACGCGCCACCGCCGCCGAGTGGTACAGGCGGCTCTTGCGGCAGGTCACATGCAGTGTCAGGTCGCTGCCCGGTCTGAGATATTGCTCCCACGGCAGGCGCGCGGTCTTCTTGCGGAAGTCGCTGAATCCGATGCTGTCGAATTCTCCCACTCGTACGATCACCCGGCTGGCGCAGCGGATATGCAGGTTCGCCAGGTAGATCTGCTCCAGCGAAGCCTCGAACGCCACCCCGCCCGAATCCTCGCCGCTGCCATCCGGCGCACTCTTCCCGGCGGATGGAATGGTTATGCCCAGATCCAGCAGTTCCTGCTCTACAATCTCCTCCAAACCCGGGGTGCAGATGGCGTATGCCTGATAGGTCATGGTTTCTCCTTGCGCGGACTTCTTATATTTTTAGCGATCCCACGCCGCTCACCATCTCGGGAACGTGGATTTCGCGGAGGCGTCCCGACAGGGGATTTCACGCCCGGCTCGGTGATCATCCGCTTCTGTTTCTCCTTGCGCACCGGCTCCCGCTCCACAAACAGCGGCTCCAGCGTAAAGGGGTCCAGCCCGGTGTAATACATCAGGCTCGAATAAGTGGAGGGCGTCGGCGTAAAGATCTGCACCTGCTCGGGGGTAATGTGCAGCTCGCGGCTCACGAAGCGCTTCAGCTCCGCCATCTCCTTCTCTCCGCAGCCGGGGTGCGCCGCGATCAGGTAATAGGTCAGGAATTGCTGCTTGCCGCTCTCACGCGAAAGGTCATCAAATTGCTGCTTGAACTTCACCAGCGCACCGCTGCCCGGCTTGCCCATCTTCTCCAGCACCGCGGTGCTGGTGTGCTCGGGCGCTACCTTCATCTGCCCCGAAACATGGTGCTCCACCACCTCGCGCAGATATTCCCGTCCGTGGGCGGTATCGGTGAGGATCAGATCGTAGCGGATGCCCGATGCCACGAAGGCTTTCTTCACCCCCGCTATCTTGCGGATGCGCTTCAGCAGCTCGGTTTGCGGCTGGTGGGTGGGTTTGAGCGCTTTGCAGGTGACGGGGAAAACGCAGCGCTTGTCTTCGCACACACCCGAGGTCAGCTTTTTGCGGCACTCGAAACCGTACATGTTGGCGGTCGGTCCGCCCACATCCTGAATGATGCCCTTGAAGCCGGGCATCCGGGTGAGTCTTTCCGCCTCCGCCAAAATGGATTCTTCACTGCGCCAGCGCACCGTCCGCCCTTCGTGCACCGCGATCGCGCAAAAGTTGCACTCGCCGTAACAGCCGCGGTGGGTGCTGATCGAAAACCCCACCGTATCCTGCAGCCGTACCGCACCCATCCGCTCGTAATACGGGTGCTGCCGCCGCTGGTAGGGTAGGTCGTAGATATCATCCAGCGCCGCCTGGGTGCCGTAAGGCGCCGGTGGATTTTGCACCAGCAGCCGGTCGGCGTGCGGCTGTACCAGCCCGTGCGCGGTGATGGGATCCATGTTGCGGTAGAAGCTGTGGAACATGCGGATGAACGCCGGTTTATCTGCGCACACCTCCTCGTAGGAGGGCAGCATCTCGTATCCGGCGGGCGCTTCACGGCTGATGTAACACAGCCCGCGGATGGCGGTTGGGTCGCCGCCGTTGCGCAGCGCCTCCGCCAGCGCCAAAATCGTCCCCTCGCCCATGCCGTACACCAGGTAATCCGCCTTGGCGTCGAATAAAATCGAGCGCCGTACCGCATCCGACCAAAAGTCGTAGTGCGCCACCCGCCGCAGCGAAGCTTCGATGCCCCCCAGCACGAGCGGAGCGGTGTTCTTGTACGCCCTGCGGATCAGGTTGCTGTAAGCGATCACCGCGCGGTCGGGGCGGCGGGTGTTCTGCCCGCCGGGGGTGTAATCGTCGCTCTTGCGCTTCTTCTTCAGCGCGGTGTAGTTTGCCACCATCGAATCCACACTCCCACCGGAGATTCCCCAGAACAGGCGCGGCTCACCCAGTCGGGTGATATCCGCTGTGGAAGTGACCTCAGGCTGAGCGATGATCCCCACCCGGTAGCCGGCGCGCTCGAGCACCCGTCCGATCACCGCGCTGCCGATGAACGGGCTGTCAATATAGCTGTCGCCGCTGATCAGGATCACGTCGAGCGCGTCCCAGCCGCGTTCACGCATCTCCGCGGGGGTGGTGGACAGAAAATCAGTGGACATAGAATGATTGTATCAGATGGGAGGGGGAGGTGATGCGGAGATGTGCGATGTCATCTTTCCGGGAAAGCAAGAAACGGCATGTGCGTATAATGGGTTCGCCCACCGCGATTTAGCACGAAACGGGCATGTGGGTGGAACGGACTGCGTCTGAATACACCCCTTGACAATATAGGACAACGCAGATAATATATGCGTAATCTTATATTAGAGAACGCATATATGTCCCTCGAACACGCCATCCTCGGCTTTCTCAGCTACCGCCCCTTCAGCGGATACGAACTCAAGCGCATCTTTGATGACTCCGTCAAACACTTCTGGAGCGCCGACCAGAGCCAGATCTACCGCACCCTGGCAAAGTTAACCGGGCGCGGGTTCACCGAGGTCGAAGTGATCGAGCAGAGCGACCGCCCCGACCGCAAACTCTACCACATCACCGAAACCGGCCGGCAGGAACTGCGCAACTGGCTGGCGGGTCCCTTCCCCCTGGCGCCCAGCCGCAGCGGTCCGCTGGTGCAGGTATTCTTCATGGGCAAGCTGACCAACGAAGAAGCGCTGCGCAAACTCGAAGAAGCGGCACAGATCTTCCGCAGCATATTGCAGCTCTACGAAGCGGTGCCAGCCAGCACCGAATATTTCACCCAGGTGGTCGGTTCGCCGCGCGAGGCGTATTACTGGTATTCCACGCTCGAGATGGGCATTCTCACCATGAAAGCTCAGCTTGTCTGGGCGGAAAAAGTGATCGACGACCTGAAGCACAACCGGGTCCCGGCGGCGTAAATACGGAAAGGTGCAACCATGAAAGCAGCCACATCCGCCCGGCAGCGGGCGCGCAAGACTCTCTTATTGGTAATGTTCCTCTTATTCCCCATCATCATGAATTATTTCTCCCCCTATGTCATCATAGATGGCGCCTCGCAGGGCATCGTCAACGGCAGCCTGATCGTGTTCGTGCTGATGTTCCTCTCCGCGCTCTTTGTGGGCAGGTTGTGGTGCGGATGGCTCTGCCCGGCGGGTGCCCTGCAAGAGATGGTCATCTCCATCAATTCCCGTCCCGTCAACGGAAAGCGAATCGATTGGATCAAGTGGGTGATCTGGGCGGTCTGGCTGGGCGTGATCGTCTGGATGACGGTCGTGGCGGGCGGATATAAGGCGGTGAACTTCTTCCTCGATACCGAGAACGGTATTTCGGTGGCGGGTTCGCCCGATCGCCCGATCCTGTTCGCGTACATCATCTACTACTTTGTGATCGCGGTGATGATGCTGCCCGCCCTGCTGGGCGGCAGACGGGCTGCCTGTCACAGCATCTGCTGGATGGCGCCATTCATGATCCTCGGGCGCAAACTGCGCAATCTGTTTGCCTACCCCTCGCTGCGGCTGGCGGCGGATTCTTCCGCCTGCACCCGCTGCAAAACCTGCACGGGCAACTGTCCGATGAGCTTGAAGGTGGATGAGATGGTGGCGGCGGAGAAGATGGAGCACGCCGAGTGCATTCTGTGCGGCTCGTGCGTGGATGGCTGTCCCTCGAAAGCCATCCGCTACCGCTTCGCCGCCGGAAAGTGATCCGCGCCCGATTCTACCCTGCCAGAGGGCTGGTCTCTTCCGGCTGCGGTTGCCTCGCGCGGATGGTCAGCAGGTGGGCGCTCACGCCCACCGCCACCGCGCCCAGCATCAGCGTGATCCAGTCGTTCGTCACGAAGAAGTAACCCGAAGCGCCGATGGTCGCCCACAGCAGCAGCATGGTCACCAGCCGGTTGCGCAGGGGAATGCCCCTGCCTTCGCGGTAGTCGCGGATCATCCCGCCCAGAATGCGGTGCTGGATCAGCCAGCGGTAGAATTTTTCCGAACTGCGCGCATAGCAGGCTGCGGCGAGCAGCAGGAATACGGTGGTGGGCATCAGCGGCAGAAAAATGCCAATGACACCCAGAAAGACAAAAATGGTGCCTGCGACCAGCAGTAATTTGCGTTTGATATCCGTCATGGGGTGGGTTGCTCCGCGCACATTATAACAGGCGCAGAAGCGGATGTCGCCGGGTTGTATCAACAAAAAAAACCAGCCGGAGAAACCTCCCCGGCTGGCATCGGATGAATATCGAGTGAGATCAAGGTATTTTACTTACACGCCCTCCTTTGCTTTGAGTTGGGGTCGGCGACGCTGTAGTACCTTCGAGAAGGAAGAGAACAGTACGATCAGCAGCGTAACACCGGCAACGATGCCCACGTTTTTCACTAGCTCCGACCAGCCCATTCCTCCGCCGTCATGTCTATCCATGTCGCCGTCGCCGGGCTGTCCGTGCGTTTCAGTCGGTGGAATAAAGGACTCTGCGCCTGAGGTACCTGTCGTCCCTTGATCGGTACCTGCGTTGAAGTTCGGGCGCACATCGCCCCTTCTTTCACCACCGGAGAAACCGGCATCACCGAAAGCGGAAACCTGCATTTGCGGTACTACCACCACGAGTGCGACCACCACCAGGGCGATCACGCCCGCCAACAACCATCCGCGAAGGAGCCACTTCATCATTGCGCACGCTCCCCTCTGCGAACCGGTTCGTCGATCCGTACCGGTACAACGACCGGCGCATTACGCGGTTGGAACAGCCTTTTGACCGGGTTGAGCAGATACCTGCCCACATTGTTGACGATCCACTTCCAGTTGAGCGCAAAGTGAATTGCCACCAGCCAGATGCCGATGTCGGCGGAAAGCGAATGGATCATACGCCAGGCGCCTCCCCGCTGGGTCTGCAACCCGAGCGCGGGCAAAATGGCGTGCGAGATGAACAATCCGCTCACCATGATGGAGATCACATCCACGAAGAGCAGCACATCCAATACGAATTGCAGGCGTGATTTATGCCACAGGCGGGTAAAGAACCTCACCAGCACATTCTTGATCCACTCAAAGTGCAGCAGAATGTGTACGAACAGGGTGCCCGCCAGCGCAAGGCTCAACCATTCATGGATGCTCACCCCTGTAAACCCGGGGGACATGGCAACCACAAACCCCGCAAAAATCAGACCATCTACCAGTAAGTTAGTTTTTTGAGACATAGCCTTTCTTTCTCCCAATCTGTTTGATTGTATTCATCATAAAATCTGGATATTCAAAACCTGTTTTGAGATTGTGTAGATTGTATGAATGATTGCCGCCGAGATCCACGGGTATAATCGAATGCAAAGAGGATATTTCATGCTGCTACCCTTCCTGATCGCAATGCTGCTGGCCACGCTCATCCTGCTGTCGGTGACCCGCCTGGCTACCGAAAGGCTCGTGCGCCAGCATCACGGGCAAAAAACGGATTTCTTCCGCGCGCACCCCATCCAGCCGGGGGATATCGTCTTCCTCGGGGATTCGCTGAACGACGGCTGTCGCTGGCACGAGTTGTTCCCCGATCTGCCGGTGAAGAATCGCGGCATCAACGCCGATACCACCGAGGGCGTGCTGCGCCGTCTGCCCGAAATACTGGAGGGCAAACCGGCCGCCATCTTCCTCATGATCGGCACCAACGACCTGCCCTGGTATGAATATCACGCCGATGCAGATATTCTCACCCATTACCGCGGCATCCTCGAAAAATGCCGGGGGATGGCGCCCGCCACGCGTGTGTACGTGCAGTCGCTGCTCCCGCGCGAGGCAACCTATACATGGCGCATCCGGCGGCTGAACGACCATCTGCGTGCGCTGGCGGATGAATTCGGCATGACCTACATCGACCTGTTCCCCGCCTTTTTGGGCGAGCACGGCGGGTTGAAGCGCGAGATCACCAACGACAGCCTGCATCTGCTGGCGGGCGGATACGCCATCTGGAAATCACATCTGGAGCCTTACCTGGCGGAATACCGCAAACCCTGAAAATATTCACGCTCAATTTACGCCCCCCGGTACATCTTTTAGCGCGCCGGGGGGTTTTTGTGTATATCCTTGGTGGGCTCGGACTTGCATCAGGCATATGTCCACGGCAAGCCGCCAGGCATAGCCAGGTTTGTACCTGTGGAGGGATGGTGAAACCAACCCGAACGGGTATCATCGCTCTATCATCTGGTGAATATGGAAGAGGCAGGTTTTTGCATGATTTCTGAAAAAGCACTCTACTGGTTGTCCCGTCCGATCGTCAATACCTACACCGGCACAATGCTGCAAATGGATGTTCACAAGCACCGCGAGCTGCCCGCCGGGGCAAAGATCATCGCCGCCAACCATCCCAGCACCACCGACCCGTTCTTCGTGGCGGCGATGGTGAAGTTCCAATCCTTCATTTTGATCAACGATCTGCTCTTCCAGGTGCCCATCCTGGGGGAATATCTGCGCCGGTCGGGGCACATCCCGGTCAAAGCCGGACACGGACAGGCTGCCATCGACCGCGCGCTGGAGTATCTGCGCGACGGTCACACGGTGATGATCTTCCCCGAGGGCGACCTGAGCCCCGAGAATGGCGGGTTTTTGCGCTCGCGCACCGGCGTTGCCCGTCTGGCGCTGGGAAGCGGCGCCCCGGTGATCCCGGTGGGTAGCCACCTCGAGCGTCAGCGC
>DAIOEK010000048.1:0-21227 GCA_036746315.1 Anaerolineaceae bacterium | reverse complement strand
CTGCCAACCTGACCAACGCGGCATCGATCTCAGGGTCAATCCGTAAAACAAACCGCCGCTCTCGTTTTCTCTCATCCATGGCTTATCCTCCTCGTGTGTACATGTGGCAACCGCTACACAGGGGATAATATCCGCGGAAATATTTTCATTGCAATATTTCCAAATATTTCCAATGTTTCCCAGTTTTCAATAAAAAAGATCCGGTCCTGATGTTCTGGACGCGGATCAAGCAGCCTGGTATTGCCGGCGCGAATGCTCTTAGGATATTTTTCCCGGTCTTCTTCCTTCCCTTCTGTAAGGCATGATGTCAGTCTCAGGAATAACGATTTTTGATATTGGATCGATCTCGGTAAATCCGCTATGAAGACTCAATGCTGTAAATCTCTTTGCGACGGCATTTTTATAAATAGCCTGCCCGGTCTTCCGGCTCACCAAGGAAGCAACTTTCGCATTGGTAAGCCTTGGGTAAGGCTCACCCCATACAAAATCCATGCACAATCGATCAATCTCATCCTCAATTTGAGGCCTGATCTTTAGATAATTTTGGTATCTTATCTCATCGAGCCTGGTCTCTTCTGGCAATACGCCAGGGTAATAAGTACCAGGCTCAATTTCCAGATCCCGCAGTGTTTCTTCACCGCCTCGTATGCTTTCGCCCATTTCTTGTAGTGGAATTTCTAATTTGATGTGGCAATTGATATATCCGTGGTCGATATCGGAATCATAAAGGGCAAGCCGATCTGAATAATTTTGAGAACCGTCATCAATCCCTATTGATTCGCAAAAATTATCAATGATATTGCAGAAAACTGCTTTTCTGGTTATGTCCCTAATAAACTCATAATCTCTCAGCTCTTTTTGTATGACCGGGTCTTTCTGTATATCTTCTGTGATCCTCAAAAGAGACCCGCACCGTCTCGACTGGTTCTTGTTGAATATTTTTGAGCAACGAATAATATTCATTTCAGCAATATTTCTAGGTCGCATTTTGCGACCCCGCCACAAGCAGCGGGTTATCCTAGTTTTTCTGTAATATCGTCTGGTTGATAGATCAGCGCAAAATATATGGCTTGAGAGCCGCAGATAACCATTATCAATTAGGTCAGCTATTGCCGACGAGGGATCGAACCCCGCATCAATTACAGCCTGATCGCCTACCAGGGAGATCAAAATACTGCCAATGCCAATTATTTTATTTGAGGTAAGAGACCGGCCAGCGATTTCGATTCTCGTGTAGGTTGGGCCAGTTTCCGATTCGTCAAACTTCAAAGATCCATCATAAATGCCATGCCCTGAAAAACCCCGCCAATTCCTATTACACCTAAGAAAATGCAAAAAGCTGCCCCTTATTCTTCCAAATTCATCGACGTAATCGCTTTCCTGTTTAGATTTTGCCAGTGGTGTCAGATTCATAAAGCCGCCTTTTTTGCATTCCAGGCGGCTTGTGCTAAAATAACCTTGTCAGCCGCCGGTTCGGATGACCGTCTCCCTGGATGCTAACTACATCGCAGGGAGCATTTATTTATTATAAAATCGATTCTCAGCCTGTTTCACATAATTATCAAAACTGCTCCAAATTGCTGCCAATTTCTCGCGAAAAACACGCGAAATACCGCGATTTATACCCCTCTTCTGCCACATAATTGCATCAAAAACCAGCTGCAGCCGGCACCCGATTCCATGATCCTGCTGCAATTCGGCTGCAATTTTGCATGCGACATATAAAACACATGCAAAATAATCAAAATAATTTACAAAAATCCTCCACGCCCGTGCTCAGATCCTCGGCATTTCTGTTATAATTGCGACGCTTTGGACATAAAAAATACATGTACAATAAAAAACTGGAGAAAATGAACGAGAGCCCTCTCTTAGGATCATGTGCCGAAAGGCGTGCGGGTTCGACCCCCGCTTTCCCCATTTATTATATAAAACTATTACTTCAGAAGGATAAACAAGTTGAAAATCGAAACCACCCCCCGTGATGATCATCAAGTAAAAGTCGTTGTTGAACTTGAACCCGAGATTCTTGAACATAAGATGAAAAAAGCTGCCCGGCACATCTCCGAGCATACTAGAATACCCGGTTTTCGCCCAGGTAAAGCCCCATATGACATGGTACTGCGCTCCGTTGGCGAAGAGCGTGTCCGTGAAGAGGCTATCGAATTGGTAACCGAAGAGGTTTACCCCCAGGTTCTGAAGGAAAAGAACATCGAACCGGGAGCCATGGGCTCATTGGATGATATTGTGAGCATGGACCCATTGACATTATCCTTTATCGTTCCGCTTGCCCCCCAGGTAGAACTTGGTGATTACACTTCTGTGCGCCTGCCTTATGAATACAAGGGCGTGGAAGAAGACGAAGTTGAAAAAGTGGTTGAGCAGTATCGATCTTATTATGCCACTCTGGAACCGGTGGAAGGTGCAGCCAAGGTCGGTGATGTGGTCTTTATCAAATTGGAAGGTAAATCCGGCGACGAAGTAATTATTCCCGAACGCCCTCTTCAAATCAAAATCGATGCGAAGGACGAGATCAACGAGAACGAATTTCCCTTTAAAGGCTTCAGCCAGAAATTGATCGGTGCCAAGGATGAGAAGGAACTTAGCTTATCCTATGATTACCCGGCTGATTTTCAGGATGAAAAACTCAAAGGGAAAAAGGTGGAATACACTGTCAAGGTCCAGTCTGTAAAGAAGATGATCCTTCCCGAAGTGGATGAGACTTTTATCAAGAATTTCGGTTCTTTCGAGACCGTGGATGACTTCAAAAAGACGATTCGCACCCAGCTTGAAGAGAACAAGCAAGCTGAATACGACTTCGATTACTACAACCGGGTCATCGAACTGATCAAGGAAAAGGCGACCATCAAATATCCGCCCCAGGTCCTGGACGATGAAAAAGCAGAATTATTGAAGAGCTTTGAGCGCGATCTGGCGGAACGACATATGGATATGGAAGCATATCTGAAAATGGTCCAGAAAACTCATCAGGAATTCGAAGAATCCGAACTGGTACCCCAGGCGAAGAACAAGCTGGAACGTACTTTGATTATGAGCGAGGTCTCGAAAGCCGAGAAAATTGAACTGAGTGATAAAGAAATCGAAGAGAGTTATCACGATACCTTACACGATATCGCCTCTACCACGCAGGATTTTGATAAACTGGTCAAAAAGATGCCCAAAGAAAAGCTGGTAAATGCAATTGCCATGGAAGCTGCTTCTCGGGTAATGAATCGACGCACCTATGAAGCCCTCAAGCGGATTGCCACCGGCGGTTCAACTGAGGAACCTGCTGAGAAAACCGAGGCAAAAACAGAAAGCAAGGCAAAACCACGCAAACCAAAGGCAAAAACTGTAAAAGAAGAAGCGCCGAAAGAAGAAGCTGAGAGTTAAAGAAAAGGAGTGAACTCAATGAGCATTCCATCCATTCAGAATGTTATCCCGATGGTAATTGAATCGTCGGGACGTGGTGAGCGGGCGTATGATATTTTCTCGCTCCTGCTAAAGGAACGTATTATTTTCCTGGGGACTCCCATCGATGATCAGGTAGCCAATCTGGTCGTTGCTCAACTGTTGTTCCTTAACCGGGAGGACCCGGAACGCCCCATCCACATGTATATCAATTCCCCCGGTGGGCATATTTATGCCGGTCTGGCTATTTATGACACCATGCAGATGATCTCCAACCCTGTGTCGACTTTTGCGGTCGGTTTTTCCGCCTCATTCGGCACAGTGCTTCTCGCAGCCGGCACGAAAGGGCAGCGCTATGCCCTGCCTCATGCGACCATCCATATGCATCAGCCGCTGGGCGGCGCCCAGGGACAGGCTACGGATATTGAAATCCATGCCCGCGAGATCCTGCGCCTGCGTCAGCGCCTGAATGAGATTATGGCGGAACGTACCGGACAGCCTATGGAAGTGATCCAGAAGGATACCGAACGGGATTTCTTTATGGATGCCAAACAGGCTTTGGATTATGGTTTGGTGGATCAGGTACTGGCGGTCAACGAAAAACCCGCGGCAAAGTAAATTGTGCTTGTAAGTCAAGATCAAACCGAGGTGAACCTGCCTCGGTTTGTTGTTGCTGGCAGGTTTATCGTTTATACCCTGTGATGCTCAAGGATGGGTATAATACTGAAATTGTGGTAATGAGGAGATAAAGTGATCGATTTTGCAAAACGTGACATACATGGGGTCATTCTGGATATGGATGGCGTTCTGTGGCGGGATTCCGAGACGATCGGCGACCTATCCAAGGTTTTTGCCGGTTTGGCTTCCCTGGGTCTGAAAGTCGTACTGGCCACCAACAACGCCACCCGCAGTGTGGACCAGTACATCGAAAAATTTGCAGGTTTTGGCGTTGCACTCGAACCCTGGCAGATTACCACCTCCGGGATGGCTGTAGTCTATTACCTGAACGCACATTATCCCAAGGGTACTGCAGTGCACGTGGTCGGTGCACAAAGCCTGATTGATGCCATTCAGGAAGCCGGCTATCCGCAGACGGATGAGAACGTCAAGGTGGTTGTCGCCGGAGTGGATCGTGAGATTACCTACCAAAAGATCGGCAAGGCAGCTACTTGGATTCGTAAGGGCGCTGAGTTTATCGGCACAAATCCGGATAAAACTTTCCCCACGCCCCATGGATTGGCACCCGGCGCCGGGGCCATCATCGCCGCCATTGCCACCGCTGCAGAGCAGGAACCGCAGTTTGTGGGTAAACCGGGAAAGGTGTTGATCGATCTTTCCCTTGAACGACTTGCCCTGCCCCCCCGACAGGCATTAATGGTCGGAGATCGGTTGGAGACGGATATTCTCGCGGCACAGAACAGTGGCTGCCAGAGCGCGCTGGTGCTTTCAGGGGTGACCACTTTGGAACAGGCACAATCCTGGAAACCTGCCCCGGATTTTATAGCCCGCGACCTGAGCGAATTGATTGGCATCTAGATGACTTCACCCTCCCCTGCTCTTCCACTGGTATACGACCTGTCTTTTCCTGAATTGCAGAATTTTGTTCAGGAGTTAGGCTGGCCGGAATATCGCTGCGGGCAGATATGGAAGGGTATTTATCAGAGCGGTTGGGCTGCGGCAAATGATTTCTCCAATCTATCCATAGCTATGCGAAACTCTTTGCTGGAAAAACTGCAATTCCAAAGCTGCTCACCCATTCGCGAGATGCATTCCACTGATCGCGAGACCACCAAAACGCTCTTTTCCCTGCCCGATCAACGCAGGATCGAAACCGTTTGGATGCAGTACACTGAGCGGGATACACTGTGTGTCTCCACCCAATCCGGTTGCGCCATGGGGTGCACATTCTGCGCTACAGGTCAAATGGGCTTTTTCCGTAACCTGACTGCGGGCGAGATTGTGGAACAGGTGATGTATTTCAATCGGATCATGCTGCCCATGGGTAAGAAGGTCAAAAACATTGTTTTCATGGGGATGGGTGAACCGTTCCACAATTACGATAACCTGATGAAAGCCATTGGCATACTCAACCACACCGACGGGCTGAATCTCGGCGCCAGACGGATGACCATCTCCACCGTGGGGATTGTGCCGCGTATCCTCGAATTTGCCGAACAGAAAAGCCAGGTCAACCTGGCGGTCAGTTTGCATGCCGTGGATGACCAGATGCGCTCAAATATGATGCCGGTCAATAAAAAATATCCGGTCGATGTGCTGTTGGATGCCTGCCGCAAGTATATCGAGTTGACCCATCGCCGCATCACCTTTGAATGGGCATTGATTGAAGGTGTAAATGATACACCGGATGTGGCGCAAAGTTTAAGCCGTAAATTGCATGGCATGCTTTGTCATGTAAATGCCATTCCGCTCAACCCTACCGAAAAATACCAAGGCAGAGCAACCACCCGTGAACGTGCAGCTGCGTTTCAAAAGGTGCTGGAAGATGCTGGAATTCCCTGTACAATTCGTTTACGCCGTGGGATCGATATTCAGGCTGGTTGTGGACAGCTTGCCTCGAATACCCCCGATTAGGAGAGCCTGACATGACATCCCTGTTGGATCAATGGAAGAATGGTTTGCTCAAGACCCGCAATGTTACCTTCGGGAAAATTGCCACACTCTTTGGCACCAATGAAGTCACAGCTGATACCTGGGATGAACTGGAAGCTCTGCTGATCCAGGCGGATATTGGAACGGCAACCACTTTGGATATCCTTGCGTCGATGAAGCAGACCGTCTCCCGCGAGGGTATTACCCGCGGAGAGATGTATCAGCAGGCATTGAAGGCGGAACTGATTTCCCGATTAATGCCCCCGCTGCCTTTTTCCATCGCGCACCACCCCACTGTGATCTTGGTTGTCGGCGTAAATGGTTCCGGCAAGACAACCACCATTGCCAAGCTGGGAGCCCTGTACCAGAAATCGGGTTATCAGGTTGTGTTTGGCGCAGCGGATACCTTCCGGGCGGCGGCAGTGGATCAATTGAAAGTCTGGGGAGACCGGCTGAAGATACCGGTCATTGCCGGGCAGGAAAATGGCGATCCCGGCGCGGTGGCGTTTGATGCGATTCAAGCGGCGGTCAACAAAAAGGCTGACATCCTTTTTATCGATACTGCCGGCAGGTTGCATACCAAGTACAACCTGATGGAAGAATTAAAAAAGGTATATAGGGTAACCGGTAAAGCCCTGCCGGGTGCTCCGCACGCGGTTTGGATCGTTCTGGATGCTACCACCGGTCAAAATGCCTTTCAGCAAGCCAGACAGTTCAAGGATTCTACGCATGTAGACGGTGTGATTCTTTCCAAGTTGGACTCATCAGCCAAGGGCGGGATGGCGTTTGCCATCCAGAAGGAACTGGGGCTTCCCATCCTGTTTGCTGGCTTGGGTGAAAAGCTGGAAGATTTGGAACCTTTTGATCCAGATAAATTTGTGGATGGAATATTCGCCTAAAGGAGTGATAGTATGCAAGACCTGATTGATCGCGTTTCTGAGCAACTGAAATCCATCACCCAAATTATGGAGCATCTTTGACATCACCAGGAAGAGCGATGAACTTGTAGAAAAGAAGAAACTGGCGGAAGATCCAGCCGTATGGAACGATAATATCAAAGCAAGACAATTGATGAAGTCCATTGCGACGCTGGAAGATGATGTGAACGTCTGGAAGCGGTTGAAAAAGACCGCCAGTGATGTGCTTGAATTGGCACAGTTGGATGATGAAAACCTCCGCCCTGAACTGGAAAGTGAGCTTGCCCGTCTGGAAACTGAACTGGCGCAACGCCAGTTTGATGTGCTGTTGAGCGGAAAGTATGATCGCGGCGATGCATTATTAACAATCAATTCCGGCGCTGGCGGCACCGATTCGCAGGATTGGGCCGCGATTTTGATGCGAATGTATCTGCGCTGGATAGAGCGAAAAGGATATACATCAGAGATCATCGACCAGTCAGATGGTGAGGAAGCCGGCATAAAAAGTGTGACCATCTCCGTGGAAGGTCCGTATGCCTACGGTTACTTGCGTCAGGAAAAAGGCGTTCATCGTCTTGTGCGCCTGTCGCCGTTCGATGCAGGACACCGCCGGCATACCTCGTTTGCCCAGGTGGAAGTGCTGCCCGTCACGCATGACGATGACGATGATATCGAAATCGAAGCGGATGACCTGAAAATCGATGTCTTTCGATCATCCAGTGCCGGCGGGCAGAACGTGCAGAAAAATGCCACCGCCATTCGTATCACTCATATCCCTTCGGGTCTCGTAGTGTCCTGCCAGAATGAGCGATCACAGCTGCAGAACAAAGAAAATGCCATGAAGGTGCTTAAAGCCCGCCTACGAGAGATCAAAGAAGCCGAGATGGAGAAGGAAATATCTGCGCTGCGCGGAGAATACCAAAAGACGGAATGGGGCAGCCAGATCCGTTCTTATGTACTTCACCCCTACCAATTGGTAAAAGATCACCGTACCGAATTTGAGATGGGCAATACACAGGCAGTATTGGATGGCGACCTGGATGGTTTTATCGAAGCCTCGCTGAAACAACGGGCCGGGCAGTAGAAAATAAAAAAGGGTTTTGCAGGATGCTGGTTCTGCAAAACCCTTTTGCGTTCTGGTCTGGTGGATTATTTATCCAAAATTCCTTCCATTTCGAGCAGTTTCATATCCAGCGGTTTCTTGCCTTTGACTACTTCGTCCAAAGGTGTGGCTTTGATTTTGTTATCCACCCAGCCTGAAAGTACACCGAACTTGCCCTGGCTGAGGAAATCGACTGCTCCAAAGCCCAATCTGGTTCCCAGAATGCGGTCGTATGCACTGGGTGTGCCTCCGCGCTGGGTGTGACCTAAAATGGTCGCGCGAACTTCAAACCCTAGGCGTTCCTGATGCTCATTAAAGTAAGCAATCAAGCCTTCTGCATTGTACTTGGCACCTTCTGCGACAACGATCAACGCATGTGCCTTGCCCCTCTCGTAAGCCTGTACGATTTTTTGAGCGATAACTTCCGGATCGGTTTCCACCTCAGGCAGTACAATGGCTTCCGCGCCGCCGGCAATGCCGGTCATCAGCGCCAGATAGCCGCAATTACGCCCCATCACCTCCAGCAGGAATGCACGCTGGTGTGAGGATGCAGTCACCTTGAGGCGGTCCATGGCTTCCAAAGCGATGTTCAGCGCGGTATCCACCCCGATGGTGATATCAGAGCCGTATAAATCGTTATCGATTGTGCTGGCGATTCCCACCACCGGAAAACCGAGCTTGTGCAGTGCATGAGCGCCGGTTTGCGAGCCGTTGCCGCCAATGACCACCAGTGCTTCGATATCGTTCTGGTGGAGCATCCGGATGGCTTCTTTTTGCCCGGCTTCGGTCTTGAATTCGAGGCAGCGTGCACTGCCAAGGATCGTACCGCCGTGCTGCATGATGCCGCCCACATCCCGTCTGCCAAACTGAACGATGTTGTTGTGCAACAAACCCAGGTACCCCAGCTTTACGCCGTACATGTCCCAGCCTTTGTCAATTCCACCGCGCACCACAGCCCGGATGGCGGCGTTCATACCGGGTGCATCTCCTCCACTTGTAAGTACAGCAATTTTCTTCATATTTCCTCCGAGGAAAAATAAATCATCCAATGATATCTGATTGATAGTTCAATTATAATCGTCTAGAACCATTATAGTCTGATAACGTGAGGATGACCCTGCTGTGTAATAAAGGAGCGATTAGCAGCCCATGAATGATTACAGAGTAACCGCACATCCGATACTTCCCATTCCAGACCGACAAGAGATTAGTTTTTACTGGCAGAAGCAGCCCCTCTCCGCATATGAAGGGGAAACGATTGCTGCGGCGCTGTATGCGCACGGCATCCATGTTTTTGGGCATCATGTCAAGGATGGTGCGCCATTAGGCATATTTTGCGCCAACGGTCAATGCTCGCAATGTATGGTGTTGGCTGACGGTCGCCCGGTAAAAGCGTGCGTGGAAATGGTGACAGATGGAATGGACTGTCATCCCATGGATGGGTTGCCCGAATTACCGGCGGATGATCATGTTGTCACCGCAGCAAAACCTGTCCGTGAGATCAAAATCCCGGTATTGATCCTTGGCGGCGGACCTGCAGGCTTGTCAGCTGCCATTGAGCTTGGCAAGATTGGTATTGAGACCATATTAATTGATGACAAACATAAACTCGGTGGGAAATTGGTACTCCAAACCCACCGTTTTTTTGGTTCGATCAATGCAGTTTACGCGGGTACGCGCGGTATCGATATCGCCGACAAACTGCAAACGGAACTTTCCAACTATCCATCTATAGATATCTGGCTGAAAAGCACCGCATTGGCAGTTTTCAGCGATAAAAAAGTAGGCATTCTCAAAGACAATGAAGAATATGTGCTGGTTACGCCTGATGTGCTGCTGGTCGCTACCGGTGCCCGGGAAAAATCGCTCACCTTCAAGGGCAATACCCTGCCCGGTGTATTCGGCGCCGGTGCGTTTCAAACATTGCTGAACAGGGATTTGGTAAAACCGGCTGGCCGTCTGTTTATAGTGGGCGGTGGAAACGTAGGCTTGATTGCCGGTTATCACGCTCTTCAGGCGGGGATACAGGTGGTGGGGCTGGTTGAGGCACTGCAAGAGTGCGGCGGCTACAAGGTGCATAAAGACAAGCTCTCCCGCATGGGCGTTCCGATCTACACCAGTCATACCGTCCTCAGCGCCAATGGAACGGATGCGATTGAGTCGATTACCATTGCAAAGATCGATGCCGGCTTTAAGCCTGTTCCCGGAACGGAAAAATCATTCCAGTGTGATACTGTGCTGGTGGCAGTCGGGCTGGATCCGGTGAATGAGTTTTTTGCCAAGGCAAGGGATTTTGGCATGACTGTCCTTGCTGCGGGCGATGCGGAGGAGATTGCCGAGGCATCTGCTGCCATTTTCTCCGGCAAAATAAAGGGTCTGGAGATCGCTTCCCTGCTGGGACATGCCACTGAAGCCATTCCTCAAAATTGGTATCACATGTCGGAGGTTTTGAAATCCCGCCCCGGAAAAAGCGAAGAGGAAGAAACTCCTGACCTGCACGAGGGCGTGCTGCCGATCATCCATTGCAGCCAGGAAATCCCCTGCGATCCCTGCTCGTCCATCTGTCCGCAGGGACTAATCTACATTGAGAAGAGCGATATCCGCCAGGTGCCCAAATTTCTGGGGAATAATTTCTGCTGTAGCGGCTGTGAAAAATGCTTAAATATCTGCCCCGGTCTGGCGATCAGCCTGGTTGATTATCGTAAAGACCCCGAAATGCCGTTGGTTTCAATTCCCTATGAGTTTCACTATGGAAGAATTAATAAGGGTGATATTGTCACCGTCATGGATACTTCGGGGAATGCACTTGGCGATGTTGAAGTGGCGGAGATCAGCACACTAAAGCGAAATGACCGCACCATCGTAGTCCGCGTGTATGCTCCGGTGGAGTACGCACAGAAAATTGCCGGCATCCAGGTGCAGGAGATCACCGCCATCCAGCCCATGGATAACTACGTCCAGCGTATCGAGGATGACACCATCGTTTGCCGTTGCGAGCGGGTCACTGCCGGTGAAATCCGCGAATTGATCCGCAAAGGCATGGCCGATCTGAACGAAATTAAAACGGTTACCCGCGCCATGATGGGAGCCTGCGGCTCGAAAACTTGCAGTGGGTTGATTCATCGTTTGCTCCTGGATGAGGGAATCGACCCTTCCAAGGTGAAGGCGCAAACAAAGCGCCCGATATTTATGGAGGTTCCATTGGGCGTATTTGCAGGTTTACCCTCCCGGGAGGATAAATCATGAAGCATACAACTTACGATGTGATCATTGTGGGTGCAGGTTCCATCGGCACCCCCGCAGCATACTACCTCTCTAAAACGGGGTTGAAAGTGCTGGTTCTGGATTCAGCCGCTTCAGTGGGACAGGGATCGAACAAAAAGGCCATTGGGGGGGTCCGCGCCACCCATTCCGACCCGGCCAAGATCCGCCTGTGCCAGCGTTCCATCCAGATTTTCTCCAACTGGGAAGAAGAGACCGGCGATGATATCGAATGGTATGCCGGCGGATATTGCTTTGTTGCATACCGAGAGCGGGAAGAAAGCATTTTAAAAGATCTGCTGAAAGTCCAAAAATCCTATCAATTGAACATTGATTGGCTGGAAAAAGAATCTTTGTTGGAAGTTGTGCCTGACCTGCAATCCAGGGATTTGCTGGGCGGTACTTTTTCTCCCGATGATGGTAATGCATCCCCCCTGCTGGCGGTGCATTCGTTTTACACGCAATCGATGGCGCTGGGTGCCGAGTATCTGTTCAATGAAAGGGTGATTGATTTTATCCGCCAGGGTGATCGGGCAATCGGTGTGCGCACCCGTTCCGGCGATTTTTATGGCAATACGATCATCAATGCGGCAGGCGCCTGGGCAAACCCCGTTTCAAAACTACTGGGTGTCGATGTGCCTGTCACGCCTGATTCGCACGAATCCGCCATTACGGAACCGGTTGCCAGGTTCCTGGGTCCCATGGTGGTGGATATCCGTCCCTCTCCCGGGTCGGCGAATTATTATTTCTATCAGCATGTTACCGGACAGATAATCTTCTGTATCACCCCCAACCCATCCATTTGGGGCGATAACGATCAGGAGACCAGCGATTTTTTGCCCATGGTCGCCAGAAGAATGGTGGAGGTGATGCCGCGTTTGAAGAACATCCGTGTCCGCCGTACGTGGCGCGGATTGTACCCCATGACCCCTGATGGTTACCCCATCATCGGCTGGTCCACTCAAGTGCCTGGATATCTGCTTGCCGTAGGGATGTGCGGTCAGGGCTTTATGCTTGGTCCGGCGGTAGGTGAGTTGTTGGCACGCATGGTTAACGGTGCCGCCACGGAACAGGACCGCGAAATTTTGCAGATACTTTCGCCTGATCGAAAATTTAACTCGTTAGAGCAATTGCGTTAATTGGAGAAGCATTATGGAGAATCCCATCTACTTGCCGGTGCAAACCGCGGAAGATTTTGTGTTGCAGGTATTCATGAAATCCGGTGTACCACGCGAGGATGCACTCATTTGCACCCACATCCTGTTGGCTGCCGATCTGCGCGGCATTGAATCTCACGGGCTTAGCCGTTTGAAGATGTACTACGACCGGATCAAGGCGGGCATTCAATCTCCGCTTACACAAATTGAGATCATCAGGGATGGTCCCACTACTGCTGTATGGGATGCGCATCATGGCATGGGACAGGTGGTCGGATGGCGGGCGATGAATACTGTCATCGAAAAGGCACGCCATTATGGCATGGGCTCGGTGGCGGTGCGCAATTCCACGCACTACGGTATTGCCGGATACTACCCACTCATGGCAGTGGCACAGGGCATGATTGGCTGGAGTGTGACTAACACGCGTCCGTCTGTTGCACCGACGTTTGGATCTAAACCAATGCTGGGTACCAACCCGATTGCTTTTGGTGCCCCTACCGATGAGGCGTGTCCCTATCTTTTCGATGCGGCTACTTCGATCATCCAGCGCGGCAAGGTCGAAATACATGCCCGTAAGGAGAAGAATTTACCCGAGGGCTGGGTGATTGATCAGGATGGGCAGCCTGCCAGTGACCCGCATCAAATATTACAAGGTTTGATCAGGGATGAAAATGCGTTGCTGCCGCT
The DNA here is from genome assembly GCA_036746315.1 of Anaerolineaceae bacterium. Taxonomy (GTDB): domain Bacteria; phylum Chloroflexota; class Anaerolineae; order Anaerolineales; family Anaerolineaceae; genus DAIOEK01. Next base: position 8,079 of record DAIOEK010000048.1, on the reverse strand, counting down.
CGGTGGCGCAGGCGAAGACTTTGGCGGGCACAAGGGTTATGGTTTGTCCAATATTGTGGAAATTCTCTCCGCCAGTTTGCAATCAGGTGCTTTCTTACACGGGCTGACCGGTGGAGATACCAGCGGAAAGCCACAGCCATATCGCATTGGGCACTTCTTTATGGCAATGGATATCGAGCAATATCTGCCGTTGGACGAGTTTAAACACAATATCGGTGATCTGCTCAGGGAATTGCGTAACAGTAAAAAAGCACAGGGACATGATCGCATATATCTTGCCGGCGAAAAGGAATTTGAATCGGAAAAGTTGGTACGAAAACAGGGAATTCCCGTACTGCCCAGCCTGCAAAAAGAGCTTAAATATCTGCAAAGTGAGTTAGAATTGAGCGAAATTATTCTCCCATTTTAGGTAGTGAGGCAGATGATTAGAGGTATTGTTTTTGATTTTGATGGCACCATTCTGGATACCGAATCAACCACATATCAGGCCTGGGTTGAAATTTACAAAAGATATAATTGCTCTCTCCCTCTGAAGCAATGGATGCAGATTGTCGGCACCACAGAGAACTACTTTGATCCGATCACTTATCTGGAAGAAAAAGCCAGGGTAAAGTTGGATCGCCAGGCAATATTATCTGAGCAGGCGCAACGTGACCGGGCACTGCTGATGGAAATGGATGTGCTTCCGGGGGTGGTGGATTACCTGAATGATGCAAAAAACCTGGGGCTGAAGTTGGGGATCGCCTCCAGTTCGGATAGCAACTGGGTGGTTGGTCACCTCAAAGAGCGCAATCTGTTCTCTTATTTCGACACCATCGTAACGAAAGAACAGGTTATCAGAACAAAACCATATCCATATTTGTTTGAGAAAGCGGTGACAAACCTCGGTTTGTTCCCATACCAGGTGCTCGCCATTGAAGATTCAGCGCTGGGTATTACTGCCGCAAAGGCTGCCAGTATTTTTACCATTGCCATTCCCAATCAACTCACAAAGAACAGCCACCTGGGGCATGCGGATATGATACTGCCTTCGCTTGCCGATTTGCCACTTAAGGAATTGCTTGATCAAATCAGTGAATAATTGGGGCTTGTCCTCCGGGTAAATTTGAATAAACTATAACCAACTTCGGATTTGCGATTTAGCCGAACACGGAGCTATCTGTTGTGAAAATCGAAAACCTGCTTGAAAGCCTGCCAGAATCATACAACCTGATCGACCGGGAGATGATTCAGCGCGCTTACAAGATGGCTGAGATTGCCCATGAAGGGCAGAAACGTGTCAGCGGTGAGCCCTACATTTCCCATTGTCTTGCTGTTGCTTCCATCCTGGTTGAAATGAAAGTCCCGCCTGAAGTAATTGTGGCGGGACTGCTGCATGATACGGTGGAAGACACCGATGTTACCCTCGACCGCATTCGGGTCGAATTTGGCGATGAGATCGCAAAACTGGTGGATGGCGTCACCAAGCTCACCAACCTGCCGCGGGTTTCCCGTGCGGACCAGCATGAACACAATGGCGAAAAAAATGGCGATGGAGATGAAAGTGGCGTTTCCGAAGAAGAGGTGCTTCAGGCACAGCGCTCGCGGAAACGGGATCTGAAATCCGAGACGCTGAGAAAAACCTTCCTGGCGATGGGGGATGACATCCGGGTGGTGCTCATCAAACTGGCAGACCGAACCCACAATATGCGCACCCTGGGGTATATGCCCGAAGCCAAGCGTAAGCGGATCGCCCGCGAAACCATGGAAATCTTCGCCCCCCTGGCAAATCGCCTGGGTATCTGGCAGATGAAGTGGGAGTTGGAAGACCTTGCCTTCAGGTATGTGGATCCGGAGAAGTATAAAGAAATTGCCGAGCAACTCGCTGAAAAGCGGGAAAGCCGCGAAAACCAGATCAAGCAAACCATCAGCCAGCTTACCCAGATTCTCAACCAGGCGGGCATTCAGGTGGAGATTAGCGGCAGACCGAAACATATCTACTCTATTTACAAGAAAATGATGGAAAAGGGGAAATCTTTTGAACATGTGCGTGATCTGCGTGCGGTTCGCCTGATCGTCCCCGATATCCCCTCCTGTTATGCTGCGCTGGGAGTCATTCATACCCACTGGCGGCCCATTCCGCATGAATTCGATGATTACATTGCGGCGCCCAAGGATAATTTCTATCAATCACTCCATACCGCCGTGATTTATGATGATGGCAAGCCGCTTGAGGTGCAGATTCGCACCCCAGAAATGCACCAAAATGCCGAGTATGGTATTGCGGCGCATTGGCGGTATAAGGAAGGTCGCAAGCGCGATGATTCCTTCGAGCAGCGGGTAAACTGGCTGCGCCGTTTGATGGATTGGCGAAAAGATGTGGATGATGCCCAGGAATTCGTGGAAGGCATGAAATCAGATGTCTTCCAGGATCGGGTGTATGTCTTTACCCCGCGCGGCGATATTATCGACCTGCCTGCCGGATCCACTCCGCTCGATTTTGCGTATCATGTGCACACCGAAATCGGGCATCGTTGCCGCGGCGCGAAGATAAACGGAAAACTGGTTACCCTCGATTACACCCTGAAAACAGGGGATCAGGTGGAAATTCTAACCGCCAAGCAAGGCGGACCATCCCGTGACTGGTTGAATCCCAACCTTGGGTTGGTCACCACCCAGCGCGGCAGATCCAAGATCAAACAATGGTTCAAAAAGCAGGATTATGACCAGAACCTGGTGCAGGGCAAGCTGCAGTTGGAACGTGAGTTCAAACGCCTGGGGCTGGCTGATATTGATCTGGAAAAACTCCGTGCTGAATTTGACCAGCCGGATATGGAGGACTTCTACCAGGCAATTGGATGCGGCGATCTTTCCATTGGCAGGATCATCAGCCGCATTGCTGAAAGTGAAAAGGAAAAAGTAGCTGAAGTTCTCATTCCTAAACCTGCAACCTCAGCAAAAATTACTGCCGACACGGTGACTGTTTTGGGGCTGAAAGGGTTGCTCACCTCCATGGCAAAATGCTGCAAACCGGTGCCGGGCGATGAAATTATCGGCTATATCACCCGCGGAAGAGGCGCCACCATTCATCGGCAGGATTGCCCCAATATCCTGCGGGCAAAAGACCGCGAGCGGCTGGTAAAAGTTTCATGGGGCGAGCCGGTAAGAACTTATCCGGTTTCGGTGCAGATCAAGGCATATGACCGGCAGGGATTGATGGGGGATATTTCCAGTATTCTGACCAATGAAAACGTAAACCTGGTCGATATCAATCTTAAAATCAATCATAATCTGGCGGTGATCAATGTCGTCCTTGAAGTGGGTGATATTGTGCAATTGAGCAGGATACTTTCGCGAATTGAAAACCTGCAAAATGTAATGGAAGTTCATCGTTTTCGAGGCGGTTAATTGCTACAAAAACTACTCAAGAGGGTTTACCAATTTGCATTAGTGGGGTAAAATGCGTGCCGCAATAGGAGTATCATAGTGCTCTTTCGCAAAGTCAATATCACCATACTCATTCTCAGTATCCTTGGTCTGTTCGATTCAGGGTACCTTTCCTGGGGAAAACTTACCCGGCATGATATTCGATGCCTGCCCGGTTTGGGTGATTGCGGCTCTGTGAACAATAGTATTTATTCTGAATTACATGGGATCCCGGTTGCCTATCTCGGTTTTGCCGGATATCTGTTGATTATTTTGGTGGCATTATTTTTCCTAAAAACAGGCAAAGAGAATCATTTTCTCAATTTCACATTGCTGGGGATAACCCTGTTCGGTGTATTGTTCTCAGCATACCTGACCTATATTGAAGTGGCTGTACTTTTTGCCATTTGCATTTATTGTGTAATTTCAGCTTTGCTGATGCTTGCCATTTTCGAGTTATCGCTTTACAAATCTTTGAAAGTGCTAAAGAATTAAGACTTTTTCCAGGAGAGAAGAACCATGCCAAGAATTCGTTGCCATTATCTCGATTGCGCTCTGTTGGACGACGGTTACTGTAGCGCCGCACAAGTTGAGTTTGACCCCGATTCAGGTTGTTTAACCTACTCACCCAATGCCGAGATGTCTACCGATGAGGATTGGGATGAGGAAGAGGAGGAGCTTGAAGAATGGGATGAAATGGAGGGCGAAGAAGACGAGGATGAAGACCTCTGGATGGATGACGACGACGAATATTAATCCCCTGATTTTCGATCTTCGGGTTGGCAAAATATCTGCCAACCCGTTTTAAATTAAGAACAGATTAAAAATCCGTTGAAAAAATGTGTTGCAAGTTAAAAAAAGTCTGTATATAATAATTTTCGTATGTGGTTCTTGTTTTGGATTAAGCAGTAAGAAACCGATCTGGGCATCAGCCATGATGTTCAGGTCGTATTTTGTTTCAATGCTCACCCATGCAACAGGACCATGGCGGCCAGTATTTTTTCAATTCTAAGGAGTGAGGAATGAGCGAAAGAGTAAGTGGTGTTGTCAAGTGGTTTAATACCACCAAGGGCTATGGCTTTATCCAGAGAGAGGGTGAGCCGGATGTATTTGTTCACTACTCTTCCATCACGGGTGATGGATTCAAGAATTTGGAACAGGGTCAGGCTGTAGAGTTTCAGGTGGAAAAAGGCCCCAAGGGTCTGCAAGCATCCAACGTTATAATAATGAGCTAATTTATTTCGTCAATTCTGGCAGTGCGGAACCTGCAACCAATCTGTCAATCAAATAAAGGAGATTGTATTCGAACAATCTCCTTTATTTATTATCTTTCAAGGAATAATTAATTCCGGTTGAACCCGGGTGGGCTGATCAGCGATAGCCAATGTCCCACGCCGAGGAAAACCACCACGCCGATCAGCGCAAAGCCCATATGCAGGGCTCCAATCTTCCAGAAATCCCAACCGACCCATAGAGAAAAACCATGCCCTGCCCAGAATCCAATTTCGCTAAGGGATAAGTACAAAATCAGGCGCCATATGCCGCCGTCTTTCCATAAATGGAATGCTGCGCCCAGCATGGTGGAGATGAGAAGACCGAAGAGTATTGCTGGAAGTGTCATAAAAATTCAGGGTAATTATACAATAATCCCCCCGCCCCAACAAACATTCCCAACATAGATCGCTGCAACTTGACCGCTGGCAATATCCGCTACAGGCTGCTCAAACTCGATTTCCGCCTCGTTCAATTTGGCAAATATTTTTGCCGGTTGCGGTCTGGAGTTGTACCTGACCTGTACCAGGGCATCGAATCCCTCCACCTCGGGCTTCTCCAGCCAGTTGAACAGGGATACATGGATGGTCTGCTTTTTTGTCTCATCCTTGGTGCCAACCATCAGGCGGTTATTCTCTGCGTCTTTGTCAATAACGTATAAAGGTTCTTTATAAGCTATGCGCAGCCCCTTGCGCTGTCCAAGCGTATATGCGCCAAGTCCCTGGTGTTTCCCCAATACTTTTCCATTCGAATCCACAATGTCGCCGGGCTGAAGGCTGGACGGGGAGTATTTGGCTAGAAAATCCCGATAATTCATTTCACCCAGAAAACACAGATCCTGGCTGTCCGGTCGGGCCGCAGTCGGCAAATGCAAGTCCTGGCAGTATGCCCTCACCTCTGGCTTGGTGAAGCCAGCCACCGGTAAAATGGTTCGTTTCAAATATTCCAGCGGTAGGCGTGACAGCACATAGGATTGATCTTTACGTGTGTCCCTGCCCCGCAACAGTTTGGGCGCCGGATTGCTGTGATCGATTTGTGCATAGTGACCGGTTGCGACCATATCCGCGCCGAACTTGTCTGCCTGTTCCAGCAGGGTACGCCAGCGGATATCCGTGTTGCACACCAGGCAGGGATTGGGTGTGATGCCCCGTGTGTAACCCTGAATGAAGTACTCCACCACCTTTGCCCTGAAAGCCTCCTTGGCATCAATGACATAGAAGGGGACATCCAGCATGGCAGCCACACGTCTAGCCATGGTCATGGCATCCGGTGAGCAGCATTTGTTTTGCTCTTCCATGCCCGTCTCTGCCCAGAGGCGCAGCATCACCCCGATCACTTCGTATCCTTCGTTTTTCAGGTATGCAGCCGCGAATGTGCTATCCACACCGCCGCTCATACCCACAACCACAGTTTTACCCATCCCGCCTCACACGCTCGCTTTGTTTATCACATTCGCCAGGGTTTCGCAGAATGCGGTAATTTGTTCCTGTGTGGTGCTTCGACCGAGTGTAATGCGCAGGGATGACCTGGCATCATCCGCCGAATAACCGATAGCCAACAGTACTTCGGAGGGTTCCGGATTGCCCGTTTTGCAGGCGGAACCGGAAGAGCACGCAAAACCGGCATGGTCGAGCAGCATCACAAGTTGGTTGCCATCCACGCCCGGAAAAATGAAGCTGGCATGGTGCGGCAGTCGCTGGATGGGATCTCCGGTCAACCTGGCATCCGGTGTGGCACGCAATACTCTTTCGACCAATTCGTCGCGCAGCCTGGATAATCTTTCCCGTTCTTTATCCCGCAGTTCCACCGCCAGTTTTAAGGCGGCTGCCATCCCCACGATCAGCGGCACGTTGGATGTGCCTGCCCGCAGTCCGCGCTCGTGTGAGCCGCCGGTTTGAATGCCTTGTATGCGTGTTCCCTTCCTGATGAATAGCGCGCCGACGCCTTTGGGACCGTAGAATTTATGAGCTCCAATGGATAGCATATCCACATTTGTTCTGGAAAGATCAATATCCAGATAACCGGCTGCCTGAACAGCATCCGCGTGAAGCAGAATGCCTTTCTCCCGGCAGATTTCACCGATCTCATCGATCGGATTGATCGTGCCTACTTCATTGTTGGCGTAGATCACACTGGCAAGCACCGTGCCTAGTTGGATCAAGGAGCGCAGCCCCTCGGGCGAAGCAGTGCCGAAATGATTCACCGGTATCAGAGCCATTTGAAACGAAAAGTTGCCTGCAAGATCTTTAACTGTATTCAATACGGCAGGATGCTCAACCGGCGTGGTCAACAGGTGCGTTTTGCCGCTGTGTTTTCGAACAGCGTATGCCGCGCCGCGGATCGCCAGGTTGTTGCTTTCCGTGCCGCCTGAAGTAAAAAACATTTCATCGGGACGGCAGTGTAAACATGTGGCGATGTTCTCCCGCGCTTCTTCCAGGGCGGCTTCCGCTTTTTGCCCGGGTCGGTGGACGGAAGACGGGTTGGCGTAATGCTCAGAGAAGTACGGCAGCATGGCATCCAGCACTTGGGGTGCCACAGGGGTGGAGGCGGAGTGATCGAGGTATATCATCCTGGGGTTCCTTATATGAGCCTGTTACAAATTTCAATGCTCAATTATAACCATTGATATAATATGAAATATCCTAAATATATAAGGGAGCTATTTATGTCAGATATAAAATTTGGTACGGATGGGTGGAGAGGTGTAATAGCGGAAGATTATACGTTTGCCAATGTACGCCGGTGTACACAGGGTTTTGCCGCTTATTTGGATGCGAAAGGTAAACAGGGCTCCTGGGTCGTTGTTGGTTACGATAAACGCTTTCATTCAGAAAATTTTGCCATGGCTGCCGCCAGCGTACTTGCCGGGAATGGCTATCGGGTATATCTAACCGACACAGCCACACCAACGCCGGTGATTGCATTTTCAGTGGTAAATAAAAAGGCTGCCGGCGCCATCAATATCACTGCTTCACACAATCCCCCCACCGATAACGGGTTCAAGGTGCGCAATGAATTTGGCGGTGCCATCGATCCCGAAGGTTTGGTCTTCATCGAAAAGAATATTCCAGCCGATGTCTCCAAAGTGAAGATTGCCAATCAGGATGATGCCCTCAAGAATGGGCAAATTGTCCTGTTTGACCCGAAACCCGCCTATATTGAGCACATCCAAAACCTGGTCGACATCCCCAAGATCAGGGATGCCGGACTGACGGTTGTCGTGGATACAATGTGGGGAAACGGTGCAGGTTGGTATTCCGAGGTCTTGCAGGGCGGTAAGACCAAAGTGGTCGAAATTCATAATCAACGAAACCCCATCTTCCCTGAAATGAAGCGCCCAGAACCCATCCCGCCGAACATAAATGTCGGTTTGAAGACGGTCGTTGAACAAAAAGGGGATGT
>DAIOEK010000047.1:0-21316 GCA_036746315.1 Anaerolineaceae bacterium | reverse complement strand
ACCACCAGACCGGCATAGGCGAGGTAGGTGCCCACGGTGATCTCTCCGCGGATTGCCATCGATGCGCCGACGAAATAGCCCACCAGCAGCTGCATCCCGCACAGCGTGTCGGAAATCGGCCAGAAAAGTGAATGCATTTTGTTCAAACGCCTGCCGCGCTTGAATTTTTCGGCGTTATCCACTTCGAACTTGGCAATCTCGTAATCCTGCCGCGCATATGCTTTTACCACGCGGACGCCGGTCAGGTTCTCCTGCAGCGTGGTGGAAAGGGTGGCTTCCTGTTCCTGGTAGGCTTCATAAGCCGCGGTGACCTTTTTGAAGAAATACATGGAAACGACCAGGACGACCGGAATTACGACAACGGAAATCCACGCCAGCTTTTGATTCAAATTGAGCATGGCGATGAAGTTGATGGTAAAAAGCAGGATGATTCTTCCGATGGCGATCGCCTGGTCGGAAAAGAAGCGGCGCATGGCATCCACATCCGAGGTGCAGCGCTGGATCAGCTCACCGGTGGCGGTTTCGGAATGATAGTGAAAGCTCAAGCGCTGGATGTGATCGAAGAGATAGTTCCTGAGCCGGCGGACAACGCCTTCGGCGGTGCGGGCGGCGAGGGAGCCGCTGATGAACGAGCATCCGCCTTCTGCGATCGCCAGACCGATAAAACCCAATGCCACCCAGGGAATCAGATTATACAAACCGGGAGTGAGCACATCATCTACAAAATAGCGCAAGAGCAGGTAGGTGAGTGTTTTCGAAAGTGCAGAAATGCCAACGGCAACCGTGGCGGCAAGGTATAACCAGCGAAAACCGGTAAGCATGCGCCATAAACCAACCAGGCGGTTTTTGGATAATGTGTTTTTTAGATCATATGAAATGGAAGATGTAGCCACGATGTACTCCTGCAGAAAATATCTGCGCGGATGTCATTCTAAACGAATGGGTGCTTTACGTCAAACAGGTGGCTTTGCAAGTATCTACTCGTGCATAACGCCGGTCAGTTTTTCCGGTATAATTAATTTACCGTACAATGTGGCTTGCAAAACAACGTGTCACAAAGGCGGATGATGGGTCAAACGCCTGTTGCCAAGCGGTTCGATCTTAGAGCAAGATAGTTATCGCAGCATAACAAACAAAGCATTCAAGTTTAATATTCCAACCGGATATATTCTGTCGGGTAAAGTTATCGTCATTGGACTCCAATGGAAGGAGGATATATATGCAATCAAAAACAATGGTAATTGCAGCAATGGGGGATTGTGTGCATGTGGCTGGTATAAATCGTTTTATGAATCTGGCCGAGCAAAATGGCTGGAAGGTGATTTACCTGGGTCCGGCAGTGTCGGTGAAGGAGATTTCCAAAGCCGCCCGAGAGAATCAGGCGGACCTTGTGGCTGTATCGTATCGGTTGACGCCCGAAAACGGCGAAAAGCTCTTCGGTGAACTTGCCGAAGAAATGGATGACCTCTATCGCGCAGGGGTGCGGTTTGCGTTTGGCGGCACGCCTCCGCTGGCTGCCCGGGCGGAGAAATTTCCGCTGTTCGAAAAAGTCTTTCACGGGGGCGAAGGCCCGGAGGTTGCGATTAATTATCTGCGCGGAGAGGGCAAAGCCGACGGAGCGCATGCCATTCCTCCGCAGAATACAATCGAGCGGATTCAATGGAAGCAACCGTATCCGTTGATCCGCCACCACTTCGGTCTGCCGACCATGGAAGCCTCGCTGGAAGGCATCCGGCAGATCGCGGAATCCGGCGCACTGGATGTCATCTCGCTGGGCATTGATCAGGATGCACAGGAGAATTTCTTCCACCCCGAGCGCCAGAACCCCGCTTCGCGGGGCGCAGGCGGTGTGCCTGTGCGCAGCCGTGAAGATTACGAACAGCTCTACCTGGCTTCCCGCAGCGGGAACTACCCCATCATGCGCACCTATTCCGGTACGGATGATTTTATCCGCCTGGCGGAGATGTACATGGAAACCATTCAGAATGCTTGGTGCGCCATTCCGCTGTTCTGGTTCAATCAAATGGATGGGCGCGGTCCCTGGGACCTGGCAGGCTCCATCCGCGAGCATCAAAAGGTGATGCAGTGGTACGGCGAACGCAATGTTCCCGTGGAGCTGAACGAACCGCATCACTGGGGGATGCGCGATGCACCCGACGTTATCTTTGCGGTAAGTGCCTACCTGGCGGCTTACAATGCCAGGGCTTTCGGTGTGAAGGATTATATTGCCCAGTTGATGTTCAACAGTCCGCCGGATCAATCGGATGCGAACGACCTGGCAAAGATGGCTGCCATTCTGGAAATGATCCAACCGTTGGAAAATGCGAACTTTCGTATCTGGAAGCAAACCCGCACCGGTTTGTTGAGCTATCCGGTAGATGAGCCTGAAGCAATGGGACACCTGGCGTCTTCTGTGTACTTGCAAATGGCTTTGAAGCCGCATATCATTCATGTAGTGGGGCACAGTGAAGCACATCATGCCGCAACCGGCTTGGATGTGATCACTGCCGCCAGGATCACCCTGCGCTCGATTGACAAGGCAATTCAGGGCGTTCCTTCCCTACTGGCTGACCCGCTGGTGCAAAAGCGCAAGGATGAGATCGTCTGCGAAGCAAAGGTGACTCTGAAGGCGATCTCCAACCTGGCGGATACGTCCACCGCAGACCCGTGGACCGACGCGGAAGTGCTTACCCGGGCGGTGCAGACCGGCATGATGGATGCTCCCCAGCTGCGTAATAATCCGTTTGCCCGCGGAGCGATCCGCACCCGGATTGTCGGAGGGGCGTGTGTGGCGGTGGATGCAGATATGAAACCCATCGATGAAACCACCCGGCTGAAAGAATGGCTGTGAGATAGGAGAAAGAACATGAGCAAGAAAATTAAAATGTGTGTAATAGGGGCGGGACACGGTGGCAAAGCAATGGCAGCACACCTGGCGACTATGGGTTTTACCACCAACCTGTATAACCGATCCGATGATCACATTTATGCCATTCGGGAGCTGGGCGGGGTGGACCTGGAGAGTTACGAAAACGGTCCGCGCGGATTTGCCCGCCTGAACCGGGTGACATCCAATATACAGGAAGCTGTTGAAGGCGTGAATATGATCATGGTGGTCGTGCCATCCTCCGCGCATGCGGATGTAGCCAAAGCCTGCGCCCCGCATCTGGTGGATGGACAGGTGATTGTGCTTCACCCCGGCAGGACCTGCGGCGCGATCGAATTTGCCAAGGTGTTGAAAGATAACGGCTGCACCGCTGATGTGACCGTATCGGAAGCGGAAACCTTTATCTACGCCTCGCGCTCGGACGGTCCTGCACAGGCGCGCATCTTCCGCATCAAGGAGGCGGTGCCGCTGGCTGCCTTGCCTGCAACCCGTACCCGTCTGGTGCTGGATATGATCCACGAGGCATACCCGCAATACATTGATGGGGTGAACGTGCTGCAAACCGGGTTGAACAATATGGGGGCGATCTTCCATCCCTCGCTGACGTTGCTGAATGCCGGAAGGATCGAATCGACCCACGGCGATTTCGAATTCTATATCGACGGTGTCACACCGTCCGTTGCGCGGGTGCTGGAGGTTTTGGACCGGGAGCGTGTCACCGTGGCGGCTTCACTCGGCATCCGCGGGAGGACCGCCTTGGATTGGCTGCAACTTGCCTATAATACCGTCGGAGAAGACCTGCACGAAGCCATCCACAACCAGCCCGGTTATTACGGCATCAAGGCTCCCGCCACCCTCAACCACCGTTATATTTTCGAGGATGTTCCCATGAGCCTGGTGCCGATTGCTGCGCTGGGTGCACGGTATGGCGTTTCGGTGCGCGGTATGGATTCTATCATCCGCCTTGCCTGCATTATTCATCGTACCGATTACTGGCGGCGCGGGCGTACTCTCGACAAGCTGGGGATCAACGACCTGAGCGTTGGCGAGTTGACCCATTACGTAAACGAAGGAAAAATGACCGAATAATGACCTGTGCTTTAAAATCGGTTCCAAAGTCCGAAACACTTTGGAACCGATTTTTATGTGTGCAAAGAGGCGATTTATGTATCCATTCGCTTGAAGTTTCGGCAGTTTCAGTGCAAAATTAATCATCATGCTTGATTTCTTATTCCAGGGGTTCAAGATGGATTATTACGCTTTCATCATTCTCCCTTTGATGATCTTTCTGGCAAGGATATGCGACGTAACCCTGGGTACGATCCGCATCATTCTGGTCAACCGTGGGCAGCGGCGGATCGCGCCCCTGCTTGGTTTTGTGGAAGTATTTATCTGGATCGTTGCGGTGGCGCAGATCGTCCAACATTTATCGAATATTTTTGCTTATATTGGCTATGCCGCCGGGTTCGCGGTCGGCAATTTCGTGGGGATGTACGTGGAAGAAAAAATGGCGCTGGGCAGTGTACTGATCCGCACCATCATTCAGAAGGGTGGTGACGAGGTGGCTGCCGAACTGACCGCAGCCGGTTTCGGTGTGACGAAGATCCACGCCGAAGGCGCGACCGGCGAGGTCAGGGTCATTTTTACCGTGGTCAACCGCAAGGATGCCGCCCAGGTGCTGTCGGTTATCCACAAAATACAACCCAGGGCTTTCATCACCGTTGAAGATATTCGCTCCCTCGAAAAAGGGGTCTTTCCCATTCACAAGACTTTTCCGATGAAAAGAAAATAACCGCGCGGCAATTGCCGATTATGACTCTGGTCATATGAGCGCATTCACTTTCTAACTTTCCCGCAAGCTGATAAAAATAATTAATCGTTCTTGTGGGAGGGAATGGATTATGTTGAATCTGGTCACCGGCGCTACCGGGCATATCGGCAACGTTCTGGTACGTGAATTACTGGCAAAAAATGAGAGGGTTCGTGCTTTTATTCTTCCCGGAGACTTATTAACTCCGCTGCAAGACCTGGACATCGAGATCGTATACGGAAATATTCTGGACCGCGACGCGCTGGTGGACGCCATGCAGGGGGTCGACTGCGTCTACCACCTGGCAGGGATGATCTCCATTCTGCCGGGGGATGCGGCGAAACTATTTCGCGTTAATGTGGATGGCACGCGCAACGTATTGGATGCCATCCGGCAAAGCGGGGTGGGCAGGCTGGTTTACGTCAGTTCGATCCATGCGTTGGGCATGGTGCAGCACGGCATCACCATTGATGAATCCATCCCGTTCGACCCCGACCACGCGATGGGCGATTACGATAAATCCAAGGCGAGGGCATCCCAGCTTGTGGTGCAGGCTGCCGGAGATGGTCTCAACGCGGTGATCGTTTGTCCCACCGGCGTGATCGGACCCTATGATTACAACTTCTCAGAAATGGGCACCCTGATCGGCAGTATGCTGCACACGCCTGTTGCTTTCTCGGTGCGGGGAAGCTACGATTTTGTGGATGTTCGTGATGTCGCCCACGGACTGGTGATGGCTGCCGAAAAGGGAGCCCCCGGTTCGATTTACATCCTCTCGGGCGAGTATATTGCCATCAGCGAGATATTGCGCACGGCCAGCGGCGCGCTCGGCAGAAAGACGCCCATTATCAATGTACCCTTTCCGCTGGCAAAGATTGCCGCCCGGGTCTCTCCGGCATACTGCCGGCTGACACATCGCAAGGCGCATCTCACGCCCTATTCACTGAGTACCATCCAGAGCAATGCCATTGTGACACACCGCAAAGCGACGCAGGAATTGGGTTATTCTCCGCGCTGCATCCGCGATTCGGTGCGCGATTTGATTTACTGGCTGCGTGAGAAAAGCCCCGCCACTTAGTTAAATCAAAATAGAGAAGCCGGAGCGCTTCTCTTTTTTGATTTGGATTACTATGTTCTGGAAATTTGCTCCAGCAGGATGGTCTTTTTCGCCTGAAATTCCTCTTCGCTCAAAAGACCTTTTTCCTTGAGTTCGGCAAGCTTAAGGATCATATCCGGAATGCCGGCGGTCTTGATGCCGGCGGAAATAAGCTCGCCGATTTCCGATTCTTCCTTCTCTTTGGCATCGAGCATGGTGGTTTTGAACCTGACCGGATTGGCGATGCGGCTGAACAGGTTGATGCCCAATTCGCTGGCGGTCATGATATGGATATTCCCAAATCCCAACAGCCGCCCCCAAAAGCTTTGTACCAGTTTAACATCGTTCACTTTTTCCAACGCCGAGTCGGTTACATCCTTGTTGATGATCCCCGATACCTGGATCACACGATGATTGGTAATGACATATTGTTTGTTGGTCCAGATGAGGGTATCCCGGAGGATCGAAAGCAATGGCAGGAGCAGCAGCAGGGCAAAGAACCAGATCCATGTTTCGCGGAAGCTGATAATCGAAACAGAAATCCCCACGATCATGAGGATGATGATTGCCAGTTCCGGCAAAATCGATTGAAGGAGCACCAGCCAGTGCTGCCGGGAGATAAAAATGATCTTCTCTTTTTGCCCGAGCAAGTTTTGCAAATATCCGTTTGCCATATCACCCTCACATTGAGAACAAGATTGCCCGGCGGCTATTCCGGGTCTGACTTTCCTGCTTCGTAATCTTCCAGCAGTTGGCACGCTTTTTCCGCATCCGCTTCATTTACAAGCACATCCACCAGCCCCAGTGAGCCGAAGGTCAACCCGTAGGTAATTCCGGCGCTTTCCTGGGCGAGCCCGGTGGGGATGCCGTGCGCTTCTAGGTAGGTCTTGATGATTTCCCCTTCCATATGTCCGCGAACCTGGTAAACCGATACAATTTTGGAATCCATATTTTCACCTTTGCTCTATTATACAAGCCTGCACCCATAAAAAACACCCCGGTGCAAAAACCGGGGTGTTCGTCAAAAGCTGAACGATCAGGCTTTTTTCTTGAGGATGACGCGGGCATCGACGATCTTGACGCCCTTTCCTTCTTCGTAAACCAGTACCGGGTTGGCATCCGTCTCGCTGATCTCCTCCGCCAGGTCATTCACCATGGTGGAGTATTTGCACAGGATGTCTGCCAGCACTTTGCGGTCACGCGGAGCTTCACCGCGTACACCGGCAAGGATCGGCGCACCACGAATTTCCGAGATCATCTTGGCTGCCTGACCGGCAGAAATCGGGGCAACGCGGAAGGTCACGTCTTTGAGCACTTCCACGAAGATGCCGCCCAGACCGAACATGATGGTGGGACCAAATGTGGTGTCGTTCACCGAGCCGATAATGCATTCCGTACCCCAGGGAGCCATTTCCTGAACGGCGATGCCGTGAACGTCGGCATCCGCCTTGTATTTCTTGGCATTTTCCAGAATGACTTTGAAGGCATCGCGTACACCGGCTTCATCCTTGATGTTAACCTTTACGCCGCCGGCATCGGATTTGTGCAGGATCTGCGGGGAGACGATCTTCATCACCACCGGGTAACCGATCCGCTTGGCTTCGGCAACCGCTTCGTCTGCGGTCTTGGTCAGCACGGTGGGAGCCACCGGCAAGCCGTAAGCTGCGAAGAGCGCCTTGCTTTCCACCTCGGTGAGGGCATCGCGTCCATCGGCACGTGCCTTGGCGATGATCTCATGACCCACCTTGCTTCCGGTGGCGTCGCAGGGCGGAATGCTGTCTGCCATCATCGATTTCATGGTGGCGAATTCGTGCAGGGTGGCGATGGCGTTTACCGCCAGATCGGGGGCATTGTATGCCGGGACGCCGTTTTCCACCAGCCAGCGCATGGCTTTATCGGATTTTTCACCGCCCACGAAGGAAACCGTCAGCGGTTTGCCGGTGATGCCGGAGTCTTTCATCGCCTGCAGAATGGATTCGGCGATTTCCTGCGGATTGGTCTGCGCTGTTTCGCAATAAAGCACAACCAGACCGTCGGTCCACTTGTGAGCATAGGCAAACTTGGTGGTTGCATAGTACCATTCGTTGCCAGCCATGCCGGTCATATCCACCGGATTCTTGGCTGACCCGTATTCGGGCATGTGTTTCTTTAATTCTTCCTGAACATCCTGGGGGGCAAATTTCAACGGAACGCCGTAACGTTCGGCTGCATCGGTCGCCAGTACGCCCACACCGCCGCCATTGGTTACCACCAGCAGGTTTTCACCTTTCATAGGCGGCTGTAAGGAAAGTGCCAGCGTGCGGTCGAAAAGGTTGTTAAGGTCGGTCGCCCGCACAACACCCGCTTGCTGGAAGGCGGCATCGTACACTTTGCCGGATCCGGCCAGCGAACCAGTGTGGGAGGCTGCCGCGGCGGCGCCATGTGCAGACACACCGGATTTCAATGCCACCACCGGGGTCTTGCTGTTCTGGCAGGCTTCAATGAACTTGCGTCCGTCTTTGATGCCTTCGATATACAGGCAGATACAATTGGTATTGGGGTCATTATCCAGCCAGCGGATCAGATCGCCGAAATCGACATCTGCCATGTTGCCCAGCGATACCAGTTTGTCGAAACCAACCCCGCGGGTGTAGGTGGCGGCGTCGATTGCGATCAGCAGTGCACCACTCTGGGTCAACAGGGAGGCTTTGCCCTGTAACGGCAGGAAGGGTGCAAAAGAGGCGTTCATTTTGTCGGAATTGGAGAGGGTTCCCACAATGTTCGGACCCAGCACGCACATGCCTTTGGAATGTGCCACATCCACCAGTTTGGCTTCCAGTTCCTTGTCGCCGGTCTCGCTGAAACCGGAGGTGATGATGACGAGGGCTTTCACCCCTTTTTGTCCGCATTCTTCCACAGATTGGAGCACTAGTTTGGCCGGGATGGTGATCACGGCGGCGTCCACGGGTCCCGGAACATCCAGGATGGACTTATACACTTTAAAACCAAGAATCTCATCGGCTTCGGGATTGATCGGGTAAACTTTGCCCTTGTATTCGCTGTCGATGAGATTCTTGATGACGGTGTATCCAATCTTGCCTGGTTTGGTGGATGCGCCGATAACTGCCAGGCTCTTAGGTTGCATTAAGCTGTTTAGAATGTCCTCTTTCACAAGTTCCTCCTGAAAAATGATGGCAAGTTAATCCCCTGATAAAATTTTTAAGGTTACAACGATAAAGTATACAACATTTTGTTCCCTGTATATTGTTCTGCGGGAAAAGTAGGGAGTGAAATATACCGAAATGGTGACATTCCGCGCGGGCCGGGTGATATCCATCAAAAATGCTCCCGCTGCGGGAGCATGAGGGAATTATTTAAGTTGTGTACGAAAGGAGGACGAATTATCTTCTCTATTCGAGGATTTCATGCGAGGTGGTGATCTCCGCCACACCGCGCAGGGTGGCTGCCACCGAACAGTATTTCGATTCAGACAGGTCGATTGCCTGCGCCAGTGCTTTTTCAGTGAGTCCGTTTCCGGCAACACGATAGTGCAGGTGGATCTTTCGGAAAGTCCAGGGTGGGTCCTGATCCTGAACGCCGGTGGCGAGAATTTCCAGCTGGCGCAGTTCGATCTTCTTTTTCTCCAATATCTCGACCACGTCCACCGCGGTGCACGAAGACAGGGCGACCAGCAAAAGCTCTGAAGGTTTCATGCCCACACCTTCTGCGGTGGTGGAAAGAACCACCGAATGGTTGGTGGAATCGGTGCCAACGAATTGTTTTCCGGTTACCCAGCGTACGGATGTGGATGCCATAATAATCCTGCCTATTCCAGATATGAGAAAATGCTTGAAATCTCTTCCACTTTGGCGGCTGTCAACTCGCTTTGCGGAATACATTCCTTTAAATATGTTTGAATCAGTTCCTGATTCGCCGATTTAACTGCCGAACGGATCGCTTGTAATTGCTGGGCGATCTCGCGGCAATCACGATCTTCTTCCAGCATCTTCTGTACTCCACGAACCTGTCCTTCGATGCGGCGAAGTCTTTGCAGTAAAGCGGTCTTGCGCTCGGTTTTTTCCATTCGATTTTCCTTTTCGGGCTGCCGCCGGCAGCGCGATTCTATCCTCAGGTAAATCTGCCGCCGCCCCCCGAGCAGCCGGAGGATGAAACGGCAGCGCCGGAAGTTGCTCCGCTGGATGCGAAGGTCGAGACTTTACGGGTGGATGAAGCGCTCTGGCAGACCGGGCAGGTGTGCCCCTGGTCAGCCTCGGAAAAGCGCACCAGTTTTTCGAATTCGTGACCACAATTTAAGCAACGGTATTCATATAATGGCATGATAAGAATGCTCTCCGGGAAGAATATACTATACCCCAGTATAGCATAATTCCCCGGGCGGTCAAGGTGCTCGCTGCATGTCGCCGGTCCCTAGCAGGGGACTTATTTTACCGCAATGGCGTGACTGGGGTCACGGATCCATTCGCTCCAGGAACCGGGATACAGCAGGGCGCGTTCGCACCCGGCATGCAGCATTCCCAACACGTGTATGACGGAAGTGACCCCGGAGCCGCAATAAAAGACGGGCGCCGCCTCCGGTGAGTATGTGCCCGGAAGTGAGGCATAGATTTTTTGCAGTTCTTCGCGGCTTTTGAAGGTGCCGTCGGGGTTCAGGCAAATGCCGTATGGCAGGCTGACTGCTCCGGGAATGTGACCGGCGGAAACATCGATGACTTCTTCCAGTCCCTGGTAGCGGATAAACGATCTCGCATCCACAATCGGGTGTTCACCGTGAAGCACGATCTTTTCCATTTCGCTGCTGTTCACCATCCACTCTGGATGAATGGAGAACGCCGTATCCGATGGCTTTCTCGAACGGGGCGCTATGTCATTCACCGCATATCCCGCCTGGAGCCAGGCGGGCAGCCCGCCATCCAGAACCGCTGCACCGGCATGACCGTAGGCGCGCAGCAGCCACCACAACCTTGCGGCTGCCATGGCGCCGCCTTCGGCATCGTAGGCGACCACCTGTGTCTGGTCGGTGACGCTCCAGCGGTGAAGCAGGGCGATGAAGGATTTTTCATCCGGCAGCGGATGCCTGCCGCGGGTGGGGGAAGTCTTGCCCGAAAGGTCCTGATCCAGATCGGCAAAATAAGCTCCCGGAATGTGCAACTCCTGGTAATACTCCCGCCCGGCAGCCGGTCTCGCCAGTTCGAACCGGCAGTCGACAATCAGGAGATCGGGATGATCCAGTTGCTCCGCGAGATCTTGGACTGAAATAAGCGTACTAAATACCATCTCTGCTCCTGCCTCTGGCGACCAGAAAATACGCCAGGCAAAGCAGTACGAGCCCGGCGGCATCGAATTGGATAAAGCGCAGGACCGAAGCCTGCATGGCGGTGGCGGAAATCAGCCGGCTTCTGATCCAGATTTCGCCGATCAGCCCGATCAACTGCATGCCGATGGCTGCCGCCAGCGTGATCGACCAGCGCCGGGGGTGGATCACCGCCATAAGGTAGGGAACATTCCACATCAGGAAGAGCACGCCCATCGAGCGAACGACGGCAATCCCCACTTCACCCTCCAGGTTAAAGCCGGAGGGGTATGCCTCAGATTGAAGAATAAACTGAACTGCGCATAGCAAATTCCAGCCGGTAACGATCGCAATCAGGATGCGGGGAATGATTTGGGTGGTTAAAATCTGCCTGCGTGAATTCATTATTTTCTACCCGGACGACATGCCAAACCTCAGCCAGTAAACGGCTGCCGAGAAAGCGTTGGCCACGTTGAGCGATTCTTTGTTCCCCACCATGGGTAAATGGAGTATTTGATCGCTTTCCGCCAGAATGCCGGGGTCTGTGCCGGAGTTCTCGTTGCCGACGATCAAGAGGATTTTTTGACTTTCTGCCAGCGGAGAAAATGTAAACAGGTTCTGGGAATCTCTGGTTTTCTCGAGTGCTAGAATGAAAAAGCCGTCCTTCTTCAGTTCCCTGACTGCCGCCAACCCGTCCCAATGCTGTGTCCAGGGCAGAAAGCTTTCCGCGCCCAGGGCGGTCTTCTGCATGCGCGGGTGCACCGGGGTGGGGGTCATGCCGAACAGGTGCAGGTGGGTGATGCCCACCGCATCAGCCGTGCGGAAGATGGACCCGACATTCAGAATACTGCGCAGATTATCCAGACCGGCTTCGAGGTGCAGCCCGTTGGACAACGCCTCTTCGGCTCCCCTGATCTGGTCATACTGCGGGATCAGCGCTACCACCGTGGTACTTGCGCCGCACTTGGGGCAGTTGAATGTCTCGCCGTCCGGCCCGGGAAATCGGAACATGCATGCTTTGCGAACACACTGTCTGAACACAGTTTCTGTCTTCATATTCTTACACTCGCTTTGCAACGTCGGGAATGGTGTTGAGTATTTCATGAAGGGTGGAGCGGTCTGCGGCGGTCAACATGGCTACCATTGCGCTTCGTGGAATGCCGAAGCGTTTTAGGTATGCCTTCAAATGTTTCCTGAAGAACACAATTCCGCTGCGCTCTCCGTAGAAATCGATCATCTTTTGCAGGTGCCGCTGGATGGTCCGCAGTGTTTCGGTCAGGTCGATATCCTTCAAATTCCTTTGCGAAAAGATCCATGGATTGCCCAGTGCCGCTCTGCCGACCATCACCCCGTCGCATCCGGTCAGGGAGAGTACCCCCTGAATGTCTTCGGCGGTACGGATGTCGCCGTTTGCCAGCACCGGGACCTTTACGGTTTGCTTGATCTCGCCGATGGGTTCCCAGCGGGCGCTGCCCTGGTAAGCCTGGGCGCGGGTCCTGCCGTGCACGGCAATCAACGCTCCGCCGTTGTCTTCGATGATACGGGCAATTTCCAGGTAGTTCAAGTTCCCGTCGTCCCAGCCCAGCCTGATTTTGGCGGTGATCGGAGTACGGAACTCGTGTGTCAGCAGCTTGATGGATTGCGCAATGGCTGCCGGCTTCAAAAGTAGTGCGGCTCCGGCGCCCCGGCTGGTGATGGCTCTGGATGGGCACCCCAGGTTGATGTCGAGAATATCCGGCTGGAGGTGGATGATCCTTTTTGCGGCTTCCAGCATGCGGATGGGGTCATCATCCAGAAGCTGGAACGCCACCGGGCGTTCATTTTCTGCATACGCCATTCGTTCGTGAATGTCACGATTGTCGTTGAGAATATCAATAGTGTTGAGGAATTCCGTGTAGCTGATCGCCGACCCGAATTCTCGGGCAAGCGAACGGGTCGGCTGGTCGGAAAGCCCATCCATCGGCGCGAGGATCACCCTGCCGGATATGGGAATATCGCCAATGTGGAAATCGGCAGTCGTCATATACAGAATTGTAGCGGATTTTTTGCGGGTGGAGAAATAAATATATCAGCGAAAAAAAGGAGGGATGATAAATGTCATAACCCCCGGTGATGAAAACAATTTCAGACTTACAAATAACAAACAGCTTGTTCACAATTTGTCGAGGTTTGTTATAGTATAGTTGGTGGAATTATTCATTGACGTGATCATAGTCGACAGATTGGAACAATAATTAATCATGCCATCGTTGTTATGTGTCCATTGTGGCTTTAATAATCCGCCGGGAATGCGATTTTGCGGAAATTGCGGCAACAAACTCCCGGTGGATACGAGCGCGCTGATTGCTTCGGCTGCATCCCGCGAATACATCCCTGAAACGGTGGGGGTGATGATGGGTGCCGACCTGATGGAACGCTTTCGGGTGGCGGGGCTGAATGCTACCGGGCAGCGCCGCACGGTCACTATTTTATTTGCCGATCTTTCCGGTTTTACAATTCTCTCGCGTTCCGTGGATACGGAGGAAGTCTTTCTGATCATTCAGCAGTTCATGAATCTGCTGATCAAGGATGTCTACAAGTATGATGGCATGGTGGACAAGCTGCTGGGGGACGGCTTGATGGCGATCTTTGGCGCACCGATTGCGCATGAAGATCATCCTGAACTGGCGATCCGTGCGGCTTCGGAAATGATGGAAGATGTACGCAAGTTCAACCATCAAATACACGAGACGTACGGAGAGAAAATCCCCTCCGATTTACAGCTTTCCATGCATGTAGCACTGCACAGCGGCGAGGTGGTCGTCGGCGGCATCGGTTCCAACATGATGATGAACTATACCGCCATTGGAGACACGGTCAACCTTACCAGCCGCCTGCTGGATGCCGCCAATCCGGGGGTGATTCTCGCCAGTGATGCCTGTTATCAACGCGTACAGCGCATTGCAGAATTCCAGCCGGTCGGACCCTTCTGGCTGAAGGGGTATGATCAGCCGCTTTCCGCCTATCAGTTCGTCAACCTACTGGAGGGCGACGAAAACACCAGGCATATCCGCATGATCCGCAGCCCGATGGTGGGGCGTGAAAGCCACCTTGCCACGGTTTTGAAGCAGGTGGATGATGTGTGTGAGACTGCCAAGGGCAGGATGACCTTTCTGCATGGCGAGGCTGGCATCGGCAAAAGCCGGCTGATTACGGAAGTTCGTACTGCATTAAATGAAAAGAGCATCATCTCGATTACCGGACACTGCTTTACCTACAAAAAATCCATTCAGTACTGGGTTTTGCAGGACATGCTGCGCCATTTCCTCAACTTGTCAGGGAATGAGACGCAAAACGACCTGATCCGTATCATTACTGGTCACATCAAAAATCTGCCCAATCAGAACAAACCCGAAACCGTGCAGTTGCTGCTCTGGATATTGGGGGTGCTGAAGCAGGCTGATTTTCAGAAAACGCGCGTTTCCCTGCTGGACCCGCAACAGTTGCAGCGCGAAGTATTCCTGATCGTCCGCGATGTCATCTTCCAGACTGCCGCCACGCAGCCGGTGGTCCTGTTATTCGAAGACATGCACTGGGCGGATGAATCATCCCTACAGTTTTTGTCGTTCATTTCCCGCCAGATGGTGGACATGCCGGTGATGGTGGTGGTGGCGACCCGCACCCTTACCGAGGAGCATTTTGACACGCTCATCCAGACCGCCGGGAAGGAACTGGGCGACCGGCTGGAATTGCTTTCCCTGGATCGCCTGGACGCATCCGCTTCACAGCAGCTGGTGCAAAACCTGTTTCATCCACATCTCATTCCTGAACAGGTCACCGCGCGGCTGGTGAACCTGGGGAATGGCAACCCGTTCTTCCTCGAAGAACTCGTCCGTATGCTGATCGAAAAGGGATTGGTGCACTATGAAGAAGGCTGGCGTTCGACCGAAGAGCAGTTGGAGGAATTCTCCCTGGAGATACCGGATACCATTCAGGGGTTGATCCTTTCCCGTTTTGATCGATTGAGCGCGGTGCAGCGTCGCCTGCTGCAGGTTGCCTCCATCATTGGGCGCGATTTCAATTCGCATCTGTTGCGGGAAGTGCTTAAGATCACCGACCCCATTCTGTTTGATGAGATCCTCCAGCAGTTGGTGGAGCGCGGCATTCTCGAGCGCTATTCCGATTTCAAAGGGCAGGACTTCCGATTTACCCATGTGCTCATGTCGGATACCATCTACAGTTCCCTGTTGAGCGGAGATAAGAGCGAACTGCACGGCTTGATCGGTCAATCGATTGAATTGCTCTACCACAACCGCATCGAAGAATTTGTGGATGTGCTTGCCCGGCACTTTGTTTTCAGCAATGATCGTGAAAAGGCATTGCATTACTGTATTCAGGCTGGCAATCTCTCCGCCGAGAAGTACGCAGTGGAGCAGGCTCGCAGCTACTACAGGCAGGCGGAAGAGTTAATGGCAACCGTTCCACACCAGCATACCCAGGCTGCTGAAGTTTATACCGGCATGGGGAATATGCAGGTGTTCAAGGGGGAATATCCGCAGGCGCTGGAATCGTATCGAAAAGCCGCCGGTCGTCTGCGCGAAACGGTGTGCGGACCGACGGAATATTTGTTGCTGTCCCGCTTATATCGCTTGATGGCGGAAGTGTTCGAAAAGCTCGGGCAATACGATGATGCCATCAAGCACCTGGATGAGGCACACGCACTGCTCAAATTGGGCGATGAGAGCGATCCGCTGGAGATGATCTGGCAATTGCATGACCTGGGCTGGATTCAGTTCCGGCAGGGAGACCTTGTTTCCGCCGAAACGACCCTGCGCGAGGGCATCGATAACCTGCAGGAAGATTTGCAGCCGGCATTGTTTGCCTCGTTGTGTAACAGACTCGCCGGTGTATATTACCAGCAAAGCCGGCTGGATGAGTCGATTGACTACTTGCAGCGCAGTATCCTGTTGCGCGAAAAGATCGGAGACAAGGTGGCGGTATCCCGATCCAGCAACAACCTGGGCTTGTTGCAATGGAGAATGGGCGACTGGGAAGCCGCTTCCAAAAGCTTCCAGCGGAGCTTGCAATCCCATCAGCAGTTGGGGGATGTGGAAGGTGAAGTCAATGTTCGGGCGAACCTGGGTCTGCTCTGGATGGACCGCGGCGATCTGCCCGAAGCCCAATATCAGCTGACAACCGCGCAGAACCTGGCGGAAAAGTTGAACCTTACCTATCACGTAGCCATGAATCATCTCCACCTGAGCAAGTTGTATCATTTGCAGCAGGATTATGACGCGGGGCTGCAAGCTGCCCAAAAAGGCAGCCAGATATTCCAGGAAATTGGCGCACAGGAGATTTTGCCGGACTTGAAGGTGTCGGAAGGGGTGATCTGGTTAAGCAAGGGAGATTTTAACCACGCGAGGGAATGTGCCCGTGCGGCGATCTCCACCGCAGATGAGGTGAATGCAGAAAACAAGATCACCGAAGACCGCGGTCGTGCGTATCGACTGCTGGCGGAAGTTTCATTGCACGAGAATGACCTGGAACAGGCGTCGGGTAATCTGCTGCTGGCGGATGAGATTTTCCAGCGCACTGGAGATGAACTGGAACAGGCACGCGATCTTGCGCTGAATGCAGCCATTTCCGACCGGCAGAACGATACCGTTTCTTCCTCCAATTACCGGCAGCTTGCCCGTGAAGTCTTCAAACGCCTGGGCGCGCAATCAGACCTGAACCAGTTGGATGCAAAAAACTAGAGGGCGGCACAACCGCCCTCCAGTTCTATATACCTGTTTCGCCTGATGGGTTCGATGTTACCCGATTAGCCGCTCCACAACCCGTAGCTGCCCGACCATAGGCCATACGAGCCGCTCCATAAGCCGTATGAGCCGGACCATAGACCATAGGATCCAGACCATAAGCCATAGCTGCCGGACCACAACCCATAGCTGCCAGACCATAGACCATAAGAGCCTGACCACAAGCCATAGCTGCCGGACCACAACCCATAGGACCCCGACCATAGCCCATAAGAGCCTGACCAAAGTCCGTAAGAACCGGACCACAAGCCGTAGCTGCCAGACCACAAGCCGTACGAGCCCGACCATAAGCCATACGAACCACTCCACAAGCCATAGCTGCCGGACCACAAGCCATAAGAGCCGGACCACAACCCGTAGGAACTGCTGGCGGTATCGTAGCCGTGCAGCTTGATTTCTTCGGTTCGCTCATCGAAGTACGCGTAACCGGCATAATGATCTGCACCGTTCATGTCGGCCTGGATATCCATGCCGCGGTTGGCTGCTCCGCTGATTTTGGCAAAGACGGCTGTGGCTGCATTAACCCGTCCGCTGCCTTGCTGCCATACGTCGTAGGAGGTACCATCCACGACATCCGTCCATGGTAAAGCGGTGTTCATGAGGCGGTATTTCACCTCATCCGGCGACAGATTGCCATTATTGGCCAGCATGAGCGCCGCAATACCGGTCACCACGCCGGCTGCCTGCGAAGTGCCCGCCATGGAGAAATATTCGTTGGTTACCTGTTTGGCTTCCTGAGACTTGGCGATATATGTATCCGGCAGCATGGTGGATACCATGTGCGCACCGGGAGCGACCACATCCGGTTTGACGAAGCCATCCTGCGTGGGGCCGGATGAGGAGAACGGGGCGATATAATCGTCCGACCAGTCACTCGGGGTGTAATTGTCGGTATATGCGCCCACGGTGATCACGTAAGGATTGTTGCCCGGCACGCCCACGCTCATTGGGTCGGAACCGGTGTTCCCTGCCGCCACTACCACTGTGATGCCTTCCGCCCAGGCGTGCATGATCGCCTGGTTCAGCGGATCTGCCCAGTAAGGCGACTGGACCGACGCCACCAGTGAAAGGTTCATAACGCGGATGTTGTACTCATCCTTGTGATCGATGACCCACTCTATGCCTTTGATTGCGGTTTGATATGTGCCTTTCCCCTGTTCGTCCAGCACACGGATACTGACCAGGTTAACACCAGGAGCGACGCCGTTCCATTCGCCGTCTGCGCCGGTCTGGCTGTTGGCAATGATGCCCGCGATATGCGTGCCGTGACCATTGGGGTCAATGGGGGTCTTGTTCCCTTCATCCACCAGATCCACCCAGGCCACCAGACGACTCTGACTGCCATCTGCTCCGTTCAGCAATCCGCTCTGATTGCTGATGCCGGTATCCAGAATGGCAACCGTCACGCCCTCGCCGGTGATCCCCTGCGCCCAAACGCGGTCGGCGCCGGTGGTATTGGGATAATCGGTGGAAGGTGAAGTATCTACGAAAGCGCCGGAATCATCCCATTCCTCAGTGCTCTGCGTGACAATTTCGCCCTCAGGGAAAACACTTGCGATCCCTGGCTGGGCAGCCAGACGGTCCGCTTCCGCCTGACTCAGGCGCGCCACCACGCCGGTGATACTGCTGAACGGCTCCACCACCGTCCCGCCGACCCGTCGTACCGCACCTGTGACTGTGTCCAGGCTGGTGCCTGTTACGATGAAGCTGCTTCCCTGCGAAATTGCACTTGCGGTGGGGGTTGTCAATGACAGCACGAAAATCAGGAGTAAAATGGCGTTTACTGCTTTTTTCAAATGAATAAATAGTTTGCTGTACATGGCCGATCTCCCTGAATAACTGCAAATGGATGAATTTGACCCCGCGCAACAATGGCAGGGTATTTTCAATATAGCATGGGAGCAGCCGTTTGAACCTTACAGCTACTTTTCAAATTAAATTTTTATTAATTTTGCGTAAAGATTTTCTGCTAAATGGATGATGTAAAGTCTTTTTCGATCATTTCCGCGGTCACACGGTAGCCTGTACCGCCGTATCCCTGCACCGAATAGGATGCAATGATATTCCCCCAGGCAAGACATTCCGCCACAGGCTTGCCATCCAGATAGGCTTTGAGAAAGCCGGCATTGTAGCAATCGCCCGCGCCGGTGGTATCCAGCGGAGTGACCGGCTTCACCGGTACGTGGATGATCTCTCCATTCCGGCAGGCGTAACTGCCATCCGGTCCGTTCTTCACCACCACCAGCGGACAGAACTCCCCCAGCGCGCGGATCGCTTCCTGCAGGTCTTCGCGCTGGGTCAGCGAGCGGGCTTCCTGCGCGTTTGGCAGCAGGATGTTGGTCTGCTTCAGCGCACGCTGCAGCGATTTCTCGGCCAGCCGGCTTTCGAGGCTGCAATTGCCATCCATCATCACCATCATCTTCTTCATCTTGATTAATGGGATTGCCAGGTCGAACATCCTGCCATACAACAGACCGGGGATGAATACCACCCGCGCATCCGCCTTTGCCAGCGCCGCCATCCCCGCGGGGATGCCCGGTTCGGGATCGTAGTAGGTCATGAACCCACGGTCGGGTCCCACCGAGGCCGCCGAAGAGATGCGGCGGTAGGGGCGGTCGTGATGCACAAAAAAGCGCTCATCCATGCCCTCGGCGCGGATAAAATCGAGGATAATCTTGCTGATCAGGTCGTTGCCCCAATCCGCCGCCCAGGCGACCTTCAGCCCCAGCCGGTGCATGGCGGCTGCCGCGGTGTAAGCCTCTCCGGGCAGCATGTCGAAGCCCCTGGCGAGCGTATC
The DNA here is from genome assembly GCA_036746315.1 of Anaerolineaceae bacterium. Classification (GTDB taxonomy): domain Bacteria; phylum Chloroflexota; class Anaerolineae; order Anaerolineales; family Anaerolineaceae; genus DAIOEK01. The sequence goes on along the minus strand of DAIOEK010000047.1, from coordinate 1,638 downwards.
CTCATGCAAAACGGGCAGCCGCGGCAGGTTGGCGTAGATCACATCCAGGCTCGCATCGCCCACCACCAGAACATCGTATTTTTCTGCCATGTCAGCTCAACCTCGGAAAGTAATCGCCGTGCCGGGTGCGGTAGGCATCCACCAGCGCCGCAGCGCCCTGATAATCCGCCACCAGCGGATGGAAGGTCAGCGCGAGGATGGCTTTCGCGCGGCTGCCTTCCACTGCCGCTTCGATCGTCTGCTGCTCGTAGGCTTTGACCGTCTGCATCAGCCCCAGGCAGTGGATGGGGATCTCGCCCACCGGAATGCCTTCCACCCGGTCGCGGCTGACATGCGCGGCGATCTCGACCACGTCGTCATCCTGCATCCCGCTCACGCAGCCGCGGTTGGGGATGTTCACGATCAGCGTGCGCGGCTCGCCTCCCACCAGCGCTTCGATCAGGTTGAGCGCCAGACGGGCATAGCCCAGCTCGGCATCGCGTACCGTGTGCTCATCCACCTTCAACTCAGCCTCATCTCCGCCCCAGTGTGCCCTGCCGCGGTCTAGCAGGTAGCGGTTATACACCTGCTGCAACCCTTCGGCATCCTCCTTCTGGCGCGCCTCGCGCACCTGGGCAAAGAAGGCGTGGTTCATGCGCGCCACCTCTTCGCCGCGCAGCTCGCGGGCGGCATTCTGCAATGCATATTCCTCGCGCGACTGGTAATAATATTTCAGATAATAGTTCGGCAGCATCCCCAGGGAGACCGCCATCTGCGGATGGACGTCATAGCCCGGCACCTGCTCCGCCTGCGCCAGGTATGCCAGTATCTGCCCGATCAACTCCTGTCCCCCCAGCTTCACCGAGCGGATCCAGCCCAGGTGGTTCAAACCGAAGTACTCCGCCTGCAACTGCTTCTCATCCACCTGTAACGTCTCGGCGATGGTGGTGATCATGCCCGAAGGACCGTCGCAGATGCCCACGCAGCGCTGCCAGCCGCCCTTTTTCGCCACCGCTTCCGCCATCATCCCGCTCGGGTTGGCAAAGTTGATCAGCCACGCGTGGGGGCAGAGCGTCTTCATCTGCTCCACATATGCCAGCAGCACGGGGATGGAGCGCAGTCCCATGGCGAACCCGCCCGCGCCCGTGGTCTCCTGCCCGATGTAGCCCAGTTCCACGGCGGTGCGCTCGTCGATCACCCGCGAGTCGATGCCCCCCACGCGGAAGGTGGTGATCACGTAATCCGCGCCGCGCAGGGCATCTTCTGCGTTGGTGGTGCGGTGGATGCGGAATTTGACCGCCGGGTTGCTTTCCAACAGCATGGTGATCGCGCCGATCAGTTCCAGCCGTCCGGCATCCACATCCATCAGCCAGAGTTCTGTGATGCCCAGCGCGTCTTGCCGGGCGATGATTTCCTGCACGATCAGCGGCGTGCGTACCCCTGCCGCGCCGAGTATGGTCAGTTTCATAGATCCGCCTGTTTTGTAGAATTGAAGAAATTATACCTGAACCGTCCCCTCAAGCCATGCCCTGTGCGCGGTTCTCCTGTATAATTTTCTGCAACGGATGCGCGATTTTCTCGTATGTATAAAGAGGTGAGAGCAGATGAGCAAAAAACACAAGGATGAGAAGAAACTGAAGCAGCCCTGGCGCAACCTGC
>DAIOEK010000046.1:0-21532 GCA_036746315.1 Anaerolineaceae bacterium | reverse complement strand
CTGCAGGGTTTTGAACACTGGGATGAAGTAGAGGGCGCTTATTTGCGCTTCCTGATCCTGGGTCCTCTGTTCTGGATGAACGTCGTCGAAACCCGGCGCGATGATACCCCCGGCAGCCAGATATTCTTCCGGCTCACCGAACTGGGACAAGACCTGTTGGCAGGCTCACCGCCGCCCGCCTTTCCCAGTGACCTGGGCAAGATCACATTCATGAAATCCACCATGCTCATGGTTCCGGCTGCCGCACCCCGCTGGGTACGCTACATGATCGCACGCATGTGCGAGTGGGTGGGACGCCAGGCGGATGTATACATCTACCGGCTTTCCCCCGATTCGCTGGCGGCAGCGCGCAAACAAAGCCTGTACCCGTCGCACCTGGTAAAGCTGCTGCAACGATTCAGCGCCACCCCCATGCGTCCAAGTATGACCCGCGCACTGGAACGCTGGGAGGATGTTGGCACTGAAGCAGTCATCGAAACCGTGGAAGTGCTGCGCGTCAGTTCACCCATGGTGCTCAACAAACTGCGCGACACCCGGGCGGCGCGATTTCTGGATGAACCCCTGGGACCCACCGCAGTCGTGATCAAATCTGGCACACGCGACTCGATATTGAGATCGCTCACCGAGATCGGTTATTTGGCGGAAGTGAAGAAAGAGTATAATGAAAACGCCGCACAAAACTATTCAACCGATTCAGAAAAATCCAAATACCAGGGAGACTATGAGCGAAAAACTGCAATGGATTCAGGAAGAACTGAATAAACTGCAAGATTCCGGTGCCTACAACCGGATTCGTACCATCGGATCACCCCAGGGAGCCTGGCTGGTCGTGGATGGTAAAAAAGTGCTCAACTTTTGTTCCAATAATTATTTGGGGCTGGCGAATCATCCCAAGGTAACCGCAGCCGCACAACAAGCCATCCAAAAGTTTGGTGTGGGTCCCGGAGCCGTACGTACGATTGCCGGCACCATGGATTTACACCTGGAGCTGGAGAAAAAGCTGGCAGCTTTCAAGGGCGTTGAAAGCGCCATCATCTTCCAATCCGGCTTCTGCGCCAATGTGGCGGTGCTTCCGGCGCTGGTAGGCAAGGAAGATGTGATCTTCTCGGATGAGTTGAACCACGCCAGCATTATCGACGGCTGCCGGTTGTCAGGAGCAAAGATTATCCGCTACGCGCATTGCAATGTGGATGATCTCGACCGGGTGATCCGGGAGGCAAAAGGCACCTACCAGCGTGCAGTCATCATCACCGATGGCGTTTTCAGTATGGATGGCGATATCGCCCCGCTCGATCAGCTCTATGAAGTCGCCAAAAAACATGACATCATCCTCATGGTGGATGATGCCCACGGTGAAGGCGTCATCGGCAAAGGCGGACGCGGCATTGTGGATCACTTCAACCTGCACGGCAAGGTCGATGTCGAAATCGGTACCCTGTCGAAGGCGTTTGGCGTAATGGGCGGTGTGATTGCCGGCAACCCGGTGGTGATCGAGTGGTTGCGTCAGCGCGGTCGTCCCTTCCTGTTCTCCTCTGCGCTCACCGTCCCCGATACCGCTGCCTGCATTGCGGCTGTGGATATCCTGCAAAGCTCCACCGAACTGGTGGACAGGTTGTGGGAAAACGCAGCTTATTTCAAAAAGGAAATGAAGCTTGCCGGCTTTGATACCGGCGTCAGCGTGACCCCCATCACCCCCATCATGCTGGGAGAGGTGACCCTTGCCAAGAAATTCAGCGCCGAGTTATATAACAATGGCGTATTCGCCACAGCGCTGGGTTATCCAACCGTGCCGCAGGGTAAAGCCCGGATCAGGGTAATGATCTCTGCCGCACATACCCGCGATGATCTGGACCAGGGTCTCGAGATATTCAAAAAAGTGGGGCGCAGCCTGGGCGTAATCGCCTGAAAAAGCATAAAAAAAACCTGCCGGCAAAAAAATACCGGCAGGTTTTTTGATCAGCTATCCTGAAAAGGATCTATATCCGGGTTGGTGCCTGTGTAGATGCAGGCTCCCTGGTTAAACTGGTTGCAGAACACGGCATTCGAGCAGCGGTGTGCCCCCAACCGGGGGGTATCACCCAGAAAATCAGCCGGGTAAATGGTCTCCACCTCCAGGTTGACATCCATATCCGCATGTGCGCAAAAACAGGTTTCAACCTGTTCCCATTGTTTATTTGCCATTCAAACCTCCTGACTGCTTATTTACCATTAAGCTCTTCGGATGGCGTCGTATCCACGACTTCACCATCCACCACCAATTCGTCCACTTCGCTCTTCCGGAAAGGATTGGGCGTGGATACCCGCAGATTGGTGAGATGCTCCTCCACAACATAGGAAGGACACAACTCGATGAACAGGTACATCCCCGCGCCCAACACGGCAATATCATCCAACGGGATGAGGGGCATAAAATCCGCGGGGAAAATCAGGTAAAGGAGCGATCCAATGGGGATCAGTTTTACAAATGGATTGACCCGTTTATCGCCCATCAGTTTAAGTACTAACCTGGCTTTTAAGACCAGATCCTGTAAAAATCCGGGGTTGGTGGGGGTGATTTTCTTGGGCGAGGAGTTGTTCATGATTTTCCTCCGAAGGGGTAACTACATCATAACACGGTTGATTATATCAAACACGCATTTGTCTACGCCGGCGCCGGTTGATCAGCGGGGCAGCCAGCTTACGCAGATAATATTTGAACACGATCATCGAGAAGAAACTGCCGCCATCCCGGTAATGCACCCGCAGCATCTCCGGCCAACAGCGGTCATCCGCCGCAATGGTCTTGGCGTTGCCGTGCAGGCGGAAACTTGCCCATAATTGGCGGACATAAACCAGCGGCGCCTGTTCTGCCAGCCTCACCCACAGGTCGTAATCCATGGCAAAGTAGAACGTCGGGTCCAACGGTCCAACATCTTTCCACAAATTCGCCCGGAAAAAAGCCGCCTGCTGCGGAATGTGTACATACCCCTGGCGCAGTTTGTCATAGTCCGTCTGCGAAGCCGGGAATTTTCCGATCACATTGCCCTTTTCATTGATGAATTGGGTGTCGCCATAGACCATTCCCCACCCCGGGTGATCTTCCAACAGGCGCACAGCCTGCGCCACCGCCCCCGGTTGATAGGTGTCATCCGAATTGAGCCACGCCAGAATATCTCCTGTTGCACGGGCAAACCCCTTGTTGATTGCATCCGTTTGCCCCCGGTCTTTTTCCGAGATCCACCCCGCCAGCCGGTCTTCATATTTGCGAATGATCTCCAGGCTGCCATCCGTCGAACCGCCGTCGATGATCCAATATTCCAGGTTCGGGTAATCCTGCCTGAGAACGGATAGAATCGTCTCTTCCAGGAATTCAGCCTGGTTGAAGGAGGGGGTTACAATCGACACCTTGAGCATCTGGTTCATTTTGCCGTTATGGTATCCACCTGATAATAGGTCGCCGCACAGCGGTTCACCCACAGGTCCGGGTTATCCGACAGTTCGCGGATGCGTCCGAAGCTGTCCAGCGCGGTCACGACAGGGTTCAGATCCCCTGCCTGACGCATAACGGCGATCTGAGCTGCGCGTGTATCCCATGCAGCCGCTCGCTTCATGTAGTCGGGGATATCCGCCATGATGCGGATGGCGCCAAAGAAGATGTAGAAACTGATCATCACCATCACGAAAGCCCCGTTCGCCTGGTGCGGTTTGATCTCGAACTTGGGGCGTTTCGACCGCCAGCTCTGAAACAGGATGCCCAAGATAAACCCGATTGCCGTAATGCCTGCCATCAGAATGAACTTCGCGCCTGTCATCGCCCTGTCCTCAGGGTAGGCGGATTGGGCGTAAGCGCTTGGTGCGCAGCAGGCAACCAACAACAGGTACACGGTAATGAGGATCAACGGCAGCGTCAGGATGAGTTTGCGCTGCGGAACCTTTTCCCAGCGGTGCTGAATGGCAAGGGCAAAGCTCAACACCAGACTCACCGCCACCGGAAGAACGTACCCCGCAATGCTGTTGTATGCAAACCCGAGCCCATACCTGAAGCTCAGGTACAGCCAGGTAAAGAAACCGGGCGGATCAGGCAACTGCGCCTGGCGAACGGCATTTCCCGGCGAAAGCGCGATCACTGCCAGAGAAAGCAGTGTCCCCGCCAGGGCGGCAATCCACCTTCCGCGAACAGGGATACCTTCACCGGTCTGCCGCTGGTACCAGAGGATACCCAGCATCCCCAAAGTGAGCGCCGCGGCTTGCAGGGCGGCATTCGTTTCCGAGAAGCCGGCTGCAAAAAATCCGAACAGACCGATGAGCAGATACTGCCACCATGCACCCTTCTGTTCCCGCCGGGCAATCAGCAGACCCAGCAAAATGTTCAGGCAGATCACCGGCAGCGTATAAGTGATGTTCCCTGATCGCCAGTAATAGGATTGGAATTGGTTCGGTGTGGTGTAGAGAGAAAAAAAGGTGATGATGCCTGCGGCCGAAAAAAGAATGAGCCAGTTGATTTTTATCCCTAGGAAGGTTAACACCCGCCGGAAGAGAAAAAATGCGCTTGCGAGCAATCCCAGGATCAATACACCGGGGAGTATACGGATGCCGATCACATTGAACAGATCCACCAACCCGGTGACCAGCATGGTGGAAAAGCGGTTCGACCAGCTGGTATAGGATTTTACCTGTGCTCCCCAAAATCCTTCCGTTCGCAGCAATTGGGATGAGCAGTAATCATCCGCCTGAAATCGCGAAAATGTACCGGTATAAACGAAAGCCAATATCGCCAGGAACAATACCACCGCCAGAAAACCCAGGATGGAGTATTTCCAGCGCGGCTCATTCGGATCGATGGGTGGACGATGTTTAAAGAGGGGAGCCAGGAACATAAATTATCCTTTACGCCTGTAACCGGGGATTTCTCAAATGGAATAGCCCATTCGATCCAGGTATGGCTGAAATGCCTCCGCCATCTTCTGCTGATCTTCCGGCGGGAACTTTTCGCGAAAGCGTCCGATCTGCCCCTTGAAAAAGTGCAGACCGTCACGACCTTCCCTGGCTTTTCCCGGGCGGTATTTCTCCACCACCGATTGCACGGCTTCACTCGCCGGTGATAACTTCAGGAAACTCAACAACTTTTCAACTTCCTGGTCATATTGCGTCAGTAAGTCTTCATAACGGGAATGCTGCACTGTGTCACGTTTCATCCAGTCTTCCCAAATGTGGCAATAGTGCAGCATAAACCTGATCGCTTTGTCGAGGTCGGTCAGGTGTGAAAAAGCATTGGGTTTACCCTGCTCCAGGGTCCGCTTACCAAAATCCATCGCAGAAAGCAGTGCGTCGCGCGGGTCGCGATAAATGTAGGATATTCGCATCCACCCCAACGCGGCCACAATATCGGAAACCAGTGTCGGACCGGAATGTGCTTTAATGGTAAAGGTCTTTCCCTGCCACACGGCAGGCAGTACCCTGCCCACCCGGCGTAGAGTTAATGCGCTGATATTACAGTTGACTTCGGTCAGAATATTTTCAAGGTGGTATTCCTTGCGAATCGACCTGGCATCTTCACCGCCATCGGTCATCACCAGGTCATGAATTAAGTTGTAATACCAGCCGGAACCGGCACGGGGCATTCCCACGGAAAGTACGATCATCTTGAATCCCTGTCGAGTAGAATTGGCAGGTCAATCATAACATGGAATCAAGGGCGCTTCAGGATGGCTGTTCTTCCGCAGAGAGATAACTGGCAGCCAACCCTAAAACGATGCCCAAACCAAACCAGCCATTGGGGTCGATAAGCGAGTCCTGGGTAAAGTGGAACAGAAAAACCGCCACCCAGGTGGTCAGACCAGCTCCGCCAAGCATGCGCAAGAAAGGCGTCGGTTTTCGTAACAGCAACACCACCTGCGCGAGCGTACCCAGACCAAACACCAGGTAAAGCGCAAAGCCGATTATCCCGGACTCAGCCAGGATGCGGATGTGCAGGTTCTTGATATTGGGATACAACCAGGCATCCGTCGTGAGCTGCCGTGCGACCTCGGAAAGTGTCGTCTGCGCCCAATCCGGGATGGCATCATACAGGTAGAAACCGGTTGCGCCCATCCCCACGCCGCTCCAGGGGTGATCTGCAAATATTTCCCATCCTGCAACGGCATAAGCCAGGCGCGGACCGGCGGAAATATCCACTATATAATCCACCAGGTTGGTCTTGTTGGATTTCCAGATGCGGGCAAAATACTTGTTCTGGCTGATCAGATATCCCGCAGCAAATATCCCTCCCACAAAGACAGCCAGAACTGCAATTCGAATGAGGATTTGTCTGGTCTGACCAGTTCTGAATAGGTTGCGCAACCAATTCCAAATAATCCCGAACAGATCGCGGCGAACGAATAGAAACCCAACAGCCGATGCCGCCAGCGCGGATAGCAGCCCACCGCGTGAGAAAGTGATGACCAGCAGAAAAGTTCCACCCGCCAGCAGAATAGGTTCGATCCAGCGACGACGGTAGACCCGGTACCCGGTGAGGATGGATATCCACAGCCAGGGAATATAAATGGTTGCCAGTTGGTTTGCCAGCCAGGATGGCTCGTAGGCAAAACCAGGCACCCGTTCTTTCACCAGCAATTTTCGGATCGAGAAAAGCAGCTGGACTTTGGAAAGTGCCGCCCTGCCGGGAATATCCGTCATGTAAGAGAAGAACTGAATTCCACCCCAGATGATGCTCAAACCCAATCCAACATACAGCCAGCGCAGTGTGTGGCGTAAATCCTCTTCGTCCTGATTCATCATCAGTGCAGCAAAAAAGAACACCACGCCGCCCGCCAGGGTCACCCAGCCGCGCAGCGCCCTGCCCAAATACGACTGTCCATGCAGGGAAAGCGGAGAAAGAAGATAGCCCACCGCTGTGGAGCCGACGGCGAACAGGATCAGCAGCCCCAACAGGAACACCAGCCGGTTTATCCTGGGACGATAGCGAAAAAAGACCACCCGGATAGCCAGAAGCACAACCAACACCGCCAGCGGATAGTATGCCAGCGGGCGCACCATCGTATCCCGCCCCAAAAAGGGAAAATAGCGAAAGCTGGTCACCGGCAGACAGGCAACCGTCAGCGCCCAGAAAATTCTGCTCCACTTTCGCAGCGTATCGGCATCCGGTTTAGTGGACATCGTCTTTTCTCCACACAGCCAGAGCCAACACACTGACGACCAGGCCAAGTATCGCCCCCACAAAGACGTAAGCGCCGGGTTTTACAGCGGGCGCAACTTTGATGTTTTTCTGCTCGCTTCGATAAACTTCAATTTCAGGGTGAATGCCCATGGAAGAACTTTGATACCGGGTGATCAACTGATTCAATTCTTTTGCACGGGCTGACTGTGCCAGGTCTGCGGCCGGAATGGCACCCAACTCTTCCTGTGCCTGCTGTAAGAGTCTGGCATTCTCCACACCCTTGCGCACCGCGTCGGTAAAGCTGTCCGCCCAAGCATTCGCCAATGTCCGCGCCGTTTCTGCATCGGATGAAACGCCGTACATATTCCACCCGCCGTCATAAGGTTGCGACAACAATAAACTCCCCGAACGAAGCTGCTGGAGCGTATATCCCTTCACCTGTTCCGCAACCGGTTCAAGCACCTCGTCCGACCAGGCAATTGCTTCCAGTTTCTGGGTCTCGCGTTCCAGAAAGTAGAATATCTCCCGGTCTGATTCGGTGGGAAAAACCGCCTCGAGGTTTTGATCCATCACCATCACGGCGCGTGCACGGTATGGAGGAGGGAACAACATCGAGACCAACTGTCCCAGCGCTGCCCCCACCAACATGGCGACCAACAACACTTTCCAGTTTTGCAGGACGCCGATTAGTTTTTCAATTCCATCAGCGGAACCTCTATGCACTGTCTGTTTTTTTTGCATTGGAATCCTCCCCTGATAATCATATCAAGACCTGCGTCATGTGGGTTTATGGGAGAGGGTGTGTCAGATCGTACAACCGGTATCCCGCTCCCGCTTCTACGGTGAAGTGCGCATCCAGATAGTCTCTAACTTCAACCTGGCGATCAAAATCATCAAACCAGGTCACTAGAAAATAGTGTTTGCCGGCAATGTTTTTTTCCAGCAATTCAAGTATATCGCCTTTATCCTTGCCCGCCATCTGTCGCAGCGTCAGATCTCCGCTGCCGGGCCAGTTCTCAATTGAATCCCAGCCGTAATAAGCCATCCGGTAACCATAATCCTGAGTCAACCCAATCACCGGGTAATCGCGTAAACGGTCACCCAATAACAACCAGAAGGCCGGTTCCGCCCGGTAGTCGTCTTTTAGCAGCGTCAGCCTACCCGACCAAAATCCCGCCAGGACCATCAGGATGGCAGCCGCAAAAGGAGCGTACTTCCAAAACGCCCTGGAGGTAATATTCTTCCACCCGGAAAGAAGCACCTGCGCCAAAGGCGCCATGGAAATGGAAAGCACCGCCAGGAACGGAAGCTGATAATAATCGTGTGTGCCGATGTGATAGGCAAACGTCAATCCATACAGGATGTACCCCAGCCAGATACCCAGAACGAAACGCATTGGTCTGCCTGACCGTAAAAGGGGGATCCCGGCTATGCCCATCAAGAGTGCAGGCAAACCGGCAGTATCCAGCACCTGTTTGAACCAGCGGGAATAGTTTGCCAGCTCGAACCAGAGATTGGGGAACACCCGAAAATTGAACTGCTGACTTAAAAAGCCCGCAATGTAAGTGCCATAAATGGTATAGCCAAGTGCAGGCGCAATAGTAAGCACCGCCACCGCCCACACCTGCTTATTTCGCAGCGCTGCCTTCCAGCCGGGTTCGAGTACCAGCAGCACATACGGCGCGGCCAGGAAAAACACCACCGAGTTTTTAACGAAAATAGCCAACCCGCTGATCACACCGGCGGTGATTGCCCATCGCCAGGTCGACTTTTCCCGCCAGATATAGAATGCCCACCATGCGGCAGCCATCAGGCTGACCATCAAGGGGTCCGGTTGAAATGTGCGCGATGCCTGTACGCCATACCCCATCAAAAGGTAGGCTCCCAAAGCCAGCAGCCCGCCATCCGCATTGGTTAATTTTTTTGCCAGGCTGTAAACAGCCAGTCCAGCAGTTACCCAAAAAACGGAGGAGAGCAGACGGGCTATCCAAACATTCTCGCCGCCGGTAAGTTGGTAGCCCCAAGCTGTCAGCCGCTCCAGGATGGGCGGTTCGATCACCGCCTCGCGCTTTGCCTGCTGTGCTGCGGTTCGGATCATCCAATCGGGGGCATCACTTACCGTTTCGTAGTAATACCCGCGTGCCATGAGCGCGGAGTGCAGTTGCCGGGTGGGATGAATATCCAGCGGCGGATCGGTGAGATCCAACAGGCGAACGCCCATTCCGACAAGCAGCAGAAAAACCAGCAGAATCTTATGCAGTATGGGATGTTCGCTGAAATATCCGTTCAAATTTCACCTTTGGCTTATTTGGATTCCATGTTGACAGGTTGCAAGAACCGGCGCAAACGCAGGTAGAGTGACTTCAACGGCTTGAGACCGATCATGGCAAAGAGGCAATACAACATGCGGTGCAATTCGGGGCGAATGATGGCAAAATCGGATACCAAACCCTTCCAATATGCGACAAATGCGCTGCGCGGTTGGTCGGCATCAAGCAGATAGCGGGCATTCATCCGGTGTGCACCTGCCTGGATGGATTTACACATTATTCCCGCCTGGCTCTGATAACTGTCATCTGTCAGCAGCCAGGTTGCAATGCGGTATGCCTCTTCACCGAATTTCCCGGCATTGGCAATATTCTTTGCCGCGCTATGATACCTGCCCGCCGCCCAAACCTCGGGGGAATGAATAAGCTCCCCTTGTAGAGCCATGCGCAGCCACAATTGGTGGTCCAGCAGATAGTGGTATTGCAGGTCCAGGTAACCGGCTTTGTTCAACGCCTGCCGGTTCATAAAGACAGCCGGTTGGTTGAGAATGTGAAAAGTCATCAGGTCTTTCAATTCATACTGACCGCAGGGAATATTGTGAAACGGGTCCCCGTTTTCATCCACCGCCACCACATCCCCGTACCATAAAGCAGCCTGTGGATGCACCGCAAATGCGGATGCCGCCCGCGATAAAGCTCCCGGCAGATAATAATCATCCGAATTCAGCCAGGCCACCATATCACCCGTCGCCCGCCGCAGCCCCTTGTTGATCCCATCCGCCTGCCCCTGATCCGGTTCCGAGACCCACCATTGGAAGTGATCCTGGTATTTGCGGATGATTTCCAGACTGCCGTCGTTGGAACCGCCATCCACCAGCAGCAACTCCGTGTTCGGGTAATCCTGCTCAATAACCGAACGGATGGTCTCTTCCAGAAAGGCTGCCTGGTTATAGGAGTTGATCACAACACTGATCAGGGGATGATCCATTAATTGACCAAACCTTATGATGGGAACAGGCTGGTGTACTCCACCTTGGGGAAGATCATCAGCTTGCCATTCACGGTTGCATCCAATACCTGGCGGTTATCAGCCTCAAAAGCTTCCCTTGCCATGCTGTAACCGATTTCCGAAGTTTCCAGGTCGGGCAATTGCCAGCGGAAGCCCTTGCCAAAATAGTTGGGGCTGAAATGATTGGGGTCATCGCCCTGGGAGGTGATGGTTGTATTTGGGGTGCCCTGTGTGACAAAATTATGATCCACACCGATCAGAATCACGGTGGAAAACCCCATATAGTACGCCAGCTGAAGGGAGACATAAGTCACCGTTGCGCTCTCCCACACCCGCCTGGTCAGGTTCTTGCTGAATTTGGCACCGGTGTAGGTGGAGTAGATGAATTGGGTGTGTTCGTCTGGCGTGATCCATCTGCGGGCGCGCCAGGAGAGAAACTTGGGAATACCAAGCCGGGCAATATCGCCGGCACATTGCTCCACCACCAGGTCATTCATCGAAACATAGTACGTCGTAGAAAAGCCCATCTCTTGAAACGCGAGATACAAACGATTCATGCCAAAGGTAAATTCGTTCTTTAGCAGCATCAGATCTGTATCCTTCAGGCTGGGGCCATTCCCGATAATAAAACAGCGCTCCCCGCTGTGGATGTTATGGAATTTTCGAATCCGCTTTATGCTTTCCTTGCGCCAGGGATGCAGATAGGCATCCGGCACATCCGGCAACCGCTGGATGGCATCGTACGTCTTTTTGATAACCGGTTTTACCGGATCGGGGATCCAGTTCTTCAGGGACTGTTTAATCGAACTCATTCGGTGCTCAATCTGGCGGTGGCGCCGCCATCCACAACCAGCGCCTGCCCGGTCATAAAGGAAGATTGGGAGTTGTCGGCCAGGAAGAAAATGGCGGAGGCTATTTCCTCCGGTTGTCCCACCCTGCCATTCACGGTCTTGCGGGCAAGGTTTTCCAGGCGGTCCATCACATTACCGCCATCCAGGTGGCCACGGTTCAAGCCCGCCCGCAGCATGGGTGTATCCACTGCACCGGGTAAAATTGCATTCACGCGGATGTTATCCTTTGCAAATTCAATCGCCATGGCGCGTGTAAGAGCCAGCAGCCCGCCCTTGCTGGCAGCATAGGCGGCAATATTGGCGGAAGTGGCAACCGCATGCACAGATGAAACATTCACAATGGCACCGCCGCCTGCTTTCACCAGTAACGGATGCGCCAGCTTGGCGCCCAGGAAGACCGAGCGCAGGTTGGATGTCATGACAGCATCCCATTCATCCACGGACGTCTCCATGATCGGCTTGGCGATTTGCAAGGCAGCATTGTTAACCACCGCATTCAGCGAATGGGTGAAATGGTAAGTTTCATCATATACCCGGCGGATGTCATCCGGGTTGGAAATATCTGCCTGGACGAACAAATTATCAGCCGGAAAATCCTCCGACTTTTGCGAGCGGTCCACGCCAACGACTTTCCACCCCTTTTGCATAAACAACTGAACTGTTGCCCGCCCAACGCCGCCGGACGCGCCGGTAATCAATACGGTCTTTGCATGTTGTGTCATTTCACCTCTTCGGGAGTCTGAAACTTTACCAGATCAGAACAGGGGATGGAAAATCCCTCCAGCAGATTGCGTATGGTATTCCAATGTACCTTTTCCCACGCGGTAGGGCTGGAGTTGGAATTATGCGGAGCCAGCAGAACCTGATCCATCTGAAGCAGGGGACTGTTTTCGGGTAACGGCTCCACCTCGAATACATCCAGCCCGGCGCCAGCCAGTTTGCCGGATTGCAATGCTTCGGTAAGCGCTGTCTCATCCACTATCGGACCGCGGGCGGTATTGATCAAGATGCTGCCCGATTTGCACTCCTCCAATCGTTCGGCGTTGATCAAATGAAAACTGCTTGGGTTGAGATCACAGTTGATGCTGATGAAGTCCGCCCTGCTCAACAAATCTTCGAGGGTGGTCATCTCTACCTCGTTCTCGGCGATGAAATCAGGATCAATTTCAATGACGTCATTTCCCAGGCATTTCATGCCAAACACGCGCGCCTTACGGATCACCATCTTGCCGATATTGCCGACCCCGACCACCCCCAGTGAACACTCGGAGAGTGCTCTGCCCTGGATCTTTTCCCATTGCCCCTGTTTCATAAACTGATTCATCCAGGGCTGGCGGCGGGCAAACGCCAGAATGTACCCCATTACCGAATCGGATACCGGAACGGTAAACGCATTGGGGGTGCGCCGCACCTGAACACCATAGCGGCTTGCCGCTGCCTGGTTGATCGAATCTATCCCTGTTCCCCATTTGGAGATCACCTTCAGGCGCGGTGCGCAGGCTTCAAGAACACGCGCGGTGAAGCGGTCGTCACCGCAAATGGCACCATCGAACTTTCCCGCCAGCTGCATCAACTCGCCTTCAGACAACCTTTCCTGCACCACGGGAGTGAGCAGAGAAATCTCGTAATGCTCGAATACGGGTTGAAAGCGATCCAGGAATGGGATCATATAGGGGGCAGACATCAGCACAGTTTTCATCATCACCTTATTCAGCCGGGCAAACCACAGGAATCATATGAGTTGCTTCACCCGGACGAGAAGAGTAAGATTCATCAGGCAGAATCTTATAATTCTGCCCAAAGTATTTGTTCAATATTATTCTAAACGAATTTATCGGTGAGAGCGTGGGGTAAAGATCACTCGTATCCACGCCCGGAAGATAAAGTGCATCCAGAATTTCATAATGTTTACTGGAGTACACCCTCTCAGGTCCGTGATCTCCCTGCAAAACAATCACCGGTGGTTGTTTTGAATTCTGCAAAATGGCATTCACTACCTCTTCCATTTTTCTGTCGGTAAACGGAAAAGTTCCCCGATAACCCTTGTAATATGCATCGTTCTCTGCTTTGGGCTTGATGACCTTGATCAGGTCAGGGTTTGCGCCGCCGGAGGCATCGAAAACAAACGGCGGATGATTGATGCTCAAGTGAACGAACACCAGCTTGGGTCCATCAATTTGAGGAACTTCCTTCAATTTTTCAAGGGTGAATAGTGTCACGGAACGCCGGTAAGATTCTTCGGCATAATTCGCCTGTTGGATGTTGGCGTCCACGATGGGCGCCAGTAGCGTGCTGCGCAGGAACATAATATCAAAACTTCCCAGCCGGCTTAAGACGGATTGTGTTCCCAGAGCAGAACTGGTAGGCAGAAAATAATAATCCGCATTGAACCATTCGGTGAAGTTATAGCCGGTCTCGAAAGCGACGGTCTTATAGCCCAAATTTTCCAATGCCTTGCGTGCGGTATTGTACCGGATTCCCTTGCCCAGGCTGATATCCTCGAAATCGCCGGGGTCTGCCAGATAATCCATATTCAATGAGAGATACAGGGATAGGTTTGTTTGGTTGTAATTGGATTTGGCGCAGTCAGCAATATAAAAGCCTTTGGATTTCAAAAAATCGATGAAGTCGGAATTATCATAGTCATATTCATTCTGCAGAATATCACTCCGGGTATAAGTATCAAGGATGATGTAGTAGATATCTGGTTTATAGCCGGCAGCTAATTCATAATCCGTAGTACTCTCCCCGGATTTATCGACCACTGCTTTTTCCGAGTCTACCAGACTAATTAGGATTTGCCCCGCCGGCAGGATCAGGGCTGCAAGCGCGAAAATTGTCACGAATTGGTGCAAACCAAAAGTGACTTGCTTTGACCGGAATGTAATTAACAGCAGGAGAAAAGTGGCTAATATCCAGATGATAGCCAGAAAGCGATGGCGCCCTGCAATGAAGCCACCGATAGAGAAACCCTCTATCAGACTATAGACATGCCCATAGGAAAAGAATGCAACCTGGAAAATGGCGGTGAGTAACGAGGATTTCCCCAAGTTTCGCACAACCAAAAAGAATATCAGCCAGATAGCCGCACTGATAACAACGGCAAATAAAAGTGGAAACAGTAATTTCTCAATGCCCACCTGTCCCAGGTTGGCAGAGAATAAGGCGATGGGAGGGTACAAAGCCAGAATTGTTGGATATAACAACCATAGAGTATGTTTTGTGAATCGCATTACTAGATAAGTTCCTGCAAGTAATATCCCTGCCCGCCGAAAGTTTTGCGGTCAGGGAAAAGATATGTCTCATAGACCATGGATTGGCAAATGAGTGAGTGAATTATAATCCCGATGAAAAACTGCCCCAATACAGCCGCAAAAAGAATGGCGACCTTACAAACCGGTATGGCGTAATGAAAGCATCAGTTCCGCCATCTTGAAGTCGATTTCCTCGTCCACATCCCATGCCTCTTCCGGGGAGATTTCGAACATCAGTGGACGGTCACCCAGACGGTTGCGCTTGATCTCCAGACTCGAGCGGGTAAACAGGTAAAAACAGGAATTCTCTTCGTAAACCGGAGGTAAGTCCTGTGTTTGGATCAGGATCGCCGGATTGTGGTTAATCGCCCGCCCCAGTTCATCCCAAAAACGGACCTGCCTTCTGGTAACGCTGAACATTGAATCGTAGGCCGGATACTTCGACAGGAAAGTTTGAACGGCTTTTGAAATCGTTCCGGATGTGAGCACCGGATTGGTCGAATGTGTCTGCAGGTAAAAATCCGCCTGAACCTGGCTGGTGTCATACATCAGAATTTCATTCATCGGGATGTCAACCGCCCGCAGATGTGCAGGTCTTTCCAGACGTATTACACGGGGATAATCCTTTTCCAGTGCTTCGAGTATCACCGGGCTGTCCGTATCGACGACAATAGCATCTATTTCCGGCACTTTCGATATCGTATCCAGTATGTGCGCGAATAGCGGCTTGCCAGCCATGGGACGATAGTTCTTCCCTGGCACACGCTGTGAATGATGACGCATGGGGATTAATGCGGCAATCTTTTTCTCGGACATGGCATATCCCTCACTTTTTAATCTCATTATACTGAATTGGCTGCACCTGACGGGGCGATTTCGCAGGCTGAATATCTACCTGTCCCGGGTAATAGAATCGTTGCCGCAGCTGCCAGGTTAACGGTCCGGATTGATGGTACCCCCGATAGGTACCCCAAAACTGCATCACCCTGAACCAACAGACTTCCTTCCACACATGGAGCAGCGTCCCTTGTTCGCTTGCAATTTTCATGTCATGCAGGATATTTACCCAGGAAAGCCGTAAAAAATCGCTCAGCCCAAATCGTTCATGGGGGAATATCCGCCTGAATGCCATTGCTTCCCTTTGGTAACGGTTGCGTATTCCCCGTGGGGTTTCATTGTGAATATGGATGATCTCTGCTTCAGGGACGTACTCTACTGTTTTTCCCTGCAATATCATTTTATTCGCCCAATCCACATCCTCCAGCCCGGGCAAAGTCTCATCGTACGGATTTTCCACCCATAATGCTTTACGGATGGCTGCGTTGGCATTATTGCAGAATGGGTGCGATTGCTCAGGATGGGGCGATTCTGGGAACCATTGCGCAAAAATCTGGTGTTCCGAAAACTTGCTGCCTTCATATCCGCGCTGTTTGCCGTAGGTAAGTGCCACTTTGGGGGATTCGAAAGGCTTTAGCAGTGTTTCCAACCAGTCGGGGTAAACCGGATATACATGGGCGCTCGCCATCACCACGAAATCGGATGCCGCATGCGAGATGCCAAGGTTCAGGGAACGTCCAAACGTAAACTCCTCGGGGCGGATGTGCACGATCTTCACCGGGTATCGGCATGCTTTTTCAACCGTTTTATCAGTCGATCCTGAATCGACCAGGATGATTTCCACCGGTTGGATATTCTGCTGCAAAACACCTTCCAGCAAACGCTCAATGTATTTTTCTTCATTGAACGCCCGGATAACCACGGAACAGCGGGGAAGTTTTTCCATCAGCATCTAATATATCTGGCAGGGATCCGTTACCGGAAATTCCTCGAAATTAAACGGATCTTTATTGACATTGGAGGCATAGTGATGATTGGGCAGTAACGGATAGCTCTCATGGAAACGATCATCGAGGATGAAGCGGAACAAATTTACCGGAGAGAGGTCTTCCGGCAGGCTGTTCTGGTTTGAAAGGCCAAAAACAGACAGGAAGATACTGATCCGCCCGGGTGCCCGAACGCCATGATCGCCCTGCAGGATGATGACCGGCTTTACTTTGCTTTCACCCACAATCGTATCAACCAGGTTGATAATCTGCGGGTTGGTAAAATTCAGCGATTTTTGATACCCTGCCACATAATAAGATTCATCCAGGGGAACGCCATCGTTCAGATAGTAATTGTTATCCGTCAGGATGGATCCATCTGAATCAAATATGTATGGACGGTGATTCGTCACCAGGTGCACAAAAACAAATTTTGGCCCCGGAATATCGAGCGTGGATGGTATTTCACGAATGATGAATTTCTCGCGATTATACTTATCCATGTACGGGAAGCTCAATCCGAGCTTCTTTTCGATTGCAGGAATATTGTGCGTGGCTGCCAGGATGGAGTTGTTCAGCACCAGCGCTTCAAATTCGGTTAAATTAGTTTGGGTGATCGGGTTGTTGGTACGGTGAATGAAATAATCAGCATCGGTTAACTCGGTGAAACCATATCCGGTTTCAAATGCCACGCTGGTGTAGCCTTTTTCTTTGAAATACGATAGCATCTGGTTGTTCCAGATGTAGGGGTCCATGATGGAGGCGTCTTTGTTTTCCGGGGATATGCCAGCAACCAGGTTTTGCAGATAATCCATGTTCAATGAACTGCTCAGGGATAAGCGTGTGGCTGTGTAATTGCTTAAGGCGCAATCCGCCACCTGGAATCCGCGTTCTTCGAGCTGCTGAATGAACCCCGAATTATCGTAATTCATGCGCTGCTCGATATAGTCTTCACGGGCATAGCTGTCCAACAGAAAATAATAGACATCCGGGAGGTCTTGGGAAGCAGATGGTTGAACCTCCTTAGCCTGCTGCTCCGTCTTCGCCGGCAGGCGTATCTTGGCATGGTTCAAAGCGATCTGCACTGCTGGCACCAGCACCAGGGCAACGATCATCCACGAAGCGGCTTTTGCCAGGCTTACAGCCGTCTGCTGTTTGAATCGCCCCACGATCAGTAAAATGATCGCTGTAATAATCAGCACAAAAATGATCAGGGTACGATGTCTGCCCACCAAAACCGACCCCACCTGCCAGCCTTTGAGCAGATTATAAAAAGCGCCATAACTGGTAAAGATGATGTATGTGACCGCGGTCATCAACAGGGCTTTTTCGCTTTGCCGGACGATCAAAGCAAAGAATATATACAGCAATATGGCAGCAAGCATCCCCACCAGGAGCGGCCGGATCGCATAAATCAGCCCGATTTCAGATATGTTCAACTGATATAAGGAAATTACCGGAGAAGCGCCTAATAACAGTAGAACCCACCAGGGAGAAATGAATTTTTTTATCATATAAGATCACCCGAAGATTATCTCTCCAATTATTGGCAATGGTAGGAATATAGTTGCTTTTTTAATACCGGGGCGATTTCGGTTACACAACCGGTGAACACTTTCATGTATGGTTGGGTCTCCAGAAGCGTGTACCCGTTTGCATAAATATATTGGATGTTTGCCGCCTGCATGATGGAATGCGTGTCTCCCTTGCGCAAAGCCTGGAAATACGCTTTACTGTTCATCAAGCCATCCAGATTTACAACGGTCCTGTCCTTGATGAAATAAGAGAACGACCCTCCGCCGGGTGTACCGATCACCGCTCCGGGTGGAGTTATGCTTTCCACGATCTCAGGGATGATTAGATATGTGCCCGGATCCTCATCCGATGCCCCGATCGGAAACGGCTTGAACAGACTGCCGGAAATTGTGATAACAACTGCCAGTGCTGCCAGACCGGTGGCAATGACCGAAATGACCTTCCCGGCGCGATATTGCAGTCCGGATCGGATCAGCGAGAGCAAAGGGATCAGCAGCAGGATAAAGACGAAGAACGTCTCCACTGTCCAATACCAGGAGCGCATATGCACATATCCGCTGGCATAGAAGTATGTCACCCGGTACACTGCCGCCAACAGCAAGGGAAACAAACCGTACGAATCCATGCCGGCAAAAAACCCGGCTCTTTGTCGGGGTAATATTGCCAGCAGCGCGTAGATTGCCGCCACAATTACCCAGGAAGCAATGCTGGTTGTATAGGGAGGCGTTTGGGAAGACTGCACCACGGAAAGGAATATGGCGTAGAGAAGTTGGAATGGAGAATCTTCACCCCAGATATATCTCCGCAAATTAGCCAGCGATTGGATCGGTGAACCGTAAACCGTTGCGCCCAGGGAACCCCACCATTGTTTGATCTGACCGCTTACGGGCATGGGCGTGCCAAAATTCACCTGGCTCCACACCATGTACGCTCCCACGAGAACCACAACGGGCAATGCATACAGCCAGGCGGATGCCAGCCATAGTTTACATAGTTGCCACTGTTCTGCCGCGGAATATTTTGCCTCATCACTGTGGATGATCAACCTGTCCGCCAGCCAACTGCGGATCGTTGCAGAATACACTGCCCAGCCTGTGGCAACAGTTAGAATCACGGAACGGGAGTACCGTTCCAGCAAACCGGTGCGCGCCAGGAATAGCACAATCAAGACTGGTACGATCCCTGAAATCACCCCTGCCGCCAGCCCCCGCAGGTAAACGGATTTTATCTTCAGCCATTTTGGCTGCAATGAATATAAACCAAAAGCGAAGAAGGCTGCGATTCCTGTGCCCAGCAGCCCTGCCAGTGTAAGGAACGTGAATAAGGCATAAGGGTGAATACGATATCCGATCAACTTCACCATGGTAAAAACAATCAACATGAGCGCAAACAACATATCCAGCAGCAAAATGGCAGCATCCCGTCGACGCTTGAACAACAGCCACACGCTCAAGAAACCGATGAAGATGAAATTATCCAGCCGGCTGAGTATCGTCATTCCGGCCAGAATGCCGGCGAAAATATAATCCCGTTTGGCGGGCAATGGATTCTCTCGTAAAAGAATCGCCTGCCGCCAGGTAAGGATCATAAACATGAAACTCAACGCGGATTCCAGCCCGCCGGTGAATGTGGTGCTGTAAACCTGCCAGCACAAAATAAAACTGACCGTCAGAAAGAAGCCGATCCAGCGGTTGGTCGCTTTTTGCAATACATCAAACAGGGCAGCCGCAGAAATAAATTGCAGGATGCCAAAAATCCCCACCACAATTCGCAGCGGAAGGATCAAATCGTTCTTAATTAAAAAAACCGGAATGCAAATCAACATCCACAGGGGGTGAAAACCGTTGGTGGGATTGATGCCATCAAACGTAACCCCTTTCCCGGCAACAATATTCTGCGCCACCTTGAAGTAGAAGAAGCCATCGTCGTTGTTATACCAATTCATCAGCCGGGAAGGTGACGCCGAAACGACAAGCAGGGTGGCCGCACCGATCAGGAGTGCGAAAAGTAAGAATGGCAGATATGACCAAAAGCGATTCTTGCTCATCGGGATGCGGTTACCATTCATAATCTTTCTCATAGCCAAGTTTGATAAGTAGTTCGCCGGCGGTTTCTTTAAATAAGGCTTTGTTTTCACGGCTAAATGCATTCACCCAACCGCCACTCTTGCCCTTGCGGAATGTTGGGGATTTCTGCGGATTAATTCCTGACAGTAAAATATCAACCGCCCGGGAATTCTCCACCGCCAGAGGGAAGCCGCGCTCCACGGCAAAATCAAGCATTACGTTGGTCATGGCTCTGGGTTCAGCCCTCAACGCCTCATACTTTAGTGTCAGCACCTGTTTATTTTCAAGCCATCCCATGAACGGGGCAAATCTCCCGGCAATATCCGGGAACGGATGTTGCGCATCGGGTCTCCCCAGGATGCTGGTCTTCAGCCGCTCTTCGAATGTGTGCAGATTCTGTGAGTAGTATTCATGGTGAACGTGGTTGGGTTCAATATCCGTTACATAATGGACATGTGATACCACTACATCGCGCGGATCCCGCAAAATGAAAAAGGTGGCAAAACCGGGTGCAGCGAGAATGGATTGGATCCACGGCAGTGCATGAAGATGACCATAGGATGTATCACCATTGGAAAGAACGGATAGGTCCGCCTTGATCGCCGCCTCTGCCCGTTCCTCGCCGGTCGCACCGTCATACATCACGATGGCTGGCAATCCGCTGTTCACCGCCGGTCCGATCAATGGAAATCCGTCCAAAATTTGCGTGAGCAAGTGGGTTCCGCTTTTGGGGAAAGAATTGGCGAACAATACCGGCGCATTTTGCAGGGAAAGAGATTTATACGCCCACTGCTGGCGTGATCTGCGCAGCAGCCGCCTTTGTTTTTTTGCCATCCCCATCAGGGTGTTTTTTATTCCCTCGCTCATACCCCGTTACCAATCCTGGTCTGCTTCATAGCCAAGCCGTTGCAGTAAATCACCCGTTTCTTTCTTGAATAATTCTTTGTTCTCTTCAGAGAAATGTTCGCGCCAGTTGCCCGGCTGCCCCTTGCGAAAGGTTCCCGAGCGTTTTGGCTCGATCGCCTTCTTCAAGACGTTCACGGCTTCATCCATGCCTACCTCAGGTCGAAAATCGAATTTTTTCAGGTAGGTCAATATTTTTCGCAGCGCATCATCCCGTTTGAGAATGAGGTCTTCAAAGCGCATGCCAAGTACGGAGGGTTGCTCCAGCCAGGGCAGGTAACGCTGATATTTCAGCGCAATGGGCGAAAGTGGATTTTCAGGCGCTGTCACGCCCAGGATGGCAGCCTTGACCCGTTCGTCCATGTTCCGCAGTGATTCCGTATAATACCGATGCATATTGTGCTCTTGATGCATTTCCGTGGCATAAAACACGTGCGAAACGATCATATCCCGCGGATCACGGTACATGAAGATCACAGCATGCTCCGGCTGGATGAGTTCCGGCAGGTAGGGCGCTTCAGCAGGAAGATAGCAGTAAGCGATGTCTCCATGATCCAGCCTGCGGATATTCGTCACAACTTTTTCAGGCGGGAGGATCGAATTATCTTCATGCCGGTTGAGTGGCGGCATGCCGGGATTTACAAACGGACCAATACCGGTCAGCCCTTCGAGAATTTGAATGATCAGG
>DAIOEK010000045.1:0-22891 GCA_036746315.1 Anaerolineaceae bacterium | reverse complement strand
TAGGGCGGGAAGTTGTAATGATGGATGTAGCGTTTGCTGTCGGTGGGCGAGAGGGAGTCGATCTCCTGTGCTTCCTTGGGCGTACCCAGGGTAGCCATGGTCAACACCTGGGTCTCACCACGGGTGAACAAACCTGAACCGTGCGCGCAGGGGCTGGTGCCCACTTCGCACCAGATGGGGCGGATCTCGGTGAGGGCGCGCCCATCGGGGCGTTTGCCTTCCTCCAAAATACGGGAGCGGACGACATCCTTGTAGACTTCTTCGAAGGCCGCTTTGACTGCCGGTTCGAGGGTGGCATCTTCCGCGCACATTTCAGTGACGAGTGTGGCTTCGAGTTGATCGACGGCGTCGTACAACTCCGCCTTGGTGTGCGGACGTTCGAGGGTGGCGATCAATTCCGTGCGAATGCGGCTGCCGACTTTATCCAGCAGGCTGGTGTCGGGCCCGGGAACTTCGATCACCCGTTTTGTCTTGCCGACTTCGGCTGCCATTTTTTCCTGCAGGTCGATGATCGGCTGGATGGATTGGTGTCCGAAGGCTAGAGCTTCGACCATCACATCTTCGGGGATTTCATTGGCGCCACATTCCACCATGAGAATGGCGTCGCGGGTGCCGGCGATGCGCAGGTCGAGTTCGCTTTCCTGCACCTGGGCGAAGGTCGGATTGACGATGAAATTGCCGTTGATGCGACCAATGCGAACCGCTCCGACCGGTCCAGCCCAGGGAATATCGGAGATCATCAATGCGCCTGAAGCGGCGTTGATGGCAAGGATATCCAGCGGATGAACTTCATCTGCGGAAAGGGAGAAGAGGATCACCTGCACTTCGTTGCGCATCTTCTGGTCAAAGAGCGGGCGCAGCGGGCGGTCGGTAAGACGCGCGGTGAGAATGGCATCCTCGGTGGGTTTACCTTCACGGCGGAAGAACGATCCGGGGATCTTGCCGCTGGCATATAATCTTTCTTCATATTCCACGGAGAGTGGGAAGAAGTCGATGCCGTCACGAATACCGCCCATGGTGGCGGCGCCGAACACGATGGAATCACCCACCCGTACGGTGACTGAGCCGCCAGCCTGTGCGGCTAATTTGCCGGTTTCGAACGTGAATGATTCTCCACCGACAGTGGCTGTGTATTGTTTACTTTCTGGTTTCATTTATTTTTTCTTTCCCTGTTTTATTCCACCCGGTCAGGGACTGAAGAATGGTCAAGAAAATTCTTAAACATACTTCAATTCCCAACCGACGTGGATGGATAAAAATGATAACAGCGAATGCTGTAATCTCTATTATAGCTGATTGAAGGAGGAGAAATGTAGATGGCGTGTATAACGCCATCTACGATTTTGGATCACTGCTATTTCTTGCGGATGTTCAGACGTTCGGTAATTGCCAGGTAACGGGGGTAATCCTCACGGCGCAGATACGCCAGCAGGCGACGGCGCTGACCGACCAGTTTCAGCAAACCACGGCGGGAGCTGTTATCCAGCTTGTTGGCACGCAGGTGCTCGGTCAACTGGCTGATGCGTTTGCTCAAAATCGCGATCTGAACATCGGGGCTGCCGGTATCATTTTCCGCCCGGCGAAAATCTTCAATCAGTTTGGTTTTTTCTTCCTTATTCAATGGCATGACACTGCTCCTAATAAAATTTGGTTGCAAGTCTCCTTACCGGCAGCTTACACCGCGGGTAGGACCAGTCAACGAGGGAAATTATACCATATCCTGGAAGGATTTTTGAAGCGGAGGGATGAAACAAAAGCTCTTTTGGGGGGTATTCATCCCGAATTTATATCCATTTCATCAATATCGGCAATTTTTTCACGAAATTTCTCCAGGAATGCGATCTTGATTGGTTGCCTGTATTGTGGCGGAACGATTTGAACCATTTTACGGATGATTCTTTTCTGTCCGGGGCTGCGCGAATTGGCTGCGGCAATGACCTCCTGAAGCAGGTAAACCGTTTCCACCGGTGAAGTCTTAAACAACTGGCGAATGAGGCTGAGCAGTTCGGGGTGGTGCGCCGGGGATACATCCAGCAGAGTGGGGCGGATGATGCCGATGATGGCGGGAATCTGCCGGTCGCCGGTTTCGCGGATGTACTCCGCCAGGGCAAGGTATCCCTGCCCGAGAAATTGTTCATTGCGTCCGGTGACCCACTCCTGTACAAGAGGCAGCCAGATGGCAAAGGCTTCACGGCGCAGGCGCAGCAATCCATTGGCGACCAGTTCCTGGCGGAGGTAAGAGTCGTCTTCCTGCTCGAACCAGTTGCGGTAGGTTTCCAATACCGGCTGGCTGGGGCTCACGGATGTTCTGCCGAGGATGAATACGGCAAGTTTCTTCTCCTCCAGTGATTCACCGGTCCAGAGCAAACCTGCCAGCCGTAAAGCGTGTTCCTGGGGGAATATATTGATCTGCGTTTCCAGATCTCTTTCGATCTGCCAGAACACCCGCTCGGGCAGATGGTAGCTGATGTGCAGCCTGCCGGCAAGGGTGTTGTTGCCTGCGCGAAAAGTTCGGTCACTGTAGAACTCAAACAATTCGAGCAAATCATCCATGAACTCATCAGACTGCCCGAATTTCCCCGCCAGATTGGCGGACTGAAGCTTGAGCTTATCCAGATAGATTGCCGGCATGCTTAATATGCTTTGGCGAAATACACCTTTTTCTCGGCAGGTTTTCCACAAACGATGCATTTACCGGGGGCAAAATTCTGCTCGAGGGGGATGCAGCGTGTGGTGGCTTTGGTCTCTTCCTTCACCCGGGTCTCGCAGTCGGCATGGCCGCACCAATAGCTGTATGCCCAGCCGTTTTCCACCGTTTTCTTCAACTCTTCATAATCCACAGGGTCGTGAATGTTGGCGTCGCGGAATTCGGTTGCCTTGCGGAGCAGGTTGTGGTGGATGTCTTGCAGTAACTGCGGGACGAAGCTGCCCAGTGTATCCTGAGCGACGAACTGCTTGCCTTCCCGTCCGGGGATGTCACGGCGCGCCACAGCAGCGGAACCCTTTTCAACATCCTTGGGACCCACCTCGATGCGCAGTGGAACCCCGCGCATCTCCCAATCGTTGAACTTGAAGCCAGGGGTGACCTCAGTGCGGTCGTCAACCTTGACGCGCAGGTCACCCAGCATGCCGCGGATCTTTTCCACGACCGGCATGACCTGCGATCTTTCTTCATCATTCTTATAAATGGGCACAATGACCACTTGAATGGGCGCCAGGCGCGGCGGCAATACCAACCCCTGGTCGTCGCCGTGGGTCATGATGATCGCACCGATGAAGCGGGTGGAAAGACCCCAGGAGGTTGTCCAGCAATATTGCAGTTCATTGTTCTGGTCGAGATATTGGATGTTGAATGCTTTGGCAAAGTTCTGCCCCAGGTTGTGGCTGGTGCCGGATTGCAGCGCCTTGGTATCTCCCATCATGGCTTCGATGGTGTAACTGCGGGCGGCGCCGGCGAATTTTTCCGCCATACTCTTGACACCGGGCAGCACCGGGACAGCGGCTTCATTGACCGCAAAATCGGCGTAGACATCCAGCATGCGGCGGGTCTCCTCTTCGGCTTCCTGCTCGGAGGCGTGGGCGGTGTGCCCCTCCTGCCAGTAGAACTCGAGGGTGCGCAGGAACAGGCGGGTGCGCAGCTCCCAGCGGACGACATTGCCCCACTGGTTGATCAGCACCGGCAGATCGCGGTAACTCTTGATCCACTTGCTGTACATATAGCCGATCACGGTCTCGGACGTGGGGCGTACGACCAGCGGCTCCTCGAGCTTTTCTCCTCCGCCAATGGTAACTACCGCCAGCTCAGGGGAGAAGCCTTCCACGTGTTCCTTTTCTTTTTCGAGGAAGCTCATCGGAATGAAAAGCGGGAAAGCGGCGTTGACGTGCCCGGTGGCTTTGAAGCGTTTATCCAGCGCTGACTGGATGTTCTCCCAGAGTGCCCAACCGTAGGGGCGTACCACCATACATCCGCGCACGGGGGCGTAATCTGCCATTTCAGCGCGCTGAATGACCTGGTTATACCATTCTGAATAGTTTTCTGAGCGGGCGGGGAGTTTTTCTTCAGCCATTTTTGATTCCTGCTTTCATTGGTTTGGTATGAGCGTAATCAGCTATTTTGTTGAATGCCGTGACGGCATCGGGGACGTAGTCGATCCATTGCAGATCTTCCGTCCGCATATAGCCGGTTTGTTCCTGATTTAATACATCCATTACCTTCCGCCAGCCATCCCCCACCAGAACGAGCGGCTTGGCGGGAATGGAGTTGATACCGACGCTGTTCCACATCACCGCAATTTCCGCCAGCGTGCCGATGCCGCCTGGCATGGCAATGGCGGCATCGCAAATCTCCACCAGGTGCCAGAGACGGTCTTTGAGGGTGGTAAAGTTGCGTACTTCGCTGACCCACGGATTGGCGCCTTCTGGGCGCAAACTGTTCAGTTCATCACAGGTTACACCAATCACATGCCCGCCGCTTTCCGCTGCTCCGCGCGAGATGGCTTCCATGACTCCCATGTAGCCGCCGGTGGCGACACTCCAGCCGGATTTGGCTGCCAGCCTGCCCAGGTTCAGACAGGCTTCATAAAGAGGGCTGCCAGGTTGCGGCGCAGAACTGCCAAAAACGGTAAGAATCATCGGGTTGCATCCTCCGTGGAATCCCATGTGCGGGTGTGGTTAAGTGCGATCTTCTCCAAAGTGGCTTGCTCCAGGTCGATACCGCAAACATCCGCCAACTGAAGCAGATACAGACAGACATCCGCCAGTTCGGATGCCAACGCCTGCCGATCTGTACTTTCCTCGCCCCACTGGAAGTGCTCCAATACTTCCGCCGCTTCAAGGCAGAGAGATATCGCCAGGTTTCGGGGCAGCTGCGGGCGCGGGCTGTTCTCGGCATACCAGCCTTTGCTCTCGACCAGTTGGTTCATTTTTTGGGTTAATTCGGTGATATTCATGCGAGCCCCAGGATGGAATTCAGTAAATTATACAATAAATCATCCCGCCGCCGGGGATGATTTATGGAAACGTTGAGGGAGGATAGGCATTTACCTTGCGGCAGTTTTTGCCCGGAACGAGTTCGGCAGCTACCGTACCCGCCGGGAAAATTGCATACATGACTACCATGTATATAATTATATAATCTTCATCGAGGTACATTGACCATCCATCCGTTGTTTAAAGCCTTTCGGGAGTTTCGCGGCAACGCCCGGGCTGCCGTGTTGACCGAACCGTTATGGGGGATACCCTATAACCTGTTCATTTCATATCTTTCCATTTATATGTTGGCGTTGGGATTGGATGACCGCGAGATCGGTCTGGTCGCCAGCATCGGGCTGGCTTTTCAAATCCTGACCGCCTGGCTTTCGGGTGCGATCACCGATAAGCTGGGAAGAAGGCGGACCACCCTGATCTTTGATACCCTTGCCTGGGGTGTGCCGTGCGTGGTCTGGGCGGCTTCACAGAATGTGTATTGGTTTGCATTTGCCGCCATCATGAACAGTTTCTGGCGGATGGGGATGAACTCCTGGCCGTTGCTGCTCGCGGAGGATACCGACCCGGCGTTACTGGCGGATATCTATTCCTGGACGTACATCTTCGCGGTCAGCGCCTCGCTTTTTACGCCGCTTACCGGTGTGTTGGTACAGCAGATGACCCTGGTCCCCGCCTTGCGGTTAGTATTCGGCATCTGTGCTGTGATCATGACCGCCAAATTTTTGCTGCAATATTTCATGTCGCATGAGACGGCTCAGGGGAAAGTACGCATGGAACAGACCCGCGGGCAGCACCTCTTTACATTGCTCTCCGGTTACGGGCTGGTCTTCCGCCATATGCAGCGCGCGCCGCAAACCATGTTCACCCTGGCAATTCTGATCATCAATACCATTTGCAATATGATTTCGAACACATTCTGGTCTGTTTTGGTAACCCAAAAGCTGCAACTGCCGCCGCAGTGGATCTCCGCCTTTCCATTTGCGCGCGCCATTTTTGTGCTGATCTTCTTTTTTACCATTTTGCCGCTGCTGCGCAATTTCCCCTTTCGGATTCCGATGATGGCTGCCTACGCCGGCTTTATTCTCAGCCAGTTCATCCTGGTCAGTATGAATTCACTTCATTATGGATGGCTGATTTTTAGTGTGTTTCTGGAAGCCTGCAGCTACGCCTGCATCAGCCCGCAGATCGACCGGTTGATGTTTGTGACCACCGATCCGCAGGAAAGAGCCAGAATTATTTCGATTATGTGGATGGGGGCAATTTTGGTTTCCACGCCTTTCGGGTGGATTGCCGGGGAATTATCCGAGCTGAACCGGATATATCCGTTCCTGTTGAGCATGGGATTGTTGCTACTTGGCGGCATTCTGGTGTACATCTCCACCCAAAAAATGCCCGAGTTGGCGTAAATGCCAGCCGCAGTGTATTTCAACGGGAGAACCACAGCCAGGTTGATGCCCGCTGCCGGTCGGTGCCGTCAACCCGCTTTTGCAGCGGAGCGACCCGGGCGATGGCAGTGATATCCCCGGCGTCGATCCCATGGTCGGCTTTATCTCCGCGCAGCATGCCATACATCAATACGCTGCCTTTATCTGCCAGGTGTTCTGTCAGTTTTTGGCGGTAACTTGCCCGGTCGGCGGCAAGCAGCCCGTGATAACACCCCATATCGAGGATCAGATCGAACCTGCCCCGAATATCTTTCAACCGGGCAACCGAATCCACATAAAAGTGTGCCTGCCGAGCCAAACCCGCCTGCGCGGCTTTTCGTTTTGCGCGGAGAATACCAAGGGGAATGAAATCCACACCGCTGGCGTCCCAGCCGTAGCGGCACAGGGTGATGACGTTGGTGCCGCTGCCGCAGCCCAGGTCGAGCGCCCGCCCCGCAGAATGGCTCTCCAGAAAGGCAATCAACTCCGGAGGCGAGATACCAGTCTCCCAGGGTGGATTGCCCAGATATGCCAGGTTGAAAAAAAGGAATCTGTGCAGGCTGCTCATCGATCCGAGTCCAAAAGGGCGATGCTGGCGTTGAAGACGGTTTGCAGGAAAGCGCTGCGTTCCCCGGCGGTCATTGCACGCGGCTGGGCATAATCTTCCAATTCCCAGGTGGTCAACTGAATCGACAGCAGCCTGCCCTGGTAAAAAGTGTAACGCGTGATGAACTCGTTACGCGTACCCTTTACCGGTCGGTCCATCTGGTCGAAGAACAGGTTGCCGGGACCGTAATCGATGAAACCCTGATCGGTAAAGGCTTTGGGTTGAGGGAAATGCGACTGGCTGCCCTGCACGATCACCGCCCCGGCTTGCGACAGGCGGGTAAAATCCGCCTGCTGTTTTTCTGAAAGCAGCATATGATAATATTCCGCATGCTGCACGGTGACAATGGGCAGATAACCTTCCTGCCGCAATTGTTGTATTTCCGTGGTCAGGTAGTCGTAATCGCAGGCGGCTGCACCGGGGCTGTTGCGGGTCGCCTGGGCAGATCTTGGCCCGGCATAGTTGCAGCCCAGGAAGGCAAAGCGGTTGCCGTTGTGCTCGATCAAATAAGGCGCACGGGCGGCATCGGCGTCGACACCGCCTCCGTAGACGGGAATCCCGGCTTGTTGATACATCTCCAGGCTGAGGAGGTAAGGCTTGTAGCCCCAATCGAGATTGTGGTTGCCGGTCAGCTCCACCACATCGACGCCCACATCCTGCAATAGATCCAGGTATTCCGGGCGGCTGCAAAACATCATGCTGGTCTGGAGAGGATTTGCCGGCGGGCAGTCGGGTGTGAAGGATACTTCATTGCTGATGTGGGTGATATCCCCCGAGCGCAGCAGATCGCGGACATTTTCATCGGGATAGGTGACCCCTTTGGTATCCATGCGATTGGCAATGGCGCGGGCAAGTGCGGTGGTACCGGTCATTATCACGGAAGTCATTTGCCCGGTATGGCGGTTGGTCGTTTCAGGCTGGACAAGCGTATTCAGGGGCGAATCCGCGGGCAAGCCTCGAAAGCCGAAGTGTACGGCGAGTGGATAGGCGGTAACGTCCAGGCTGGCATCAAGCGGAGAAAAACCATCCACGGTGAGCACTTTCCAGCGCGGGTCGAGCGCCTCGAATGACAGTAAAGTGACCACCAATTCCTCATCCGGCAGGGTCTCGGGTGTGATGTCGCCATTCACAACCTTGACGGAATCGGCGGAAGGTTCACCCCACAGGTTTGAAAAGACGGCGGCATCCTGCTGTGTGACACGGATCGAGATGGAGCCGGTTTCGCCCACCCAGGTTTTCTCAAGCTCCGCGCTGCTGATGGCATCGCGCACCGTAAAGAAGGATGCCACCGCTGCGTAGATTTGCGTGTAAATCCCATCCTTTGTGAGGGTGGTGAAGCGAATGGCTGTGCTGTCGTCTGCGGAAATGGCGTATCCTTGCGGCAGGGTAAGCTGGCTGGCAATTGTGGTGGGGACGTGCGGGTCGATGAAGACCGGTACGGGCAGCGGCTCGGGAGAAGGAGTTATCTCTACGGTGTAAGTCGGTTTGGCGTTGTCCAGATCAACAGCGGAAGACTGCGGGCTGTTGGCGGCGACATTGGCGCAGCCGGTCAACAAAAACGATGCGGCCAGGGTGCAGATCAGTTGGATGGCAGGTGTACTTTTGGCGAAGATTTTGCGCATAGTTAATAAGATGCGTAACTGCATGGTGTCTGAATTATAGACCCGGCCGCGCAATTCGGATATCCCCTGTGTATTGTTAAAGCCAGTCTTTCAGTCAGCCCGGCTAGCTGTTAGCCCAAAGTTAAAAAGTCACCTATTTTGGCAAAGTAAGAATGTCCCCATTAGAGGAGGCATTTGATTTAAGGTTGAACTTTCTCCAAGGATGATCAGGAGGAGGAGTGTGTGCTTTGGAAGCATTAATCATTGCATGATCAATCAATTTGGAAGGAACCACCTCAGCTTGTTTTTGTTGCTGATTATATACATCAAATTTTATAGGGTGGTTATTGTAAAGCACAATCACCTCATGATTTGGTTTTTCAAGAACAACAACCAGCGTCTTGCGTATGGCATAAGAGGGACGATCCACATGGATTTGATAGATGGTTTTGCGGTATTGGAAAGTCAAATTTTTAGACAATATGCGTGTTTCTTTGCGGCAAAGAACCAAGTCTAAATTGTCTGTTTCAGAAAATGGCATGTGGAAATCTAACCCACTACGCGGAGTCGTAGCAAAACGGTTATTGTAGTCTTGCATGAACTCGGGCAGCCAGAGATTCGCTTCTTCAGGGGTAGAGATATTGTGAAGTCTGAGTTCTTTTGTGAGACGGTTCTGAAGGGTTTTATTTGCTCTTTCCACTCGCCTTTGGCTTGTGGGGTATTGGCACAGATGATCTCTATTCCGAGTTCATTCATTGCCCTGCCAAAGTCAGTCATACCGTCTCCGGAAGTCGCATTAGGGTGGTTGATGTGAAAGATACCGTGTTTATCGCTATAAAAGACTTCTGGCTTGCCATAACGCTCAAAATAGTGTCTGGAAGCTTCACAATACCCAAAGAAACTCTCGTGTGGCACAAACCTCAATTCAACCAATTTATCTGTGGCATCGTCCACAAACACCAGCAGAGTACATCTTGGGTTTCTCCCCTCAAACCAGTCATAGTCTGAACCATCGATCTGCACTAGTTCACCAAAGCATGTTCTTCTTTCTCGCATTTGGAAGACTCTCAACTTCCGCTTCCGTCAGTGCTTCCATAATCCTTTGGCGATCATGATCTTTCTCACACTTTCATCTGAGATCTGGATCCCATGCAACTCTCTTAGTTTCTCGGTAGCCAGGGTGGGTCCAAAATCTCGATACCGTTCAAGGATCAATTCCAATACTCTTTTCTTTCGCGCTTCATCCAGTTGATTGTGGCTGGTTTTTCCCCGACTTCTGTTGATCAGTCCTTCAGCTCCCAGTTCTTGATACTTACTCCACAACCGCTTCACTTGCCGAACACTGATTCCCAACTGTTTTGCGGCCATCTGCTGAGTTATTTGTTTCTCGGCTAATTGGCTCATCATTTCTGCTTTTTTAATCTCTTTTTTCGCTCATCGTGTGTAGTCTGTCCACTTTCTGCCTCCACGTATGGGGACATTTTAACTTTGGTAAAAGGGGACATTTCTACTTTGGTTTAACAGCTAGCCCCGGCTAGCTTTACAAACTTGCCTTCTTACCTTAAAATAAAGACTCGTGTTATATCATGATAGTCAGGAAGGTATTTTTTCATGAAGGAATATACGACTGAGTTCATCCGTAATATCGCCCTCGCTTCGCATTCCAGTTCGGGTAAGACCATGCTGACCGAAGCGTTTTTACATTTTACCGGAGCCACCACCCGTTTGGGTAAGATCGAGGATGGCACCACGACTTCTGACTTTGAAGATGAAGAAAAGCGAAGAGGAATTTCCCTGTCCACTTCCGTCATTCCAGTGGAATATTCCAACACCAAGATCAACCTGTTGGATACTCCGGGGTACACGGATTTCGTGGGTGAGGTGATCTCTGCGCTGCGCGTGGCAGATGGCGCCCTCATTCTGGTGGATTCTGTTGCCGGTCTGGAAGTGGGTACCGAAGTTGCCCTGCGCTATGTGGAGGAATTCAAGCTTCCTCGTTTCCTGGTTGTCAATAAAATGGAACGCGATAATGCGAATTTTAAGAACGCAGTTGATTCCGTTCAAAAATACTCTGAAACCCGCCTGATTCCGGTTGAGCTTCCTTGGGGCGAAAAAGCCGCCTTCCAGGGTGTGATCGATTTGATCAGCATGAAAGCCTATAAAGGCGATGGAAAAACAGCGGCAGAAATCCCTGCCGAGTTAAAAGCGGAAGCGGAAGATGCCCGCCAGGCGCTGGTGGAAGCCGCCGCCGAAGGCGAAGACAGCCTGCTGGAAAAATATTTGGAATCCGGCACACTGACCGATGAAGAGGTCCTCAGCGGTTTGAAGAAAGTCATTCTTTCCGGCTCCTTCATCCCGGTGTTCTGCTCCTCCGGTACACAGGAGATCGGCGTTGCCCGCTTGTTGGAAGCCATTATCGCATTGATGCCCTCTCCGGCCGAGATTCCCGCAGTGGTTGCCGCAGGAAAGACCGGCGATGAGACCCTCTCCGCCAGCGACTCCGGTCCACTGGCTGCGTATGTGTGGAAAACCACCGCCGATCCATTTGTGGGCAAGTTGACTTACTTCCGGGTTTATTCCGGGGTGATGAACTCTGACTCGCGCGTCTGGAACCAGACCAAGAGCGTTGAAGAACGCCTGGGCAGCCTACAGGTTCTGCGCGGAAAGGAAGTTCTACCCATCAAAGCAGTGCACGCCGGCGATATCGGCATTGTGCCAAAGTTGAGCGAAACCTCGACCGGCAACACGTTGTGCGATAAAGCCCATCCGCTTACTCTGCCGGTGCCGACTTATCCCAAGGCGCTCTACCAGGTATCCATCGTTCCCAAGACCCAGGCAGACAGCACCAAGATCAGCCCGACCCTCACCCGCCTGTGCGAAGAAGATATGACCCTGAGCTGGCATAACGAACAGGCTACCTCCCAGACCATTTTGATGGGAATGGGCGATCAGCACATCGATGTAGCCATCCGCCGTGCGGAATCCAAATTCCAGGTGGGCGTGCATGTGGAAGAGCCCAAGGTGCCCTACACGGAAACCATCACCAAGAAATCTCAGGCGATGTATCGCCATAAGAAACAGACCGGCGGCTCCGGCCAGTTCGGTGAAGTTCATCTGCGCATTGAACCGCTGCAGGAAGAAGATTTTGAATTCGTTAACGATGTTTTCGGCGGTGCGGTTTCCTCCAGCTACATGCCTGCGATCGAAAAGGGCATCCGCGCCACGATGAAGGAAGGCATTCTTGCCGGGTTCCCCGTTCAGCGTATCAAGGTCGCAGTCTTCGATGGCAAGGAACATCCGGTGGATTCCAAACCGATCGCGTTCGAAATTGCCGGTCGTGAAGCCTTCAAGCTGGCGTTCATGGACGCTGGTCCGATGCTGAATGAACCGATCATGCTGGTGCGCATCACCGTTCCGGAAGAGAACATGGGTGATGTTCTGGGCGACTTGAATACCCGCCGCGCGCGCGTTCAGGGAATGACGAACGAGAAGGGTCACTCCATCGTGACCGCCACTGTTCCCCTGGTGGAGATGCTGCGCTACACCACCCAACTGCGCTCGATCACCGGTGGTCGCGGCTACTTCGAGATGGAACACGACCATTACGAGGTGGTTCCCCAGCATTTGACGGCTGAAATCATCGCCGCCCGCCAGAAGGAATTGCAGGAAAAGAAGGACAATTAATAGATTTTTTTGAAAAGTAAAAACGGAAACCAACTGGTTTCCGTTTTTTTGTTCTTCGGTAACAGCACAATCGAGAGAAAAATTACCCCTGCCGCTTGACCATTTCCCTGATCCAGATCGGGGCGAATGGTGAAGTGCATCCTTTGGATACCGGGTAATCGCGATAAATGCCCAGTTTGTTCCCAATCTCGATGGCGCGCTGACGATATTCAGGGAAGTGGATGCCCATATTGGCAAGGCAAAAGTTCATGGTCCACTGCACTGGCGCAGCGGCGGTTACCATCTCGGCTTCAATCCGATCCAGCAGAGCCGGCAGGTCGAGCCCGTCGGGGTCGCGGATGATGCGTTCTGATGTGAGCCCCCAACCGGCACGGGCAGCCCACGGGTCTGTATCTTCCATCCACGCAAGCCGCAGGGCTTCCTTTTCTGGGTGATGTTTGACAATGTAGGAGTTCAGCCAGTCTGCAACCTGGGAAAAATTGGCATCCCTGACCATTTGGTCCAGCTCAACACGGGAGAGTTTGGCGGGCTTGAACAGCAGGATGGCGAGAAGACGCGCATCGGTGTTCCCGGTGTGCCAGAGCGCAGCCGGTAGCTGATCGTCGCTCTTGATCTTTGCGGCAAGCTTGCGGATGTCGCCCATCCGGACGCCAAACTGGTTGTCGCCGGCGCCATTCTTTTTATTATGTGCGCGGACTTTCTCGTTGCCAAGCGCTTCCAGTTGCGCCAGTATATCTTGGGGCATCATGTTGGTCATGCTCCTTTAGTCGGTGGAAGGGCAGCGGATCATACGGCAGGTGCCGGTTCTTCCGCTTTCTTTCTGGCGGTCTTTGATTTGGACGCATCGTCGGCGGCACCTGGCTGCGCGGTGAAAATAATCTCGTCCTTTTCAGGGCCCACATCCACCAGCACGGTATCGGTGGATTGGAATTCACCGCCCAACAATTTTACCGACAGTGGGCTTTCGACGTGCTTCTGGATGGCGCGCTTCAACGGGCGGGCGCCGAAGTTCTCGTCGAAACCGGCTTTTGCCAGCCATTCGAGGGCGGCTGTGGTCATTTCAACATTTAAGCCGTTATCCTTCAGGCGGGCGCGAACCTCTTTCATCTGCAGGTCCACGATCTCCATCATCTCTTCCATCGAGAGCGGTGAGAACATGATGATCTCATCCACACGGTTGAGGAACTCGGGGCGGAAAGTGCCCTTGAGCGCCTTTTCAATCTTGTCATGCGCTTCACGTTCCGCAGAATCCTCGTTCTGCGGCAGGAAGCCCAGCGTACCGCCCTTGCGTACGAATTCAGTGCCCAGGTTGCTGGTCATGACCAGCACCGTGTTGCGGAAATCCACCACGCGACCCTGTCCATCGGTCAGACGCCCGTCATCGAGGATTTGCAGCAGGGCGTTCCATACTTCGGGGTGCGCTTTTTCAATCTCATCGAAAAGGACCACGCGATAGGGTCGCCTGCGCACGGCTTCCGTCAGCTGACCACCTTCCTCGTATCCCACGTATCCGGGAGGTGCACCGAACAGACGGGAAACGGTGTGCTGTTCCCGATATTCACTCATATCCACGCGGACGAGGGCATCTTCATCGTCAAATAAAAATTCAGCCAGCGCTTTGGCAAGCTCGGTTTTGCCCACCCCACTGGGTCCAATGAAGATGAACGATCCGATGGGGCGGCGGGGATCTGCCAGACCTGAACGCGAACGGCGGATCGCATCCGAAACGGCATGGACGGCTTCCTTCTGCCCGATGATGCGTTCAGCCAGGCGGTCTTCCATCTTAAGCAATTTGGCCGCTTCGGTTTCCATCATCTGGGATACCGGGATGCCGGTCCACTGGTGGATGACCTCGGCGATGTCATTGACATCCACCACATCATCCAGCTTGTGCTCGGATTCCCACTTGTCACGTTCCTGGTTGAATTCCTCCAGAAAGCGCAGTCGCTCCGCCTTTTTGCGGGCGGCGCGTTCGTAATCGCGTTCCTGCCCAGCTTGTTCCTCTTCGGCTGCCAGGCGGTCGATCTCGGTTTTCTTTTCCTTCAACTCGGCGGGGAGCGAATATAATGCCACGCGCAGTTTGGCTGCCGCTTCATCGATCAGATCGATGGCTTTATCCGGCAGATGGCGGTCAGTGACGTAGCGCGAAGAAAGCTTGACGGCAGCTTCTAGGGCATCATCCGAAAAGCGGATCTTATGATGTGCTTCGTACTTGTCGCGCAGCCCCAGCAGCATCTGGTAGGTATCTTCAGGCTTGGGCTCTTCCACGAACACCGGGGCAAAGCGCCGCTCCAGGGCGGCGTCTTTTTCAATGTGCTTGTGATATTCATCCAGGGTGGTGGCGCCCACGCACTGCAATTCGCCGCGTGCCAGGGCAGGTTTGAGCATGTTGCTGGCATCCATGGCACCCTGTGCGGCGCCTGCGCCCACGACGGTGTGCAGCTCATCAATGAACAGGATGATCTCGCCTTCGGAGCGCTGTATCTCTTCGATGGCTGCTTTCAATCGCTCTTCGAACTCGCCGCGGAAGCGCGAACCGGCGATCATGGCGCCCAGATCGAGCGAAATGACTTTCTTGCCCATCAGAATTTCAGGCACGTCATTTACGGCGATCTTCTGCGCCAGTCCTTCGACGATGGCGGTCTTGCCGACGCCGGCTTCGCCGATCAGCACGGGGTTGTTCTTCTTGCGGCGGGATAGGATTTGAATGACCCGTTTGATCTCGGTGTCACGTCCGATCACCGGGTCAAGTTTGCCTTCGCGCGACATCTGGGTGAGGTCGCGGGAGTATTTTTCGAGGGTGCGGTAACGGGTCTCCGCCTGGGGGTCCGTTACCCGCTGTCCGCCACGGATCTGGATGATGGCGTCATAGACCCGTTCGCGGGTCAGCCCGGCGCCTTCCAAAATTCGGGCGGCAGAGGTATTCTTCTCCGCCATGATGGCGAGGAAGATATGCTCGGTGGATATGTATTCATCCTTCAAGCGGTTGGCTTCTTCGTTTGCCAGGTCGATGATCCGCTTGACGCGCGGAGTGATGAAAATCTGCCCGGCGCCGCTGCCAAAGATGTTGGCTTTGGGGGTTGTTTTTAATATAAAATCCAGACGTTCGGTCAGGTCAGCCGTATCGACTTTGATCACATCCAATATCTGGGTCACCACCCCCTGGGGTTGTTCGATCAATGCCAGCAGGATGTGTTCCGTATCAATCTGATTGTGACCATAGCGCTGAATGATTTCGGCAGCCCGTTGTGCGGCTTCCTGAGCACGTTCTGTAAAACGATCAAATCGCATCATAGGTGTAATTCTCCACAATCCAATTAAAAAGATTATAACATCCGCCACATTAGTGCATGATTGGATGTGTATTAACAATGTATTTGATTTTTATCAGCAAGTTTCTGCTGCATAAAAGAAAGAGCAATTTTCGCGCCAACCT
The DNA here is from genome assembly GCA_036746315.1 of Anaerolineaceae bacterium. Taxonomy (GTDB): domain Bacteria; phylum Chloroflexota; class Anaerolineae; order Anaerolineales; family Anaerolineaceae; genus DAIOEK01. The sequence goes on along the minus strand of DAIOEK010000045.1, from coordinate 7,153 downwards.
GAAACCCCTGTACTATAATTGACCTATGCTGAATCAGGCTGCCGTTTCGCCATTCACTTTTGCCGATCCCCATATTCGCGCGGTGGATATTCGCCGTGATCTGGATGCAATAGCGGATCTGATCGAGGAGTGCTTTGCCAGCATCATGGATGAGGATGGCTATGCCTATCTCCGACAGCTGCGAAAATCCGCCCAGGATGCGCGGATGCTGGAATTCCTCACCAATTACATCGATGACCTGTGGGCGCCCATCCAGGGGGTGGTATGGGAAGAGCAGGGCAGGATCATCGGCAACCTTACCCTGCTGCCGTTTCAGAAGAAACGAAAACCGATCTACCCGATCGCCAACGTGGCAGTGGTCGAAGAGCAGCGTAACCGTGGGATCGGCAGACTGCTGACCCAATCTGCGCTCGGCTATGCTGAAAACCGGGGCGCATCCGCTGCCTGGCTGCAGGTGAGGGATGACAACCCCGGAGCAATTCATCTGTATCAATCACTGGGCTTTGTGGAAAAAGTACGGCGGACAGCCTGGCATGGCATGCCCGACGATGCCCTCCCACAGGTGGAAGATGGTTACACGGTATCAGCCTGCAGCGCAGCGGATTGGGATATTCAATACCGCATGCTCAACCGCATCTATCACCCCGAAGTGACGTGGAATCTGCCGGTAAATCTCGAAAAGCTCAGACCATCCCTGCTCAGTCAATTCGCCCGGCTGATCGGTGGAGAGACCAGGCGCGATTGGGCCTTGCGTTTTGAACGGCAATTTCTCGGCGCCATCAGTTGGGAGGCGGCAAAGACCTGGACGGATAACCTGTGGGTTGCCTGCGACGCCGCCAATCAAGACCTGGTGCTGCGCAACCTGCTGCCGCAGGTTTTGAATTCGGTGCAGAGCAAACGTCCGCAGAGCATCAATTATCCGGCGGGACAGGCTGAAAAAACATTTCAGCAGGCGGGCTTTCACAAGCATGTCACTTTGCTATGGATGGAAGTGCAATTAAAAAAGGGAGAGCCACTCTCCCTTTCGGTATGATATTGGATGACATCCTTTGCGGGTGGCTGATCTGATTATTTCTTGTTCAACAACAGTTTCATTAATTCCAAAAATTCTTCCCATTCTTCTTTGAAGAAGTGCAGGGTAACATTGTTTACTTCGATGTGGTAAACCGATTCCCCATCTGGTTCATCAGATTTCCAGACGATATACTGATCGGTTTCCACGATTGTCTGCGTCTTGGTGTTCTCGTGTTCAGCCATCTTATCCTCCAATTGTTGATCTTGTGATTGAATGATTACGAATTTAGTTTACCAGAAAACAGGATGGAAAGATAAGTGAATGCCTGTTTTATTCTTCCACAAGTTCGTAAAAGCGCACCCGTTCATCCGGGTCGCGGAGGAACGCAGCGGCGTCCAATGCGGCATGAATATCTTCATGCGACGGAGCCATCCAGGTGATTTTTTGCCAATACCGGTCGGCGGCAATTCTTCGGGCGCTGGTGAGAATCTCGGTTAATCCCAATCTGCCGGGCTGGACAGCCTGGATGAAGCTGTCCAGCTGTCCCTGCAAAAACTCCTGCTGGAGGATGAGGACGGCATTATTTTCGACGTTAATCCACACCTTTTTTTCTTCGATCAATTTTTGGATCATCGGTTTTTCCGGGGCATTAAGCACCCATCCATAATCCAGGTAGGGGATGAGCAGCGGGTGGTCGTTTAATTGATTCAGCCAGGCGAAGATATCTTCAGCGTGCTCGGAGGATGCCAGGACCAGATGATTGGCATGGTCTGCGTCGGGGGCAGCTTCATAAAGATCCAGACTCGTGCGCAGAATGAAATGATTTTTTTCGGCAATGTGCTGGGAGACCAGGTTCTTCTCCCCGGTCAACATGCGAATGACACCCCGGCATTGGGTGCGGTAGTATTTAAGCGCATGCAGGAAAAGCTGCTGGCCAATCTTTCTACCCCGAATGGCAGGGTCCACGCGTAAGCCTTCCAGCCACCACTGGGTATCACTCAACCGGCTCAGGCGGATCATCCCCACGGCATTTCCATGATAAACGGCAGAGAAAATTATTCCACTGGAATCGGCGATCCAATCGTCGAGGATGTATGGAACGTAGTCATTCCCATTCCAGGTTTGACGGGCGATATTCAGCAGGTAAGGTCTGTCAACCGGCAGAAATGGACGACAGCAGATAACATCCGCGGAGGTTGCTTGTATTTCCATCGGTACTATTTGTGTTTGAATAAGCCGATAATTTTTTGATACAGGGCACGCAAGAACCCTCCCAGTTTTTCCATCAGAGGGTTGGGCAGGTTCGGAGTTTCCTCCTGGTAGATTTCTTCCCAGGGGTCCATATCGAAGAGTTTGCGCATCGCATATACCAGGAACAGCTTGATGGATGCCACCACCGGAGAGGCGAGAATGACCCCCACGAAACCGAACAGGTTGGCGCCGATGATCGCCATCACCAGCACGGCTGCCGGATGGATCTTTAGGGTTTGTGCCAGCATGGGCGTGGCAACCAGGTTGTCGAGGATCAGGTCGGTGAACCAGGCAATGCCGACGCACATCAATGCGTACACAATGGGTGACAGTCCGAAGTAATTGCTGTCCTGGAAGAATCCGACCAACCCCAGCGTGGTCCAGGCAATCGCCGGACCGGCGTAGGGGACGAAACGTGCCAGACCGGCAAGCAATGCCAACCCCAGGGCGAAACGAATACCCAAAATGGAAAGCAAAATGGAATAGACTACGATGGTGATCAGGATGATCAGCATCTGTCCGCGCAGGAAACCATCCCAAATTTTGCCCAATTCCTTGCCCATGCGGCGGATATCGGAGGCATACCCGGGGATTTCGATATTGAACAAGCGGGTGGAAAGCCCTTTCGATTCCAGCAGCACGAAATAGGATACCAGGATGATAAATGCCAGCCAGCCGATCACTTCTGCCGCGCCGCCGGCAAAACGGGTGACCAGGGTGCCCAGGCTGGTGATGATCGGCTGCACACTGCCCAATGCCGTATTCACCAACTGGCTGATGTCGTATTGCGACAGGTCCAGGACGAACGGGCCGATGGATATCTTTTGCTGATAAAAAGTGGAGAGCGTCTCGGGCAGTGTGGTAATGGTCTTTTCCAGGAATGTAATGAAGTTTTGGATCTGGGTGATCAGCGCCAGCCCGCCCCAGGTAGCCAATCCGAGGATTGCTATCAGAATGAGCAGAAAAATCAGGCTGACCACCAGTGACCATTTCCACTTCAAGCGGTGGGTGATGCGCATGGCAAGCGGGTGCAGCAGGTATGAGATAATGCCGCACAGCATCAGCGGACCGATAATGTTCCGAAAGCGTATGAACAACGCAACCAGGATCGCCGCAAAGGTCAACGCGACCACAAGCTTAACCGTGCTGCTCCAGCGGGGGGAAGTATTTACCGGTTGGCTGCTCTCACTCATATTTGTCACTCTATTCTATTATGGAACAACAGGCACTTCCTGGCAACCGGAAAGGAAGGGAAGCAGGTTGCACCACAAATAATGGCTGTCCACATATACCAGAATGGCGATCAGGCAGATGCAGGTGATGAGCACCGCGCCAGCCAGCAGAATGATTAACCAGGTGGGAACTTTTTTGTCCGTCTCTTCCTCCAATACGTCTGGGGAGGCAAAAGGGACGTCTGAAAGGATCGGGTCTGTTTTGGGGTGAACCGGAAGTTCGAAAACTTGTGGTGCCATCACCGGTTCGGGCTGCCGGGGTGGCACTTGCGGGGGCATGCTCATCCGCGCAGCGATCACAGTGGCGTCGGGGTCCAGTATGGGCTGATGCTCGAAGACCAGGGTGATGTGCTCTCCCAGCGAGATGATCTCTCCCGACTTCAGCAGATAAGGTCCGCTCAACCGGTCACCGTTGATGACGGTACCGTTGGTCGACCCCAGGTCTTCGATGGTGTAGCCTTCGCCGGTCAGCTTGATGACCGCATGGTGGCGGGATACCTCCGCATCATTCACCAGGATATCGGCGTTGGGGTCCCTGCCGATGATGACTTCATTCTTCATGATCGGGTAAACTTTACCCGGAGTAGGTCCGGATCTGACGACCAGTTGAAAAGCCTGTGTATTCATTTCTCCATCTCCTCTAAATTATTATCCCCATATATAACGATTCTGAACAGGATTTGGTTTCAATGAGATGGGTCAATCTTGCAACCCTGAAAATAAATCGTACATCACCTGCTTCTTCACCGGTTGCGGGTATGCCAGCATGAACAGTTCGGTGGTTTGGAAGAGTCGTTGCAGCCATTTTTGTACACCTTTTGCCATCTCGCGCCCTCCCTGGCTCTCATGACAGGCAGATGCCTGGTCGCGTAAGTCGGCAACCTCATGATAGTTAATCTTAGCATGGATGGGGAAATTCTGGCTGGCGATCGCCACCATGTCGATATCCCCGTTTTTGCCGAACTTGTGCGGATCTTTTCCGCTCAATTGCATCAGCAGGATGGCTGCCTTAAGGAAGCCGCGGTTGATGGTTTGAAAGAACAGGCGGGCGGGCTGGAAAGGCGGCAGCTCTTCGGGGTCTATGTAATCCTGCCTGCCGGTCAGTTCGAATGCCCTTACCGTGGCTTTGTGGATGGCTATATGGTCGGGATGGAAATATCCGCCGATGGGGTCGAAGGTGATGACGATCTGCGGTTTGATGCGCCGTATCTGGGTAACGATCCTGGCTGCCACTTCATCCACCGGCTGCGCCGCCAGTGCCAGCGGATGGTGATTCTCCGGGCTGCCGGGCATGCCGGAATCTCGATAGCCGAGAAAGTGCACACTGCGCAGCCCCAGCGTTTGGACAGCACAGCGCAATTCGGATTCGCGGACTTCGGCAACAGAAGAAAAACCTTTCATCATATCGGCGGGCATTTCGCCCACTTCTCCACGGGTGCCGCAGACCAGATACACGGCAACGCCGCGGCGGGCATATAAAGCCAGAGTGCCGCCGGTGCCGAACGTTTCATCGTCAGGATGGGCAAGCACGCTGAGCAGGGTTGCATTGGATGGTAATGGATCGCGCTTCATGATGTTTTCCTGTCAATATGTTCAGTATAACTGCATTTCCGGGTCCACCTGTCTAGCCCAGGCGTTAATCCCGCCATGCAGATTCTTTATCATGCTGAATCCCTTGCGGGATAACTCACGGGTAACTTCAGCCGAGCGGATGCCGTTGCGGCAGTAGGCAATGACCAGCCTGTCGCGTGGTATTTCGGCAAGGCGCCTGCTTATTTCGAGAAGTGGAATATTGACTGCGCCGTCCAGGTCGGTGAGGAATTTTTCAAATTCCTCACGCACATCCAGCAGGTATAACGGGGTGTGCGCCTCAATCAGCTGCTTCAATTCCAGCGGTTCGATATCCAATCCGTCACCCGCAGAGCCGGGGTCCTGCCCGGGACCGTCGCCGCACCATTGTTCGTAGTCGATCAGGCTGGTGATTTCCGGCGCTTCGCCGCAGATTTTACACCCCGGGCGTTTGCGGATGTTCACCCTGTCGAAGGTCATATCGATCGCATCCACCAGCAACAGCTTGCCGGAAAGTGGCCTGCCGCAGCCTGTGATCAGCTTGATGGTCTCCGCCGCCTGAATGGAGCCGATCAATCCCGGCAGGGCACCCAATACTCCGGCGGTGGAACAGGAAGGGACCATGCCGGGCGGCGGTGGTTCGGGGAACATGCAGCGGTAACAGGGTCCATCCGCTGCGCCAAACACGCTCACCTGACCTTCAAAACGGTAGATCGAGCCGTAGATAAAGGGTCTGTGGGTAAGCACCGCCAGGTCATTCAATAGATAACGGCTGGGGATGTTGTCGGTGCCATCCACGAGAATGTCGTATCCACGGCTGATCTCCTCTGCGTTGGTGTGATCGATGCGAGTCGCATAGGTTTCGACCCTGATCTGCGGGTTGAGTTCGAGCATCCGCTTGCGGGCGGATTCTACCTTCCACGCCCCCTGCGATTGCGTGCTGTGGATCACCTGACGCTGCAAATTGGAGATATCCACGGTATCCGCATCCACCAATCCGATGCGTCCAACCCCGGCGGCTGCCAGGTATAGCGCAATGGGCGAACCCAGTCCGCCGACTCCGACCAACAGCACGGAGGCGGCTTTCATTTTTTGCTGACCGCGCATGCTGATTTCGGGCAAGAGGATTTGCCGGGAGTATCTGCTGATTTCGTCACGGGTGAGGGAAGGCAGTTTTTTCATTTTCTTTGATCCCGTGCAGGGACCTGGATGACAGGCTGATTCGATTGGGAAAAAGTCGAAAAGGAGAGGTGAAGCAGCAGCACGAGATTCCGAAACGGCATGGCATTAATTCTATCACAGGGGAGTTTAACCGCCCGATGCGGTGGGCACCAGGATCAGACGGTCGCCTGCTTGTAGGGGTGTATCCAGCCCCTGCAGGGTAAAAATCTCATCCTCGTTCACGTAAAACAGTACGTTGGCAGAAAGGATGCCCCAATAAGTATAAATATGTGATTTCATTTGCGGATACTGCTCAAACAGGTGCTCCAGCGCCTGTCCAACGGTGCCGGTGGGGATTTCCATTTCCGTCTTCCAATCCATGAAGGGCTGAAAATAAGAAGGGATTTTGATATAGGCGATTTTGTTCATAGCTTAATCTTAGAACTTTGCCCTCGCAACTGTCAAGAAATCATACAAACCTGAGTGAATTACCGCGTGAAGATTAAGTTACAATACTGACATGCATGTGATCTTAACCCACGAGCAGGCAGATTTCGACGCGATTGCGGCGCTGGCAGCGGCTTCATTCTTATACGAGGGCAGCCTGCCGGTGTTGCCGCACAAGATCAACCGGAACGCGCGCGCGTTTATTTCCCTGTATGGCGAGGAACTGGGTTTCGTGGAAATGCGCGATATGCCTGCGGAACCGATCACGCAGGTCACGCTGGTGGATACACAATCCCTGGTCACCCTGAAAGGTCTTACCCGCGAAACCGTTGTACGGGTGATCGATCACCATGCGGCGCGTGAAACCAACCCTGCCGAATGGTCGGTACATATTGACCAGGTGGGGGCGATCACCACCGTTTTGGTGGAACTGCTGCAGGAGCACCGTCCGCCAGCACCGTTCCAGCTGGGCGGCAGG
>DAIOEK010000044.1:0-25199 GCA_036746315.1 Anaerolineaceae bacterium | reverse complement strand
ACAACACACCGGCGGTACTCCGTTCAACAGGAGATGAGGAGAATCTATACGTTTTAATGCCCATGCATATCGATGGAAGGTAAGAAAAAGGAGGGAGCGTTGGCTCCCTCCACCGTTACCAGCGATAATAAGTTTTTAACACTCAATATTGTAATCTTCGTCTACCTTTCAAAAATTTGCTCTCAAGGAGAATGAAGACATTTCAACAGCAGCTTTTTGATTTCTGTATCGGTAAACCCTTGACGTAGAACAAATGTTTTATATAATGAGAATATGGAACATGAACTGGGTTTCCCCCTCCCTAACGAGTTGATGGTCGTATTTGGTGTACACGCCGGTGGAAAACGCATGCTCGACCTGGCGGCAAGACTGGCATTACGCGGTCCATTGTACATTCTGGATTGTGGCAACCGCAGCGATATGTACCATGTGGCCCGTGAACTGCGTACCCGCACCCATGATCCGGCGTTGAAACTAAAAAACATTGCCCTCTCCAGGGCGTTTACGTGCTATCAGGTGCACATGCTGGTGAGGCAAGTGCCGCCAACTCCCGGGATACCGGTGCTGATCTTCGACCTGCTGAGCACTTTTCTCGATGAAAGCGTTCAGGTGCGGGAGGCGATGGCGTTATTTGACGAAACAATGGATCATATTGAGGCGATCAGCCAGGTGGCGCCGGTGCTGGTGAGCGCCAAACCGCTTGCCACGGTTTCCAGCCAGCGACTTGGATTGTTGACCGAGCTCAGAAGGCGGGCCACCCATGTTTGGGAGGAGACTGCATCACACCCCGCAGCCGACGCGACACTGCAGCCATCTCTGTTTGGAGAGGTGTAGAGATGGGCCGCACACTCGCCTCGGCAACTCAGACATGGATCGAGGAAGACCAGGCCTTGCGGAGATTCCGGCACGCGCTGCGCAAAGCCGACCAGGCAGTGGTAGACGAGCTGATGGCGCTGGCACATACACACATCGCCGAGGCTTCTTACGCCAGCAACCTCTACCCGATGGATGTGTATCTGATCTCCATGCTCATCGAGCTGTTCAAAAAATACAAGCGATTGGAGATGCAGCTGCAAAAAACCGGCGCACTGCCGGAGCCTGAACTCCAGGGGTTGCGGGGAATCACCACTCTGTTGGAACTGGCGGGGGCAAACGACACCATAACAGAAGAGGAACAGGACAGCGATGATGGCCCGGTTTTGGTGGATTTTCAAGAGGCGCCGTGATTTCCTTTCGCGGTTGGCTGCTGCAACTATACGAAGATCCCGTTGACGGGTTGCGGCTTTGGTTCATCGCCGACACCGGCGAAAGAATTCTCTTGCGCCAACCCATGCCGGTGACCTTCTACGCTGCCGGCGAGAATGAAAAGCTCCGGGCGCTATGGAAATTTCTGCGCCCCCAACCCGGGGTGATTTCCCTCAGCCGGGTAGTGCGGCGGGATGTTTTTCTGCCGGAGGGAATCCCTTTGCTGCAGGCGGTGATCGACAACCCCGTTCGGCAGGTCAAACTGTTCCGCGAGATTCAACAGCTCTACCCCCGGCTCACCTACTATGATACCGATATCGACGTGAGCACACGCTGCGCTGCCGGTACCGGGTTGTTCCCGCTGGCATTCTGCGATGTGCAGGCAGACGTCGACGGGAAAATACAGACGCTGCATGTGCGCAACACCCGCTGGGATCTGGTTCCAAACCACCCTGTTTTGCACACGCTGAGCATCATCCCCAACAGCGACCCGGCGCGAGGGGAGCCCAGTTACCTGAGGTTATCTTGGCAGCAGCGGGTGCGGTCCGTATCACTCTATGATCCGGTCACCCTGATTGCCCGCCTGAACGAGATCGTTGAGCAGGCGGACCCTGACATCATCTTCACCGACTGGGGCGATACCTGGGTAATCCCAAAACTGTTGCGGATGGAAAAACAAGCCGGCATCAAACTGCACCTCAACCGAGATGAAGAGCGCGAAGTGCGCTGGCAAAAAGAGCTCACTTATTTTTCATATGGCCAGGTCGTATATCGGGCTCCGGAGGCACATCTGTTCGGCCGTTGCCACATTGACCAGAAAAACGCGATGATGTGGGGCGACTACGCGCTGGATGGTGTGCTGGAATCCGCGCGGGTGACCGCCCAACCCATCGAAAAAGCAGCGCGGGTGTCGCCGGGGTCGGGCATCTCGGCGATGCAAATGATCACCGCGCTGGAACAGCAGATCCTCGTCCCTTGGCACAAACAGCAGGTGGAGAGGTTTAAAACAGGCGTTGACCTGATCCAGCGCGACCGCGGCGGACTGGTTTACCAACCGATCATCGGCCTGCACCAGGACGTAGCTCAACTGGATTTTGTCTCGATGTACCCCGCCGTGATCGTCAAAGCAAATATATCGCCGGAAGTTCCGCTGCCGGACGGAATCACGCCGACACGGGAGGCGCTGGGTGTCGTGCCACTCACGTTGAAGCCGCTCTATGAAAAACGGGTGGCGATCAAAACACACCTGGCATCACTGCGTAAAAACGACCCGATTGCCAAACGCGACAGCGCTCGGGCATCGGCATTGAAATGGTTGCTGGTGGTGTGTTTCGGATTTTTGGGATACAAAAATGCGCGGTTCGGGCGCATCGAATCCCACGAAGCGGTGACAGCCGGCGGTCGCGAGGTGTTGTTGTTGGCCAAGCAGGTCGCCGAAGAAATGGGATTCGAGGTGTTGCACCTGTTCGTGGATGCGCTCTGGGTAAAAAAGCCGGGCGCCAAATCTGCCGCCGATTTCCGCACGCTGCAGGAGGCTATTGCTGCGCGTACAAGTTTGGGGATCAGTCTGGACGGGGTCTACCGTTGGATCGCGTTCTTGCCGTCGCGTAGCAATGAGCGTATCCCGGTGGCCAACCGCTATTTTGGTGTATTCCAGGATGGCGAGATTAAAGTGCGCGGCATCGAGTGCCGCCGGCGTGATACCCCGCAGTGGGTGCGTGATGTGCAGACAGCGATGCTCACCACCCTGGCCGAGGCATACACGATGGAAGGCTTACGGGAGAAGACAGCTCGGGCATTTGAGATTTTCCGACAGGCACTGGCTGATCTTCGTGCCGAGCGGGTGCCGGTGGAGAAGTTGGTGGTTACGTGCCGCATCTCTAAAAAATTGGAACGGTACTCCTCTCCAACGCCGGCAGTACGGGCGGCGCGGCAGCTGCTGGAGATGAACGGAAAGCGGATAGAACCGGGGCAAAAAATGCGTTTTGTCTTTATCCGGGGGACGCCGGATGTTTATCCCTGGGAGGTTTCAACCCCACCAAATCCCTCGCAGTTGGACAATGAGATGTACACAGAGCTGTTGGCTCGAGCAGCCTCCTCCGTGCTATATCCGTTTGGGATAGGCATTGAGGAGTTGAAACACTGGGCGCATACATCTACAATAGATTTGCCATTGGAATTTGAGAGGAGGAATGACCATGTGCGGACGCTACATTCTGATGTTCGACCCGGAAGATCTGGAGCAGGAGTTCGGTCTCAAGGGCACGCCGGTGGACTGGCCGCCCAGTGAGAATGTGTCACCGGGCGAGGGAATACCAGTGATCACAGACCCTGTTAATCGGGAATTGCAGATCACGCGCTGGGGGTTGGTACCCTCCTGGGCAAAAGACCCGTTGATCGGTTACAAAACGATTAATGCCAGGGCTGAAACAGTTGCCGAAAAACCATCATTCAGGAACTCCTTTGCCCGGCGGCGCTGCCTAATCCCGGCTTTTATTTTTACGATTTGACCCGGCTGCAATAAAAAGGCTTCGGTTTGGTTAATATCGGGGCAATTTGCCTGATTCGCATCGCTTAGACCCACGATCTGTATTATCGGATGTTCGATGGCGACAATATATTCATCCCGGTCCAGATGCCTTTCCATAAACCGGGTGCCGATCGTCTTCGGTTTCGACTTCACAATCCCAAAAGAAAAGTCGCTGTCATCAGTGAGTTGAGCCAGGGGATACCAGCACTCCCAGCCTTCGCCCGTGCTATCCGGTTTTTTCCCCTCCTTTACTAGGATGGATTCGCCGTATTTATCAAAATTCTTTTCGTTCAATTTCTCCAATCGTATGTCCATTACGTCCTCTACTTTTGTTACTATGACGAACCCATCCCCCCCAGTTTGGAGGTGATCAAACAGAAAGGGGGGATAATTTCAGTTTAGAAACCCAATACCCGATGCAGATAATCACGGCTCACCATGGCGGTAGCGTAATTGCATACCCTCTGGTAATCGCATTCAACCGTCAGGTAGCCATCATAGCCGCCTTTTTTCAGCGCATTCACCACGCCTAGGAAGTTGATGGTTCCTTCTCCCAGAGCGCGGAAGCCTTTCATGGGTTCTTCCGGTGAATAATTGGGGTCAACATCCTTCAAATGCACGTAACGCAGGCGTTTAATATACTTGGTATAGGCTTTGACCGGATCCATGCCGGCAAGTTGCGTATGGGCAGTATCCAGGCACAGGCTGACCAATTCTTGCGGAACCCTGTCCAATACATAGTCGATTTCAGATTCGGTATAGACTGTTGACCCGTAATGAGGATGGAGGCATAAGATTACTTCATATTTCTTGCATAACTCCCCCATCCTGGTCAGCTTGTCAACCATTTCATCCAGTTCTTTCTGAGTTGTTCCTGTTTTTGGAGCCCAGGGTGCCTGGATGTTCATGTGCCTGGCATTATGTTTCACCAGGAATTGGCAACATTTTTCGCCCATCTGTACATCGTTCTCATAATTGTCGGTGAAGTAATGGTAAAGGCAGGCAAATTCAATCCCGTATTTCTTTACCAACGCATCGAACTCTTCCGGGCTATCCTCGTAAATTTGAGCCAGCAGATTAAAATTCTCAAAAACCGGGTATCCAAGATCAGTGACTTCGCGTAATGATTTTTCGAAATCCCCCTTGGGGTTTGAGCTTGGGGGCTTCCACTCATTGTATTCATCCATCAACCAGGTCCATAATGTATAGGCAATTTTCATGTCAATCTCCTTTTTTCCGCCTTGCAAAATGAGGCACAATGATTTTCACAAAAACCGGATAACCTTTTATCCTTTTACCGCACCAGCAGTCAAACCGCTGATAAACTGCTTCTGCCCGATAACATAGGCAATCACGATTGGGATTGTCACAATGGAAAGCATTGCAAACAATTGCGGATAATTAGTGATATGTTGACCAATGTAATTCACCAAACCAAGAGGCAGGGTCATCAATTTGGAATTACGCACCAGAATACTGGACATAAAATAATCGTTCCAGGCTGCCATACCGGAGAAAACCACCATCGTGGCCAAACCGGGTTTTGCCAGCGGCAAAATAACCCTGAAGAAAGCGCCAATAGGGGTACAGCCATCAATCATTGCCGCTTCTTCAAGCTCTTTGGGCAGTGAGATGAAGAATGCCCGCATCAGGAATATTCCAAAGCCCATTGCCTGTGAGGAAAGGACGAGAATTAATGACAGCCTGGTGTTTTGAAGCCCCAAATTGATCACCACCGAGAAAATGGGTATGGCGGTAACACCTTGAGGGATCATCAAACTGAGCAGGAAGAAATAAAACAGCAGGTTCGAGCCGGGGAACTTGATCTTTGCAAAGGCATAAGCCGCCATGGAAATAAACGGAAGAACAACCGCAAGTGTCCCAACCGTGACGAGGATACTGTTCAGGAAACGGACGCCCATATTTGCATTCACCCAGGCTGTCACGTAATTACTCCAAACAGGATTCGTCGGCCACCCCCAAATGTTCGAATAAAATTCAGTGTCGGATTTTAGGGAACCGAAAATCATCCACAAGACCGGGTATATTGTGACCACCAAAACTGCCGCCATCACGATATAACTGAACAGGTGAATGATCATATTTTGTGATTTTTTACCTAATTTGTTCATCTTTCCGTCCTTTTTAGTCAAGAAGAGTTGTCACTCTACCCGATTTCTGGTCATGAAGTAGAACTGCGCAAGACCAAAAATTGCCACCAACACAAACAGTATCATGCTCATCGCATTGGCTTTACCAACCTGGGCATAACGGAAAGTTGTATTCACGATCCAGGTTAATGCAACTTCTGTGGAATGGAACGGACCACCGCCGGTCATCACATATACGACATCGTAGTTGCCGACGAAAGCGCCCACCATGGACATGATGACACTGACGGCGGTTACCTGTCCGAGCAGCGGAATTGTGATATTCAGGAATTTACTGAACATGCCGGCGGCATCTTGAGACCGCTTGCCTATAAAGAAGGCATCGTAACAATGCTGGAATTCACCTGGACGCATGGATCCATGCTCAATAGTGCGGAATTCCGTCACGGTCCGCTCGAGGTGGTTGAATCTGGCGTACCGTTCATCTTCCTTCTGGGTACCGATGCCAGCCGCCACACCACTGAACGCGCCTTGAACTTCGTCAAACGGTACGATTCCGAAGTTATCACTTTTGACTATGCCGAACTAAGCGAAGGGCTGCATCCCATGTTGGCGCCAATGGTGCTTTTCGTCCCATTGGAATGGTTTTGCTACTATCTTGCAATCTATAAGGATCACAACCCGGATGACCGTCGTTACTACGGCGGAATCGTGGAATATTAGCTCGAAAGATGGAGATTGTTTTATGAAGATCGGAATGTTCACAATGGGTTATATGCGTCTGCCCCTTGAAAGGGCTTTTAATGACGCTGCAAGATTTGGCTATGATGGAATAGAAATCTGGGGCGGTAGACCCCACGCCTATCCGTTTGATTTGAAAGCTGGAGCAATCAAAGAGATCAAGGAACTTTCAGCTAAATATGACATGCCAATTATCGGTTACACCCCGGAAACGAATATGTACCCCTACAATATGATGATTGGCACCGAAGCTATGCGAATAGAAAGTATCGATTACATCAAAGTGGCAATTGATATGGCTAAAGAGATGGGGGCTGGTTTTGTGCTGATCTCTGCTGCCCATGCTGGTTATGAGACCACAAAGCAGGAATATTGGCCTCGTCTGGTTAAAAACTTGAAAGAACTGACCGCTTATGCAGAGAACGTCGGAATGGATCTTTTGCTGGAGCCGCTGACCCAATATGAAAGCAACGTGGTCGTCACCTGCAATGACCTGATTACCATCCTGGATGAGATAAACTCACCCCGCCTGTTGGGAATGTGCGACATCTGTCCGCCTTTCTGCAACCAGGAACCGATCATGACCTACTTCGAGAAATTAGGCCCCCAGCTGCGTCACCTGCACGTAATCGACAGCAATGGGCACTCGGATACGCACATGATGCCTGGGGATGGGTCCATCCCACTAAAGCAACTTTTCCATGAAATCACTGAAACGGACTACAAAGGTTACATGACCATCGAACTCGTTGCTGCATACAGCAATGAGCCCTCACTTTACTCAGCTATGGCATTAGAACGTGTTAATAGTCTTCTGGAAAGCTATTAAGTTCTTTGCCCTAACGTTTAATTGCAACCCTGGCAGGCGCTATTTGTGTTGAGGATCACCATGTCCATCGTGATAGACATCCATACACATCCTATATTTTTTGAATCAATTAACGAAGGTGCAGAAAAATTCGAATACCGGCGCCAAACAATGGGGCTATTTAAGGCTGGCGAAGCTCCACTGAAACATATTTTTAACCAAATGAATTGCGCTGGAATCGATAAACTGACACTTCTCCCACTGGATCTGACGACCATCGATGGGCATGTACCAGTCAGCAATGACGAGATCGCAGCCCTCTTTAAGACTGCCCCCGATCGTTTCATCGGCTTCGCCAGTATTGATCCGCACCGTGAAGATGCCATTGAATTGCTAGAATTCGCCTTCGAAGAACTTCATCTAAGCGGATTAAAACTGCACCCATCACGGCAGCAATTTTTTCCCGCTGAAGATCTGCTGGAGCCAATTTATCGATGCTGCATCAGCCACGATAAACCCATTCTTTTTCATGCGGGAATGAGTTTGGAGCCGAACACGAATTCCAAATATGCAAGACCAGAAGCATTTGAAGAAGTGGCCATTAAGCATCCTGATATGCGCTTTTGTTTAGCCCACTTTGCCTGGCCCTGGGTGAACGAGACCGCAGCCTTGATGCTGAAATATCCAAATATCTATACGGATACTGCATTGCTCTACTTCGACAGTGCACGGGAATTCTATGACCATATTTTCAAGGTGGAGCTGGGTGAGCATTGGGTCGACCGAAGTCTGTGTCACCAGATAATGTTCGGATCAAACAACCCACGCTTCGAACAGATCAGAATGATCGAAGCTTTACGAAAGATCGGTTGGCGTGAGAGCACACTCGAACTGGTGCTCGGTCAAAATGCACTTGATTTTATCAGACAGGAACTGCCATGTTCAAATTAGAAAAGTTTGAATTTTTGACTGAAAAGTATAACCAGATGATCCTGCTAACCGAGCAATTGCGTCTTGTGGTGAAAGAATCCGGTGTAAAAAATGGACTGGTCACTGTGATCACCTTGCATACCACCACCGGAATCGGTGTGAACGAACATGTTGAATGTCTCGAAAGCGATATTGATGACACACTCAAACGTCTAATTCCTGAAGACTTGCCCTACTCACATGCGAGAATTTTGCGCACTTACGGTAGCACAGCCGGTAACCCTACCGGCCACATCAAATCCATGCTGACCGGTAATAGCTGCATGTTCCCAGTGATGAATGGCGATTTGATTATGGGCGAGGCTCAGGATGTTTACCTCTACGAATTTGATGGCCCGGCAAAACGCACCGTGGTCATTACTGTGATCGGCGATAACTAGAAAGCGAGAGATTATGAGCTGGTTAAAAGACACCTTTAAGACTGAACATCCTGTCATTGCCATGTTACACCTGTCATCCCTACCAGGTGATCCATTCTACGGCCGCGACAACACAATGAAACAAGTGGTCGAATGGGCACATAAAGACCTGGATGCGCTTCAGGATGGGGGTGTGGATGGAGTAATCTTTTCCAATGAATTTAGCCTGCCCTACCAACGCAAGGTCTCACCAGTTACTGTGGCTGCCATGGCCAGGACAATAGGCGAGTTGATTTCCAATATCTCCATTCCCTTCGGCGTTGACGTGATCTCAGATGCTACGGCGTCTATTGAAATGGCAGCAGCTACCGGAGCCGCCTTTGTGCGTGGCACATTCACCGGCGCCTATGTCGGCGATGGAGGCATACAGAATACCGATGTGGCTGCCACCTTGCGTCGAAAGAGAGATCTTGGTCTATTCGATCTCAAGTTGCTTTATTTTGTTAATCAGGAATCTGATGTTTATATCAACGACCGCGACATCCAATCGATAACCCGCTCGATTATATTCAAGTGCCAGCCAGATGGTTTATGCGTTTCCGGCGAGAGTGCCGGTACTGCTGCCAGCTCGGAACTGATCAAAAAAGTGAAGGAAGCCGCCGGTATAACTCCAGTATTTGCGAACACCGGCTGTAATGCCAGCAACATTGCCGAAAAACTAAGCATATGCGACGGCGCTGTCGTCGGCACGTACTTTAAACTGGATGGCGACTTCAAAAACCATGTCGATATTGTCCGGGTAAAAGAGCTCATGCAGGCAGCGAAAACATACTGCCAGCAGAAATAGACCACATACTTCTCAGGAAAACTACCATGACTCATTATTTCCTTGGCATTGATGTGGGAACGTATGAAAGTAAGGGCGTTCTCATTGATGAGAATTGCCGTATAAAAGCTGAAATGGCCGTTAAGCACGACCTTGAAAACCCCAAGCCCAACCACTTCGAACATGACGCCGAAGTTGTTTGGTGGGGTGATTTCTGCAAAATATCCCAAGGCTTGATTAAAAATGCCGGCATCAAACCGACAGAGATCGCCTGCGTGGGAAGCAGTGCGCTTGGAGCAGACTGCCTGCCTGTGGATGAAAACTGTCGCCCCCTGCGTAAAGCCATACTCTACGGTATCGATTCGCGTGCAGATAAAGAAATTTCATTCCTCTCAGAGTTATATGGTCCCCATAAGATCAACCAAATTTATGGCCGCCCGATCTGTTCCTCAGATGTGGCGCCAAAAATCCTGTGGATAAAAAACAACGAACCAGAGGTTTATTGCCGCACTTTTAAATTCCTCACCTCCACCTCTTACCTGACCGCAAAGTTGACCGGTGAATACTTCATCGATAAGTTCCTAATAAACACCTTTGCTCCAGCCTACCGTAAAGACGGGCAGATAGACGAAGACTTGTGCAGCATATTCTGCCGTCCCGATCAACTGGCAGAATGCAGATTGACAACCGAGATTGTTGGACAAGTGACCGTAAAAGCGGCAGCCGAAACTGGACTGGCACAGGGCACCCCGGTGATAACCGGCACAGATGATTCTGGGGCAGAGTCAATTAGCACCGGTATCTTTGCCCCTGGTGAAATGATGATCCAGCTTGGCTCAACCTGCTATATGATCTACTGCTCGAATCACCTTGTGCTTGATGACCGTCTGTGGCATGACGAATTCATCATCCCTGGAACATTCAGTGTTTCGGCTGGCACCAACACTGCAGGTTCACTGACCCGTTGGTACCGCGACACAATGTATTTCGACGACCTCGCCAGGCAAGAAGCGGGTGGTCTGAATGCGTATCAAGCCATGCTTTCCAAACTCGATAATATCCCCGCGGGCTCAGATGGACTGATCACATTACCCTACTTTGCAGGCGAGCGCACTCCCATTAATGACCCGTTTGCAAAAGGCATGATCATTGGTCTGAAACTCACCCACACCCGGGATCATTTATATAAATCAGCTCTGGAAGGAATCGGTTTTAGCATCAATCAGCATTTAAAGATCATCAAGGAACTTGGCCTACCTTTAAATAAAATCATGGCTGTTGGCGGCGGAGCAAAAAACGCTCCCTGGCTACAGATTGTTGCCGATATCAGCGGTGAAGAGATCAAAACACCAGCGGTAACCATTGGCGCTGCATTTGGAGATGCGCTGATGGCAGCTTTAGCTGTTGGCAGATATCAAAGTTTTGCCGATTTTAATCGTGTAATTTTCCCTGACCATATATTTAAACCAAATTCAAAAAATCATGAAACATATGAAAAATACCAGAAGATCTTTGAGGAGTTGTACCAAGAAAATAAGAATGTAATGCATCTGTTGTAATGTTTTGTTGATCTGATCGGTTCTCTGCCCGGAAAGAAAACCCAACTAGTTAGGATCTAATTGCCACTTATCCCTGCAACACTGTGGCACAAATGAGTTTCAAAGAGAGAAAGCTTTTTCACTTTTTTTTGTTGCCATATCGCTGCTTGAACGACAAATTTCGTGTCCCCCTGACCACTCACCAATGTCTTCTGGCTCGCCCAATCATCCCAGGTCATTGCTTTCGGACCAATCGTGGTCAATACATGTAAAGTCATAGACAGCCCATCCACGGAAGGACCACTTATCATCTTATTACTTTACTGCCTACCCTGTACAGGTTGGCTTACCCCACTCGTCCTGAATAGACGCTCCGGCATACCCCACCAGATTCCTGGAACTTCGTACCAATGCGTGCCTTCAAATCCCTTGGAAAACGGCACCAGATATCGCTAACATAAAATTTTTGATTTTTAAGGATGCAGTGGTTTATCTAATAGATAAACCACCCACAAAAATGGTAGGTGGTTTTTAGGAGCTATTCCTGGTGGTTGTGATTTTTGATTACCGAAATATTCTTCCAATTCTACGCAAAGCTATTCACCCATAACCTGTATCTGGACCGTCCTGTTACGCGCCCTGGTCTGGTCAAAATCAACGAAGTAGATATTACCAAATTCCCCCAGGTCGAGTTCACCATTGATGACCACTATCGTCTCACTTCTTCCCACCAGGGAAGACCGCAAATGGGCATCTGTGTTGCGGCAGCTTTTTGCATCTTCATCATGTTCTTCACCAAATTTAAGGGCTTTGGGGCCAGGATGCCGATACATCCCATCAACGCGAAAAACAGGCATTATTTTTTCCAAGGCATCGAGAAAATCTTGTTGTAATGTTTCCAAACCATTTGTGGTCAAATCAAATGCGCATTCATCGATTATCACACCACAGGTGGTGTGATGCGAATAAACAACAACGATACCGTTTTGGATGCCGGATCTTTTTAGAACGTCTCTTGCAACGGTCGTAACGTTATGAAACGTTGGCAGTCCCCCCTTTGATTCAAGATGGACCTCTTCTCTGTAGATCATGATTCCGCCTCCCTTTGCCGCGATGAGTTGAGTCTATTCCAATTGTCTGGCTTGTTCATCTTTCGCCCTGCGAACAGAACGAACCATATCCTTGAGTAATGAATACGGTTCCGGCGAATTGAGTATGCCTGAGGCAGAGCCTGCGGCTTCCGATCCCGCCATGATGAAATCGTATACTTGTTGCGCAGTGGTAATGCCAGCGGCTTGTTCAACCAGAATACCGGGGGCGATCGACTTGACTGCATGAATTACTTCTTTGACGTAGCCCATGTCACTAGCCTGACCACTGCCGATCAGCTCAGTTGGTTCCGGGTTCATAATATCTGGGTGGAGCTGAGCAATCGCCTGGGCTTCCATAATTGTGTCGGCACAAACGAAAGTAAGCAGATCAAGCTCATTTGCCCGGTCGATTGTCTTCTTAAGAGCGTTGAGTGTCATTGGACGTTCAGAGTGATTCAGCACGACCCCATTTGCGCCAGCAGCCTTTATTGCTTCGGGCAATATTTCAGTCAGGCCGCGCCCTGGATATAATGCATCCATATAAGGAGCAAAAACAATGATCCGCTCTGTATTTTCACTCACCCGGCGAATCTCGGTGTAGGGGGCAACAAAAATGACATCTATATCAAATTCTTTAGCTGCAGAATCCGCTGCCCTGGCATATTCGAGGACTGCATCACCATAGATATAGTTTTTGACGCTGGTTTCAAAAAATGGCGTGCGAATCGTTGTCTTCATTCCAAAGGAACTCCTTAACCGACGGACAAAGATGGACTCTTACTTTTGCATGTACCTTTTAATTCGACCAGCGTCTTGATCTTGCTCAAATCATTTCTCGTGGTTCGAATGCTATTCACCAACAATCTGCACCCTCACATTACGTTGGCGGGCTCTAACCTGGTCGAAATCGGCAAAATAGATGCGACCGAACTCGCCTAATACCATTTTGCCGTCCAATACAGGAATCGATACGGAGCGCCCTAACAATACAGAACGTAAATGAGCATCCGTATTTAGTGACCAGGCTGGTTCTTCCTGGCGTCCGCGGGCGGCTTCAATATGTTTGGGCCCGGGATGCAAATACTGGCTCTCGGTGTGGCAGGTGGGAATGATCTTTTCCAGAACATTCACCAAGTCTTGCATTAATAACTCTGTGCCCCAATAATTCACGTCATCCGCAGCTTCCTGGATCAGGATACTACAGGTGGTATGCTGGGAAAAGACAACCAGGATACCTTCATGAATTTTAGATTTTTTCAATACTTCAGCCACCCGCTCGGTCACATCTTCAAAGGTAGGGCGGCGGTCAGATTGGATTTGGAAAACGTCATGATAAACGCTCATAGGATCTTCTTTCTGCAATCGTTGTATTTTATTATCAAACCAGCTAAACCAGGATTACCTCCACCCCTTCATTGCGAAGCTTCTCCACAATCTCAGGTGGTGCGTCTGTATCAGTAATGATGGTCTGGAAGGCAGTGACCGGTTTAACAGGTACGAATCCGATGCGGCCAAATTTGCTTGAGTCGGCAACCAGTATTGTCCGGTGGCTGCGTTCAACCATCAGGCGGTCGACTTCTGCCATGAGAATATCAGCAGTCGTTGCCCCTCCACTGATCGTCAAACCATCGGCTCCAAGAAAGACAATATCAGCCGTCAAATCCTGGAGCTGCCTGAGAGTCTGCGGGCCAGCAGTAGCCTGATAATCGGGGAGATAAATCCCCCCCAAGATAATCAGGTTTGGTGAAGGCCAGCTAAGGACTTCCTGGGAGATGGCCACCGAATTCGTGACCAGGCGGATGGAAGAACTCAAACGTAAATCAGCAGGAATTTGTTTGATAATCTGAACGGTTGTCGAACCAGAATCGAAAAGGACGACGTCATGTGGATGGATCATCTCGACGGCAGCTTTGCCAATGCGTCTTTTCGCGTCGATATTCAGGCGCATTTTTTCGCTGTAAGATTCAACACGGGAACTGCCAGAAACAGAAATGGCTCCTCCGTGGATACGCTTGAGTTGTCCCTGTGATTCCAGGATGACCAAATCGCGTCGAATTGAGGTCTCGGTGATAGCAAATTGAGCAACAAGGTCTGTGAGCAATACCTTGCCCTTTTGAACCACAAGTTGTGCGATCATGGAACGACGTTCAGACGCACTTAATGAAGAATCCATTTCTTCTTGATCTACCTGATCCATGTTCGAGAAGTTGTTCATATTGTCCATCTTCCCTTATTGCTCCAATCCGCCAAAAGAATTCTATTTTATTAATCGGTTTTTGGGTGCTGGCAGTAACTTGAATGGAATTTAAGATTGTACCAGCGCCATCGGATTTTTGAGAATCAAACCTCGATATATTCCATCCCTGCCATTTCGGCTAGTAATTTCAACTTTCCGGCAAGGTGGCCATATGCCAAAGCCATATGGTGCGGTGAGCCTGCCGTACACCAGGCATCGCACCAGTCTTCAATACCAAGGTGCGAGGGTTTGAAGAGCATCTGTGGCGCAGAAACGGGTCGTGGTTTGATCTCGATCGACTCACCTTCGGATACGATCAAACGCCATTTCGATCCACCCATACAAACCAAAGCGAGGTTGGTTACCGGTCCTGGAGCATAAGCAAATTCTAATCCTGCGCCAAAACCGTTGACACCTTCATAGTAAATACTATGTTTCACACTGACATCTGATGGTTTGGCTGCCATTGCAGGATTACCATGTCCATCATGCGACAACATCATACAGCTTTGTTTGAAATCGATCACATAGTTTTCAAGCAAAGTTGCCTGACCGGTCAGTTCTTGTAATATAAGCATAGCTGTGAGGGTGGTAATATCAGCTTCAGGTGCTGCGGGAAGACCGACTTCGCATAATCTTCCAGTTCCATAGGATGGAATGATCCCCACACGCGGGTCAAGCAACCAAACCTGGTCGAAAGATGCGAGAGCATCAAACTTTCCATCGCGAAGAACCTTTTCAAGTGCCAGCGCCAACCGGCAGGACCGTTCGAACTGGCCGGCATCCATATCCACTTTGTATCGTGCACGTTCCGTTTTCACCAACTTGTCCACTTCAGCCTGGGGAAGGTCGACCATTGCCTGCGAGACCTTTTCAGGTTCTACCGGCCAACAGACAGGTCCAACATACTGGCGCAGACTCAATTGGTCCACCATTAAATCGGTCATCCCTTCGAAAGCGTGCCCGGCAATGGCGATCCGTGCGCCTTTCAGACGCCGCATTACGCCAGCAATCTGAATGTACTCGGCCAACTTTGCCCGGCCTTTGGGATCATCAATGTGGGAACTGACCATCCAAAATTTTCGCCCGATTCGTTGTAATGCCGATGTCATCTCAGGCACGCCGCACATACCAGAATTGACCATAATGAGATCAAAGTCGGCATTTTCAGGTAAGAACTCAATCTGTTGGGTATTCCAGACCAACACCGGGGCTGTCGTATTCAGAAAGCAACGTGTCGGAACTATTCCCTTGGTATAGGCTACCTCAACGGCTACGATTAAATCCACTCCCGCACCATTGAACATGGTCGCAGCGGCTTCGGCCTGATCTTCATTTTCAACCAGCTTGGGGCAAACTGTCTCTGCATATTCGCCCAGAATCTTGCCAATTCGTTCAGCCGCTTTTTGTGCCATCGGACGCACATGCGCAGTTTTGTTGTAATCATCTTCCAGTAAGGCCATTACCAGTACGCCAATTTTCGGTTTCATCGATATCTCCTTGGTCGATCAAATTTTAAGAATAATTTTTACTAAAGTACTCTGCCAGGCTTTTATCCAGTGCACAATATCGTTGATAGGCTTGTTTGTATGCGGCTACATGGATACCAGGCAGAATTCGATCACGTAAACGAACCATTCTTTGCACTCCATCTGCGATTGAAGTAAATATTCCACAGGCGACTCCAGCCAGAATCGCATCGCCGACAAGTGCGGTATCTTCATTTTCCAGGGTCACAAAGGGGCGATCACACACATCCGCTTTTATCTGGTTCCATAATTTCCCGCGCGACCCACCACCAGTGGTGCGAACCTCCTTGATTGCAACACCTGATTTCTCAATCAGTTCTAAATTACGGCGTAACATAAAGGCTACGCCTTCCTGGATGGCACGAACAAAATGACCCCGCCCATGGTGTATGGTAAAGCCGCTGAAAACCCCCCTGGCAAACGGATTACTTTCGGGACTGAACGCACCCATCAGGTGAGGTAACATCACCAGCCCATCACTTCCAGGAGGAACCACTTCAGCTAATCGATTTAACAATTCATAGGCGTTGGTCTTTTCAATTTCGGCCTGCACCGACTCTTCAGCTCCAAAATTATCCTTGAACCATTTGAAAGCCATTCCCGCGGTTGGACAGACGGGAACGAAGAGGTATTCGTTTGGAACGCTGTGAACATATACCGGGGTCTGTTTTGTCTTATCCATCAGGGGGTCTTTGATACTGGCTTGGATGGCCAGGGCAGCCCCGGTGGTTTCAGAGATAACTCCTTCACCAATGTTACCGGCTCCAATGGCACCGACGGATTGATCCATACCGCCAAGGATGATTTCTGTCTGGACCGTCAAGCCGAGTTCTTCGGCGCTTGCAGCCGTCAGGCTTCCAGCGATGGAACCTACCGGTAACAAACTGGGGAGCTGGGCAAGGTTAATTCCCAACACTTTAAGTACTTTAGTCCACCACTGATGAGCAACGATGTCATAATACATTGTGGTACAGCTAATTGACCCATCTGTTACATAGTTCCCACATAATCTCTGAATCAGAAAATCTTGTACAAGTAAGAACCTGGCGGCTCGTGCAAAAACCTGCGGTTCGTTTTGCTTGATCCATAAGATCTTGCAAGCTGGCCAGGTTGCTAATACTTCAGGAATGCCTGTTTTTTCGTAGACACTTTCGCCCAGTTCCACATTTAATTCTTCCGCTTGTTGAACAGCACGGTTATCCAGCCATACCAGGGCATTCCGCAGCGGTTTCCCCTCTGCGTCCAAAACGATCGTCGTTTCTCCCTGGCTGGAGACTGCCAGACCTCTGACCTCAACAGGATCAACTTTTGCCTGTGCAATAACCTCACGGATCGTTTTGACCGTTGCAAGCCAATAGGTATTGGGGTCAAGCTCCGCCTGTTCTGCAGAGTATGAGATCAATTCATATTCCTGCATAGCAATTGCCAGGCAGCATCCATCAGGTTGGTACAAACCAACCTTAACCGAGGTTGTGCCGATATCAAGTGCCAGAAGTAAATTCATCATTTTCCTTTTTACAATTCAACGTCAAAATGCCTGTAATAAAATGAAGTAAATAAAAATGCAAGGTCGATCATATACATCTTTAAACAAATTTCTAACTCATCCTACTTTATCACCATCCAGATTCACCAGATTTCCTGGGGCAACCTGAAATCGATCAAAAAACTGGCTTGTTTTAATTTGTATCTGCTCCCAATGGTTCAATGTATTTCGATTCGATGTTCACCCAAATTTTTTCCTGTTTCTCGCAGTTGATTCATAAACGATCAATGGTTTCAGAACAACCATTAATATTTTTAGTACTTCCGGGGCAAGATTAATACCTGCCCCGGAATAATACAAGTCAAACTTATGGAGCGATGGTGTTCCAACCATCAGAGATCGTAGTGGCTGCAGCAGCCAGAGCGACAAAGTCCTGAGGGAATTTCACAACGCTGTAGGAGGCTTCAGGCGGGAATTTCGCCTTCAGATCGTCAGGGATGACGACACTGGTGCGAATGGGATGCACGAATCCAGCAGCATAAGCCAACTGGCCTTCATCCGAATACTCGGTCTCAAGCATCAACTTGGCAGCATTCGCATGCGGAGCGCCAGCGGTGGCAAACTGGATATACAAACCGGCTACGGTGCCATCACTGGGGATGACAACGGTCAGGTTCATTTCGCTCAAGCTTTCCTTCTTGGAAAGTCCATCGAAATCCCAGAACAATGAGATCGGGCACTCACCCTTTTGAATGTTGTCAGTGCTGGGAGCAAGGGCGCGAAGCTGGCCAAGGGTGCTCAGTTGCTGGAAGTAATCTACGCCAGGCTGGGGATTGGTTTCATCACCACCATTGGCGAATGCGGCAGCCAAAACCACCATATTGGCAGTGGCAGATTCACGGGGGTCCTTCATGCAGATGGCATCTTTGTATTCAGGTTTGAGAAGGTCGGCCCAGGATTGGGGAACGTTGGTTACTATGTCGCTATTAACAGTGAAGGCAATTGCCCCCCAATAAGCGGCAGACCAGCGACCATCAGCATCCTTAGCATAATCCGGAATCTCGTCCCAGTAGGCATTTTTGTAGGGTTGTGAAAGACCTTCGTCATTCACAACTTGTGCGAAACCAAAACCAAGATCGGTGATATCAGCAACAGGAGCAGCAGCTTCTGCCTTCAAGGCGGCTAAGATCTCACCACTCGACATATCAGTATCCGCATGGGTAATGCCATACTTATCGGACATGAGAGTCCACATACCACCATAATTCACCCAGTCATCAGGTAAACCATAGGAAACTATTGTTCCTTCAGCTTTAGCTGCGGTAACCAATGCTTCCATTGGATCAACGACAGGGGCTTCTGTAGCCGGTGCTTCAGCCGGTGCTTCAGCCATTGCTTCAGTAGGGGCATCGGTCGGTGCTGCAGCCGGTGCAGCAGTCGGTGTCGCCGTGGCACAGGCAGCCAGGAGCATCGAGAGCACAAGCAATACACTTACTACGAACAACTTACGTGACATTTCTCCTCCTTTAAGATGGACGTTCAAATATTTTGATATACCCCTGTAAGATAACAAGGGCACTCGAACCAAATAGTAGATCAACTTTCTGTTCCTAATATTTCGATATCCGCCTCCTGGTGATGGATTTGAACAACTGATTCCTCCGTGTCGTAAAACCAACCTGGGTGATCTTCAACCGAATCGCATCTCGCCAACAACTCTTTACCGCAACAAACCTGTAAGGGGACAAAACTTAATTTAAAGGTTTGTTTCCCGACCTGATCGAATGTTTTATAGTGGATCCGGTTTGGACGGTAATCGATTTGTTTCACCACGGAACTGGATGCCAGAAGATGATCGGCATCGCTTGGGGCTAATCTTGGGATAGCCGCCATGCAGTCGATGAAATGCGGAACATAATCAAAATAACCATCCGTAAACCAACATTGGTTGTAATAATCAGGCCGGTCCACCCCTACGGTGACGGTCCCATCATCGCTTGCCATGTAGCTTGCCCAGTTGAGCGCCCGGATAGCTCGTTCGCGGTAGGAAAGATCGCTACTGTATTGCGACCAGAGCGCACACAGTGACGCATAGCGTGCCGTGTGGCTGCCCATCACAAAGTAACAGAATTTCTGTTCATGGATCGGTTCTGCATAGAAAAATTCCGGCGCGCCAAGCGTTTCTTTGACCCATTCGATCAAACGCGGCACCTCATGTGTCCAATCGCAATCCGAAGGCTGTTCTTCCAGTAAGTAGCGCGCCGTCTCGAGAGGACTAAGTTGGTCTCGGTTGTTATTTTCTATGTCGAGGCGAATATCTTCGAAGTAACCCTTCCATAAGTTGGTTTTCATCGGGAAGCGTTTGATCCAGTCCATCACCTGGCGGGAGAAAGCTTCATATTTACCCACCCCCAGGCGATCGAGTTCATCAAAAAGCCGTACCAACGGAATCATATCGCTCGTGTATTCTTCGATGATGCACCCATCGCGGACATCAACCCGGAATGGCACTGGTGAATGACTTTCATCACCGGCTCGCAGGTGCTTCACTAGAACATCTGCGCACGACTTTGCCGCCAGAAGATACTTTTCTTCGCCGGTCAGCTCGTAAAAATCAGCAAGCGCTCTGCCGACCTGGGCTACCTTATCGGGTTCAGTGGCAAACTCCCCATCCGCGCGCGCCCCCTGGTAAATTGCCGTGCCGGGTTCAGCGGATGCGTAAAGCGCTCCTGCCCACTCATATCCAGAAGGAACCGCATGGGCAAGCAGTGTATCCAACATGGTTTGGGTAATATCAATGAAATGCTCATCTCCTGAATAGGGGTAATACTTCAGTAAGGTTGTTACCGCCCATGCGAACTTTCCGGCAGGATTATCCGGCCAGATGGTTGGTCGCAGGGGATCCGTCCAGAAACAGGAATACTGTAGATACCAGGGCAATCGGTTGTTCTCATCCAGCGGGCAATTCTTAATGAAGTTCATCGCCAGGTTCACGATATGATCTGGATCAGCCCATGCTTCCAGCTTTTCCTGTCGATTTAAAACAATTTCATGCCCATTGATGAAATACACAGTTATAAATCCTTATTCCGCCATGACCTGGCAGTACTCCGGGCGGAAGCTCAACCAAACCTTCTGATGGTGAGAGAGCATGTCACGCCCCGTCAGATTCACATCAGCAGTAATATGCTTGCTGCCGGCATTGATGCCTAAACGGGTGATGGCACCGTGAAAAGTGAGGGTTTCAATTGTCCCCTCAAAAATATTCGGGTAAATTCCTGCGGGTTTCTCATCAAAAACTTCTACATTCTCCGGACGCACCAGTGCGACCACACGGGTGCCTTTGGAAAAGGATTTGACGCGGTCAGAAGTGAGTGTCAAATCTTCGCAAAGCACGGATTTGTCATCGTTCACGGTGCCGTAAAACTCATTGGCTGTGCCAATGAAGGTGGCTACAAAGCGTGTATTGGGGGCGCGGTAGATCTCTTGGGCTGAGCCAATTTGTTCAATCAAACCACTATTCATAACAACCACGCGATCAGAGATGGAAAGCGCTTCTTCCTGGTCGTGGGTAACATAGACCGTGGTAATTCCCAACTCGGTTTGAATACGGCGAATCTCCCCACGCAAGGCCACACGCACTTCGGCATCCAGAGCAGAAAGGGGTTCATCCAGAAGCAAAACCCGGGGCTCGATCGCAAGTGCCCGTGCAAGGGCGATGCGTTGTTGCTGCCCACCCGACAACTGATGCGGGAAGCGTTTTGCCGTATTGGATAAGCGGACAAGATCCAGAACCTCATCCACTTTCTTTTCGATGTAGGATTTCGGTTTACGCGCCATGCGAAGCCCAAACATAACATTCTCGCGGATCGTCATATTGGGGAAAAGCGCATACGCCTGAAAGACCATGCCAATCCCGCGTTTATTGGGCGGAACAAGAGAAATGTCTTCGCCGTTCAATAAAATCGTTCCAGAATCAGGCAATTCAAAACCAGCAATCATACGCAGTGTTGTCGTTTTGCCGCAACCTGATGGACCAAGGAATGAAACAAGTTGGCCTTTTTCAATGGAGAGGTTGAAATCTTTTACTGCCACAACCGAGTTGAAAGTCTTGCAAATATTTGTGAGGTCTAAATATGCCATGATTGATCCCTATTTTGCTTTAATAATGTCCTGCGTTGATCGCACGCCTTTACTGCCAACCCAGAGAATCAACATGGACGCAATCCAGGCGACAGTGAAGGAGATCACCGATAAAGCTGCCGCAATGGTGCCGTCAATGCGGGTGTATTCCACCAGCAGCATTGGGAATGTTTTAAATCCTGCCCCCACGATCAAACGTGCCAGTGTGAATTCAGCAAAAACAGTGGCAAACACGAGCAGACTACCACTAAGCATGCCAGGAAAGATATTTGGCACGATGACTTCCAGAAGCACGCTCTTTATATCCGCGCCAAGACTCTGGGCGGCTTCTGTCAGAGTGGTAATATCCACCGCGGTCAGGCTGTTCGAAACCGAACGATACATGAAAGGCATGGTGAATACCACCTCAGCCGCTATTAATAGAAGAGCCGAACGACTCAACGGATGGAACGTGTAAACCTGTACCAGAGCTAATGCCAGCACCACACCGGGAATGCCAAACGGCAGGATCATCAGAAGGTCAAGGAGAGGTTTAGCCTTCTGAAGTCTCACATGCACCCAATAAACCGTGGGGACAACAATAGCTAAACTTACCAGGACGGTGGAGAGGGAAAGGACGAGCGAATTTCGCAATGTCTTGAAAAAATACGGGTTCTGGGCGGCGGTCGTATACCCTTCTAATGAATATCCTTCTGGCAAAATGGTGCGATCCCAGCGTGTGGCTACAGAGAAAATATACGTTGCAATGATCGGAATCACCATGTAAAGAATAAAGAAAACGATCAGGAGTATCTGACTGACAGAGGTTTTTTGCTTCATTGATTATTTGCTCCCATCAAATCCGAGTCCAGCGCCGAGCCCGGTTGGTAGCGACCTGGTAGATTACGATACTCGTTCCCATGATGACTAGTGAAAGGATCGCCATAGCCTGACCAATACCAGGGTCATGAAGAACTTCGCCGGCAATGGTGAAACCAATCTGCAAGGTCACAAGTGAAAGTCGGGAGCCAGTTAAAGTGTAGGCAGTGGCGTAAGCGCCAAAGGCATTGGCGAAAAGAAGGGTAAAACCGGCAATGAGTGAAGGCGCCAGAACGGGGATGCCAATATTCCACCAATAATGGAAAGTATCCGCGCCAAGATTGAAGGCGGATTCACGCCATTCCTTACGCAAACCGGCAAACGCCGGAATGATCAGAAGCACCATCAATGGTAATTGGAAGTAGACATACGCCAACGTCAATCCGGAGAAAGAATAGACACTAAAATCGGGGTAAATTTTCCAATGGAAGTATTGCAACAGGAACTGAGTTACTACACCGTTTGATCCAAGAATAATAATGAAAGCAAAGGCAAGAGGAGCACCCGCGAAATTCGTGGTTACATCCGAGAGTGTAACTAAAAATTCTTGAACCCGTTTATTTGGCCAACGATAAATAGCATATCCGATGAATACGCCCAGTACTGTGCCAATAATCGCAGTCAACCCCGATAGTTTTATGCTATTGATGAATGATTTCAGGTATAGGGGAGCCAGTGCGTCGCCGTAGTGACTTAGCGTTATGCTGCCGTCTTTGAGAAGTAGACTGTCGCGGAATAAAAGAAGAATAGGTAATATCTCAAAGGCCAAACAAAAAAGCAAGAAGGGAATCAAGCCCAACCAGGCAGACCACTTTTTACGTGACTTTGCAGTTTTTGCAGTATTATCCATCAATTTGCCACCATCAGGATTTGATACGCACATTATACAAAATATCGCTCGTTAATGCAAGTTTTATGTTATGTTTTGTTACATTTGACTATTTGTTTTGAGCCTGTTAGAATATAAAACATAACATCCATCAAAACTTGTAAAATTGGTCTTCGTGGAGGAGCCATGACATCCAACAAACCAGCCCTTCAAACCCCTGATACTGACAGATTCTTGAGTAACGTACGCGCACTGATCGGGCAGCTCTTTGAAACTGGAAAACCGATTTTCATCAACCGCGCACCCGGTCGCCTTGATCTGATGGGTGGAAACGATGACTACACCGGTGGTCTGGTTTTTGAAACTACCATAGCCGAAGGCACCTGTTTTGCTGTTCAACCACGGAACGACTCACATTTTGTCCTCCACAATCCTTCTGTGCGTTCGATCGGTTGGCAGGAAACCATCGAATTCGATCTCTCCGATTTTGCGACAGGCGATGGCGTTGTTGACGTCGAAACTGCCCGCAAGTGGATTAATCAAGACCCGCGAAAAAGTTGGTTTACATACATTGTTGGCAGTCTTTACTTCTTAAAAAAGAACTTCTCTGAAAAAGTTGCTTTCGGCCTGAATATGTATCTGGATTCGAATATCCCCCTGGGGAAAGGTGTCAGCTCTTCCGCTGCACTTGAGGTCTCAGCCATGAAAGCCTGCGCCGCAGCGTATGGCATCGAGGCCAAGGGTATCCAGCTCGCCGAGTGGACGCAGTGGGTGGAAAACGTCATCGCGCTCGCAGCCAGTGGAATCATGGACCAATTCGCGGTGGTGATGGGTGACGTAAATGCATTCACCCCAATGCTTTGCCAACCATGCATCTCCTACCCATTAGTAAAACTCCCCAAAGGATTGCGCATCTGGGGTATCGATTCTGGCGTAAGGCATTCGGTGGCTGGTATTGAGTACGAAGCTGCCCGTGCAGCAACTTATATGGGATACCAATTGATTTGTGAATGGGAAGGTTTATCAGTAAACCGCGAGCAATTGGGTGTTCTGGATCGGTATACTGATCCGCGCTGGAACGGATATCTCGCCCGCCTCTCTCCCAGCCTTTTCCGCTCGCTATATGAAGAAAAATTGCCTGCCCAAATAAGCGGTAAAGATTTCAACAATAAACATCCAGAGCATTATGACCCCTACACACCGGTCCGACCCGAGGTGCAATACCCAGTTCGAGCAGCAACCCGCTACGCCATCGAAGAAAACTTTCGCGTGAATCTTTTCTTCGAAATTCTCCGCTCCGCGGAAGCGCCCGTCCCCGATTCGACTCTGATCGTGCTGGGCGAATTGATGTACGGAGCACATGCCGGTTACAGCGATTGCGGACTTGGATCGAAGGAAACGGATTTGTTGGTGGAAATGGTTCGCAAGGAAGCCGATCAAGATCTCTTCGGCGCAAAAATCACCGGCGGAGGCGCTGGAGGGACCGTAGCTATTCTGGGCAAGGACACAGTCAAGGCTACTGAGAGAATTGCTCGCATTGTTAGTAATTATCGTAATCAGACGGGAATTGAACCTTTCCTTTTTGAAGGCAGCTCTAAGGGCGCAGACGCATTTGGAATTTTAAAAATTTAAATCATATCCAAGACACTTTGTACTTTGACGTACCCGGCGAATTTCGGTTCACACCAAGGGTGCACAGACGTGTAAGAAATTCCTCCATTTTTGGAAAAATGTCTACCGCTGTGTGCCGGGCTCGCGTCTGCGGCCCTTTGGGCAACGAAAAACCAGAGCCCGACGGACTCTGGTCGTTTGCACCCTGTAAAGGGTTTGACTTTAGTAGCGGGGAGTGGATTCGAACCACTGACCTCCGGGTTATGAG
>DAIOEK010000043.1:0-25253 GCA_036746315.1 Anaerolineaceae bacterium | reverse complement strand
GTGCCCCCAGGGGAATTCGAATCCCCGTTTTGGCCTTGAGAGGGCCACGTCCTGGGCCACTAGACGATGGGGGCAAGCAAGCGGGTGTAATTCTATCAAAAAAGAATGGATGTTACAAGGATTCAACGCCGCGGACACTCGCTTATGTTCTTATGTCAAAGCCTTGCCGCAGATTCGCTCACTGGATCTCAATTAATGACGATGAAAGGTCAATTTTGATCGTGATCCCGCTATAACCACAGACTTCATCATATGTCAAAGTCAGGGTCTTGACATCCGCAGCCAGAAGCGGTTCAAGATAATTGGTATCCGAAATGGATTCGCCATCCTCCAAATAATGGACCTGCCGGTTATTATTGAACATGTTCAGATACGTTCTGCCCTGATCATCCACTGCCTTGCGGATTATGGCTTCATTGAAACCGCAACGGGCACCAGTATGATTGAATACCCTCGACCCCAGCATGACTTTACCGCTGACATTATCATTGATTTTCCTGGAGAAAACCACCACCAGCTTTCCATCTTCGCTGGTCCATTTGTAGGGATAGGCTTCGGCAGTGGCAGTTTGATCTTGTTCCTCCAAAATAGCCATAGCTGTATCCGTTTGACGGTTTACCTGGTAGGTTTTCTCTACTATACCTTCGCCAATGCGATTGAAAACAAAAATGGTAATACACAAAAATATGGCTAAAATAGCAATAACGATTGCACAACCAATCCACTTTTTATTAATCCGCTGGGCTTTTTCCTTCCGCACTTCCTCTTGTATCGTTTGTTGAACCTGTTCCTCGCGCCGTTTAGCCGTTTCGACCGCTAGGTTTACCCCGCATTTCATACAATGGTTGGCATCCGCCGCGTTCATTGTATTGCAACGCGGACATTCAATGAAAAGATCGGCACCGCAATTACTACAATGCTTGGCATCAGGAGAGTTTTCGTGAAAACACTTGCTGCAAATCAGGGAATCATCTTGAACAGTTGTTTTGTCGAGATCATTTACCGCCCCGCAATATGCACAGATTACTCGTGTTTGTTTCCCTGAGTTTAACAGTGCTGCACCGCAACTTTGACATCGCCTGGAATCTGCCATGTATCTGCCCTTACGTGAAATTTTACATTTTGGTATGAACTAACTTAATTAAAATTATTACACATAAGTCAATTGGAGCAAGTAATTTTCTGATGGCACCGGCATTCATGGACAAAAATCCAATATTATTAGTATTTTCGTCTGATCATTTACTTGATCCCAAGTGTGTCTACAGGAGAAACAGGGAATCGACGGCAAATATTATTCAACCCTGACCGTTATAGAATACTCTTCCAAAGGAGGAACATCCTGTTCAAAGGCACGATGATAGATCATATGGATTTCTTCTTTCCCTGTGGATGCAGCCTTGAATTTGAAAATCTGGATTCCAGGCGCCCCAACCAGTTCACTCTCGGCTTTATATTCCGGATCATCCGGCAGTTCCAAAATAGAGCCCTCCGGCTTCTGCCATTCCCAACTGTAACCGGTGGTAATGTTCCCTTGAAGTTTGATCTCGATCGTATCACCGACTTTGGCGGACACGTCACCGCCGGCATCAGCAGCAGATAAATGGATCACGGTAGACCGCAAGGAGCAGGCGCCCAGTACCGCCCATAATCCCATTAGAACCAAATTTCTGACGAACCTTTTCTGTGACATAAAGGTCTCCACGCACATTTGATGATCTTGTTTATTATCATACAGGTTTTTTGCTGCCCAGCGTCGTCCAGTAATTAAACAAAAATTCCCTCGGCCGAGGGAACCTGCCGGATATCCAGCCACTATCGGGCAGCCTGAATACCCTGTTGGGCAAGCCAGTGCAGGATGGCTCCATCGATCTCATCGCGCACCCGACGGAATGCTGCAAGTTTTTCTTCTTCGCTTCCTGTAACTGCTGCTGGGTCATCAAAGCCCCAGTGCAAACGCTGCCCCATTCCCGGGAAGTATGGGCAGTTTTCTTCCGCATTTCCGCAAACAGTAATCAGATAAGTGAAATCCATTTTCCCGACGTATTCAGACAGGTGTTTGGGTCGGTGGGATGACATGGAAATTCCCATCTCTTCCATCACCCGGATGGCAAGCGGATTGACTGCCTTGGGCTCCAGACCAGCGGAAAACACGTTGAAATGATCTGCTGCATGCCAGCGCAATAACGCCTCTGCCATCTGGCTACGGGCTGAATTTCCGGTACAGAGAAACAACACATTGGATTTGCTCATAATGGCATATCCAAGAAACATCGTTTGATTTAAATATTGAGCTTTCATAAATATAGCATAACCCATCCCCATTAACTCTGAATAAATAAAATGTAAGCATATTATTAAGATTTTCCATTGCTTGCATGAATGACTTTACGAACCTATAATCTACCCAATGGATACGTTCCTTCAAAAAATCAAGAAGTTTTCCTGGCTTGTTCCACTGCTTGCCTTGGTAATCATCGCCATCTGGTGGGTGGAAACGCCGGCAGGTTTGTTGGGGAAAGCCGATGCCATCGGTTACGCAGTCTGCCACCAGATACCCGCCAGGACTTTTCACCTGGATGATCGTCCCCTGCCGTTATGTGTGCGCTGCTCTGGCATGTACCTGGGAGCCATGGCAGGGTTGATTTATCAATTTCTCAGACGCCCCCGGTATGGGTATTTACCAACATGGAAATCCGGCATCCCTTTTGTGATCCTGGCTGCTGCCTGGGCAGTGGATGGACTAAATTCCTTTGTTCATCTTATTCCCGGCATCCAAGGGATATATGAGCCGAGTCACCTGCTCAGGCTGATCACCGGGCTGGGGATGGGCACAGCCATGGCTGCGATAGTTGCACCCATCTTTCATCAGACCATCTGGCGGCAATACGAGCCTAAACAGGTTTTTGACAGCTATCGAGCATATCTGGAACTGTTTATCATTGTCGCTTTGGTGGGCATTCTGGCATGGACTGAGAATCCGCTGATTCTTTACCCATTTGCGCTCATCAGTTCCGCAGGTGTGATGGTAATCCTTGCGCTGGTTTACACGTTGGTGTGGGTAATGTTTTTCCGACAGGAAAACAAATTCCAGTCGTGGAAGGAATTAATCATCCCTCTTAGCGCCGGACTGCTGACCGCTTTTCTACAAATTGGTATTGTGGATTTTCTCAGGTACCGATTAACCGGAACCTGGGGAGGATTTTCGTTTTAGTTGGATTTTCTTGTAGTATTTCAACAGAAAATCTCTATAATAGAATTATCATTTCACTTGTAATCATTGGAGGAAAGTATGGACATGCCTGAAAAGCCTCAAAAACCTGTACGTGCGCCAAAAGCAGTCACCCCACCCGCTGACCCCGATCCGGTACCAGCATTCGATCTCCCGCCGGTACCCCAGCCGGCAGCAACCGTCGGTGTCGCACAAGCAGTTCCGCCCGCCAAGAAAAAGATGAGCGGATGGTTGATCGCCTTGATCATTGTTGTGGTCATCTGCTGCTGTCTGGTGGTAGTTGTTGGCGGAGCTTTCGCCCTGTTCAGGTCCAGTATTGAAGGAATCATCAATAATGGTGAATTTAATTTTGATGACTTCCAGTATCTTATTCCGCTAACCCGCTTCATGATCTAAAAAAAAATCAAATCAAAAAAATGAACCCATCTGCGTCGTGCAGATGGGTTCAGGTTGAAATTTGACACCCTGGCAAGGTTTTACCTCCTGTTAAGGGTTGGATAAAATTACTGCCACTGACTTACTCCGATTTTGGCAGAAAGCTGGAAAAAGATAATCCAGCAAACAGCACCGCCATGAAGACGACCACCATCCAGACGGCTCCCATCTTACACCTCCTTCTACTCTCTTCTTCCATTATCGGCAAGAATTTATAAGTAATAATGTTGCTGCATCTTATTTACGGAGGATTCATCCGTAAGTTGCTTGTTACATATACATTAACGCTTAACTGTGAATTCTGTTCCGCATTTTTGTGTTGATTCAATGAATTTGTAACAAATGCTTCTTTGCATGGCTGGTAAAACAAAACGTCCCTGTTCGTTGCAACGAACAGGGACTTGGTCTGTGTTCTATAAAAGTGTTATTTGCCCAGAGTAATTTCCACCCCGTTGCGGATGACGTGTAAGGGCGCCTCATGCGACCAGAGCGCTTCCCATACATTTTCAGCATCCAAGACCACCAGGTCCGCCGTGCAGCCTTCCTTCAAGCCAAAGTTCTTGATATTGAGGGCTTTGGCTGCATTGGTGGTGATCAGATCGTACAGGATTTCCATCTCGTCGCGACCGACCATGTTCATAATGTGGGAAGCCAGGAAGGCAACCTCCATCATGTTATTGCGTCCGTAGGGATAGTATGCATCGGCAATGTCATCCTGACCCAATGCCACATTCACCCCTGCCTTGTAAAGTGATTTCACACGTGCGAACAACGGTCCAGTCTGCGGATCGGACACCAAACCGATTTGAGCTTTTTTCAGCAGATATTCGATCTTTCGATAATATGGCTCCGGATACATTGCCATGGCGCGGGCATGTTGTGCAGTTACCCTGCCCTGCCAGCCCATCTCAAGGGTTTTCACCGCCATCATTTCCAGGGTCTTGAGGGTGGGATCGCCGGCATCATCCACCAGCATGGAAACGTCTTTGTTGTATTTTCTGGCGAGGGCAAACATCTGGTCGATGTGCGCCTGTTCGTCTTTTTCCGTGTATTCAATCCAGGGGATACCGCCAACGACATCTGCGCCCAATTTGAGGGCTTCTTCCACCAGTTCTGCCGCACCCGGGTCACGTACCACGCCATCCTGTGGGAAAGCAACCACCTGGATATCGACCTTGCCCTTGTATTCTTCACGAGCCTTGATAAGCGCTTTGACACCTTCGAGCTTCCCGGTCGTGTCAGTATCCGCAAACGCGCGAATATGGGTATTGCCAAAACGGATCGCCAAGTTGACCGCTTTGCGGACGTTCTCGATGATCCATTTTTCGTCATATTTTTCCTTCACCTTGGAAGCCAATTCGATGGCTGTCATGGCTCCGCCCATGCCGCCAGCGGTGTAGGCATCGATGGCTTCATCGTCCATCATTTTCAAGGTGTAGACCTTGCACAGGTGAAGGTGAC
This sequence comes from Anaerolineaceae bacterium, assembly GCA_036746315.1. Taxonomy (GTDB): domain Bacteria; phylum Chloroflexota; class Anaerolineae; order Anaerolineales; family Anaerolineaceae; genus DAIOEK01. The sequence goes on along the minus strand of DAIOEK010000043.1, from coordinate 20,125 downwards.
CATTCACAAAAGATTCCGTGACCAAATTTTCCTTTGCATCAATAGTCTGTTTGGCATCACCGGCAATCTTTTCTGCTATCTTGGCAATCTTGCCGCCTTCAATAGCGATCTCAACCAGTTTCCCTGCAGATGCACGGGTTTTCGCATTTTTTACCAGGATATCAAAAGCCATATTGTCCTCTCTAGGCAAGAAAATTTTGGATTGCCTGTTCCAATGGAGAGACCCCACTGGAACAGAAATGATTATGATTTACGTTGTTGAACCAGCTTTTGGGCGATCAACGCCCCATCCCGAATAGGTTCATAGCCGGTACAGCGGCACAAGTGCTTGTTCAAAGCATTACCCAATTCCTGTTCGCTGGCATCAGGGTTGGCTTCCAAGGCTGCCACCAGTTCCATCACAATGCCGGGGGTGCAAAAACCGCATTGCACTGCGCCTGATTCGGAAATGGCTTTTTGTACCGGATGAAGTTCCGTCCCCCTGGCCAGACCTTCCACAGTAACAATGGAAGCACCGGCAGCCTTGCTGACAGGTGTGTTACAGCTCTTGATGGCTTTGCCATTCATGATTACGGTACAGGTGCCACAAGTGGCATTATCACAGCCATGCTTGGTGCCGGTGAGATTCAGCTCTTCGCGAAGCACCTCGATCAACATCACATCGGGTTCAACTTCCACCGTGCGGGGGATGCCGTTTACTGTTAATGAGATTTTTTCGGACATCGAGTTACTCCTTCTTGCCTTCAAGGGCTTTCTTGATCTTTTCCGGTGTCAGCGGGATTTCAAAAAAGTCCACACCAATCGCATCATATACCGCGTTCATAATGGATGGAGCCGGTCCGATAACCGAGTGTTCTCCAATGCCGCGTGCGCCAAAGGGACCGACAGCGTCAGGCGTTTCGACAAAGTTGATGACATGTTCCGGCGCTTCTTTGTAAGTGGGAATGTGATACTTGAAGTAGTGTGGATTAACAATACGTCCCTGATCGTCATACTGGAGTTCTTCATACAGCGCTGCACCGATTGCCATGGTCACACCACCCATCACCGATCCGCGGATCTGCATTGGGTTGATCACCTGTCCCACATCAAATGTGGAGACAAACCGATCCACAATGATCTTTCCGGTCTTCTTTTCGACGCGGATTTCCGCCGCCTGGGCGCCGAAGGTATAGCTCACGCCGATGCTACCCTGTCCGTTTTGGTCCGGGTTGGAGTAGCGCGGCAGGCGGGCATCGGAGACGGATTGAACCAGCTCGCCAATGGTGATGCCATCTGAAGTAATGTAACCACGGGCAAGATCACCTACACCCACCCGGATGGTGGGATCATTGCGCAGGAACACATATTCACCGTTATATTCCAGGTAATCGGGGTCGGTTTTGAGTACCTGTGCAGCCGTGGCTTTTAATTGCGCTATCAATTTATCGGCTGCACGAATGATTGCCCGTCCCCCCTGTGTGGTAAACATCGAACCGATGGTTTGCCATTCATAGGGTGAATACTGGGTATCGATTTCAGTGTAAACGCGGATCTTTTCTGGCGCGATTTGCAGTGCTTCAGCCGCAACCTGGCGAATAACAGTACGCAGCCCCTGACCAACTTCAGCGCCGCCCATGTTGATCGATACACTGCCATCAATATTCAACTTCATGTAGCAGCCCTTGGTTGAGAATGGTGCGCCCTTCGGGGATTTGAATACGGCAGCAAAGCCGCGTCCATAGTAATAGTTCTCGTCCTCTATGAGCTTTTCCTTGCCAAAGACTTCCTTCTGCACCATATCAGCGCATTTTTCGATGTCGCCATGCGATTTCCACATGGTTTCGCCAACTGCGTTCACTTTGCCCTCTTTGAGGTAATTCTTACGACGCAGCTCAAAAGGATCCATGTTCAGTTTACGAGCCAGCAAATCCATCATACGTTCGGAAGCAATCTGGGATTCCTGATGCCCGTAACCACGATAGGCGCCCACAGCGGGTGTATTCGTATAAACGGTATAGCCGGTCAGATCGCAGTGCTCGAAGGCATACGGTCCGGTGGAGTTGTGGGTGGAGGCGATGGTGACATTGACGGCTGTATCCGCATATGCGCCGCCGGAATGATAGATGGTGGATTTGATCGCCACCAGGGTACCATCTTTCCTGGCGCCGATCTTGATGCGCGTACGGATGCCGTGCGCGATCAATGAAGCTGTAAAATCTTCCTCGCGGGTGGCAACCCATTTTACCGGGCGACCGGGCACAAAACTGGCGACCCAGGCAACAGTTTGTTCCACCGTGATGTCGGATTTATAGCCAAAACAACCACCAATATCCGGGATATGCACACGCACATCCGAAACGGGAACGCCATAAGAATGCGCCAGATCTTCTCGAATGATGAAGGGGCAAATGGAGGATGACCAGGCTTCGATGGTTTTATCTTCCTTGAACCAAACGATGGCGCCGTGAGGTTCCAACGCCGCGCAGGAACCATGGGGGTAATTGAATTCCCCTTCAATCACCACGTCGGCATCCGCAAATCCGTTTTCACCTTTGCCTTTTTTTAAGTGATACACGTTGGCAACATTGGTTCCGGGTATGGGCTTAAGGGTGGGCAGACGCCAGTATTTCTCATGATCCTGATGGATCAAAACGGCATCCTTCTCCATCGCTTTCAGCGCATCCGTGTAAACGGGCAGAGGTTCATACTCCACCTTGATCTTTTCCATGGCGGCGCGGGCATGTGCCGGGGTATCCGCGATCACTGCCGCTACCGGTTCTCCAATATAGCGGACTTTATCCACCGCCATTGGCTGCAAATCTTTGATGTTATCGCCATAGCGGAATTTGCATGTTTTCCCCGTAACCACCTTTACCACGCCAACGCAATTTTCGGCTTCGCCGGTATCGATGCTCTTTACCAATGCGTGAGCAATCGGGGGGCGAAGAACCGATGCGTGGAGCATATCCGGCAATCGCACATCGTCCAGGAAAACTGCTTTACCGGTCACTTTACTGATCGCATCGGGACGGATATATGATTTACCGATGTATTTCATTCAAAACCTCCTGAAACTGGGGTTGGATAAGACACCTATTCCCGCCTGTACGGCTTGAGAATAGCGGAAGGAGCTGAAATTGACCGCCCTGCAAGCGCCAGCGCAAGGATGGTAACCAAATATGGCAGGGAGAGGAAAAGCTCGTAAGGCAACTTGAAGCCCAGCGTTTGCAGACGTAATTGCAGAGCCTGCACGCCGCCAAAAATAAGGGCGCCCCACAACACTTGAACGGCATTCCAATTGGCAAAGATGATCAGTGCAATACAAACCCAACCACGACCGGCAACAATGCCAAAAGTAAACGCGCCCAATTGTGCCAGTGAAAGGAAGGCACCACCGACTGCCATCAAAGCGCCACCAATCATCAATGCATAAGTTCGAATGGCATACACATTCAATCCGGCAGCATCGGCAGCTTCAGGGTTTTCACCTACGGCGCGGATCTGAAGGCCAAAGCGGGTACGCATAATCACCCACCAAACCACCGGGATCAACAGAATGCCAATATACGTCAGCAGGTATTGTGTAAAGATCGGTCCAAGAACCGGAATGTTTCCAAACAACGGAATCTGGGAGAAGGTATCGATGGATGGCTGAACCTTGGATTCCCCGAAGACCAGGCGAAATGAGAACAGGGAAACACCCGTCCACAGCATGGTGATACCCAACCCGGAAACATGTTGGTTCACACCCAACCGTACAGTCAGCAGGGACATCAACAAACCTGAGAGCATCCCGGCTAAAATGGCAGCCAGCACACCCAGCCAGAGCGATTCGGTGTGGAACGCGACGGCAAATCCAACAAAGGCACCCAGGAACATGGTTCCTTCGATTCCCAAATTGAGAACGCCTGCCCGCTCGCTAAAGAGCTCACCCAGGGTCCCGTAGATCAGGGGGGTGGCGACTCTCAGCGTAGCGGCGAGCAAACCTACAATAAAAACAACAAGTGTAGTATCCATGATTATTCTCTCCGGATACGGAAGTTCTGAATGACAAATAGCGCCAGGGTAACCAACAGCAATGTGGATTGGACCACGTCACCCAAGTACACCGGCACGCCCAATGTACGGCTGACTGTTTGGGCGCCAGTATCGATCAAGCCCATGAACAGGGCGGCTATCCCCACGCCGAATGGGTTCAATCCACCCAGTGTGGCGATCACAATCCCTGAGTAGCCCAAACCATCGGAAATGGCATCAATCAGGTGAAAATGGATACCTGCCACCTCACCCGCGCCAGCCAGACCGGCAATGCCGCCTGAAACCAAAGCCACAATCAGCATCGTCCGGCTGACTTTAATGCCGGCGAAGCGGGCGCCTTCTTTGCTGTGACCAATCGCCCGCATGCGCAGACCAAAAGAGGTCTTTGCCAGGACAATCCATTCGATAATAATCACCAGAACAGCCAACAGGAACCCGAGATGCAAGCGCGTCTTCGGTATCAGTTTAAAGAAAACCGTACCGGCGGCAATTTCAGGCGATTGCGGCCACATGGAAACCGGATCGCGCCAGGGGCCGTTCAGTACAAAGCTGGTCACAAATAAAACCACCGAGTTCAAAAGCAGAGTGGTCACCACTTCATCCACATTCAGCTTTACCTTCAGCAATGCCGGACCAAGCGCCCAGATCATGCCTGCGACAAAGCCACCAACGACCATTGCCGGGATACCAACCCACGGGGAGACATCCTTCAGAACAATCCCCAGCCCGGCTGCCATAATGGCGCCTGCATACAGCTGTCCTTCAGCGCCGATATTGTAATAGCCTGCGCTGAAGGCAAAAGCCACAGCTGCGCCCGTAAGGAGCAGGGGTGTGGATTTGACCAACACTTCAATGGCACTTACATTGGAGCTCAAGGGCAGGATCAGGAAGTTGTAGTACGCCTGGAATGGATTTGCCCCCGCCAGTATGATGAACACGGAAGTGATGATGAATGTGACAGGTATCGCAATGACGGGTATCAGCGGTCGAAGCCAGACAGGTGCTGGAGCCCGCTCAATTTTCAATTTAGACACAGTTCTCCTCCTCGCGCACTTATCAGGCAGCTGCACCAGCCATCAGCAGGCCCAGTTTTTCGGCAGTTGCTTCGTGAGCAGGAAGAACACCCATTATCCTGCCTTCGTAAATAACTGCAATTCGATCAGATAATGCCATGATTTCATCCAGATCTTCTGAAATCAACAACACGGCACAACCACGATCCCGTTGTTCAAGAATTCGGGAGCGTACATAGTCCGTAGCTCCCACATCCAAACCGCGGGTGGGTTGGGAAACGATAACAACATCCGGTTGGCGATAAAGTGTGCGCGCCAGCATCACCTTCTGCATGTTTCCACCTGAAAGAGTGCGCAATGGATCGTTCGGCGATGCCTTAATCTGGTACTCAGAGATCAATTCTCTGGCATTTTCCATAACTTTCTTTTTATTCAGAAAACCATTTTTTTGAAAATTCTCCATATTATCCAACATCAGATTATCCGCCACAGATAATTCACCCACCATGTTGGAATGCCGGTCTTCAGGAATACGCCCAACCCCGGCTTCCCCCACCTGGGCAGGATCGGCACCCGTAAGGTCTTTATCCTTCACGGTCACTTTTCCGGCGGTCGGTTTGCTCATACCGCACAGTACAGAAGATAATTCCGCCTGGCCATTTCCCGAAACACCTGCAATTCCCAATATCTCGCCCGCGTGCACTTGCAGGCTGACGTCGCGCAATGCCGGCAAACCTTTTTTATCGTTCGCCGACAGATTTTCGATGACCAGTTGTGGGGCTCCGGTCTGGCGCTCACTCTGCCGGGTGACGCCGAAGTTCTCGCGCCCCACCATCATGGTCGCCAGTTTCCGCTGGTCCGTATCACAGGTCATGACCGAACCGACCACTTTGCCGTCACGCAACACTGTAATCCGGTTGCAAATTTTCATTACCTCATGCAATTTATGGGAAATAAAAATGACCGATAAACCATCTTTTTGTAAACGTATCAGCGACTCAAAGAGCAAGTCCACTTCCTGGGGAACGAGCACAGCCGTGGGTTCATCCAGGATCAACACTTTGGCACCATGATATAAAGCTTTTAGAATCTCAACCCGCTGTCGCTCTCCAACGGAAAGATGACGGATTAGAGCCTGAGGATTTACCGGAATGCCAAACTTTTCAGAAGCCTCTGCTACGGTTTTTTCAATTTTTTTAAGATCGATAATGGAACCCCGGGTATCGCCCAGAGCCAGGTTTTCTGCGACGGTCAGCGTGGGCACCAGCGTAAAATGCTGGGTAACCATGCCAATTCCTGCCGTAATTGCGTCTTTAGGTGAACGAATCACAACCGGTGTTTCATCCACCAGCACTTCACCTTCATCTGCATTATACAAACCGTAAAGGATGCGCATCAGGGTGGTTTTCCCTGCGCCATTCTCGCCTAAAAGTGCGTGGATCTCGCCCTTTTCCAGTTGGAAATCCACATGATCACTTGCCACCAAATCGCCAAAACGCTTGACGATCGATTTCATTTGGACTGCATACATGGGCGCCTCGAAAATAAAAGTTAGAGTGTCCCTTGTTACAAATTTATTGGATTACTACCTGCCAATAATCTTGAATTCAGGTTAGAAATGAACCGGGTGATCAACATCTAATCAGAAAATTTGGATGGAACGGGGTGGTGCAAGCACCACCCCGGTAACCACATACGAAAGAAACTGATTAGTTGGATGCAGCCGGCTGGGCTTCATCGATATCCACGCGGAAGGTACCGGCGAGGATTTCGGCTTCCTTGGCCTTTACGGTAGCAACCAGGTCAGCGGGGAGTTTGCTTTCGGTGTTGTGGAAGGGAGCCAGCGTGGCGCCGCCCTTACCCATCATCGAGAAGTCCTTGAGGTCCTGGCCGGTGAAGGTACCAGCGGATACCTGGTCAATCAGGTAATTGACGGTCGGATCCATGTTCCAGACGGTGCTGGAGACTACCAGATCAGGAGCGAGTTCGTTCTGATCGCTCATGGCGCCAAAAGCCCACAGACCTTTTTCGGCAGCAGCTTCAATGACACCGAAGCGTTCGGCAAAGAGAACATCAGCGCCGCCATCGATCTGCGCCAGGGCAGCTTCTTTTGCCGCGGCAGGATCGAACCAGCTGTTGATGAAGGAAACAAGCACTACGGCGTCAGGATTCTGAGCCTTGGCGCCGGCGACGAACGCATTGACGATGCGGTTCACTTCAGGAACCGGCATACCGCCAACCACACCGATCTTACCGGTTTGGGTCAAGCCACCTGCCAGCATACCCATCAGGTAAGCAGGTTCGTGAATCCAGTTATCGAATACAGCAAAATTGGGATCAGCAGGGCCGGAACCGGAACCAAAGGCAAAGGCAACTTCGGGATAGTCTTTGGCAACGCGGCGGACGGCTTCTTCGTTACCGAAGGCATCACCCATGATCAGATCAGGTTTCTGCTGATCGCAAACTTCGCGGAGAACGCGTTCCATATCGCCGGAGTAACCGATGTTTTCAGTGTAGGTGTATTCAATTTTGCCTTCATCGGCTGCTTTTTGCAGAGCGGCATGAATGACACCATCCCACGGCTCTTCAATCGGGGTAGCGAACGCACCAAAGACCTTCAACGGACCCTTGGCTTCCGGAACTGCGGTAACCACAACTTCCACTGGCTTTTCAACAATGCTGGTGACCTGTACTTCAACCACCTGGGGTTCTGCAGGAGCACAAGCTGCCAAGGCTACCATTAAGATAGCGGCAATTGCAACCAAGCTGAACAACTTTTTAGACATAAAACTCCTCCTCAAATTTGATGGTTAGAATTTATTTATTCGGTGCCAAATATACCGGTTTCTGTTGTATCAACCACCTCCTTCCAAAATTGCCAATATAAAACATCCTCACCTGGCTGTCTGTTGAACAGCGGATGAGGATGACTTTAAAGTAATAAATGGGATAACGACATTAATCGCTTCTACCAAAGAGGATTTTTTGCAGTAACTACACAATTATGCCTTCCTTGCAGTTTTATAATTATAGCGAGAAATACCGCAGGCGAAAAGTGACAAAAAGCAGAGAAGAACATGAAATCCGGTGAAAAATACGTAAAATTTCACATATTTTCAACAAACATGCTTGTATATATGACTTATTTTGTATTTTTATCTTAAGATAACGCCTATTTTTTGCGTTTTTTCTTGCCGCCGGTCAAAAGCAGAAGGACAATCAACATCCACAACCATACCAAATCGCCCGGACCATCCTTGCCGGTACGCGGAGCGGAACGTTGAATACGCACCAGGCGGTAATCCTTACACAGTTCAAGTAGATCCTCATCGGACAGCTTGTTTGGATGAATGCCAATCAGTGGGGCAACAAACCCGGAATTCGCCATCACCTTCCGTAAAACCGGGATAGTTTCACTCGTGATGGGGGCATCCGTGGCTGTACCCACATACCAACCATCGGGTATCCAAATTTCGACCTGTGGATTAGCCACAATATTCTGGTACCAGTCGGTTACAGACCCGAAACCGGCGGTGATATATATATCACCATTAACCTGTGCAAAGTTCACCGGGGTTCGATATTTCTTCCCGGATTTTCGCCCCTGGTGGGTGAGAACCAGGTAGGCGCCCGTTTGGGCAGGGAATTTGGACAGCCACGGTCCCATACCCATCCGCCAAGCCAAGACTTGAAGAAAATTCAGCACCCGAAATATTCTTTTACGTAAAACTGTTTCGTCCATTTGTCACCTCTTTCCAGTCCATTTAATTCTACAAGATGAAACGGTTTCGTCAAATAGGACCTGGTAAATATAAGAACACACCTTACAAAATCTTCGCAAAAATGTGATTCGTATAGACGGTGGGGTAAAAACCTGCAATAATCAAATCAGGGTGACATCAAAACATGGACGAGAGGTTAGATCCCAGCTTGTTACACTTTTCCGCCGAAATTATCAGAAGGTTTTCGGCGGATGAAGTTGCCGCCCTGCCCGATCTACTCCAATGGGCAATGAATGAAGGCATTACAATCGGCGGGTTCGATCAGATTTCTTTAATTCAATTTGACAGATCCAATGGCAAATTCATTCAAGCATCCGAGCAACGAAAATCCACACGGTCAAAGCTAAAAACCATTACCAGCCCTTCTCAATTACACACATGGTTATTGGATCACTCCTGCGGAGCTGCTCAACCCACCTGGATTGATTTGCCGGCAACAACCCCTTCCCATCAGACACTTCGAAATGGATTTTTCCCGCCGGGGATGAAATCGGTTGCATTAATTAAAGCCGCATTCACAAAAAATTCAGAAATACTGGTCGCCTTTTGGAGAAAAAAGCCGGGGAATGAGACACCTGAGAAAATGCAGGAATGCCGCCTGCTCGCACAAAATCTAGCAGCAGTGGCAGGTTATATTGAGCACGAACGGGAAACCAGGCAGGCAATATCCCAATATGAAACGCTCTATCATCAGTCTCCACTGGCAATCTGGTTGGAAGATTTCAGCAAGGTAAAAAAATATCTTGCGACAAAGAAATTCCATACCGCACGCGATTTACGAGAATACCTGTTACAACACCCAAAAACTGTCACCCGACTAATGTCTTCCATCGCTGTCTTGAGCGTGAATGATACGACATTGCGCATTTGGAAACATTCAGCAAAGGAGTTAATTACCGGTCGTCTGCGACTCAGCCGGATAGAAGAAAACCGGGAAAATTATCTGGAAGAGTTGGAAGCCATCTTTATGAATGAACTATTTCACAGGATGGACAATATTCATATCCTGGGTGCAGCCGGAGAAAAACTGAACGTAACCTTGTATTGGAACGTATTGCCGGGGCATGAGAAGGATTGGTCGCGGGTACTGGTTACGGTTATCAATACCACACAGCAGAAGAAGGTGGAGGAATCCCTGCGGGCAAGCGAAGCCCGCCTGCGGATGTTGGTCGACAACGCCGAAGATATGATCCTGCTGCAAGAACCTGGCGGAAAAATTCTTTTCTTCAATGCGCCACCTTATTACAACATTGAAGAAGCGAAAGTAATTGGCAGTCAGCCGGAAAAATTTTTACCCGCTGATTTTTCCCGGGCGATTTCTAAGGCAAACAGAAAAGTTAAGGAAACCCACCAACCTGAGGCATATGAAACAGCATTCGAAACCCGGCAGGGAATCATTCAGGTTTCGTTCCTATCTTATGCCATTCTGGATGCAAAGGATCGTTTGCAAGCAATCGGGACCATTGGCAGGAACATCACAGCCCAAAAGAATGCCGAACAGGCATTATCAGAGGCACAAAAAGCTTTATCACTGCGCATTGCCGAGTTGGAAAAAAGCAACCAGGAAATCAGTTTAATTTCTGAGATGTTATCTGTATTACAGTTCAGCCAGGAATTGGATGAAGCTTACAAACTTGCCAGTCAATTTCTCCGACAATTTTTTGCTGCATATACGGGCAGTCTGAAAATCATCCAACCCGCCACAAATCAATTGCACGCGAGGTATACCTGGGGCGAAGAATCGGCAAAGCAGAAGCTTTTTGAAGCAGAAGATTGCCTGGCGATCAAAACTGGCAAACCTTGTTATCTAAACAGCTCTGAAAACGGCCCGAGTTGTAAACATCTGGAAGGTCAGCGAGGGAAAAGTTCCATTTGTCTCCCTGTTCAGATTGAAAAGCAGCCTATCGGTTGTATTTCAATTCTGTCCAACCAACCTGATATCCCGGAAAGAGCCAGACAGTTGGCAATCAACATCACAGAGCAGCTCAACCTGGCGTTTACCAACATCCGTTTGCGCCAGGGTTTACGTCAGCAGGCGATCCACGATGGGCTGACCGGTCTGTATAACCGCCTTTATTTGGATGAATCTCTCTCCCGTGAGCTATACCGCCAGGAGCGGAACGGGCAATCGCTCAGCATTATCATGCTCGATCTCGATCATTTGAAAAGCATCAACGATGTATATGGACATGCCGCCGGCGACGCTGTTCTGCGCACATTGGGGGACTTGCTGAAACAATCTGTGCGCGCATCCGATCTCCCCTGTCGCTTTGGAGGTGACGAATTCGTTCTTGTGATGCCTGACACCTCACTGGAAACCGCGGTGCGGCGGGCAATGAAGATTGCAGATCATTTCCGCAAAATGAGCATCCCCTATGGCACACAGACCCTGGGAGGTTATACGCTCTCCATTGGGGTAGCCTGTGCTCCCCAACACGGGCATACCAGTCAGGATCTGTTGGCGGCAGCGGATCAGGCGCTTTACCAGGCAAAACGGGGCGGGCGAGACCAGGTGGTAACCGCAGATGCGGAAACAGATATCCACCCTGTGTAAGTATTGGAGCAGCTTGCATTTCAATCACCACAAAAGCCTGGAAAGGCGATTTCTTCCCATCCGGTATATACTTAATGGAATAAGTATTATTTAGGTCCTCTGATGAACAAACCAATGGATGTAAAACGCATTTTAATTTTCCTGGCTTTTGCCTTCGGCATTGCCTGGATTACCGCCGGTTACATTTACCTCAATGGCGGTTTGTCAAACAGCCCTGAAATTGTAGCGGGGTCTGGTATTACTGTGGCATTTATCCTTATAGCCACTGTATACATGTTTTCTCCCGCCATCGCAAATGTTTTAACCCGCATTCTGACCAAAGAGGGATGGGAAGATGTGTACCTCAAACCCAACTTCAGGCATGGATGGAAATTCTGGGCAATGGGCTGGGTACTGCCGGTAATTCTTACGGTATTGGGGGGTGTTGTTTATTTTCTTGCATTCCCGGGTAATTTTGACCCCACACTCTCTACGCTAGCCAAAATAATACCGGAGAATTCAGGGATAAATGTCCCTCTGCAAGTAATCGCCATTGCGGGCATCGCCCAATCCATGCTGATTAGTCCCTTGATCAACAGCATCTTTACCTTCGGGGAAGAATTTGGCTGGCGGGCTTATCTCTTGCAGAAGCTCCTGCCAGCCGGGAGGACAAAGGCGTTGATCAAATTAGGCGTTATCTGGGGCGTCTGGCATGCTCCGGTAATTGCCATGGGGCATAATTATGGATTGGAATACCCGGGATTCCCCTGGCTGGGGATTCTTGCCATGATCTGGTTTTGCATCACGGTAGGCATATTGCTCTCCTGGATGGCATTAAAGGCAAAGTCTGTTTGGCCAGCCGTACTTGGGCATGCCAGTCTGAACGGGAGCGCCGGACTGGCAGTCTATTTTGCCAGAGGCAACCCGAGCACGTTACTGGGTCCGCTACCAACCGGGATCATTGGCGGAGCAGGTTTTCTCGCAGCCGCAGTCATCATTCTGGTACTATTGAACAAAGAAAACAAGACGGATGCACCGCCTTCAGACGCGGGAGCAGCTCCGGTCCTTCCAGATTAAGGTATTCAGGTTTACATGCAAACCATCCATATCATTATCATGCTTTTGACCATCGCGACCGGCATTCTCGCCATTATCCGTCCCAAAACTGTGGCAGATTTTACCGGTCTGCAAATGAACCACCCGCGCGGATTGGTGGAAATGTATGCCGGGGTCGGTGCCTTGTTCATTGCGCTGGGTGCCGCACCGCTCATTCTCAGGCATCCGATCGCAAATCAAATGCTTGGCATAGCCTACCTGGGTATTGCCGCCGCCCGTTTTCCGGCGATGTTGATCCACAAATCATTTGAACGATCCAATTGGGTTAGTTTGGTCGTTGAAATTATCTTTGGTATAGTTTTATTATTTCCACTTTATCCGGTACTCTAGGAGTGTATGATGCGAGAAATCGATCCATCGGAAATCATGCCTGGAGCAAGATTCCAGGGACAGGACCTGCATGAGGTCAATCTCATCGGCATGAATTTGATGGGATCCAATTTTTCCCAGGCGAATCTGAGAGGCGCCTTCCTCGGCAAGGCAAATCTCAACAACGCTGATCTGTCAGGAGCGGACCTCACCGGCGCTAACCTGATCGGTACCCGGTTGCAGCAGGCAAACTTGAGCCGTACTGTGATGCAAGATTGCGCCATGCAGGGGGCTGATCTCACCGGCGCTAACCTGACCGGCGCGGATATGCGCATGGGGAACGGAATGTTTGGCGCAAACTTAAGCGGCGCCAACCTGGAGTTTGCCATCCTGCGCGGAAATTACATGGAAACCACCAGATTGGGAGGGGTTTCACTGATCGGCGCCGACCTGGAAGACGCCGCCCTGATCCAGGCAGATTTGAGTAACGCCAACCTGCAGAACGCCAGGTTGGTGAAAACCGATTTCGGCGGATCCAATCTGACAGGAGCAGACTTGCGGGAAGCAGACATCAGCGGGGCAGATTTTTCCATGACGCAAATGGAAGGCGTCCTCTTCCACAACACCAAGCTGGATGAATCGACCCAAATGGATGACAAATATCACCTGGTTTGGGAATTGGTCAATGAGGGTGGCAGTAATCGTAACCTGGTAAAAGCCGATCTGGAAAAGGCGGCTTTATCAAATACCATACTGGATGGCGCAGACCTCGGTCACGCAAATTTACGCGGCGCCAAATTGGAACACGTCCAATTGGTAGGGACGAATTTTTCTTATGCCGATTGCACTGCAGCCGACTTCAGCAATTCCCGCATACAACAAACCTTGTTCGAATTTGCAAACCTGGAAAAAGCAATCTTGTACGGGCTGGATCTCAGGGATTGCAATCTGCACTTCGTCAACCTGCGAGGAATTGAGTACGATGAAGGCACCCGTCTCAGCCCCAAATGGCGGCAGGTAATGGAATTCATCAACTTTGGCTGCGTACGACAGAACCATGCGGGGATAGACCTGACGCAGGCTTATCTGGTGGAAGCTAAAATGAGTTACGCCGTATTTACGGGTGCGGATTTCTCGGAAGCGATTTTGGATAAAAGCGATCTTTGGAGCGCAGATTTATTAGATGCGAATTTTACCGGCTGCCGGATGATTAAGACCGGTTTGCGGTGGGCAAAGTTAAATCGGGCAAAGTTCGACGGGGCTAATATGGTTGGCGCCAGCCTTTTCGGGGCAGAGGTCAACGAAGCTTCATTTCAGAACACTGATTTGACTGACGCCGACATGGAAGGCGCCAAACTGGAAGACAGTGATTTTACCGGAGCCAATTTGACAAGAGTACGCCTGGTAGGCGCACGCATTACCCAAAAGCAGCTCCTTTCAGCCAGGGCAATCGCAGGCGCCATTCTGCCGGATGGGCGAGTTATTCCGGAAAAGGGATGATCCATTCAGATTCGAAATGTAATTGGACAATCACCACTCTATTTTGTGATGAATATGCCTCAATCGGAAGCGAAATACCTGGTATGTCAACGAAGCAAAACGAAAAATCTGGAACCACATCAACATTAATCGCAAATCTGTAAAAAGATTGGACTGCCCGGGTACTTTCCGGGCCGTCTTTCTTATTCGAACCGAGGCATGACTGTGACTGAACTACAGATTTGTTGTATAGTTAAGCCATCTTGATCGGGAGTAAAGGCCATGTTAAAGCAACAGCGTTTTGCGATTATCGGTTACGGTGTGATGGGGGAAGCCATCATATCCGGGTTGATCTCCAAAGGTGGAATTGATCCATCCCATATCACAGCCTGCGGACCACGCGAGGAGCGCCGTGTGGCTCTCCAGGATAAATACGACATTCAGGCAGCCAAAGACAACCGCGCTGCAGCCAGCGAAGCGGATGTGATTATCCTGGCAGTAAAGCCGCAGAAAATTTCCACCGTTTTGAAAAACCTGGATGGCTGTATTCCACCCAAATCGCTGATCATCTCGATTATTGCCGGCGTTCCCATGCAGCGGATTGCAGACTCGGTCAAGCATGGAGCCATTGTCCGCGTGATGCCCAACACGCCTGCACGGATCGGCGAAGGCATTTCAGTGTGGACGAATTCCCCCGAGGTAACTTCCGAACAAAAAGAAATAGCCCAACAAACACTCAGCTTCCTCGGTACTGAATTGTACGTGGAAGAAGAATATTACCTGGATATGGCAACCGCCCTTTCCGGCACAGGTCCCGCTTATGTTTTCCTTTTCATGGAAGCACTGGTCGATGCCGGCGTGCATATGGGGTTTCCACGCCGAATTGCCGAGGAATTGGTGCTGGGCACCCTGCGCGGTTCTGTAAAGTTTTACGAAAGCATTCGCGACCATCCCGCAGCTATGCGCAATCAGGTTACCTCCCCTGGTGGAACCTCTGCCGAGGCACTGTATTATCTGGAAAAAGCCGGATTCCGTACTGCGATTTCCCGGGCAATTTGGGCGGCATATCAGCGGTCGAAGGAATTGGGAGCAGAGATCAATCACACCATCCAACCGGACTAAGTCAGGCTAGATGAAAAATATAAAAATTCTTCACTTTGCCGATGCGCATATTGACATGGTCAATTATGGCAAACATGACCCGCAAAGCGGTCTACCTGCCCGCGTATTGGACTTTTTAAAATCCCTCGACACCATTGTCGATTGCGCCATACAGGAAAAAGTGGACCTGGTGATCTTTGCCGGCGATGCGTATAAAAACCGCACCCCGGCGCCGACCTTCCAGCGTGAGTGGGGCAAACGGATGATGCGCTTATCCAGGGCAGGCATTCCCACCATTTTGCTCACCGGCAACCATGATGTGTCTCCCGCCACAGGCAGGGCACTTTCGATCCAGGAATACGACACTCTCGAAGTGCCACACATCCGGGTGGTTTCGAAACCCGTCATGCTCACCCCTGACGATCTGGAAGATTTACCGGTTCAGGTGATCGCGCTGCCATGGATCAATCGCGCAACGGTCGCGGCAGGAATGCTGAATACAGATGAAGGAGAGCCAGGCAAGGATCCCCTGGAGCACCTGCAAGAAGCCTTTACCGAAATGGTGCAAATCTGGCTTAAGGAGGCGGACCCTTCTCTGGCGGTAATCCTCACAGCACATGCCTCAGTGGAGGGCGCCACTTACGGCGGCGAGCGTCTGGTGATGTTAGGGCAGGATTTTACCCTGCCGGGTTCCCTGGTAAAAGATAATCGTATTGATTACACCGCACTGGGACACATCCATAAACATCAAAACCTGAATGAAGGCAGCCATCCTCCGGTGGTTTATCCAGGCTCGATCGAGCGGGTGGATTTTGGTGAAGCTGCCGACAAGAAATATTTCGTCATTGCGAATGTTGGCAGAGGAAAGACGGAAGTGGAATGGCGGGAATTGAAAGACATTCGTCCATTTTTCGACCGTCGGGTCACTCTGGAAAAAGCAGAGAACATCACCCAACAATTGATCGAGCGTCTGCCATCCAAAGAACAACTGGGAAGCGCCATCATCCGTTTGATAGTGGAATATCCGCGGGATTGGGAGGCTATGCTCGACGAGGCTTCCGTTCGCGAGCATGCCAAAGATGCCTTTGAGTTTCACTTTCTGCGCCGCCCAACCAGCGAAGATCGAGCCCGCCTCGATAGCAGCCTGACTATATCATCACTGAGCGCAATTGAATTAACCCAGAAATACTGGGAAAGCGTTCAAACTTCACCTGAGGAAATGGAAAGCCTGCAGCAGTTGGCGAATGAGATCATCAGGGAAGCTGCCCGGGGTACTGAGGATATTTTGCCGGAAGGAGAGACAGTATGATCCCGGTCCGGCTGGAGTTGACCAATTTTCTATCCTACCGCACAACGGCAGAGCTGGATTTTACGGGCATCAACCTGGCTTGCATTTCCGGGGAGAATGGCGCCGGGAAATCCACCCTGCTGGATGCCATTACCTGGGCACTCTTCAACAAAGCCCGCCGCACAGACGACGCCATCATCCACGGCGACCAGGATACCTGCAAGGTCATTCTCGATTTCTATTATGAAGACACCCTCTACCGCATCCAGCGGGAAAAAACCCGCGGCAAATCGGGAGTGGTTTACTTTTACGCCCGGGACGCAAAGGAAGAGAAATGGAACCCTTTGGGTGAACGTGGCATTCGCGATACCGATAAGGTCATCCAGCAAGTGCTGCGTATGGACTACGAGACCTTCATCAATGCCTCGTTTTTCCTGCAGGGCAAGGCAGATCAGTTCGCCACACAGAAACCTTCCGACCGAAAGCGGATTTTAAGCAGCATTTTAGGCCTGGATATCTGGGATAGGTATAAAGATCGGACCATCGAGAAAAGGAAACTCCTCGAACGGGATCTGCACTCACTGGATGGAAGGCTGGCGGAAATACAACAGGAACTGGCTGAAGAGGAGCCCCGCAAACAACGCCTCAAAGAGCTGGAAGAAACCTGGCAGGCTGTTCAGAAGCGAAAGGTGGAACAGGAAGCGCGGGTCAGTCAATTTCGCCGGATGGAGGAATCCGTAAGGAATCAGAAGAAAACGCTGGATATGCTCTGCGATCAACTGGAGAGCTCATCGCAAAAACTGACAGCCTTACAGGAACGCCACAGCAAACGACTGAACGAGCAAAAATCATTTCAGGAAATTCTCAACCAGGCGGATGATGTCACCCGACACTACCAGACCTGGCAAAAAACCCGTGAAGAGCTGGACCAATGGAATGAACTGGCGGCAAAAGCCGCCGGTATAGAGAAACAAAAATCGGCTCCCTTGATGATGATCGAAAAAGAGCGGGGAGCGCTCGAACAGGAACAGCAAAACCTTCTGCGGCAGCAGGCACAGGCACTACTGACAGCCAATCAGGTCCCGCAACGTGAAAAGGAACAAAAAGAACTTTTATTAAAGCTGGAACAGGAACAGGAAAACGCCCGAAAGAGGGATAACCTCGAAGCACAACTGGAAGCCCTGCGCAATAGGATGGGGGAACTGAAATCGGAAAACGCAGTGATGAAGGCCGCCATGAACGAGATGGATGAACGCCGAAAAAAACTGGAGCAGGTGCATGCCGCCAACTGTCCCCTGTGCGGTCAGGGTCTCAGCACTGAACACCGTGTTCAGCTGGTGGAAGAGATCACACATGAAGGCACCACCCTGGCGGAGCAATTCCGTGCAAACCAGGACACCATCAAGAAATTAGAGGTGGAGCTTGCCGAAATCCAGGCAAGCCTAACGGGCATCGCCGCAGCGGAAAAACGTATTCATGATCTCCAGCGCGAGATCGACCAACTCAATGCGTGGCTCGAGCACAATACAACCCTCGTGCAGGATTGGCAGGGAATAGGGGAACAACGTCTGACCACTGTCCAGCAGGCTCTGGAAGGCAACCTGTTCGCACTCGATGCCCGGGACGCGTTGGAAAAGCTGAATCAAAATACCCGACAGCTGGGTTACGACGCACAAAAACATGCCGAGATAAGACAACAGGAATCATCGCTGCGTCATAGCGCTGATGAATATCAAAAGCTCGAATCTGCCCGGTCCACCCTGGAACCGATCACACGGGAAATCGGTGATATGGAAGAACAACTGACGGCAATACAGGCAGAAATTTCAGATCGAACCGAAGCCGTGGAAAAAACAGCAGCCATATATGATGATCTATCATCGCAACTTACCGAAATGCACACCGCGGAAGAACAACTTAAAGAAATGGTAGAGCGGGAGAGTGAAGTCAACCGTGAACTGGGCGCCGCCCGGCAAAACATGGATGTAATCCCAGTTCTAAAAAAACGGGTAAAAGAACTCGACCAGGAACGGGAAGAAATCACCTACAAGATATCCCAATATAAAAAACTGGAAAAGGCTTTCGGCAAGGATGGCGTTCCCGCCTTGCTGATCGAACAGGCACTGCCGGAAATCGAAAATGAAGCCAACGACATTCTCGACCGGCTCTCAGCCGGGGCAATGAATATCCGTTTTCAGACACGGCGGGATTTAAAAACACGCGATGAGAAACGCGAAACGCTGGATATCCTCATCAGTGATCCGAACGGGCTGCGCGACTATGAACTGTTCTCCGGTGGAGAGGCATTCAGAGTCAACTTCGCCATCCGTCTGGCACTTTCCAAGGTACTTGCCAAACGGGCGGGTGCTCGATTGCAAACGCTGGTCATTGATGAAGGCTTTGGCAGCCAGGATGCCACCGGACGCCAGCGCCTGATCGAAGCCATCAACCTGGTAAAAGAAAATTTCTCGTGTGTGCTGGTCATTACGCACCTGGACGAATTGAAGGATGCCTTCCCAAAACGCATCGAGGTCGAAAAGACCGTCCAGGGATCTGCCATCCAGGTAATCTAATATTTCCATATAGACCATAAAAATCCGGGAGAGGACTTCCGGATTTTTTGTCACTTTTCGCCTGGCAATGTATCTAATCAATATTACTAGTTCAAGGAGATAATGATGAAAACAAATGAATCAACCATTGATCGGGTTATCCGAATTGCGCTCGGCATTGTACTGTTGGCTTTGGGCTGGACAGGCACCACCCCCGGGTTGCTAGGGGAAATATTCAAATATCTGGGATTTGTCCCCTTGCTAACCGGCATCATCGGTTGGTGCCCGATCTACAGTTTGTTGCACATTCGCACCAATAAAGCCTGAACGGGCAACGGAACATGAACAAAGATTTGCTGCAAAAACAGATCCAAAGTAACCCTTCGGTTGTGGTGGAATTTTGGGCACCCTGGTGTGGTCCCTGTAAAATGATGACCCCCAGCCTGCTCAAAGCGGAAAAGGAATATGCCGGACAGGTAAAGCTGATCCGCATCAATACCGATGAAGATGTCGAGATCGCCAGGGAAAGACGCATCATGTCCATTCCTACAATCCTGGCATATCATCAAGGTGAGCAGATAACACGAAAGACCGGCGCGCTGAACCTGGACCAGATTCAGCAGGTATTCCATGCGGCCGTAAACGGCAAACCCGCCACAAGGAGCATGCTTCAAACCCGAGACCGCATCTTGCGCATGATTGCCGCTGCCGCATTGCTGATACTTGCAGCTTTTACCGGGTATCCCTGGTTCCTGTTG
Source organism: Anaerolineaceae bacterium (assembly GCA_036746315.1). Lineage (GTDB taxonomy): Bacteria > Chloroflexota > Anaerolineae > Anaerolineales > Anaerolineaceae > DAIOEK01. The sequence goes on along the minus strand of DAIOEK010000043.1, from coordinate 174 downwards.
TTAGCTGCCGGCGGCATATTCTTCAGCGCAGTCTATGATCGCTGCCCCATCTGGAACGCCATCACCAACGCCTGGAAAAATAGGAAGCAGGCTTGAGATTATTGATCGGACTTGAAGCGTTTTTTGAAAAACAAATATAGAAGAATTGCGCCTACCAGGGTAGCAATGCTGCCG
>DAIOEK010000042.1:0-25619 GCA_036746315.1 Anaerolineaceae bacterium | reverse complement strand
TGTTTTGTCTGACGCGACACAGCTCCGCAGCGCATTTGCCGATAACAGTTTCGGCACCAACATTATTGCTTACACATCCAAGATCGCAGCAGAAAATAACGCCGTATTTGCCATCAACGGCGATTACTATGGGTTCCGCAAAGACGGCATTGTCATCCGTAATGGTGTGATCTACCGGGATATTCCCGCCCGTACCGGTCTTGCATTTTATAAAGACGGTTCGATGAAAATCTATGACGAAACCCAGACGACAGCCCAGGAGTTGGTGGATGCCGGCGTTTGGAACACGCTTTCGTTCGGACCCGCGTTGCTCGAAGACTCTGATATCATAGCGAACCTGGGCAAGGTGGAGATCGACACCAATTTTGGCAACCACTCCATTCAGGGATCGAATCCACGGACGGGCGTAGGTATCATCGACGATAACCATTTTGTCTTCATTGTTGTCGACGGGCGCAGCCCCGGCTACAGCAATGGGGTCACCCTAACCGAATTTGCGCGGATATTCAAAGACCTGGGCTGCACAGATGCCTATAACCTGGATGGCGGCGGCTCATCCACCATGTATTTCATGGGGCGGGTGGTCAATAATCCGCTCGGTGGAAACAAGGAACGCGGTACCAGCGATATCCTATTCCTGTAGTAGGTTTGACCATGATCGCGAAGGGTCCCGCCCGCCGACAACCGTTACAACAATGGAGTTGTTTTCCTTTTGCGCTATGATACCTTTTTCCAGATCACACGCGGCACCACATTTCCACGCTCCACCTCCCTACAGATGAGAATGCGACTTTAGCGCCGGTAAGCAGAACGTGCCGCTTCCCAGTCAAATAAGCTGAATACTGTCCGCGCAAACAGATATAATAAAGAAAAATTTTCCACCGAGGTTAACAATGCAAGGACATGGAAAAGGTGGGTGGCGGAGCATTGTCGCCGCCCCGGATGAGAAACCAAGGGTTACGCTGTCATTGTTAAAGCGCGTCCTGAAATATGCAACTCCCTACCGCAAGCTGATGCTTGCCACCCTGTTCATCATTCTCATCCATACGGGGGTCACCATTCTCACCCCGTTGATCATGCGCGATCTGATCGACCGCACCATACCCAATAAAGACATCCACCGGCTGATCCTGCTGGCGCTGGCGCTGCTGTTCATCCCCGCCGCCAACGGGGGGTTGAACGTGCTGCAGCGTCAGTTAACCGCCCGCATCGGAGAAGGCGTCATTTATGATCTGCGTGTGGCACTATATGCCGCCCTGCAGCGCATGTCGCTGCGCTTTTTTACCAATACACGGGTTGGCGAATTAATGAGCCGGCTGAACAACGATGTTATCGGTGCACAGAACGCCATCAGCAACACCATCGTAGGTATCATCACGGACATTATCCAGGCCGTGGTGGTCTTATCGGTAATGCTCGGCCTCGAATGGCGCCTGACGCTGATCAGCGTTGCCATTCTGCCCCTGTTTATCATCGCAACCCATCAGATGGGCAACCGCCTGCGAGATATCGCCCGGCGGCAGATGGAAGTAAACGCACAGATGAATGCCCTGATGGGAGAGACGCTCAACATTGGCGGTGCACTGCTGGTCAAGCTTTTTGGGCGCAGCATTTTCGAAGTGGACCGGTTCAGGCAGCGGGCGGAATCCGTGCGTGACATGGGAGTTCGCCGCGCCTTCATGGGGTCCATTTTTATCACCCTGATCGGTCTGTTGACCGCAGTTGGCACTTCCCTGGTGTACGGTCTGGGCGGTTATTTCGTCATTCTGGGACAGTTTACTGTGGGTACTATCGTTGCCCTGGGCGCCTATCTGGGCAGTTTATACAGCTCGTTACAAAGCCTGGCAAACGCGCCGGTGGAGTTTTCCACCTCTATGGTCAGCTTTGAACGCGTATTCGAGGTGATCGATCTTCCGGTGGATATTGAAGAGAAGCCGGAAGCCATTGACCTGCAAGATGTACGCGGCGAAATCACATTTGAGAACGTCACCTTTGTGTATGAAATCGGAGATGAATATCTGCTGAGCGACGTACGCCGCTACGGCAGTGTCGATAATGTAACCACAGTTTTATCCGGCCCCGTTGAAACAGACCAAACCGAGGCTTCAGCTTCTCACAGTCAGGCACGGGGCAACGCACTGGAGAACATCAGCTTTTGCGTGGAACCGGGACAACTGGTTGCGCTAGTCGGTCCAAGCGGCGCGGGAAAAACAACAATGACTTATCTGATCCCGCGTTTGTATGACCCCACCAGCGGCACCATCCGATTGGATGGCATCGATCTGAAAGACATCCGGCTGGAATCGCTTTCCCGGCAAATCGGCATGGTCACCCAGGAGACCTACCTGTTTCACGACACCATCCGCACCAATTTGCAGTACGCCCGCCTGTCTGCCACACAGCAGGAGATGGAAGAAGCCTGCCGGGTGGCAAACATCCACCACTTTATCAACGAACTGCCAGACGGATATAGCACTGTGGTTGGGGAACGGGGATACCGTTTGAGCGGAGGTGAAAAACAACGCCTTGCCCTTGCACGGGTCATTTTGAAAGACCCGCGAATCCTGGTGCTGGATGAAGCCACCAGCAACCTCGACAGCGAATCCGAGCAATTAATCCAGGAAGCGCTTAAACGGGTGATGGCAATGCGTACCAGCATTGTGATTGCCCATCGACTGAGCACCATCCTCGCGGCAGATCAAATACTGGTGGTCGACCGTGGTCAGATCGTGGAGCACGGCAACCATGAGCAGCTTTTGCATCAACGTGGCTTGTATGCCCACCTGTATAAAACCCAATTTCGCAGAGAAATGACCGGGGAATAGCTGGCTGGCAAAAATTTTAATCTGCCCTCCGGCTTTGTACTCTGTAATTCTGATGATGAACTGGCACGCGCCCGGCAAATCCTGCACAAGGATGAATTCTGGAAGATACTTACCACCTCACCAAGAGTGAGGTCTGGGCGTTTATAACGAATGAGTAAATTCGCATTTAATCAAGAACCGCGAGGCAGAGATTGCCTCGCGGTTCTTGATACTTACGCCGTATTGACGGGAAATACGATCCGTTCACATTGCGCTTTCCACACATCCAGGAAAGTTTTAACCCAGGCATTTTCTTCCACCGCCGGCTCCAGTTGAAAAGATGGCGTGAGTGGATTATTTGAAAAGTAATATGCAAAGTAATTGGCAAAATACACAGCCACAGAAAGTGCAAATCCACGGTTCAAGTAACCCTGAATACTGTGGTGATTGGAGACAGCAATCTGTATCGCCGGTGGGATTCCCCATAATCCGAGCAGGTAAGCACCAATATCGGCATGGCTGGATTCAAATTGCCTGATCTCTTCTCCCAACCAATAGTTGGAATCTTTACCCACGAGAGCCCGGGTGGAATAGAAGTCTTTAAACACCACACCGATGATCAATTTGCCAATGTCATGCAGCAAACCGGCGGTAAACGCAGATGAGATGATCGTCTTGTCATTGGTAATGGAGGAAGCGAGTGCCCTGGATAGCTGCGCCACCATCAGGGAATGATCCCACAACCCACCCAGACCGGCGGCATCGAGTTTTTCCTGCTCAAAGCAGGAAAAGATCTGCACCGAAAGCACCAAATCCCGTATGGTATCGGTACCCAGGTAGAAAATTGCTTGTGACACATCATGCACTTCTCTCGGCAAGCCGAAATACGCTGAATTTACCAATTGAAGCAATTTTGCAGTCATGCTCATATCCGTAGAGACAATGGCGGCTGCTTTATCCAGACTCGTATCCGGTTTGTTGAATTCATCAATCAGCTGGGAATATGCGCTCGATTTGCTGGGGAGCCGTCCAATCTGATTTACCAATTTTTGCACGCCTTCCTGTCGCAGCATATTTGACAGACCGTGCATTTGGTAAATCTTGGCGGCAACTTCGCGGGAGCTCCATGGCTTGGCAATAAACTGGTGTGCGGTTAATGCCACGTTCTGATATAAGTGAATATCCATCGGATCGATGATTGCAATCCGCATGCAACTGGGACACTCTGCTTGAATTAAGCTCAACAACTCGACGCCATTCATCCCGGGCATACCCAGATCAGAAATTGTTATATCCACTTTCTGATATCGAAAGACATCCAAAGCCTGTTTTCCCCCGGTGGCAACGACCACATCCCAATTGGAACTGATTTGCTTTAATTCCTTTTGCAGTTCAGTTAAGGGAGCTTCTTCATCATCTACAAGAAGAATTCGATACATAGATTCACCTTATCACTTTAATACCGGCAGCCAGGTTGCGCGATGATTATCCCCGTGATGTCATTTATTAATATTTAGTGGCATCCTCACGGGAAAAGAATCATCGTTAATCTTATAAGTAATATTTGTATAAGACACCGTAACATTCAATACCATAAAAAAAAGTTAAATATCTCATAGCGAATTGATTAATCCTTACTTTCTCTTGACTGAATTGTTATTCTCTTTATAATCATTTTAATCCTCGCCCGGAATCATCAATCTGGCTCATACTCAGAGAGTCCGCGGACGGTGAAAGCGGAAACATAGCCAGATTTATTCCACTCCGGCGCTCATTGTTTTCTGAGCAGGATCCCCTGGAGAGCATTAGCCTAAGGGGGACGGGATTGCCCGTTACAGCATAAAAAAGAGGTCCCGGATAATTTGGGATAAATGCAGGTGGCACCACGAGCAGCCCCTTCGTCCTGCAATGGAGAGGGGCTGTATTCTATCAATCGGAGGGTGCTATGTTTGACATCAATCTTATTCGTGAAGACCCGGAGTTGGTCAAAGAATCCCTGAGAAAAAGGCAGATGGATACAGAGCCTGTCGATGTGATCCAGGCACTGGACGCAAAGCGACGTTCTGCACTGATGGAAGTGGAAACACTGAAAGCTGAGAGAAACGCAGCGTCCAAACAAATCAGCCAGATGAAGGATCAGACCGAACGCAAGGCAAAAATCGAATCCACGCGGCAATTGGGAGACAAGATATCCGCCCTGGATGAACAGGTGAAAACCATCGAAACCGAGTTGGATGGCTTGATTGCAACCATCCCCAATATGCCTGACGATTCAGTGCCATACGGCAAAGATGAGCATGATAACGTGGTGGTAAAGACCTTTTCAGAACCACGTGATCTTGGTTTTCCTGCCAAAGCGCATTGGGACCTGGGACCCGAGCTGGGGATCATCAACTTCGAACAGGGCATCAAGCTTACCGGTTCCCGCTTCTATGTCCTCAGCGGAGCAGGCGCCCGCCTGCAGCGTGCCTTAATCGCCTGGATGCTCGACCTGCACATCCGGCAGGGCTATACTGAAAAATATACCCCTTTCATGGTCAAGAGCGATGTGCTTTTTGCTTCCGGTCAGCTGCCTAAATTCCGTGATAACTTATATCACGATGCCGAGGAAGACTTCTGGATGGTACCCACCGCCGAAGTTCCCCTGACCGGTTTGCATGCAGGGGATTTCCTGGAAGAGACATCGCTGCCCCTGCATTACGCGGCTTACACTCCCTGTTTCCGCAGAGAAAAAATGAGTGCAGGGCGTGATGTGCGTGGCATCAAGCGTGGACACCAATTCGACAAAGTCGAAATGTACAAATTCACGCTGCCGGAGAATTCCATGCAGGAACTGGACACAATGTTAAAAGACGCCACCCAAACTGCTGAACTGCTCGGTTTACCCTACCGGGTGGTCCAACTGTGCACCGGGGACCTGGGATTCAATGCCCGCATTACCTACGATGTAGAAGTCTGGGCGCCCGGCTGCGCAGAGTGGTTGGAGGTGTCATCGGTTTCGAACGTCGGTGATTTCCAGGCGCGGCGAGCCAACATTAAATACCGACCTGCAGACGGCGGCAAGCCGCGGCTGGTCCATACGCTGAATGGGTCCGGTTTGGGCTTGCCCAGAACGTTAATCGCCGTCATGGAAAACTATCAACAGGCGGATGGTTCCATCAAGATACCCGAAGTCCTCAAACCCTGGATGGGCGGGGTGGAAGTGATTCGCGCGGAATAATGAATCCACAAATTCTGGATTTGATTATCGTCGGTTTGATTGCCGGCACCATGGTGGTGAGTTGGGTCGGGCTGATCATTCCCATTTTTCCGGGGCTGAATATCATCTGGCTGGCTTCACTTGCATGGTTGATCTATCGCGGATTTGAATTCCCCGGCTGGTTGTTCTTTACCATCATCAGTCTGTTGATGCTGGTGGGCAACCTGATGGATAACATTTTCATCAGCGGAAAAGCAAAGCTCACCGGGGCAAGCTGGTGGTCCATCATCATTGGCAATATCGCTGCCATTATCGGAGCCATTGTGATGCCGCCATTTGGCGGACTGCTTTTCATCATTCTAGGTGTACTCATCGTAGAAATGATCCGTCACCGCGATTGGAAAAAAGCGTGGACGACATCCAAGGAAATGCTGTTCGGCTTCGGCTGGGCAATTCTGGCACGGTTGGGATTTGGGACAGTGATGATCGGCTTATGGGTGATTTGGGCTTTTGTCATCACCCCAAAAGTATCATAAAAAACTCACCGATTAAAAACAAGGCGCCCTTCCGGGCGCCTTGTTGGTTTACTCAACACACTCTGGTTCGTTTGGGATTATTCCTCGACAATTTCGTATTTTGTCTGAATTGGAAATGCCTTTCCAAGCATCGATTGCGCCGGACAATATTTCTCAGCCGAAAGTTGAATGGCACGCTCCACGGCAGCCGGGTCGATATTCCGTCCCGTAATCTTATATAAAATGGTTGCCCCGGTAAAAACCCGCGGATGTTCATCCGCCCTACTGGCAGATACGCTCACCTCAAACTTACTTACTTCCTGTCTTTTCTTCGCAAGAATTGAAATAACATCCATTGCCGTACAACCTGCCAGCCCGACCACAATCAATTCCATGGGCTTGAAGCCGTTGCCATCGCCACCCTCTTCCACTCTGGCATCCAAAGGCACGGGAAAGCCGCTTTCAGCAATTCCGGTAAAACTCATCTTCTGATTCCAGGTTACCTTTGCTTCCATTAATCCCTCCATTATCCCTAATCCAATATTTTTCTGATTTCATCCACCAACATTTCTTCGGGACCTGAACCGATCATGGTAAATTCGCCATCATTAATGGCGGTATGTGGTACGCCAGCTACCCCATACTGGGCAGACAAAAGATCAAATTCATTTGCTTCGATCATTTCAGCCTGAATGAACGGGCTTTCCAGAGCCATCCCATGGGCGAGCGTCACGGCTCGCGGGCAGTAAGGTCAAGTGGGGGTTACAAAAACCCGAAGCAGGATATCCTTATTCAGCTTGCCAAGAAAACTTCGGGTGGCTGGTTTTAACCCTGATTCTTTGCGCGAAACCAAAATAATTCCATTAATTAATGACGTAAACTCATGTCCAGCCGGAATACCATAAAACCGGATACCATAATCAACCCTGTCAGCTCCCACCACCCCTGCCAGCACAATGGCGGGTGTCTCGGTGACGTTGAACTGTTCGACCAGCGATTCATGCTCATTCAAATCGTAATGTTCCATTTTAAGCAGGCTGTTTAATGGAACAATTTCTTCCAAAAGCTGCCGGGTTTGTTCGCAATACTCACAATTGTCGGGGCTGGAAAAGAATAGAATGGAAACCGGCTTATCCATCATTTCGCCCAAAACATCTTTTACCTGTGCCTTGACTTCATCATTCAATAATTCCATCAGTTTTTATGCTCCTCACCGAGTTGCTGCACCTGTTATCAGGTAAAACAACTCGCCTCAACAAAACCACATTTCGGGCAAGTCAGATTCAGAAAATGATCGTACTGCAACTTACCTTTTCCACAAACTGGACATTCCCTGTCGGAAGGCGTGATTACCTCGCTTACCTTAAGGATCTCATCCCAGGCGTCTTTTTCCTCTTCAGGGAGTTGCTTCTTCTGAAATTCAGCCATTTACTTTTCGCTCCGAAATTCATCCAGATGCAAGGTGTGGTATAAACGCTCATTCACTGCCGACGGTACCGTTTGATCATCCTTGATCCGATGATACAAGTAAATGGTCTTTCGCGTGGTATCCAGAACAATCCGACAATTTTCACAATGCTGGATATGGTCTTCCAATTCTTTGCGAATCTCGTCGGAAATCTCGCCATCAATAAACTCGGAAAGATGTATCAATACATCATGGCAGTTTTCATGATCGTGTTCAGCCATTTTTTGCCGCCATTCTTTCGCTAAAGTACTTTGAGAGTGATTCTCTTAATTGCATGCGTGCTCTTAATAGTCTGGTCTTGACCGACATTTCGGTAATGCCCAACATGGCCGCAGTATCACGAATGGATAAGTCTTCCAAATCTCTCAAGATGAACACCAATCTATACTTCTCCGGCAACAGCGAAATTGCTTCATCGAGCTTTTCCCTGACTTCTGCATCCAGAAATGATTCTTCTGGCAGACAGCACCAATCGACGATCTCCCGGGGCTCAACACTGTCCTCCGGATCATCCGGTTCATCCAGGGAATCGGCTATCCGCTTCCCTTTGCGCAGTACCATCAATGCTTCATTCACCGCTATCCGGTATATCCAGGTGGAAAGGCTGGAACGACCTTCAAAATTTCCAATGCCATTCAACACCTTGATGAATGTCTCTTGCAGCACATCCTCCGCATCCTGCTCTGACGCCAACATCCGGACCGCCATGCGATAGATCGGAACTGAATATGCTTCAACCAAATGGGCAAACTCAGCCTTGTCTCCGGCGCGAAGTTTCTCCAATGAGATTTCCGGTGTTTGCTGCGATATCATATAGATGATCTCATATTAAAAAAGTTACATCAGGAAATCAGCGGCCAGGTGGGAAGCGCATCCATATCATAAGTGGACGGCTGACCGTTCACCAGACGATAATATCCAGCACAGGCTATCATCGCGGCATTGTCGGTACAAAGGGAAATGTGGGGAATATGTACCGGAAGATAGGAATGCAACTTAAATGCTTCACGCAAGGCTTTATTGGCTGATACCCCGCCTGCAACAATAATTTCCCTGGTACCAAATTCAGCCGCCGCTTTAATTGTTTTGGTTACCAACGTGTCGACCACCGCAGCCTGGAAACTGGCAGCCATATCCGCAACAGGGACAGGCTGCTGTTTCTCTTCGAATTGCTTCACTGTTCGCAATACTGCTGTTTTAATGCCGCTGAAGGAGAAATCCCAGATGTTATCCAACCGGGCGCGAGGAAAATTGAATGCTTTCGGGTCGCCTTCCTCCGCCGCCTTTTGAATGGACGGTCCACCAGGATAAGACAACCCCAACAATCTGGCTACCTTGTCAAACGCCTCCCCGGCAGCATCATCCTGCGTTTTCCCGAGCTGTTGATATTGCAAATGATCTTTGATCAATATCAATTCAGTGTGCCCGCCGGAAACCAGTAATGCCATCAATGGGAACTGCGGCTCTGCCGGAGGCTGAGATCCATCAGAAGTTCGCTCGACCGGATACACCCACGCCGAGTAAATATGACCTTCCAGGTGGTTTACGCCCACCAGGGGGATGTTTCTTCCCAGGGCAAGCCCCTTTGCCATATTCAATCCCACAACCAGTGAACCTGCCAGCCCGGGTCCTTGCGTAACTGCAATCGCATCAATCTCCTGCAAGGTCATATGTGCTTTTTGCAACGCCTGATCCACAACGCCATAAACGGTGCGGATATGCTGCCGCGACGCCACTTCGGGGAATACCCCCCCATACTGGGCATGCAGATCTATTTGCGTGGCGACCACATTTGAATGCAATTTGCGCCCATCTTCCAGCACTGCCGCCGCAGTTTCATCACAAGAAGATTCGATCCCCAAAATTCTGGCGGGTATGGTCATTCCTTAATTTCCTTTCATGGGCAGCACGAAGTCGAACGGATAGTCCACGCATCTTTTTATGCTGCCATCACTATCTACATAATACGTGTCTTCGATACGAACGCCCATACCTTTTTCGGGATAGTATAAGCCTGGCTCGATGGTAAAGACCATCCCGGGGGTCAAGACGTCGTTCGAATCTGCAAAGGTACTGAACCATGGTTTCTCGTGTACATTCAATCCCAATCCATGTGCAAGGCTGTGATTATATCCATCCGTGGTCGAGGGATTGGTTTGAACAGTGGGATGACCCATTTTCTCAAACAGGTCACAGGTCATCTTTTGGTATTCAATGCAAAGTGTACCGGATTTCAGGACAGATACAACAGTGTCATACACCTCGCGGACCTGATTGTAAAGGGTCTGGGCTGCTTCAGGTGCATAGCCCAGGCACCAGGTACGGGTGAAGTCGTAGAAATATCCGCCGCCCTTTTCGCTCGGGTAGATATCAAATACGATTGTCTTTCCCAAGGTAATCACGTCGGTGGGATTACCACAAGAATGCCCAATGCCGGCATCTCGACCAATAGAGAAAATGGTATCCTCCGGATTTTCAGCACCCTCTTCCGCCAGCCATAGATTGATCCGGTTTTTTACGTCGGCAATAGTTAAGGGTTTTCCATCCAGGTATAGAACTTCACCTTTTACCGGTCGGGTCTGCAGGAAATCTGCCACCCGTCCAACGACCTTTGTTGTTACCTCGCCCATCTTGATGATTCGTTCCAATTCCGAACGGTCTTTGGTCACCCGTGCCTTGCTCACAACTGAGTTCTCAGATTCGCCCACCAGTTGAATATCCGGCATCAGTTTTTGGAGTATTTGAAAAACCGGCCAGTAAAAACTGCTATCAATAAAACCCAGCAAGGCCACCTTGCCGCGAACCAAACCGGTTTTTTCAAAGAACAACTTCAACAACTGTGCTTCTGCCTGATCTTTGTCTCCTTTAAACTGCTTGACCAGATCAAAATATTTAAACTCTGATAATGTGTAAATCTTAAAACCGGATTTGGCCGCCTCCTCCCTTTCCATTGGATTTACACAAAGAACCGGCTCTTCCCCCATTTTTTTTATCAGAATGGCATCGCTAAAATGTCCGCCGCCGGTAAGATATACCATTGGCGGATTATGCATACCCGCGCCCAATACCAGCAAACCATCCAGCCCCGCCTGTTTCATCAATGAATCCAATTCATTTTTCATTTAATATCTCCTTGGGTCAGAACAAGTTTCATCAAAGTAAGGAAAATTTCATCCTGTTCGGGAAAGATGGTGCGCGGATCAAACACCACGCGTTCATTTTCTACCCTGGCAATAACAGGCACATCCTGTTTTCGTAATTGTGCAAGAAAGTTTTGCGGAGAACGAACCGGTAGCCCCCAGAGTCTTGTCGGTAATGTCTCTCCGGGCAAACTTCCACCGCCCACCGTAGAAAAGCCATCCACCACGTCCCCCACCTGCATTTTTTCCACCCATGCCTGAGCACGTTGATTTATTTCCACCAGGGACATGGATATCATCCGCCAGATCGGAATCTTCTGCTCGGCTTCTCCTTTTAAGTAATGCGAAAGGGTTGCCTGCATCCCCGCCAGGCAGGTCTTATCAGCACGTACTGCCCGTGCCAAAGGATGTTTGCGGATGCGAGCGAGCAATTCTTCCCTGCCCAGAATAATACCTGCCTGAGGCCCACCCAGCAGTTTATCTCCTGAAAAACAAACAACATCCACACCCGCGGCAAGTGAGTTCTGAACGGTCGGTTCGTGCATCAAGCCGTATGCTGACGTATCCAAAAGACTGCCCGAACCCAAATCGTCGATGACAATGGCTTCATAACGATGTGCAAGCTGCACCAGTTCAACCAAATTCGGTTCTTCGGTAAAGCCAATGATCCTGAAATTGGATGTATGCGCCCTGACAACGACCCGGGCTCCATCTTCCAACGCAGCCTTAAAATCTTCCAGACGCGTACGATTGGTGGTTCCAATCTCCACCAACTTTGTTCCAGACTGACGCATCACATCCGGTACTCTGAACCCGCCGCCAATCTCCACCAAATGCGCACGAGAGATGATAGCTTTTTTTCGCGCAGCCAGGGCTGATAGAACCAGCAATACCGCCCCGGCATTATTGTTCACCACCAAGGCGCTTTCTGCGCCGGTTAATTGTTTTAAAATATCGAGCGTATGAACATACCGAGAGCCGCGTTTTCCATTTTGAAGATCAAACTCAAGCGTACTGTAGACGCCTGATATCGATGTCATTGCCGCCAGAGTTTCAGAAGACAACGGAGCCCGACCCAGGTTGGTGTGTAAAATCACACCGGTTGCATTGATCACCGGCTGAATTGAAGGAGCAAGCCGCAAATGAGCCAGACGAGCCGCAAGTTCCAGAATCTGCGGAATATCCGGTATGCCCTGAATTCGATCCTGTCTGATGTCATCCAACACCTCACGAACAGCCTGCAAGAGCAACGGTCGCCCCACTTGCAAGGCAACTTCCTGTGCAAGTTCACCGGAAAGAATAAGATCGACAGATGGGAGCGAACGCGTATTTTTCATTCGGCATGGTCGTCCGGCGGCAACATTCCATCATGGATCGGGTCTATGGTTGCTCCTGCGGATTCCTTGTCTTCCGACATTTCATCTGACATTGCCTGCGGATTCCAGCGGCTCTTTTCACGCATGCGTATAAAGCCCTCGATAACGACCAACCCGACTGCGATTGCCACGCCAATTGTCGGGCTTAAAATCCTGCCCAATTGCAGCCAGGCTAACACGCCAGCATAAACCCCAATCCAGCATGCCTGACGGATGACAACATTCGTATCGATGGGCGGTATACTGGGAAAACGTATATTCAAAAACACGATGATGGGTAAACCTGTTCCGGTTGTGGCTAACGTAATAAAGAAGAAAAACAACCAGCGCGGTCCCAGCGTGGGCAACGTATTCATCACCAGAAACAAAACACCACCCCAGCCAATGACCGACAGAATGACAGCAAAAGGCAGGAAAGCTCGAAACGGGGGAAGTTTGCGGGGGTAATCAATCGATTCCATGATGAAATTATTATATCGCAATCGCTCTGGTAACGATTTATGGGATGTGAAACAATATCGTACTACTGTCGTATACCCATCTAAAAGTACTGATTTATAATGTTTTTGGGGTAGATAATGATGAAGAATAAACTTTTGATTATATTTTTACTTTGCAACCTGCTACTGAGCAGCTGTGTGGGTTTTCAAGCCAGATACGATCATTCCACATTGACGCCCTCACAGCCGCAACCGGCTGCTACTTTTATTTCCACCCCGGCATCCTTTCCCAACTTTGTTGATAAGCAGAGCCAGCTTTTCACCAATTTGTGGAATGACACCGCACCATTTACGGTCGATTTGAACCCTGATGAAATAGGCATTCTGACAAAATACAATAGCTTTCCCAGATATAGAATCGATGTTGAAATTGACCAAGAATTAAGAAAGATCGATGCCACCCAGGAAGTCCTTTTTACCAACAATGAAGCGCAGGAACTGAATGAGATCGTTTTTCGGGTATATACGGCTCTATTTGGCGCGAATGTAGCATGGAAGGATGTGCAGGTCAACGGTGAGGCAGCCCAATATACGTTGTCGGAAGCAGGAACGGTATTGGATATTTCGCTCAAGACAGCGTTGGCACCGGATGAAGCCATTGTTGTTTCTCTTGCCTATGCATACGAAATTCCTCTGGATGCCGATGCCAATTACAATATTTTTGCCTCCGCAGATGGGTTACTCACACTGGCTCATTTCTATCCCATCCTGGCTGTTTTCGACGGCAAGGGATGGCATCGAGAGACGCCGCCGAATTATGGAGATGTCACCTATAGCGATGCCGCGTTTTATATGGTTAGAATCCATGCTCCGCAAGATGTAGTGCTGGTAACCAGCGGAGAGCAAATCTACCATCAGCTTGATGCCGATGAGCAGGTCACTGTATTTGCCGCCGGACCAGCACGGGATTTTATGATCTGCGCCGGATACGATCTAGTGGAAGACACCCTCGACGTGGATGGCGTAGCCGTCCGCAGTTTCACACCTGCAGATCTTACTACCGGAAGAAAAGCAGCTTTATCCGCTGCAGCTGCGGCATTAAAAAGTTTCTCTCAAATTCTAGGTCCTTATCCATACCGCGAATTCGATGTCATCGCCACGCACACCAATGCATTGGGCGTGGAGTACCCGGGATTAACCACCATCAACCAGCAGATCTATCATCTCGACCAAAAAACAGATGGTACCCCATATAATATTCTGCTGGAATCTGTAATTGCCCACGAAGCTGCGCATCAATGGCTATACAACCTGGTGGGCAATGATCAGGTAAATGCACCCTGGCTGGATGAATCGCTCACCCAATATGCAACTTACCGATATTACGCCGATCAGTATGGAAGTGAAGCCGCCAATGGCTACCTACAGGATTTTTACAACAGATGGGATCGGGTAGATCGAGCTAAAATTCCAATTGGAAAACCTGTTGCATTTTATGAAGATGGAAGTTACAGCGCCATCGTTTATGGCAGGGGCGCATTATTCTTTTATGAGTTGGAAAAGATATATGGAAGAGAGATGATGGATGATTTTCTTCACGAGTATACAAAAAAATTCTCCTGGGATGTCGTCACTTCCCAGGAGATGAAAGACAGCCTGGAGGCAGCCTGTCATTGCAGTTTGGATGAGGCTTTTAAGGAGTGGGTTGAGTAGCTGCCCTCTCCACTTCAAACGGCTCGGCTATGATGAACAACCTTCCCCAAGACATTTCGTTATCCCGTGCTACACAAGTCTGCATGACCAGGTGAGGATCTCCCTTATATACCTTTTCGAAAAGCGCTGAGGCAGAGATTACATTTCCACTGGCTGTGTCTTTGAAATCGGATGAAGCACTATTCGGAGCTAATGCCTGATAAATCAAAACTGATTTGACCACATACTTTTCGGTCTTTCCATCTCCATAAAGTAAATAGATCTCATCATCCAGCTTTACATCAGAGAAAGTGCTTCCTCCGGCAAAGTTATGAGCCAGCAGCCCTACGGTACCAAATTGTTCTGCCATTCTGAATTGTGTTGCCACACCAGCAACGGAAGAGACAAATGCATCTTTACCGGCCGGTTGCTGCATCACCCTGAGAGCCAGGGTATCTTTTACATAGACTCCCCGCACCTTACTTTCACCATCACGCACTGATTGGGAGAATTCTGTATAAGATATGCTTGTACTGGCAGAGGTATTATTCCCCTCCGCGGTAACCGGGATAACCTGTGCGCTAACATTTGAAAAAGGTAAAACACTGGAAATTAAAGTAATTCCAAGTGTAAAAATTATCAACCATTTAATCTTTCGATCAGCCATCTTGTCCTCTTGGACAGGGCTTGACCGCATAGCTTGGGCTTTTTACCGAAGGGGGAAATTCCATCAGGAAGTTTGATTTCGGCGGCCTGGCAGTCATAGCGTTAAGCTTTAGACCCATAGCTTTGCGGCGCCGGTTTTCACCGGGTGTGCCCTTGTCGTTTCAAATTCTTAAGGTACCAATAATACATCCAAAATGATTATAAGTTAGCTAATGGTTAGTTTCATTAATAATTCCTTACATTCACCTTACAATAAGGACACATTCACTCATGTTTTCGAAAGTTTCTTTGCCGTATTTCCGCGTCTGTATATGGAAATGTTACGCCGGGTGTTAATGATGGAATTGGTTGGATATATAATGAAGAGGATAACTTACCAGTTGAAATAGATGAATTCGTTCAGAAGAAAGGATGGCAGTGGCAAATGTCCCCACAAGCAAAGATTCCGCAAAAAGAGTTTTCCCCCACCCCATTGAATCTGGTAAACCCAGTCCCCTCTGATATTGAGATTGCGCAAGCTGCAACATTAAAACCCATCAGCCTGGTAGCTGATGAGATGGGCGTATTGCCAGACGAACTGGAGTTGTATGGCCCATACAAGGCAAAAGTAAAATTGGAGATTCTTCAACGGCTCAAAGATCGGCCAAATGGAAAATATGTGGATGTGACCGCCATTACACCCACACCACTAGGTGAGGGTAAAACAACAACCACCGTAGGGTTGAGTCAAGCTCTGGGAGCGCATTTGCACAAAAGTGTGATCACCTGCATTCGCCAGCCCAGCCAGGGTCCGACATTCGGCATTAAGGGCGGTGCCGCCGGCGGCGGATACAGTCAGGTAATTCCAATGGAGGATTTCAACCTCCACCTGACGGGAGACATTCACGCCATCACCGCAGCGAACAACCTGCTTGCGGCGGCTATTGATGCCCGCATGCTGCATGAGTCCTCAGCAACCGATGAACAGTTATTCAACCGTTTATGTCCACCCGATAAGATGGGGAAACGCACTTTCGGTAAAGGCTTGTTGGGAAGATTGGCTAAATTGGGAATAACCAAAACTGACCCCGACGAATTAACCCCGGAGGAACGCGGCAAACTATGCCGCTTGGATATCGATCCGGATACCATTACATGGAAGCGGGTCATGGACACCAATGACCGCCTGCTTCGTGGAATCACCATTGGTAAAGGACCGGAAGAAGCCGGACATGAAAGAGAGACCGGTTTTGATATTACAGTAGCCAGTGAAATTATGGCAATACTGGCGTTAACCACCAGCCTCAAGGATATGCGTGATCGTTTTGGAAAGATGGTTATTGGGTTGAGCAAATCAGGTGAAGCCATATCCGCTGAAGACCTGGGAATAGCAGGAGCGCTCACCGTGCTGATGCGCGATGCCATCAAACCGAATCTCATGCAAACACTGGAAGGGACGCCGGTGTTTGTGCATGCCGGTCCATTTGCCAACATCGCCCACGGGAACAGTTCCATCCTGGCCGACCAGATTGCGCTCAAACTTGCCGATTACGTGGTAACAGAATCCGGGTTCGGCGCCGATATCGGGATGGAAAAATTCATGGATATCAAGTGCCGGGCTTCCGGTTTGATTCCCAATGTAGTCGTACTGGTCGCCACCGTACGAGCATTAAAAATGCATGGGGGCGGTCCGAAAGTTGTTGCCGGAAAACCACTCGACCCGGCATATACCGATGAGAACCTCGACCTGCTTCGTGCCGGTTTGCCCAACATGGAACACCACATAGGAATCGCCCGCAAGTTCGGAATCCCTGTGGTGGTGGCTGTGAATACCTTCGCAACAGACACCCGGGCAGAATTGGAACTGATTCGTGAAGCCGCAATCAGGGCAGGCGCGGAAGATGCCGTGGTGAGCCGTCACTGGGAATCGGGCGGCGCAGGAGCAAAGGCACTGGCTGAAGCTGTAGTAAAAGCCGCCGAAAAACCCAGCCAGTTTACTTTCCTCTATCCGGTAGACAAATCAATCAAGGAAAAGATCGAGATTATTGCCAGAGAAATTTATGGCGCCGATGGCGTTGATTACACTCCGGAAGCCGAGGAACAAATCAGTGCATACAGCAGGCTTGGATTTGGCAAACTTCCCATTTGCATGGCAAAGACACATCTCTCGCTTTCAGCAGATCCAACCTTGAAGGGAGTCCCCAAAGGCTTTCGCATCACCGTACGGGAAATTCGCGCCTCGGTCGGCGCCGGATTCCTTTATCCGTTACTGGGCAAGATGAGCACCATGCCCGGGCTGCCAACCCGTCCGGCATTTTATGATATCGATCTGGATCTGGACACGGGAAAGGTATTGGGCTTGTTCTAACCCTGATAACTGCAAAGACCACAAAACCGGGATCGGAAAATTCGATCCCGGTTTTGTTATAGGCAAAACAACCTTCAGGCTATGCCAACTTTTTTACTACGCCGTTCCATCATAACGACATCCCGCCATTGCTTGTTTAATTTACCCAACCGTTCGCGTTTTCCCACCAAGCGGAAGCCGCTGGTTAAGTGCAGCCGGATACTGGCTTCATTCTCCGCCAGAATGGCAGATTGCAGTGTCCATATTCCATTACCTTCGGATTCTTGAATCAGCCGCTGCAACAAACTTCTACCAATGCCCTGCCCGCGGGATAACTGCGCCACATATACACTCACTTCCATCACGCCGGCATACACCGCGCGACTGGAAACTGGAGACAGGGCCGCCCAACCAACCACTCCAACTGAATACAACTCGGCAACCAAGCGGCAAGTGCTGATGTGTGCCCGATCCCATTTCTCCCATTCGGGAGATTGTGTTTCAAAAGTCGCCAGTTCCGTTGCAATTCCTTCTTCATAGATGGAACGTACCATTGGCCAATCTTCAGAAGTCATTTCACGGATGTTTAAATCCATGCGATCACCTCGCAATTTCTGCTCAGCGGTTCAACCATTTCTCCACCATCCGTGGCAGCTCAATAGATGATCCGATACGGGTGGTGCAATGTGGGATGGAATCCAGGAACAGCTTACCGTATTTTTTAGACAGGATGCGCTTATCGAGGATGACAACAACACCCCGATCAGATTTGGTGCGGATCAAGCGACCAAAACCCTGCCGAAACCGTAATATCGCTTCTGGCAGGTTGTATTCATTGAATGGATCATCGAAGGTTTCACCGCGAGCAGCAATAATGGGATCGGATGGAACATCAAAAGGTATCTTGGTGATCGCAAGAACTGACAAAGCCTGCCCTGGAACATCGATACCTTCCCAAAAAGAGCGTGTTCCAAGCAATACGGATTTTTCATTGCTCTTGAAGCTTTCCAACAGGCTGGCAGCAGAGGCACCTTCAGCCTGCTCGTACACGGTTATCCCCTTATCCACCAACAACGGACTGAGGTAAGCGGATGTCTGTTTCAGCTGTGAATAACTGGTGAAAAGTGCCAACAAACGCCCCTCTGTTGTTTTGCTCAGCCGCAATAAAATATTGTTCAATTCCTGTTGGTAACTGGAGCCCATTGTCGGTTCAGGGATATCATTCACCAGATATAGCAGTGCTGCATCCTCATAATCAAATGGAGAGCCAACCGCCAGTTCATCTGCATCTTCTGCATCCAGCCTGCCGCGCAGGTATGAGAACTCACCCGCAGTCGTCAGGGTAGCTGAGGTGACGATGACCGAATTCTTTTGATTCCACAGGTGCTGGCGCATGAGCGGACCAATTTCCAGCGGTGCCGCATTCAGGCTGATCCGGCTGCCCGTATTGTTCATTTCCACCCAATACACCCGATCAGAAGCAGGGTTGGAGACCAAGCCATTGAGATTCAACTGAATCTCTGAAAATCTCCGCAACAGATTGCCAATCGAACCCTGCGAATCCGTCATATCATCCGAGTCGAGTTCCTGATGATCTGCAATCCAGGTAAAAATGGATGTCAACTGACTGATCATCTGCCTGATGGTGTCGTTTAAATCATCCCATAGAATCTCAACCGCCGACCAATCCGGTTGGGTGCGCGTACCGGAGGTGATGCGAACCTGCTGGGAATAATTCACTGACTGTCCGGGTGATTCCATCAATTTAAGAAAATCTTCAATTTCCCTGAAAAAGCCCTGAAGTTGACGCTGAACTCTGGCAGCCGTATCGGTGGTATTTTTGACTTCCCTTTCCATGGCGGCCAAATCACCTGGCGAAACCATCCGGTGGATAATATTCAAAAATCTACCCAATACACCGCTGGATGATCCACCCAATTCTTTCAGTAATCGTTCAATCTCCTGATAAGTTACCCGGAAAGCTAGGGCGTTGGTCGTAGCATCTTCCAGATGGTGTCCTTCATCCACGATCAGATACTGGTACTCCGGCAATACCCGGCTCCCCGTGGAGATATCCGCCAACAAAAGAGCATGATTCACCACAATGAGATGTGCAGATTGTGCCGCCTGGTAAGCCTGATAAAAGGGGCAGGCTCCGCCTGTTCGCTTAATGCAGGTTTCAACAGAGCAGGCTTCATCATCGGCTGAAAGTTTGCTCCATGCATCCCGTTCGTCCGGTCCGGTCAGGCTGATCTCAGTCCGGTCGCCGCTGCCACCCCGGCTCAACCAGACCAAAACTTTGGCAAGCACCCGCATTTCTTCCAAAGACTCGGGAGGGCGCAATCGTGCCGCTTCCAGTCGCCGCGGACAAAGATAGTTGTTCTTTCCCTTCAGCACACAGGCGCGCACATCCACCCCCAGTGCTTCTTTCAAATCGGGGATGTCTTTCTTGATCAATTGTTCCTGCAAATTGATGGTGTTGGTGGAAATTACCACCCGGGCATTGTTCTGCAACGCCCAGTATGCGGCAGGAATAAGGTAGCCATAAGACTTTCCGGTGCCGGTCGCCGCCTCCACCAATAAATGCGCGCCAATATTAAAGGAATCAGCCACCTTGCGCAGCATTTCAACCTGCTGGGAGCGATATTCGAAACCCGGGAAATATTTCTGGAAAGAGCCGCCATTCTCCAGATGAGAAGCGATGAGATCGATATCCAGTGGCTGCATCTCAGTCCGAGGCTTTAGCGGCGCTTTGTAAGACGACACTGCGAACAAGCCGTCGCCCGCTGCTCCGCCTTTTCGGGGAAGGATGCCCTGCCGGGCTTTTCGGCGAAAAGCCCATTCGAACGGCAGCCTGGCGCCCCATTCGAATGGTTCACTCAACCGCAATATTTCAGACAGCAATTCCGCCGACAACCCTTTTTCAGGATCGATCAATTTCTTGAAAAGCGTCAGGTAAACCTGCGCCGTCAACCGGGCGTCTGTCAGCGCATTATGCAGGTCATCGGGCACTTCGATGCCCAATTCCATTGCAAGTGCGCCGAGATTGTACCGGCGGGCACCCGGCAGGAGAATGGAAGCCATCTCGAAAGTATCAATCCACTGATGATCAAAGAAGACACCCGCCTTACGCAGGAAGCTCAAATCAAATTGAACATTCTGCCCCAATATCGGGGACTCTTCAACAAAAACGACCAATTCGGGGACAAGCGCCTTGAGAGAAGGTGCATCCACCACATTTTCATTTTTAATGCCGGTCAGTTGGGTAATAAACGGGGGAATTTGACGGCCGGGGTTAACATACGAACGCCACTCGTCCTGAACACCATCTTCATTAAACCGAACGGCGCCAATTTCGATAATGGCGTCGCGGCGCGGGTCCAGACCGGTGGTTTCAACATCCAGGGCAACAATGGAAGACATAAGATGATTATACCAGCGGGCAGCTTTAAGGCCGCCCGCCGGGAGATCCAAATCTCTATTTCCATCCGGTCATTCGACGATTTCGTACACCACGTTGTTGGCCAGTATGATCACACGGGAGCCCAGGGCAAGTCCGGCAGCCAGATCATGATCCGTTTTGATCAAAGCAAAGTATTCATTCGACAGGAATTTAACCTGAACCGGTTTCATGGTATCCGGGTCATAGCGGGTATCGATCCAAGTTCCATCCTTTTGGACAAAAGTACGAGACCCAGCCGATTTTACAATATCCTGTGTGATCGGCACCGGAACATTCCCGTCCCCACCACTCATGCCGCCACTGCCATATGCGCCATTAAGATTTTCCGCAGCGCTCATGGCACCCGCATCAGCTGCCTTGTTCACCGCACCGGCGCCGCTTACCTGGGTAGGCATGGCTGCCTGGACTGAATATTCCTGTTCGGCTATTCGCTGCTGTGCTTCCACCCCCAACGCATCCGTCTCCGTGACCAGATATGAGGTATAGGGGGTCACAATCCCGAACCGGATGGACAAAGCCACAATCTGTTCAATGGTTTCTTTGTCGGCGCCTTGCATGCGAACAAGATTGAGCAGGTTGCCAATCTTTCGGGCTGCCCATAAACGGGCGAGGTAGGACAACTGTTGATGATCCGTCCCGCTGCCCGAAGAGAATTCCACACCAGATACAATTTTTTCATATGGCTCGTTCCCCCGCTTTCCTGACAGAGTGATATCCGCCAGGCCCGGATTTCGATACCGCCCGGTAACAACCAATTGCGAGCCATAAAAGAGATCCGGTAATTGCGCAGGCTGGACATCATAAATTCCTGCACCTTGAACATCGATTTTTAAGTCGGTAAGCACCGGGGCACTGATTTTCTGGTAAAACCCGGATACAGAAGCTTCGGCATCTTCTCCAGGACGAACGTAGGCACTGCTGCCATGATGATCAAGCGCAAGCTGATCCAGCAAAAAAGTATCCACATCGTACCCCACACCAAAGGTAAACAATCGGGTGGAACCGACCGCCTGTTCTTGAATATTCTCCAGAATTGTAGTGGAATTCGTTTCGCCAGAAGTCGGCAACCCGTCAGTCAGAAAGATCACATAGGTTGGGCGCGATCCCGAATCCATTTTCAGGGCTGTTAACAATGCATCCTGTATATTCGTCGAGCCACCAGGCGAGACACCATCCAACCAGGCATCCGCCATGGAACGGTTCTCCATCGGCTGCAAAAATGGCGCAAAAGTCTCCACGTTGGATGAAAAGGTAACCAGGTTGAAATAATCATCCGGGTTCAAGTGCTGCAGGATGAACCTCGCCGCTGAAACCGCCTGCCGGAATTTTTCCCCTTCCATACTACCGGAATGATCCAACACCAGGATGAGATTCTTGGGGAGTATATCGGCGTTTGCCATTGCTGGCGGGGTAATCATCATCAGGAAGTAGCCATCCATGTCATTCGGATCCTGCAAGTTGCGATATGTAAGCAGGTGTATCCCCTCTTCGGTACCAATTGCATAATAAAGAAGGAAATCCTGATCCGGTTTCACGTTGGATTCCTCATAGCTCGCCAGCCAATGTGTGGGAGCTTCGGAAGTGGTGGAAATTGAATGAGATGGCGAATACAAGCTGAGGATCGGTGAGGGGGATACAACCTCGACATCCACCGATACACTTTCCAATGGCTGGTTCGAGAATTTTTCCGTATTTAATGGATAACGGTAAGCGACCAAACCATTTTCCGCAGTCAGCGCCTCAGTGTATTCCAATTCTATGCGACGCTGCTCTCCCGGACCGATGGGAAAAATACGTGCCATGACCGCACCCTGATCCACATATTCCAACAGCGCCGGATCGCGCAATTCGCGAACAATCCTTTCGTATTCGCTTCGCGCAGCATTCGCATCCAACACTTTCCCTTCTACTGCTTCCCCATCCATCCATAGTTTGAAATTGGTAACAACCGCACCTTTGGGAATGGGAAAAGTATAAACACCTTCCACCGTCCAGTCATTGGTATTTTCAAACACCTGATCCACCCTGGTAACAGCCACCTGGTTATCAATCTTCACATCCACGTGGTGGTATTTAATATTCAGCGGAGTCATGCGTTCCGCTGGACACGATTGGGGCGAACAAACCGGGGGATCAGGGATAATGATTCCATCAGCGGAAACAGAAGACAATGGAATCAGAACCAAAACCAGACCAAACAGCAGGGCGAACAACCACTTGTTACGCATCATAGCCTCCTCCACTTTTCTTGCAGCTTATATTCCAAACGAAAACCCGGGGAATTTTGTTCCCCGGGTCAGGTTTTGTGAAAGTCAAGCCAATGAAGCGCTAACCGCGTTTTTGATTTTCTTCCAATGCCCGTGTGGCAAGCTGATAATCCGGATCCAATTCCAAAACCCGTTCGTAGATTAACGTGGACTTTTCAAAATCACCGGCAGCATCCAGACAACGGCCCAGCATGTACAACGCATCGGGGTCCTGTGGGCGAATTTCCAGGAACTTGACCAGCATATTCATCCCTTCCATCACCTTTTCTTCCTGTGGCAATAGAGACTGAATCAGATTTTTTACCAGGTGGGGATTTTCGGGATCATGCTCCAAGCCCGAGCGCAGCGCCGTCTCGGCAGATTGGTTCTCACCCAACAAAAGATAGGCAACCCCAAGGTTGTTCCAGGCTTCCACATGCTCCGGCACCATGCTGGTGATCACCTGCAAGGATTTTACCGCCTCACGATAGTTCTGCTTGCGCATTGCTTTGCCCGCCTGAGAAAGAATTTCATCCAGGTTAACTTCTTTAACTTCACTTTCAGGCGGTGTATTTTTCTTAGGCATAGCTTCTCTCTTTCGTAAGTACATTTTACCCAGTTTTGACAAGCAAAGGGTTTCCAAAAACAAACAAATGAAATGGAAAATCCATAAATCATATTACCGGTTTGCATACCAAAAACAATAAAGGTCAGCTGAAAGCATCATAAACATATCATAAATCCACTCATCTCTTTTATAGCGGAATTTTATTCAGAGACATTCAGATGATAGAGCTTTTAACAACAACTCTTTTGCTCATACAAGCCGGACGCCTGCCCGCCAAAGCAGCTCAAAAATAAAATTTTTACGCATTTTTTACGCCTCCACTTTCTCAAGATTCCTGCTGGCAGGACGACAACAGAACCAGATATCAAAGACTCAAAGCAAAACCAATTGAGGAGGTTGCTATCGAAAAAACCATCACAAACAACAGGAAGTCCACCATCGGTCGGTGACGCCGGGAAGAGGGCAAAACCCGGCGCACAAAATCAAAAAAAATGCCCAAAAAAATTTTTCGTTGTAAACCAAGGGGAAGGATCCCCGCCAAACACAAACATGGAGGTTTGAAATGGCTGATAATGATGTAACCCGAATTGCTGGTAATATCGGCGCTATGAATGCGCTGAACGCGTTAACCGTGATCAACAAACAACTGTCTGTTCACCAGTCCCGGTTAGCGTCTGGTAAACGCATCAACTCTGCTGCTGACGATCCCGCCGGTCTGACAATTGCGACCAAAATGCAGGCCCGCAGCGAAGGTCTGAAACAGGCCTACAGCAACATTGGTGATGCAAAGAACCTGCTCTCCGTAGCTGAATCCGGTCTGGGCAGAATCAATGACATCCTGATTCAGATGCGCAACAAGTCTGAAGCCGGCGCTTCTGATACCATGGGCACCGCTGAACGCCAGGCTTTGGTGGATCAGATGGTGGCATATGCCAAGCAGATCGATGATGTGGTGGCACAGACCAAATGGACGAGCTCCAGCCCGAGCCTGATCGGTGGTGCGTACCTCAATAGTGCATTGACCTTCCAAACCGGTGTAGACCAGGGTGAGACCACGACCCTGAGTGGTCTGGCAAATATGAGCGCCAGTGGCGGCCTTGCGTCACTCAACATTGCCGAGGCTACGTCGGTTACTCCCAGCGCCGCAGCTAATTTTAGCGGTGTTCTGTCTGGCGCCTCTGCCGTAGCAGTATCGAACGGCAATCTGGATGAAATCGCCAGCGGCACCTACCGCGTGGAAGTCAACTACGGGACTGCCGGAGATGGAACCGATGCAACCGTACAACTTTTCCTGAATGGTTCCACCACCCCGGTTATGATTGACGCCGATCCGGCAGACGCAACGGATGCGGTCAACACATCAATGGCTGTCGATCTCTCCAGCGACGCAACAGTTGACTTTGGCAATGGGCTACAGGTTACCATAGCCGCCGGAACTTCTGGTACGGCCACTGGTACGGTAGACTACACCAAGCAAACCGATGACTATCAACTTGTTCTGTCAACCGGTGGTTATCTGACTTCAGCTTCCACCGCTGCTGACTTCGCCCAGTACATGGCTGATATCAATGAAAAACTGGATACGGTCTCCGGTCAGCTGGCACAGATCGGCGCCATGAACGGACGTCTGACCTTCAAAGAGGATCAGATTTCTGCCGCCCAGATCAACGTGGAAGGCGCTTACAACCGAATTATGAACGCCGACATGGCCGAAGA
>DAIOEK010000041.1:0-26113 GCA_036746315.1 Anaerolineaceae bacterium | reverse complement strand
TTCGTGAAGCAGCCGGACGTATCATCATAGTTTCTTTTGCCTCACTCGTAAGCAGAATGCAACAGGTCGCCAACGCTGCCGGAAAATTCAATAGAAAACTGGCTTTTGCCGGTTCATCCATGGTGGAAAATGCCAAAATGGCATCCAAACTGGGTTACCTTGAAATTCCTGAAGGGATTCAGGTTCCCATCGATCAAGCACTGGGCATGAAAGACGAGGATGTCGTCATCATGTGCACAGGATCTCAAGGCGAACCGTCATCCATTCTGGGTCGGCTTTCGATGGGTACAAATCGCCAATTCGATATCAAGCCGGGAGACACCATCGTTCTTTCTTCACACCCCATTCCTGGAAATGAAGAACCCATTTACCGCATGATCAACCGCTTGATTGAGCGTGGTGCCAATGTCATATATGAGGAAATCGCACCGGTTCATGTCTCCGGTCATGCCAGTCAGGAAGAGATGAAACTGTTGCTTCACCTGGTGCGGCCAAAATACTTCATCCCAATCCACGGGGAATTACGCCAGCTTACGCAGCATGCGCGACTGGCACAGGAAGTCGGAATTCCCCAGGAAAACATCCAAGTGATCCAGAACGGTCAGGTGATCGAAATCTCCGAAAAGGGGTTGAGAGAAAACGGGCGCGTTCCTGCAGGTGAAATTTTCGTGGATGGTTCTGGAGTCGGTGATGTAAACCACGATATTATGCACCAGCGTGAAGAACTCGCGCAGGATGGCCTGGTTTTGGTACACGCTAATATTGATCGCTTTACCGGAGAAATCATCGGTGAGCCCCAGATAACCACTTATGGATTCATCTCTTTGGAAGAGAATGATGATTTCATTCCCAACCTAAAAAACAAAGTAGCCGATACTATTAAACGCAGCGGGCCCAAGGATCGTAACGAATTGAATCGTGTCATTCAATCTTACATTTATGCAGAAACACGCAGAAAGCCGGTGGTCTTCTGCACAACTGGAAAGTCATAATCAAACAAAAACATCCGGCAAAAGTCACCGGATGTTTTATTTTTGCAGACCCCACTGTCCGCGCAATGGAACAAACGCTACCGGAATATCTCGTGTATATTCCGCGTCTTCCCCGTTGGCATCGACCCGCCACACCTCCAGAAATTGCTCTCCGTTGAACTCAACCGGAATCACCATCCTGCCATTGGGTGAAAGCTGTTCCAGTAAAGGCGGAGGCGCCACAGGAGCACAGGCAGCCACCAAAATAACGTCATATGGAGCGTTGGGTGGATAACCCAGTGAACCGTCCCCTTGAACAACTTCCACGCCAGTCACACCAGAGCGGGCTAGATTTTTGCGCGACAGCTCCGCCAGTTCGGGAACAAATTCGATGGTGGTAACATAAGGGGATAACTTGGCAAGTACTGCCGCCTGGTAACCGCTTCCACTCCCGACATCTAACACGCGGTCAACTGGTTTTACATCTAACAGCAAAGTCATTAACGCCACAATATAAGGCTGTGAAATGGTCTGACCATGTCCAATCGGCAGGGGATGGTCGGAGTATGCTTCATTCTGAAGGTCATCCGTCACAAAGAGGTGCCGTGGTACCGACCGCATAGCGCTCAAAACCCGTGGATCGAGAATCCCTCGTCGCCCAATCTGCCAGTCAACCATTCTCTCCCGATCTTTGCGGGTTTGCTCATTATCCAACATGTTTTGCTAATTCCTTTGAGATCATCCGGTCGATTTTCCCCATCGGATATGCCTTGAGTTCAGAAACCTCCACCCAGGCCAAATCCTGTACGCCTAATGCCTTGAATTCACCTGACCGATGTGCACAAAAATATGCAGTTAATACTACCTTGAAATGAGTGTATGCATGCCGGTAAGACTTTTGCACTTTCAGTACATCCACTTCGATGTCCAATTCCTCATGCAATTCCCGCTGCAGTGCATCCGTTAAGTCCTCGCCCGTCTCCCGTTTGCCACCGGGAAATTCCCACAATCCTCCCAGCAATCCCTTTTCGGGTCGACGGGTGATCAGAACTTTTCCCTGTGAGTTGACAAGAATACCCGCAGCCACTTCATAAGTAGGGATCATCGGTTTCTGTGCCCTGACCGGTCGTTCAGATTGTATTCCTTTTTCACGGGCAAGGCAGTAATCAGCCAAAGGACACACCTCGCAACGCGGGTTTACCGGTAAACAGATGGTCGCGCCCAGATCCATCCACGCCTGGTTATAATCGCCGGCTCTGCCTGCTGGCAAATGTGCACCCACGTATTCTTCCACTGCTTTTTGAAGTGCATCGCTGCTAAGTGGATTCGTAAGGTTCGCCAGACGAGCCACAACCCGACGGATATTGCCATCCACCGCACTGGCATTCACCCCGAACGCGATTGATGCAATGTCTGCCGCACTCGCTGCGCCGATCCCTGGTAAGCTGCGGATTAACTCAATATCGTGAGGGAACAGCCCATTATATTGTTCACTTAGAATTTGGGCAGTTTTGTATATGTTCCTTGCCCGGGCATAATATCCCAATCCTTCCCAGGCTATCAATACATCTTGTTGTGCAGATTTTGCCAGGGTCTGGATATCCGGAAACAATTCCAGCCAGCGCTGATAGTATGGGATGACACTCTCAACCCGAGTTTGCTGCAGCATGATTTCGGCAATCCAGATGGCATATGGATCTGTTGTTCTGCGCCAGGGAAGGTCGCGATGATGAGCAGCATACCACGCAAGAAGTTTTTCTGCCTGAGCTGTGGGCATAAGATTAAAATTGAAAACGGGTACGAGCCGGAACAATCTTCTGTTCGTAATTCTCAACTACATCCAGCAATTGCTGGTACAGATTCATCCACCCTTCACTTTTTTGCATGTCATGGATCTGATCCGCAGTAGCCATGGTGGCGCTCACCTGAATTTGCGGACGCTCTCCATATGCTGTTGCCCAGGCTTCCTGGATTTCAAATCCGAGGACCTGTATGCCAGGAATAAAATCTCGCACCACAAATTCAAAATATTCCTGCTCTTTGTTGGGAGCGATATCCCAGGTCATAATCAATTTCGCGGGTTCAGGCTGCTCCATTTTTGCCATGGTCGTATTCCAGGGTGTAAACGTGCGTCTCCTGAGGTAATGATGATTGGGTTACCTTAAGGGAAGGCAGAGTTTCAATTGAATTCAAGCCCATTTCCTTGGTAAATTTGTTCAAGGATTCCAGGTTTTGCGGCAAGCTATGTGGAGTGGCATAATGCATCGGAATAACAATATTGGGCTCAAGCAAACTGATGACCTCTGCCGCTTTGGCAGCATTCAAACTGCCTCCGCTGCCTACTGGCACCAATGCTACATGAACCGGACCCAAAGCTTCCACTTCGGTTTGTGAAGGAACATGACTCATATCGCCCAGGTGAGCAACTGTGAGTCCATAATAATCGAATACATACAGGGTGTTACGAATCTCATTGTTGTGTTTCTTTCCAACGCCATCGGTTTGGATGCCGGTAATAAAAACATCACCAATTTCATACTCACCGGCGCCGGTGATCACCCTGGGATCACCCTTAACTGCCTGAACATAATTATGCCCGGAGGCATCGTGGCTTACGGTAACAATATCGGCTTTGAGTTTAAGTGGTTCATAGCCTGCGGTTTTTGAATCATATGGATCAGTAACAACGCTTGCCATACCACGTTCTGACAATCGAAAACAGGAATGTCCGTACCAGTTAATTTCCATCCAACCTCCGTAATCTGATGGAATTATACAATGAAAGTCCCGGCTGCGGATGCCAATATCAAATGGTTGCTCCATATTTTGAACCCAACCGGCAATGATTTTTGAAAATCGGATAGAATGGTGATAACCATTTATGGGGAGGAACATGATGTCGGAAAACGCCAAAGGGAAAATCAAGATCAGTAAAAATGGACCTTACCTGGTGAATGGAAGCATTCCACTGGTGAAAAAAAACGCAGGTGGTTACCGAATACGGTGAGCCAATTGCATGGAAGGTGGAAGGGGCAATAGCAACAACTGAAGATGATTATGCTCTCTGTCGTTGTGGCGGCTCACAGAACAAGCCATTTTGCGACGGCTCCCATCGCAGGAATGGATTTGATGGCGCCGAAACAGCCGATGTCAGAC
Organism: Anaerolineaceae bacterium; assembly: GCA_036746315.1. GTDB lineage: Bacteria > Chloroflexota > Anaerolineae > Anaerolineales > Anaerolineaceae > DAIOEK01. Next base: position 21,986 of record DAIOEK010000041.1, on the reverse strand, counting down.
CGACTACTGACCGCCAGGCTAAATTCGATGAGGATACCGGCATTGTGGTTAGACAGGATACATCGCTGTGCACTAATGCCGGTTTTTGTGGGACACGCTTTCGCGGTGTAACCGAGATGGTTCCCGACGCAGATGATTCTGAGACGCGCTCCAGCATTGCAGCCATGGTCGAGCGCTGCCCATCGGGTTCATTCGTCTACAGCCTGGGCAACGACCCGGAGATAATTGAACCAGATCTCCCCCGTCAGGTGGCTGCAACTACAGAGATCACAGAAGAAGGCCCAATCAACGGGCCACTTTGGGTCACTGGAAATATCCCTATAGAGCGTGCCGACGGTCAACCAATTGAAACGCGCAACCGGGTGACTCTGTGCAATTGCGGTAAATCGTGCAACAAGCCATTATGTGATGGCTCGCACCGCTCGCATTAACCGACTGGATTACGTTCAGTGTTACAATTCAGCCATTCTTTGTAGAATTTGGCTGTTCAAGATATGAATTTTCTCAAACGTGTGGTTACCATTCGCAGATTACTTATTGCTGCTGCCATCATTCTCAGCGCATTCGCATTCTGGTTTTTTAAAGGCTCACTCACCTCCAATATTTTCGACGGCAAAACATTTACCCAAATTCCCATTGTCGCGCGCATAATACTGGCAGGCGTATTTCTTCCGGTTAGCAGCATTATTCTTTTCAATCTCCTGGAGTACCTGTTCCCGAACAATCTATATAAATGGTTTGTGGAGTGGATTCAAAGCAGCCACGGAAGAAATGAAAAAAACGAACATTCGTCTGCCGCAGTTTTGATCACGCCAGGGACGTTGTTCAATGCGCTTGCCGCTGGCTTTCTGGCAGTCTTTGTGCTTATCTTTCAGGAATGGATATTCCTGGTTACCAAGGAATCCTTTATGGATGCTCTTTCCTGGTTCGACCGGGCAAGCATCCTCATCCAATCCGTCTGGATACTCAGCATTATCGCCTTTGCTGTAATTCTGATCGTTTGGCTGGTGGCATATTTTATCAGACAGCCCTTTTTGCCGCAGATTGCACAATTCATTTTCCGCCTCGTCCCGTCAATGGTATTTGCTATAGCCGCTTTGCTGATATTCGACAATTTCACCTATATTATTCTGGGTTTTGGCATCGTCGATTCCTACTCCATCTACCGTGCTTCATACGGGCTGGCATTCATATTATTCATTAACAAGACCATCACCAAAATACACATTGCTGAGAAAGCCAATCTGCGCAGCGCTGGTTCTGCTGCTGCATTGCTGCTTTTTGTCTTGGGCTCCATTTCTGCTGCCGTCGGGATAATATCCCGAACTGCCGACCAGTATTCGCAAACAAAGCAAGTGCCTTCACGCACGCCCAATGTCATTCTGATCGGCTCCGATGGTGTAACTGCCGATCACCTGCCCATGTATGGCTATGAGCGGAATACCACCCCCTTCATGGCTTCCATAGTGGATAAGGCATTGATCACAGAAAGCAATTATTCCCAAACCGGGTCAAGTTGGGGATCACTGATCTCCATTTTCACCGGAAAACTCCCCACGCAAACCCGTGTGGTAAACCTGCCGGATGCGTTGATCGGCAACGATTCATATCAGCATCTGCCCGGCATTCTTAAAGATCTTGGATACACCAATATCGACATCACGTACGAACGGTATGCCAATGCATCCATGGCAAATGTCCGCAACGGCTTCGATCGCATCAATGGCAAGGAGGAAAGCACCAGCCTGTTGGTAACCAGCTTGGGCAAAATATTACCCGTAAACAGTCAATATAACCTCGATTTGCTCATAGAACGAATTTCCGACCGACTGCAACATATTTTCTTCATCCGCATCATGCCCAATCCCTTCAAAGAAGTGAACACTCTCACCGGGCGCAAGGATGCCACTTCACGAATTCCGGAATTAATGGAGTATGTAAACCACGGCGATCAACCATTCTTTATCCATGTCCATCTTCTTGGTACGCATGGTCCAAGCTATAAACCGACGTCAACAACATTCTCCCAGGGTCGAAAGCAAACCAAGGACTTTGAGGTGGATTTCTACGATGACGCCATCGTAGATTTTGATAATTACATTCATGGTCTCTTCACCGCACTCGATAAGACGGGTCGGTTGGATAACACGATCGTTATCATCTATACGGATCATCCACGCAAACGGGCGGGCTATCTGCACATCCCTCTGATCTTCTGGTTTCCGCAAGGCGAGTACGCCGGGAGCATTCTGGAAAATACTGAGAACCTGGATATTGCCCCTACAATATTGGATTATATGGGGCTGTCTGCGCCGGATTGGATGGAAGGAAAATCGCTGTTATCAGATCAAATTGCAGCCAACCGTCCTATTTTCAGCGTCATCTGGAAAAGCCCTAAAAAGAACAAGCCGGAGAACCTGATCTTCGATCAATTCGCCTCATTCAGGGTGGTTGTGTGCGACCAATATGTGGAGTTCTCAACCACGAAACTGGCATGGGAAGCGGGCGAGGTGGATGATCCAACGGGATATTGCAAAGCAGAGGAAATTCGCCCGTTTACAGAAATGAAGGAAATTTTGATCGACCGCTTGAAAAAGGATGGTTTCGACACCACTCTTCTGGAAACATCCCACCTGCCAAACTAACTGCTGATTTCCTCTAGCGACTTTCCCGTGGTTGCCTGCTTCATTGTGAGAAGCAATAACGCTGCCAGGATGGGTACTGTTGCGATAATTGAGAAGATTACCAGCATGCTTCCGCCCGCTGCCATCACCGAAGCCACCACAACCGGAGCAACCACACCCCCCAACCGACCAATACCGGTTGCCCAACCAGTGGCTGTTCCCCGCAAACGGGTGGGGTACAGCTCTGTGGAGAATGGATGAGCCAATCCCCACGCCATACCGTTGAACACCATCAGCACAAAACCCATGCTCACTATCAGGATATTTGCTTGCATCAGACTAAAGACAACCGCAGATACCCCCAGCATGACCACGGAGAAAATAACCAGGTTGCGCCGGTTGAATTTATCTGCCAGCCAGGCAACCAATACTGTACCGGGAATTTGCCCCAGGCTGATGAAAAGTGTCACCAGGAATGAATGCGCAGTCGAACTTTCCTTGCCAGCCAGCAGAGTGGGCAACCAGATGAATACACCCTGATAAAGATAGTTCAACGCAAACCAGAGCAACCATAATGACAGTGTGATTCGCAGGTAACCAGCGGACCAAATTCCCTTATTGGATGGCGCCTGCTTGTCCACCTCACCGGCGGAAACTAAAGTAGCAACACTTTCTTCATTTTCCATAAGACGGACACGCGCCATTTCTTTTATGGCAAGTTCCGTTTTGCCTTTGTTCAGCAGATAGCGAACTGATTCAGGCAGCACAAAATGGATCAGCGGGGCAAGAATACCTGCCAATCCGCCAAAAAACATTGCCAGGCGCCAGCCAAATTTAAGGACAATCGCATACCCTGCCAGAGCAGCCAAAGTTCCGCCTAACCCCCAGAAAGCATTTTGCAGTACCAGCAGGCTGCCGCGCTGCCGGGATGGGCTGAATTCCGCTAACAGGGTACCTCCTACCGGCAGGATCGCGCCCAGCGCCATTCCGGTAAGAAAGCGCAACACCAATAAGATGGAATAATTTTGTGCCAGCCCGGAAAGGATGAAAACACTGCCCAGATAGGCCATGATCCAAACCAGCATACGCCGTCTGCCAAAATGGTCAGAAAGTGAACCCGCGATCACTGCACCGACGAGCATCCCCAGCATTCCGATCCCGGCCAACCAACCTAAGGATGTAGCAGATATATGCCACTCTTCCTTCAACACAGGAATGATGAAGCCTACTATGGTCACGCCATAGGAGGCCCACATCCAACAGAAACCATCCAGCAGCATCAGGTTAATATGGAATCTTACAATGCGGGCAGTATCGAAACGGTGCAAAAGGTTTTCAGCCATCCAGGAAATTATAACGCCACAGTCAGAAGAAAAAAGTCAGGCTGGGTATCCCTTTTGCGCTGAATTATTTTGGACTTTCAGGATCTTTTCTGGATTTTTGTGTATGCTATTGCCCATTAGCCAAACATGTTGAATCGAATACCTCTTCAAAATTATATGGGTCTTCGGAAACTGAAAAATAACTGCGATCAGCCAATAATGGATAATCAGTAGTAAACAAATCATTGAATACCACACGAAAAGTATTAACCGGTGTTATGGAGGAATACAATAATCCTTCCTCCTCGGGGATGTGGTACAAATTTAATATTTTCATTCGATTGTCATCTCGAATGCCATGATCGCCTTGGATAATAATTACCGGCGGAATTTTGGAGTTTCGAATTATCGTTTCAACAATATCTGGTATTCGGTTATTCAAAAACTCCACTTGCTGCCTGTAACCTTCCAGAAAATATTCCTCATTCTTGGGGTAATCTCTAACGCCATTGTAGAAATTAGGATCATCCCAAATTGCGCCATCCGCTTCAAACACAAACGGCACATGTGGCACATTGATATGAGCATAAACAAACTTTGGCCCGCCCAAATCTGGTAAATTGGGCAACTTGTCCAGAATGAATCTGGCTCTTTCTATGGTAACCGTATGTCTTCCAGATGCCTTTTCGCCGGTAAGCCAATTTGGATGAAAATCACTGACTATAGTCAACGCAGTCGATTCAATAAACATCGCTTCGAACGGCTGCAATTTTGCGCCTAAGCGATAACTTTCAGTGGGCGATAAAAATAGATCTGCATCTGTCCAATGATTCCAGGCGTATCCCGTTTCAAATGCAACCGTTTTATAACCGATGGCTTCAAGTTGTTGCCTGACCTCATTGTTTTGGATCAATGCTGTTGCCAGAGTAAGATCTTTATTGTCAGGATTAAGATCACTACGTAATTCGTTAAGATAATTCATGTTCAGCGAAGACGCCATGGAAACTTCCGTGAAGGCATAATTGCTGGTACTGCAATCTGCAACATAAAATCCCATCTCCTTCATTTGGTTAAGAAATGGTGTGGTGTCCAGGTCAAAATCTTGCTTAAGAACATCTGCACGTGTATAAGAATCTAAAATGATATAGTAAATATCGGGCATCTCTTTCAAAGGCTTATTTAGTGCAAGTCTTGCGAGGCTATTTTGAGCACGAATGACCTTTTCCTGATAGATAATAAATGCATGGGAAAGAATAGGAAGCAGGTTGAAAATGATCAATCCGCTCCCAATGATATTCATCGCCAGGGTCGCCGATTGAAGATTCTTTCGCCGGAGAATAATCCAGTAAATACATCCCAGCAGGAGAAGACACACCGGCAGCAAGATGCGATGCCGCGCAATACTCATGCCCACGCCTCCACCCAATGACGACCGTAACGCCTGGTAAATTTGACCGTAAGACAAAAATAATACCATTGCGATGGAAGTGGCAATTCCTGCCTTATGAATATTGCGAAAAATAAAAACAAAAAAGCTGAACAACAACAGACTCGCGCAGATTCCAATCAGGAACAACCGGTTGGCGGCGCGGGTATCGACCTCATTGATATTGGCCGAAAGCATAGCCAGGATTGGATAACTGCCCAGCAAAATGACATGCAAAGGAATATTCTGAAAAGCTTTCAATAAATTTATTTTTCTCCAAACCTTCATGCCCGGTACCCTTTTCAATAGCAATTATATATTTATAAAATTTTTGAGAAGTGAAAAATGACTGGTAACTCCGGGGGTTATCTGCCGTTCACTGAATCTTGATATCCCCGGGAGTCAAATAAATGCGTACAAATAATTATTGTCAAACCAGATAAGTGTTTGTTTGCCTTTCCCGGAATTACCCTGTATAAATAATTAGTTGTAGAATACCGATTTCGGGGATAAGACCAGTAATCCACTGTACGACGCCCTGAATAACCAAACCAGCTGAAAGAAATACCATCCAGCAGACTACAGGAGGAGACGATGGTACACACGAAAGCATTATCTTCCAGGGTTTTCATTTTCATTCTGGTACTCACATTTCTGACCGGTTGTTCAGGTGGCGGGGACGCTGCTCCACAGGAAGTACCCTCACAGGCAGAGGAGCCCACCGTTGCAGCTCCGGTAGCGGAAGCGGCAGTCCCGGTGGAAGAAGCCACCCCGGCGGAAGCGGCACCTGCGCCTCAGGAGGCTGCACCGGTAGCCCCAGCCCCGACCGCGGAAACCGTGATCCAGCACACCATGCTTCCGAGTGAACCGGCTTTCCTTGAGAGCCAGATCGTCCCCGAATGCGACTCGGGTGCTGTTTACAAGCCCGGCACCAAATTCGTCCTTCGCGCGGGCTGCGATCGCTGGGCAAACAACATGATCGAACGTCCGTTTATCCCCGGAACCGATACTTTCTATCCCTGGCTGGATATCACCACTGCCCGGATGGGCTTTCAGCAGGATGGCTGGATCTACTTTGAGGTGGAACTATTCGATAATCCGCCCGCCGACTCAAGCGGTGTTCTCGCTGTAGAAGTGGATGTCGACCGCGATGGACGCGGCGATTATCTGGTGGTCATTCCCGAAGCCAATACTTACCCGGCAGAATGGACCACCGATGGCGTGCAGGTCTGGCAGGATGCCAACAAAAACATAGGCGGCAAGAATGCTGCGATTTCGGATTCCGCTGCCAGCGGTGACGGTTTCGAAACCCAGCTCTTCGATGGCGGTGAAGGCAGCGACCCTGACCTTGCCTGGGTGCGGAAACTGACCAGCTTCGACCCGGTCTACCAGGTTGCCCTCAAGGATGCGGTTCTCGGCGGCAACGTAGGTTTTGCCTGGAGCATCTGGACCCTTGGCGAAGGTTTCGACCCGCAGGCATTCGACCTGGTGGACAGCTACCGGGACGGCGAACTGGCTGCCGTGGATAACACCTGCGTCAACACCCAGGGGATGAAAAAGGTCAGCCTGCCAAACCAGTGCAGTGTCACCCAAGCAGAAACTACAAAGAAGAAATCTGGTGGCTGTACAAAAACAGCATTACCGTCTTATTGCACGCAAGAAGGTCCAGGTTATTGCACTTGGAATCAGACAACTTGCGAATGGGAACAATGGAATTAGGAAAAATAACAGAGTAATTTCAGGTTGCGGACAATTGTCCGCAGCTTTTTTACCCCGACCAAGATTGCCTGACGTGGTTGAGCTGAAATCTCGATAAACGGAAGGTTCAGTCTGCCAGGTATTTCCTGACCACCCCGCCCAACTCTGCCATACCAGCCTTTGCCTCCGGGAAATACGGTGAGAAGAAGGCAAAACAGTGCACCATCTCCTCCCAGATGCTGATTGAGGCATCCACGCCGGCGGTTTTGGCTTTCCTGATGAAGCTGACCGAGTCATCGAGCATGATCTCATGCGTGCCCACCTGGATGAAAAGAGGCGGCAGCCCTGCCAGATCGGCGTACAGCGGAGATACCCAGGGGTGGCGCGGATCAGCATCGGCATAGTAATACCGGTTCCACACCTGCCACGAGCCCAGCAAGCTGATATCCTTGCGCGCGTTGCGTTGATATGAATCCGCCGTGCAGGTCAGATCCAGCCAGGGAGAGGAAGCCACCCCGCCAGCCGGCACCGGCAATTCCTGATCACGGATCTCCACCAGGGCAGCCATGCACAATCCACCGCCGGCAGATTCGCCGACCAGTACGATATTCTGCGCGGCGATACCCTGCGCCAACAGCCAGCGGTACGCCTTGAGGGTATCCTCGACCGCTGCGGGGAAGGGGTACTCGGGCGCCAGGCGGTAATCATAAAGAAGCGCCGGCGCGTCTGCCTCCTGCACCAGTTTGGCAACGTGCATGCGATGGTCATTACAGTTCCCGCTGACATACCCGCCGCCGTGCACATACAGGATCACCTTCCGCCTTGCCATGCCCAGCGGACCAATCCACTCGGCATACATCCCCTGAATATCGAGCGGGACGACTTCAACCGTCCCGGGAATGCCACCCATTTTTGCCGCGCCGGCTTCGAACTCCGCCCGCATTTTCTGCGTATCAGATTGTTCGGTTACCACCTCGGGTTTCAGCTTGAACTTCATCAGGTGACGGTTGCGCACCATGCAGATGAAAAACTTGCCCTGTAAACTTGCCATTTTCTTCCTTCCTGTTTATTGCCGGCTGTCATGCTCCGTACCCAACCAGGCGGAACTTACTTCTTCCGCGCCATGAATTCCTGTTTGCGGCGTTCGATCTCATCCTTTTTCGCCTGCAGAACCGCCTCTACTTCCACCTGCAAAATGCCTTCCTCGAAGGTCGGCTGGTAGGGGCCGGTAAGCGCAACCTGGTAGCTGCTGCCATCCGAGCTGCGCAGCAAATAACCAGCATCCACCAACCGGCGGCGCAGGGTCACATGATCCAGATCCTTGATCTGGCTGAGGTTGTTGCACCAATAGGCAAGCTTTTCGTTGACCTGCTGTTCGGAGAAGCGGGCGGCGGCATCGAATTGCAGGGTCATGCTTTTCAGTAAGATGTGCTGATCGCTTTCATCTTTCGGCAAACCCGACATGCCGCTTTTGAGGCACAGATCGCCCAACCGTTTGGTGAATTGCTCGGTGGTGATGTATTTGCTGTTATCCATTTTTTTCTCTCTTTCACTTACTTTTGCACACCCGCTCCCCGCAGAAACAGGTCTGCACACTGGTTGACGGTTTTTTCGGCATCGAAGCCGCTAGGGTTTTGATAATATGCCTGCGCCACTTCGATGAAGGTAAACTCGAACAGAGCCTCAAGCAGAGCCGGCTCGACATCGCTGCGGATCTCCCCGGACTGCTGCCCCATCTCGATGATCGCCCGCTCGAGGGCATGCAATCCGGCCACACGGCTGCTGCGCCGGTCGAGCGAGATCATCTGTTGCACGCGATAGGTAAAGTACTTTTCGAAGAGCAGCGACTGCGCACAGACGGCTTCCACCAATTCGCTCAGGCTGAGGGTAACACGTGCCCGCGTATCGGGAAGCTGCCGCAGGCGATGGATGCGTTCGGCATTGCGCAGCATGGAGAGGCGGTCTATGTGGTCGGCAATGATCGCATCTTTCACCGGGTAGTAGTTGTAGAGGGTGCCCTTGGCGATATCCGCTTTTTCGGCGATCTGCTCCATCGTCACCGCCTCGTACCCCAAATCTGCGATCAGTTCCAGCGCGGCGGAGATCACTTTTTGACGGGTCTCCTCACGCCTGCGTTCCATCCTGCCGGGAGTGCTCTGTTCGTCCATATCTTCTCTTTTTTTATACGTCGTATAATTTTATACTTCGTTTATTTTATTGAGAAGAGGGGATTTTGTCAAGATTCCGCTTATTTTGCGTTTTACGTGACAGGGAGGCTGCCGGTCAGCCAAAGTTTTTTTTGACCAGCAAAAAAAGAGGCTTAGGAACAAATAGAAAACAAATCCACCAGGCGTTGGCGACCCCAGACAGGGTCTCTGTCACTGATTATAGTGGCCGAAGGCTGGGAAGGATACCTGTCATTTGTGACATAGTTTTTAGTTGTAAACGGTCACAAGACATATCACGGGGTATCGTGTTCATCTCAATTCTTGAAATAATATAATATCCGTGATATTATATTATTCATGATTTCTTCCTTTCGCAACAAAGCGACAGAAGACGTTTTTAATGGAGACAACAGCAAACCTGCCAGAGGGATTTGCCCTGCAGACATATGGAATGTAGCAAGAAGGAAATTACAGCTTATTAACGCGTCCAGGTATTTATCCGATCTGCGAATACCGCCAAGCAATCATCTCGAAACACTCGAAGGTGACCGTAAAGGGCAGTACAGTATTCGGATCAATGGCAAGTACAGGATATGTTTTTTCTGGAATGACGCTGATGGATACGCCAGCGACGTTGAAATCACGGATTATCACTAATTAGGAGGCAGAATGCTTAGAGTACCCACGCACCAACCGCCAACACCTCCGGGCGAAATTCTTTTGGAGGAATTCTTAAAACCCATGGGGATTACCCAACAGGAATTGGCTAACGCCATTTACGTCCCCTATCAGCGGATAAACGATATTGTACATGATCGCCGGGGGATCACGCCCAGCACCGCATTGCGCTTTTCCAAATTCTTTGGCAATTCGGTCGAATTCTGGATGAATTTACAAATCAGTATGGACCTCTACAATGCAGGTAATCAGGAAAAAGCTGATCTAAAGAAAATACAGCAATATGTAGTGGTCAGATGAGGGCTAAAAACAAGCACCCTTCACTAAGCGTGAAGAGTGCTTGTAATTCCTCGGTGCCACAATTTTCGAAAAATATACGGCAGATCACCGTGCAAGAAAAGTGGTTACCGATTCGCGGACTGCTTTTCGAGCAATGTCGTCAAAAGAAGTTCCCACAACCAGAATATTCACCCCAGTGCCCATAAAAGCCTTGAAGTTGTTTATATTTATCCCGCCTTCGGCGAGGGTGGGCACTTTCACGGATTTAATCATGCTATCCAAGCGTTCGCGCACTGGCGTCGCAATTTCTCCGGCGGCAACTCCTTCATAGCTCATTCCGGTCATCAGACCGATGAAATCCACGCCAACATCCTGCATTTGCTTGGCAACTTCGGCGACTTCTGCCGGCGTGCCGGCAGGGACGCCAAATAAATGCCGATCAGCCGGGTGGGCGATGTAGGCATCGATAAGCAGGCCATATTTGTGCGCAACTTCAACGATATCTGCCAAATCTTGAATGGTGGATTTGTGCGTATGTAAACCGTCAGCACCCGACTTGGATAATAACCAGGCATGTTCTTCTGTGAATGGAGTCGGGATAATTTCAGCAAATGTACCAGGTGCGCCTGTGGTTATATAAATATCCGGTCCAACCACCTGCCGCACCCCATAGATGACCCTGGCAATTTCTTCCATGGGAATCTCATGGCGTACTTCTTCAGCATCATGCATGGAAGTAACGCCTTTATGTCCACGAGCAAGTGCAATGGCAGGATGATTAGGCTCGAGAAGCTTAGCACCAGCCTGAACAGCAGCCAAAGCAAAACGTGCATCATCTCCAGTAATCCCTGTTGAGAGCAGGGAGGTGCCACCGTGAAGGGTAATGGCATCCTTGACCTTTTTGTATCCCCGGTCTCTTTTTTGTTGCATGTCTCCAATAATCATAGTAGCTCCTCTATTTTATGTTGCGGTTATTCTTCAACCGCAGGTGCTTTACTTTTAGCAATACGGTTTGAAATGAGTGTGAGAATAAAAGCCACAGCCATTGCAATTGCCATCGATCCGGCAAACCCCCAGGGGTTATTGGACACAGTTGGAGCGACAAAAGTCGGCAAATAACCTGATCCCCGGGCATTGAAAAAGCCGCAGAAAGCACCACCAATTGTTGCCGAGATCAACGCGATACCCATTACACTTTTATAAGCGAACATAAACGGATAGGCGGCTTCCACAAAAGTGCCGAACGCCATATTGACAAAGAAGCCTGGTGCAGCAACCGATGCCTCGCTTTTTTTACGTGGTAAAACGATGTTGGCGAGAGTAATACCTGCGGATACCATTACCAAACCCACCATATCCACAGCGCCCAAGAAACTGTTACCCTGTGTTTCCATTTCCAGAAGAATGATTGGCAATATGGCCGCATGGTACACACCGCCAATAATAGCCGGCCAGATCAACAAACCAGCAACTGCACCAGCCAGAATCGGGCTATATGCCAATGCCATTTCAATCAAACCACGAATTCCATTACCCAACCACAATGTAACAGGCGCCAAAACAAAATAAATAATCAAACCACTGGTCAAGCCACCGATTGCACCCGAGATAAGACTTGCGGTTGTCGCAGGAAAACGCATACGGAACGACCAGCGAAGAAGGTAATTCGCAAGCAAGCCGGCGATGATGCCGCCCACGATACCACCCAACACGCCGCCCTGTACTGAAAGAACACCAGCAACCACGCCAGCAACAATACCAACTTCCTCCAAACCAGAAACCTGTTTTGCGGCAACCACAGCCACAATTACCGGAAGTGCACCCACCAGAACATCGAACAAAGGACCAACTGTCGGCGCCAAAAAGGGGATTTTTCCGATAGCAAGTATCAATGCCATAGCAATAAAGCCCGGGAGAGAGGACATCATGATACTTCTCAGGTTTATTCTGCTCCAAATATTGCCGCTTTCCACTTCCGTTGCTTTTCCAATTACAGGTGTATATTTCAATTTCCATTCTGAAGCAAATGCAGAAATGTAACCAACCGCCCTGGTTCGATTTGTTGAGCCAGTGGTACCAGAAGACGAAATCACATTTGCGCCTGCACTGCGCGCATCCGACATTGAGGTACCGCCGGTACCAGCCACCGGGATCTTCATTTCGCCTGCGGCAGTGATGGATTCTTTATTTGTGGTTTTGGGATCAGCGCTGACCATAATCAACCCATCAATTTCACCCCTACGAATGGCAGCGGCGATATTTTTATCTGCCTCCAAAGCTTTTTGGTTTACATCTGGCAGGCTGCCATCGTAAACCGGCTCTACGCCAGTCTCAGATTTTACCCAAAGTGCCGCCCTGGTCGATTCTGTTACGTGATCAAGTGAACTGGAAGCGCCCACAAAAGCAATTTGTGAGATCTGTAATTCTGTCCCAGAGACCTGCCGGAGAATTTCTTCCAACAATGCTTTCGGATCTTTACCGCCCAACACATAAAGATGCCCGCCACTGCTTCCAATAATTGCAAGATGTTTCATATGATTATTCCTCCTAAAAATGTAATTGATTTTTGGGAAAAGCCAACATAGTGCCGATATGATCGCTCCTTTCAACAAAGGGATAAAAGAAACACAAGCGAGATCGTGTATATAATAGTTAGGATAGCGAAACTTTCTGGAACCCGTCAATCTGGAAGATAGATAACAGTGAGTAGCTAATATGGAAACAGATAATGGCATAATCAGAAACCAGCAATTCCACGATGAAGATCAAAAAAGCGGTGAAATATTGGCCAACTGGGTCAGCCGTTGTGGAATGCATCGTAAAGTCATCATGGATGAAATCAATGCGCAGATTCATGATGGGAACCCAATCGGGAGCAAAACATTCCAGCAATGGACTACTGCCGGGGAATCCGGCAAAAGAATTAGCGGGCAAACTCCTGAGATGCAGGGAGAGCGAGTGGTTGCTGTGATCCGATGGTTTTATAATGAGCATCTTCATCGCGCCAAGACCGTAATCGAAACGACAGAACTACGTGAATTGAACCATCTATATCAAGACATTCCAATCAAGAACCGCCTGCAGCTAAGAAGAATCCTGCATGATCTTGAATTAAGTTTCGGGGAGCGTACGAATAATTTTGCGCCGGTATCCGATTGGAGAAAGTGTTTTAAAGACTGGCCAATTTTTGGATTTGTAATGGATGAATTCTGGACAATTCGAGTAACATCACATTATGAATTAGCCCTGGTCGGTTTTCAAGAAGAAGATTTGAAATCATGGGGATGCTGGCATCGGTTAACAGCCAGTATCGCCGGAAAAAGTAAATATACCCCTGGCAGCCAGATGAGTTCGCTGCGAGGTCCGTATGCCGATAATTACTACAGCCGGCAAATGTGTCGTTTTCGCTCTGCAACAGACAAGTTCATTGGAAAAAATAACCCACGTTTTGAGCAAATGATGCAAGTGTTGAATGAAACACCACGTTTTCAGGAAAAATATGAAAGCTGTGGGCAAACTGACCCACAACAATCGTCTTACTCAGATGGAATTCCCATTCCATTTTTTCGGCAGGACCAAACACTATTATGGATGTTGGAGGTAAGCGCGCCAATGCGCGATTCCCAAAATCATCAATTAATCTTATGGTCACCCATGACAGAAGACTCTGATTTATACCTGGCAGAAATTCGCCGTCAAATCGATGTTTCCGGTTTGTTCTCAAAGAAGGCATTTTTTATAGAAGACTATGCCCAATACTTCAATGAGCGACAACGACTTGCGTTAGGCGTTTAGTGGCAAATTCTTCATATAACCTTGTGCAATGCTAGCACGATAAATTTGGTTAAGAGGTTGAAAATCAGCCTCGGCCACTTTGCAACCTGATTTCAGCAGTATAGAGAGACAGTTCAAAAATGCCAAAATCCGAATATACCGAAATTCATTACCCGGCGGTGAGACAGTTCACCGCCGACATGGGGGTGATCGGGCGCGATAAGCACTATGTACGGGCGCTGGTGGAAGTGGATGTGACCGACGCGCTGTTGAAGATCAGGACGCTGCGGCGACCGGAGCGCAAGGTATCCTTCCTGGCGTGGTTCATCAAGGTGTTGGCAGACTGTACTGCGCAGCATCCACCGATCAACGGAATTCGAAAAGGCCGCAACAAGGTGGTGGTGTTCAAGAGCGTGAACATCGCGACGATCGTTGAAAAGAAAGTCGATGGGGAAGCCGTGCCGCTGCCGCTGGTATTGCGGGATGCCAACCACAAGACGGCGCTTCAATTGAACGATGAGATACAGGCCGCGGTGAGCCAGACGGTGGCGAATGAAGGCAACCTGGTGCTGGGAAAGGGCGAGAATACGTTCCTGCTGAAGCTGGCCGGCGCCCTGCCGCAGTGGATGCGGTTGTTGTATATGCGGGCATTGATTTTGAACAACCCGCAGCGGATGCAGGAGATGATGGGCACGGTGATGGTCTCCTCGCTGGGGACGGTGGGGAGGATCGCGGGGTGGATATTGCCAACCAGCATGCACCCGCTGAGCATCGGGATCGGTTCTCTGAATAAGAAGGCGATGATCCACGACGGGGAGGTTCAGAAGCGGGATATACTGCACCTGACGATTGCCATCGACCATGATGTGATCAATGGCATGCCGGCGCTGAGGTTCATGGATGATTTCGCCGCCAGGCTCGAATCCGGCGCCGGGCTGGAAAGTGAAGAGGGAGATTGACAATTTGACTCAATAAAAATATTCCGTATAATGATTTATACTCTTCAACCTTTGTTTACGAAGTGAATTTAGTTTTAAAGAAGAATAAATAGGGATTTGTCACAAGTGAAGCCGCCCCAGATTATGGTGATTCCGCTTTTCGTACTGCTATTAGTGGCGGGTTGCATCAAAAGTGAAAGTAGTAATACAAATCTTGACAATCGCACGCAAGATATGACAAAGATCAAAGAAAATACAAAAACGCCGTCTATAACAATCACACCTCAGAATAACGATAAAACCTTACCTCTAATTATTGCCCATCGAGGCGCGCGAAGCCTGTCGCCAGAAAACACGATTGCCGCAGCCAAAAAAGCATTGGAAATCGGTGCCGATCTGTGGGAATTGGACGTGGCAGTGACATCAGACAATGAACTGGTTGTGCTGCACGACGATACGCTTGATCGAACCTGCGATGTAAAGGATAAATATCCGGGTAAGGTTCCCTGGCGAGTTTGGGAGTTTACACTCGAGGAATTGAAGACGCTGGATTGCGGAACCTGGTTTATTAACACCGATCCATTTGGACAGATTAAAAAGGGGAATGTTTCTGAGGAGGAATTGGAATCGTATCGGGGCGAAAAGATGCCTACGCTGAGTGAAGCATTAACCTTTACACATGAAAATCATTGGCGGGTCAATATCGAATTAAAGGATCAGTTTCTCGACCAATACGATTCGGTAATTGTTGAGAGGACGGTTGCCCTGATCGAAGAATTGGGTATGGATGATGGCATTCAAGTGGTGATTTCATCATTCAATCATGAGTATTTACGAATGGTGAAAGAGCTAAATCCGAATATCCCCATTCAAATGCTTACAAGTGTAAAAATCAATAATCTGAGTGAGTACCTGAAGCTATATGGAACCGATAGCTGTAATCCAAAGATAGATGTGTGGAGTAAGCAGGATTTGGAACAGTTGGGCAAAGAGGGAATAAAGTTCAACATTTGGACAGTTAATGACCCTGCCACCATGAATGAATTAATCGATATACACGTTGCAGGGATATTCACGGACTACCCGCAGTTATTAAAGGGAATTCTTTATCCCTAAAAGATCCAATTTACACCGCACCCATTCTACATTTTGGAGGTTCCATTGGCGTCAACGGACTTATTAAACCATCAACCTACCAAGCAGCTTTGGCGAGATGTAAAAGATTGGCTTTATGCATTCCCATTTCTTGCGCCATCATTAATCATCTTCACCATATTTGTGTTTGTGCCTCTAGTGCGCTCGGTAATTCTTAGCGTGTACGGTACAAACCCTATCGGGCAAATGACAAATTTCGTGGGATTGAAGTATTACCTCAGATTATTTGCTTCTGATACATTCAAAAACAGCCTCATTGTAACTTTAAGATTTGTGCTATATACCGTTCCAGCCGTTTTGTTCGCAGGGTTGGCTCTTTCCACATTAGCGAATATCAGACTCAAGGGGATCTCTATTTTCCGAATTCTCTTTTCATTAACAATCTCCATATCAGGTGCAACAGCAGCTTTATTATTTATGTTCCTTTATCATCCGATATTGGGGCAATTCAATTACCTGCTCAGCTTGATCGGTGTAGCACCCATTCCCTGGCTTATCGATGTGAAATGGGCCTTGATCGCGGTATCCATTCCGAGGATATGGTTGGGGACCGGCTTTGCAACCGTGCTGTTACTGGCAGGTATGCAGGGTATTTCCGAAGAATACTATGAGGCTGCCAAAATAGATGGAGCTGGATTCTGGCAAAGTTGGGTGAATATCACATTACCGTTGATTACACCAAGCTTGTTCTTCCTGCTTGTGGTAACTACATTAGGCGCATTCCAGACTTTTACA
The DNA here is from genome assembly GCA_036746315.1 of Anaerolineaceae bacterium. Taxonomy (GTDB): domain Bacteria; phylum Chloroflexota; class Anaerolineae; order Anaerolineales; family Anaerolineaceae; genus DAIOEK01. The sequence goes on along the minus strand of DAIOEK010000041.1, from coordinate 5,189 downwards.
GAGGTGAATGTGCTAACTGCTGGTGGACCGGTCAATTCGACAGATGTCATTGTGCAGGAAATTTTTAGAAGTTTCTATTTTAACGGTCAATATGGACTTGCCTCCGCAGAAGCATTGGTTCTGTTTGTCATTATCCTGGCTTTAACCATTCTCCAATTCGGCGTGCTTGAAAAGAAGGTACATTACGAATGAACAGATCAAAAAGAATTTTCAATATTACAGGGAAAACCGCTTTATATGCCCTTTTGATCGTTGGCGCTATTGTAATGGTATTCCCACTTTACACCGGGTTGGTTACCAGCCTCCTTGGACCGGAAAATGTATCATCTTATCCCCCAAAGCTTTTTCCCATAGAATTCCGCTGGCAGAACTACATCGCCGCCATGCAACAAGCTCCCTTGCTGCGATTTATCTTGAACAGTTTCATCCAGTCCGGTGGTGTGATGGTGTTACAACTGATCACAGCTAGCCTGGCCGCATTCGCCTTTGCTTATAAACGATTCAGAGGGAAGAATGTAGTATTCATTATTTTCCTATCGACCATGATGATACCCTGGGAATCGACCATTATCCCCAATTACCTCTTTATCCAGAAGATTGGTTGGGATGATACCTATATGGGGTTGATTGCACCCTTTGCGGCTACAGCATTTGGGACATTCTTATTGCGGCAATTCTTCATGAGCATACCAAAGGATCTGTATGATGCTGCAAAAATTGATGGCTGCAGTGATATGAGATTTCTTTTCGAAATCCTTGTTCCTCTTGCCCGCCCTGCACTCGGCACATTAGCGGTTTACAGCTTTCTGCAAACTTATAACCAGTATCTGTGGCCATTGTTGATCACCAATAATACAAATATGCGAACCGTACAAATTGGTATCACCATGCTGCAAGTTTTTGAGCGGGAGCAATGGCAAGTGGTACTTGCCGGAGTTGTTACAGTAATGATCCCCACTTTATTCCTTTTCTTCTTTGCAAATCGACAGCTCATACGCGGGTTAACAGCCGGTGCAATCAAAGGATAACAGCCGGATTCGGTGTTACCTCATCCGTTGATTTCTTCCCTCAATTGCGATGAGTTGTAATGCGTTACAGTGAAAAATTTTTTGTATCGGAAAGGAGGAAATATATAAATTCCCAAAATTGATAAAGCTGTAAATCAAGTTGTTTACACTGATCAATCCTTTAGGAGGAAAACAAATGAAACGCTCAGTAATTAGCATCTTCACAATCGTTATTCTGTTTGCAATGGTATTACAAGCTTGCACACCTGCTGCCACCGAGGCCCCTGCAGCCCAACCGCAAGCAGAAGAACCTGCTGCCCAACCACAAGCAGAAGAACCAGCCGCTCCTGCACCAGCAGAGCCCATGACAGCTGAAAAAGTGAACATCAATTTCTGGCATGCCATGAGCGGTCACAATGGTGAAGTTATTGATGAATTAGTCAAACGGTTCAATGAATCACAGGATAATATCATCGTCACATCCACTTATCAAGGAAGCTACGATGATGAAATCAATAAACTGAAAGCAGGTTTACAATCCAAGGATGTGCCTGCAGTTGTTCAGGTATATGACATTGGCACTCGTTTGATGATCGACCTCAACGTCATGACGCCCATGCAAGACTTTATCGATAAAGAGAATTTTGAGGTTAGTGATATCGAACCGAATGTAGCAAATTATTACACAGTTGATGGACGTTTATGGTCCATGCCTTTCAATACATCAAATCCCGTTTTATATTACAACAAGGATCTGTTCAAAGCTGCAGGACTCGATCCAGAAAAAGCACCGCGCACCTGGGATGATGTTGCAGAATATGCCCGCGCATTAACCGTGAAGGACGCTTCGGGTCAAACCACCCAATATGGTTGTTCATTTGCCATTTATGGCTGGTTTGTTGAACAATTCCTTGCAGTTCAAGGTGGTTATTATGTTGACAACGAGAATGGCCGCGCTGCCACTGCAACCCAAGCTACATTCAATGGGCCTGAAGGAGTAGCACTGTTAAATTGGTGGAAGGGAATGATCGACGAAGGTATTTGCACCAATCTCGGCCGTGCCACTGCTGATACCAAGAAAGCATTCGATTCCGGTGTGGTAGCCATGACCCTAGATTCAACTGCCGGTCTCCGCGATCGAATCAACGCAGCTGAAGGTAAATTTGAAGTAGGCGTGGGTTTCTTACCGCGGGCAAATGAAGATGATTACAACAAAGCCGGTACTATCATCGGTGGCGCATCTCTTTGGATCACCAACCAGCGACCAGCAGAAGAACAAGCGGCTGCCTGGGAGTTTGTGAAATTCATGAGCAGCGCACAGTCACAAGCTTACTGGCATATCCAGACTGGTTACTATCCCATCAATTCCAAGGGGTACAACGAGCCTGATGATGTCGCATGGCGCGAACAGTATCCCCAGTTCCAAGTAGCCATCGACCAACTGCACATGGCTCCTTTGACGAACGTTACTGCTGGCGGTTTAATCGGAGTGTTCCCCGAAGCACGACAGACGGTCGAAACAGCCATTGAAGAATTCTTTGCCGGTCAGGCATCCGCTCAGGAAGCTCTGGATAAGGCAGCCAATTCGGTCACCATGGCTATCGGGGACTACAACGACAACATGGGACAGTAAAATCAAACGATAATCAAAAAAGGCTTGCAAATTTGCAAGCCTTTTTTGATTCTTATTTTTGGAATAGATCGGATTTACTATTTTGGCAGAAATTAAGGTTTGCACTTTCACCTTTTCTCCTATAATACTCCCATGGAAGAGATGCTGATCGCGCCCTGCGGGCTCAATTGCAACATCTGCCGCTTTCATCTGCGGGCAAAGAAGCCCTGCCCGGGCTGCCGGGGTGAGGATGTGAACAAATCTGCGGGATGCGTGAGCTGCCGGATGAAGAATTGCGCAGAATTGCAAATTGCCGGGAGGTATGACTGCACAGACTGTCCGCAGTTCCCGTGCGAGCTGGTGCGTCACCTGGACAAGCGCTACCGTACGAAGTGGGGCGCCAGTCCGATCCGAAATCTGGGGGAGATCCGCGACACGGGGATGAAAGCCTTTCTGGAGGCGGAAACTATCCGATGGAAATGCCCTGTCTGCGGCGGGCAGTTATCCGCGCACTTCTGGCAATGCCCAAGCTGCGGGAACCCGCGCGAGCGGTAAGCGACAGATATCCACTGATTACGGCATCCCATCATGCCGGCCATCGCACCCGCTTTGACCGATACGGGCGTATGGAAAAGGAAGAGCGGGGGCAATTACAGCGTTCATTCAGAGCGCACATTACAGGGGCAGGTGAGCAATTAAAAAAACAACCCCCCAGGACGGCGTCTCCTGGGGGTCACCCGAATGGGTTTATGAGAACGAGGCTCCTCGACCAGGACTCGAACCTGGAACCTAGCGGTTAACAGCCGCCCGCTCTGCCGAATTGAGCTATCGAGGAAAGCGAGTCGAATTATAAGTTCAGGGGGCGGGTATGTCAAGGAATCGAGCACAGCGGGCTAGTTTTCGTCGGGCAGATCCAGCATGGTGCGCAGATCGGCAAACAGTTTATCCAATTCCTGCGGGATGAGTTCGTGTTTGGTACTGCGCCCCTCCGCGTAGGAGCGGATGAGACCGGCTTCGCGCAAGATGCGGGCATGGACGCTGACCGTGGGACGGGCCACCTTCATGAATTCCGCCATGTCGGTGTTGTTCATGCCAATGTTGCGGATCAGACGCAGCATGATCAGGCGGGTGGGGTCGGCGAGGGCCTGCATGCGCTGCGCCACTCCCGTGGAGAACTGGTAGAAATTCTGGTAGATCACCCCCGGCCGGGCAATGGTCACCCAAACCTCATCGGAGCGCAGCAGCCAGCTATCCGCCAGGGCAAAGGGCTCGACCCAGAAGACCGCCTTCAGGCTGCCATCTTCCACCCCTTTCCGCATCTCAGGGATGCGCTGCAGGGGGTTCATCTCCGGCAACCAGAACAGGGGCGGCACGCCCTCCCCAACAGCCCTGCCCAGCCCGGCCTGCGCCTGCTGAATCAATTCATCGATCACCGACTGGCGCGACTTGCGCCAGGGCAGGTAGGCTTCGTAGTACAGGCGATCCAGCCAGTGCCAGAAGCGGTCATGGTTCTCTCCACCTTTGAGGATCTTCGCGATCACCTGCATTTCGGCAGCGGTACGCTGCTGCGGATCGCGGAGCAGACGCAGCCCCTGTGCGGCAAAGACCGCCCGGTTGAATTCCGCCAACAACGCCGCCGGATCGCCGGCAGATGTATCAACCGCCAGGCGGCTTTCGCGGATATTTTGCAGCAGCCTCCTGTTGAAACCATCCAGATCGAGGCTGCGCATTGCCAGGGTGGCGGCGGCATAATCCAGTGTGTGAAGCTGCCCGGCAACCGAAGCGAGCGTCTCGAGAAAGCTGCGGCTCTGGGCGGATTTTCCGGTCAGTTCGATCAACTCATCCAGCCACCCGGCTGGGATGGCATCCATTAATCCGGCATAATCCTGTGCGGTATCGCGCATCATGGATTGCCTGGCAAAGAAGCTGAACAGAGTATCCAACTCGAGGATGATCGATTGGGTAATGACCCATCCGGCGGTGTTTTTTTCGGTCATAGCTTATCCCATACGCGGCTCACCCATTGGCGGGGTATCAGACAGCCCGGCAACAGCGTTACGCGTCCGGTTCAATTGTACGGTAATCCAGAGGATCACACCAGCCAGACAACCGGCAGACACCAAAAAGAAAGAGGTCATGGCGAGCACGCCGGGAACCAGCAGAGGCGTGAGGACCAATCCGATCAATTGTCCCGTCACCATCACACTCTGATACACTCCGCTTGCCCGCCCGAGCATGCCGGCCGGGGCAAGCGTTTGCAGCAAGGTGATCATTTGCACGTGAACAAAACCATTGCCCACCCCTCCGAACAAACAAGCCACCAGGACAACCACACGCAGGACGGCAAGGTTGGAGATGGTATTCCCCAGGGAAAAGGTAAGCGGGATGATACCCAGCAGGGCAATCCCGATGATGACATCCCGCCAGGGATCGGCGGGGTGTTTTCTGCGCATGAGCAGGACGGTGGCGATGAGCGTGCCCACGCCGATCAGACCGATCACCAGCCCCATGTACTGTTCGCCGGTCTGAAGTACATCACGAAAATACACGGCGCTGAGCACATCGAAGCA
>DAIOEK010000040.1:0-26888 GCA_036746315.1 Anaerolineaceae bacterium | reverse complement strand
TTGGTGGAGCAGGCTCCACCCTACGATGAGGATGATTAGTATGACAGAACAGGCAAGCAAACAATCCGGGCGTGACCCGCGCTTTGTAACCATTCGCCGGGGAGGCACTCTGACCGATGCTCATCACCATCTGCTGGCGGCGTGGGCGGCGGATTGCGCGAAACATGTGCTACACTATTTCGAAGAAGCACACCCGGATGACACCCGTCCACGCCGGGCAATTGAGCAGGCATACGCCTGGGCGCGGGGTGAGATCACCATGACGCAGGCACGCGAGGCGGCGTATGCCGCCCACGCAGCCGCCCGGGAGGCAGGTGGCGCGGCGCGGGAGGCGGCACGCGCGGCGGGTCACGCCGTGGCTGTGGCACACATGGCAGACCATGAACTGGGCGGCTCGGCTTACGGAATCCGCGCGGTGAGGGCGGCAGCCGTGGAAGAGGAACGCGAAGAAGCTGGACGGCGCGAATGCGAGTGGCAGCGTGCGCAGCTTCCTGCTGCGATACGCGAGCTGGTGCTCGATGATGAGAAAAGACGCAACGAAAAGTGCTGGTCGTTGTTCTACTGAGAAAACTGCTTCTTCACAAAGCGCTGCCCGGGGTAAATCATATGAATAGTTGGGACAGCCGTGGCGTGGCCCTATACCACGTGTCTGGCAGATACTTGCAACCTGTGCTACCAATAGGGATATATTTATTCAGTGAAGGAAATGGATGTGTATGAAATCCACCCTGAAAGCAGTATTTATGCTGTTTACCTTGTTGATTGTGTTTACCCTGGCAGGATGTAATGCACCTGCCGGCTCGCCAGCCGGAAAGCCTGAAGTGACTGCTGAACCATCACCCCGGATTCTGAAAACCTCAATGGGTGAATTTCTGATCGACTCGGCCTGGGTGACGGATCAGGTGAAGGATACCGAAGCGCCGGAAGGCGAACAATTTCTGCTGATCAGCATCACCTTCACCGATGGGAAAACGCCTGTAATGGGGGAGTTTTCGCTGGAAGATTTCCAGACCATGATCAATAGCGGAGAAGGCGATATTTACGTCTTAAGCGATGATGGCACCCAATCCTTCTATACGCAAATGGGCGGCTGGCTGGAGGAAGATTTTGTGTTTGGGTTCAGAGTACCGATGGCAGGGGCGTATACATTATTCTGGGCAGGGAATGATCCCATTGCACTGATTATGGAATGATGTCCAGGAATTCATGGAACTCTTTACTCCCGGTCAATGAAAGTGAACTGACCGGGAGTAGGGCGAACAATCTTGTTGAAGTCTGTTCGAACATCAACAAAAAATGATGCAATTATGCAGACTATATGCTCCCGGCGCACATGTAGCTCACCGGCAGCCTGCCTGAAATGGAATAGATCCTACGGCTCTGCCAGCAGATTGGCGTTGGTATCGACGACCTCCCAGGAGATTTTGCGGGATCCCCACAATCCCTTTGGACCGTAAATGGGGCAATCTCGTACGTATTTCAAAGTCATCGTGATATATGCAGAGCGATATCTTTCTATATTGTCGCACTTCATCGTATAACCATTTCCCAGATCGAACTCATCGGTTTCCGTGGTTTTAGAATAAGGAACTTCCTTGCCTGCTATGTTCATCGTGGGGAATGAGCCCTCTCCTCCCGTGGTGGGGGTTGCGGTATCAGGTACATAAGTACTCGTATTTTGCACCTGCCGCCCGGTATAAACATCGTAATTAACCACCCAGGGTGGGTCCGGGATAAAGTAATCAAGCGAAAAACTTTCAGTGTATTGAATGCTGATCACCCGGTCGGTTACCATACCGATCGCGGTGGCGTCACGTGTATATTTGGCTGATACTTCACGGGCTCCGTCCTTTTCCGCCTGCCATATGGTACCTTCTGCGTGCAGATAAAAGTCCTCGGGTATGAGACGGACAATCTTTTCCAATAAAACATCGCCGACGATCTGGAAGTAAGGATCAGTTATATTGAATTGAGTTAGCAAGTCTTTGTATTGATAGAAGCTGAGGCCAACATCCACTTCACCTCCTTTTTTTGTCGAGGCGAAGAAAGTACCATCACCCAGCGTCTTCGTCTCATAACCTCCGATATTCATGGTTACGCCGCCAAGACCGGCACCGGTAGATTCGTCTTTCACCTTCCCTTTGATCACGCTCGGCATTTCTTCATCCATCAGCACAGTACCGAAACCGCCTGCTTCATTTACCACTGCGGTGAAATCCTTTAGATCTTTCGGGTCACCCGTGGCGGCAAGGCATAACTCCAGAAAACCTTCGTTGAGCATATCTGTTGGAAGATCGCTGAGCAGCTTTTTCGCAAGGAGGTTCCACTTCATGTTCATAATGACAGCTTGGACGGCTACGCGAGATTTATCCACAATATTGATCTCTTTGATCAATGTCGATGTTGAAAAGAACTCGCACAGGGCGTGAGCTTTCATGACTGTGGTAGTGAATTCCTTGCTTTTATAAAAATCTTCCAGCAAACTAGGGGGCACTTCCATTTCTTCCGCTACTGGTGCATTCTCTTCATCTTCTTTCCAGATGTGGATCGCATTTGGTTCTGGGACGACCTGTTTTGCAAGGCGGGCACTGCCATTGAGGAAGCCCAACTTTTCAGCAGGGAAATAACTAAAACCGCCCAGGTAATTCGTATTATCCGGCGGCATCACAAGGATTAGAATCCCTTCCGCATTGGAAGCAAACTGGATCTTCGCGCCGCCTACCCCCTCGCCATCCGAGTTCTGCACAGCGAAATCATGAGCGCCATATTCCGGCGTCTTCAGGGTGATCTTCCCACTGGAATCAGCGGGAGAATAACCGCTCTCCCCTTCCAGGGTAACGGAGGGCGCTGGGCTGGATTGATCCCCCTGACCATTGGATGGTGTTACGCTCTGTGTTGCCGTGCTGGAAAGGCACGCCAGTGTAAATACAAGCAGGACAATTGGAATGAAACGCCGCATAATTCCCTCCATCGAAATAGGAATAAAAACGGGCATTACAGTAAGGAACAGATGCATCACCAAATCACGACCGGAGATTTACTCCTTCAATGCAATCAGCAGAAGCACCATTTTGTATTGATATATATTTCCGAAATTTTATGTCTGATTTTTTGCCAACGATTTCACCCTTACAGGAGAATGATTGTGGCTGACCTGACTTCAGTTTAGCACGATTCACTCACCTGTATAGCATTTATGACGGTCCAATTAGGATAATTTTCCGTCGGAGATGGCAAAATAAAGTCCAACATAGGTTGAAGCAGTTTCGCAAGGAAAGAACAAATACGGGGAAAAACAAAAAAATTATGCAATAATATTATTGATACTTGCTGCCTTATGGCATACAGTGTAGCACCGAAATATCGGGCTTTATTCTTGGGGGTGAAAAACCGGCTGCGGAGCAGTGCAAGCAAATCCTGTTCGATGACGTCACCGGAGCCAGGTTGAAAACTCGGGAGGGAGAAATGTTCATATACACCACTCTGGCATTACGGATTTTTGGCTTGGCAGGCGTGATCGGTTCACTCATCTTCATTTGCGGCGATCTCTTATACAACCATGTATCAGGTTCCGCTGAAAGCCCGGCATCGAAAATGGGCAAAATGGCGCCGTCACGCTTGCTGGCAGCCGGCAGCGCCGGTCTGGTCGGTTGTTGGTTCTATCTGTTGGGGGTGGGTCACATCTGCCTGGCCTTCCGACCCGCGGGGGATGTCTTTGCATTTATTCTCATGGCGGCGTTCATCGCCGTGATGGTCGGTTATGGGGTGGCGCATACAGCATATTTTGCCATCGGGGCGGGGGCGCAAACCGCCCGGAAAGCGGGACTGGATATGGAGGAGGGCGGCAGGTTGGGGAATGCCCTGTTTGGCAGGCTGTCCGTAATCACCTACCTGCCGGTGGTTGTTTCCTCCCTGATGATGATTTATGCAGTTGTTGCGGGACGCTCATTGTACCCGGTCTGGATGGTGATATTTCTGCCGGTCGTGATCTATCTGCTCAAACGCCCGGTGATCTGGCTGCTCAGGGGGCACATCCGTGAGCTGGTCAACGATTCATACGACAACATCGCATTCCTGGCGTACTTCCTGATCTCCACCATCGTATTATGGAATGCCGTAGTGGTCTGAGCTGATTGGATGGGGGAACAAGAACATCCCCCGGCTCATCAAGTCGGGGGATGTTGATTTCACACAGCGAAAAAAATCTTACAGGTCGACGGTTTCAGGAACGCGGAATTTCTCGTTGGCTTTCAAAACTTCATCGGTCACATTGAAGTTCAGGTCGTCGCCAACCATCTGTTTGCAGTAAGCTTTCAAGCGGTTGTTCCAGGAATCCTGATCGACATAGAAGATCTTGGCGCCGCCCAGTTCGTGCTGGTACTGGGGCCAGGGTTTGGTGGGCTGAGCCATGGAGAGACCAGCCATACGCCAGCCGTTGTAGCTTTCGAAGGTGGACCACCATTCCTGAACCTTGACCATTTCCATGGCGTAGAAGGTCTTGGCATAGTACATCGGCCAGCCTAATTTTGCGCGGCGGGAGAAGGTGAGGGTATGGAGGGAGACGGCTACGTCTTTATCCCAGACACGACCGTTGGCGAAACCAAGCCATTCACCATCCACCAGACCAACGAAGGTGAAGGGGTCCTTGAGGCGCTTGCGGCGCAGGGCGAGGACTTCTCCGTAGACGCGGACACCGACGATATCATAGAAGTCTTTTTCAACCTTCATGACCTTCTCGAGGTAACCGAGCATGGGGTCGATGTCGCTATCCTGTACGGCGCGGATGTAGAGCATGCGTCCATCGGGGAGTTTGATCTGGGCACCTTTCCACTCGGGCAATTTCATCGCCGGACCTTGAAGAATGCCTTCAATCTCGCGCACATCGATTTTCATTTCTTCAACAGATACGGGAGTTGGGAGTTCTATTTTCATTATCTAATCCTTTTTTGGGTGATTAATTGAAGTTAAAAAAGTATAGCAAAGCGAAAATGGATAGTCAATCAGTGGCAGAATGATTAAGAGGTAATCGGGAGTTAAGTAATATCGAATACGAGGAATCGAGTGGAATTTATTCGATTTGATATGACAAATATCCGGCTTTTTCTGATGAAGTGCATTTCGTGGCTGTCGTCATTTTGCCTGCCCTGGCGGGCTTGGCCAGGGAGTTCGCCGCAGGCGGGAAGAACCCCTGCGCAGGCACAGGGTCACGAAGGTCCATCGCAGAGTTCCTTCGGGCGCAACACACCTTCAGGATGACTCTCCGTGGCCGGGATGGGCAATGAGATCGTTCATCAGCTCGTCGTCGAAACCCTCAGCGAGGCTTTCGGATAACTCCGCCAGCCACTTCTGTGCTTTATCGCGCGAATCCTGTTCGGTTGCGGAGTGCAGTGCGCCGGCTTTCATCAACGTGATCGCCCGCTCCCTGTCCCCCAGCAATTGGTGGACCCTGCCCAGGTTGATCATCACCCGTCCGACCAGGTCGAGCCCGTTGATCTCGATGGCGATCTTCAACGCCTCCAGCAGGTGAGCCTTCCCCTCGGGCAGCATTTCCATCCCGGTGTATATCTCGCCCAGGCTGTTCAGGCACACGATGATGGTCCAATTCTCATCGACCTGCCGCGCAATATCCAGCGCCTCTTTGGAGTAAGCCAGTGCCTGCTCGAAATCCTGCTGCCAGGTTGCCAGCTCACCCAGGTTGTTGAGCGCCAACGCCACACCATCCAGGTCGCCCAGTTTACGGGTGATGGCGAGGCTTTCCTGGTAATATGCGGCTGCCCGCGCATAATTGCACTCCAGGTGGTCGATGGTGCCCAGGTTGTTGAGCAGAATCGCCTGATGATAGAGATCGTTCAATTGTCGCGAGAGCTGCAGGGCTTCTTCGAACAATTCACGGGCTTTTTCATACTCCCCTTCATAGCATAGGATATCCGCCAGGCGGTTGATGGCGATCACCAGGTTTTGCGCGTTGTGCGTATTTTTACTGGCGTGATATGCCTTTTCGAAATAAGGTCTGGACTCCTGGTAATTGCCCTGCCGGTTCTCGATGGAGCCGGTGAGAATGTAGGCTTCCGTGAGGCCTTTTTCATCCTGCTGCTCCAGAAAATACCGCAGCGCAAGGTCGGAATAGGTTGTTGCCCGGGTAAAATCCTTCTCCCGCTGATATGCCCACCCCAATTGGATGCGGCAATAAGCCAGTTCCTCGTTTGCCCCCAGCCGGTTGAGGATCTGCTCGCTCCGTTGAAGGCAGGGGAAGATCAGGGATTGATCGCGGGAGGTGTAAGCCATCGCCCCCAGGCGCCAGAGCAATTCTCCCAGAGTGAGGTTCTCCCCGTATTGTTGTTCCACCTTCTCCGCAGCGTGCTTGAACCAGGTGATGCCTTCCTCGAATTGGCTGCGGATTATGCAGTAGTGGTACAGGCTGTCCATGCTCTTTTCGAGCAGGTCCAGACGACCGTGGTCCACCATCCACTGCCATGCCAGGGCGAGGTTACCGGATTCAAGCTGGATTGCCTGCAGGGTTTCGCTTTGACCTTCGGTTAGCAGGCTGTTTTTCGAAGCTGCGAGGAAATCGGCGTGGTAGGTGGCATGTTTTTCTTCTACCTGCCGGGTAACTTCATCCGCAATGCTTTCGGCGCGGACGAGCTGACGGATGACCTCGTGCATGCTGTAACGACCGGTTTTATCCACCCGCAGCAGGGATTTGGCTGTCAGATCTGCCAGGTCTTGCGGTAGAGCGCCGGCAACCTGCGCGGCGGCGGAGGCGCTGAATCCATCCAGAAAGAATGAAAGCCCCGCCATCACCCGTTTAAGCTGATCCGGCAGCAGATCCCAGGAAATCTCGAAAGCGGCATGCAGGCTGCGGTGCCGCGGGTGGAAGTTGCTCATCCGGGTGGTCAGCGCACCCAGGTTCTGCTCGTATTTCTCGGCAACCTCGTTGCAGCCCTGTTCACACAGGGTAGCTGCGGCAAGCTCCACGCCCAGCGGCAGTCCTTCGAGCACATGGCAGATACGCATGATGCTCTGGTAATTCTTCTCGTTCAGCGCAAATTGCGGCATTTTTTGCGAGGCGCAGCGCACGAATAGATCCACGGCATCGTATTGGGGCGTATCCTGCAGGGGGAGTGTGGCTTTATCGGGGTAGTGCAGCCCGCAAAGCAAATACACGCGTTCCTGCATCAAGTTCAGCACTTCGCGGGAGGTGACGAGCAGCTTGACTGTTTTTGCCCCGTTCAGCAGCGTATCCAGCACGGCAGTGCTTTGTTCATCCGTCAGCAGGTGTTCGAAATTATCCAGAACGATCAGCAGTTCCTTCTCGTGGAGTTGATCCAGCAATTGCTTCTGATTGCTGAGTTGATCGGTGAACTTCATTCCCAGCGCTTCGGCGATCAGCGGAATGATCTGTGAGGCTTTGGCGGCAGGCAACAGGGATACGAAGAACACCCCATCCCGGAAGATGCCGATGAGTTTTTCGGCAATTTCCAGCGCGAAGCGCGTTTTACCAATACCGCCCAGCCCGGTGAGGGTCACCAGCCGGCATTGCGGGGAGATCAGCCACGCCATGATCTCATTCAGGTCGTGCGCCCTGCCGATGAAAGCCGTTGCCTGTGCGGGAAGATGATGGGGTGCTGGCTCATATTCCGGCTCGATGCTGGCTTTGCCATCCGCCGCCAGGCAGATCTGTGCATAGAGCGCCCGGGAATCCTCTGCGGGGGCGACGCCCAGTTCATTCTCCAGGTAATGCTGCATCAGGCGATAGTGTTTTTTGGCAGTCGTCCACTGGTGATCCACGCCCAGCAGGCGGATCATTCGATCCCTGATCGTTTCATCCCACGGGCAGAGTGCGATCACCCTGGAAAGATGTTCAACCGCCTGGTGGTATTCCGCCCGCTTCTCATAATAAATGGAAAGGAGCGTAAAGCCTTTGATGGCTAACAGGTTGTATTCTTCACGGGTGAGGGTGAGCCATTCTTCGAACAGCACACTTTTATGGAGGGAGAAGCCGGCGAGGAATTCCCCGCGGAACAATTCCATGCAGCGTTTGAGTATCTGAACGTGGAACATCCCGTTCCGGGCATGGCTTTGATAGCTGGAGAGCGCTTGCTGCATTTGCGCCTTGAAGCTCAGGCAGTCCACCCAGATTTGTACCCGGGGGTCGATGCGGATCGTATCGCGGTCGGCGAGGATGATCTCCGCCGATGAGGTCGCCTTGCCCAATGTCTTGCGCAAACTGGAAAGGGTCTGGCGCAGGTTGTGCAGCGCGCGTTCCTCGGGGTCGTCCGGCCAGAACAGACCGGCAAGCTGTTGCCTTCTCAGTTCCCGCTGCGATTCAATCGCCAGGTACACCAACAGAGCTTTACTTTTATCCGTTTCAAAGGTCGGGAGGATACAACCATCTAATTCGATGGCTAATCCCCCAAAACATTTCACGGATAATTTCGTGCTCAATGAAACTCCAGCCCCGGTCGTTTATTTGACGTTCTTTTGACGGAAGATCCGTACCATGATCAATGGAAAGGAAGTTTCCGTGCCTATATTTTATCAATCTTTTCTGTTGAGAATATGGAAAAACAGCGCACCAAATTATATCCAATGGCACGCTTCACTTGAGGATCCCTCCAACCATGCTTTGAGAACATTTAATCACCCGCAAGACCTGTTCAGTTACCTGCTGGAAATCAGTAACTTCGAAGAACAAAGTGAAAAGAAAGAAGGAAAAGAGAATGAAGATTAGCCGAAAGACAAGTATCGTATTCCTGGCGATGATCGCCATGCTTTCCTTTGCCTGCAGCACCGGAAAGGGCAGTGAAAAGGCGGTGACCGAACCCGCAGCCAGCACCGCCGCGCCCACACAGGCGGCAGCCCCGGCAGTGGATGCCAGCCTGTTGGATGAACCGGTGGAAGTGCCGGAAGGTGGGTTTGTAATCCGCCCGCCAAAGGGCTACTCCCTGGAAATCAGCGGCGGCAATGTTATGATGCTGGCGCCCGGAGCAGACCCCGATACGGGACCGGTGATCCAGATCATAGGCGCGCTGAGCGAACTGGAAACCTCAACAAAAATATTGTTCCAACAGTTACAGGATGGTACGGGCGTCTCAGCAGATGCGGCGCAGCCGGTAACTCTGGGCGGGGAGAGCGGTCTGGCGGTGGAACTCAACGGGTTGAATGACGACCCGGATAAACGCGGCAAGATCTTCTTCGCCGTGCTGGGCGGCAATCAGCAGTTTGTGATGCTGGGCGGCTCTGATGCGGCGGATTGGGAAGAATTCTCCCCGGTGGTGGAAGCTGTGGCAGCTTCGGTTGAATTCATCGAACTCACTCCGGCTGCGGCAGCCAGTTCCATGTCCAGCGGACGGTACGTCTATACCAATCGCAACGTTGTCCGCGACCTGGTGGAAAAAGACGGCGTGGTATATGCTGCCACACTGGGCGGCTTGACCGTCTGGCAGTTGAATGCCGGGAATCAGACGCAAACCATTTCCACAATGGGCCTGGGGAACATCAGCGCCAACGCGGTGACCTACTGTGAAATTCCCGAGCCTCGCATCCTGGTGGGGACGTTGCAGGGTGTGAGCATTTTCAATTTCAATACGGGGCAATGGGAGCAGCGGGAGCTCTTCCCTGCCGATAGCAATATCGCCAACTACAGAGTGGAACGGCTCTACTGCGACCAGGCAAATAACCGTCTGATCGTGGGCTACACCGGCGTGGGGATTCTCGACCTGAACAGCGGCGAGTTCCAGCACTATACCGACAAAGATGGTTTGTTATGGAATTCGATTACGGATATCACCGTGCAGGGGAAAGACATCTGGGTTGCCAGCGGATACAAGGGCATTGCAAAGATCAGCGGCGGAAAGATCACAACCTTCAGCGCAGAAAATGGTATGCCGGATGAAAAAGCCAGTGCCGTGGAGTTCTCCTCCGACGGTACCCTGTGGGTCGGGGCGAGCAGCGGGCTGATGTCTTATAAGGGTGGGGCATGGAAGATGTTCGGCGCAGACAGCCCGGCCAAACTTTCGAGCATCAACGAACTGGCGCTTGCCTCCGCGAAATCGCTGTGGGTGGCTACCGCGCCGCTGGGCGGCGGCAGGCTGTGCCTGTATAACACGGCATCCGCCAGCTGCGATGAAGAGATCACCTCACCGGATGGCATGCCGATCCTGGCGCTGGCGACCAATGAAACACAATCCGCCATTTTCGGCACCGGCAGAGGCGTTTTCCTTGACAATAACGGGTCGCTGGAATCCCTGACGACGGATGACCAACTTGCCAGCAATTTTGTGGATGCGTTGACCGTCGCCCCCGACGGCATGCTGTGGGTGGGCACTGATAATGGCATCCAGGTGCTCGACCCGGCAAACCCGGCGCAGAAATGGCTGACCTATCGCCAGCAGGATCAAAGCGCCATGGGCGGAAATTGGGCCAGCGACATTGCCTTTGCCGCGGATGGTTCGGTGTGGATGTCGATCATCAACGGCAGCGCCACCCACTTCCAGAACAATCAGTGGCAGTCTTTCAAGGATGTCTATTCCTATAATGCCGTAGCGGTGGATGATCAGAATCGCGCCTGGATTGCGGATGATTCCAAAGGCGTAGTGGTGCTCGACAGCCAGGGCAATCAGGTGATGAGCTTCACAACTGCCGAGGGCTTGCCGGGGGACAACGTGCAGGCGGTGCTGTGGGATGGCAATGGCACCATGTGGATCGGTACCAACCAGGGGTTGGCGAAGTATGCCAACAACAGCCTGTCGGTGGTATTTGGCAAGGATAGCAAGGATATCCCGAATGTTTACGTTCGTGCACTGGCGCTCGACCCCGACGGCAGCCTGCTCATCGGGACTTTCACCGGTGTCTCCGTTTTCGACGGGCAAAAAGCCACCACGCTGGTCGATTTTATGAAAGATGGCTACAGTGATGCCCGCCTGACCACGCTGGCAAGCGGCGCGGATGGGAACGTGTGGATCGGCACGGATAAGGGTCTGCTGCATGGCAGTCCTTCCGCGGGCTGGAGCATGATGACCACCGCCAACGGCTTGCTGACCAATTACATTTCCGCACTACGGGTGGATCAATATAACGCGGTTTGGGTCGGCGGCGGCGGATCGAACCTGGACGGCGGCGGTTTGCTGCAAATCGTACCCTGATGTATGGGCCGGGTCGAGAAAGCCTGCATATTTCTGAGAGGATTGTGAGATGAAACAGGTTGGTCATGTTGCAGTACAGGATGTAAAACGGCGCTGGTGGGTGGGGTGCCTTTCCCTGGTGATCGGCGTACCGCTGGTGGCATGTTGTCTGTTCGGTTTGCTCGCCGTGGTGCTGCCTGAACTGGATAAGTTCGCCTCCAGTGACCAGTCGGCAAACCTGCCCCTGCTGCTGTTGGTGATCGGGGTGATCCTGATCGCCGGGATGATCATCGTGCCGGTGATCGCCATGTGGTTCGTGATCCAGAGGCGGGCAAACATGCTGGATTCGATCTTCCTGCCTTTGGGGCTGCAGGGCGCCATGTATATGATGGTCGGGCGCCACTACTGGGGCGACATCAACGGCAGGGCGGTGGATGTGTATATCTATCGCGGACCCACCATGGAGATTCGCATCTCTTCGCGTGGCCGAGCGCAGGTGCAGATACTGCCCGGCGATTCCCTGCCGGTGCAGATCAGTGGTGTGTTGAATAAACACCCCATGCAGACGAACGCAGCGCAAATGGCTGGGTACGCCATCTATGCCGATGATGAAGCCTGGGCGCAGCAATTGCTGGCGCAGCCCGGCTTGCCTGACATCCTTCAATCACTGATTTCAGGGCATGCGGATTGGGCAATCTTCCGTCATGTCGAAATTCAGCCCGGCGAAGTGCTGCTCTATCTGCACCGCTCGAAGCAGATGTTTGTGAAAGCCAACCAGTTTACCGCCGTCCAGGCATGGATCGGCAGCCTGACCGCACTGGCAGAGACGCTGGAAGCGCTGCCCGACCCCGCCATACCGGCGGAACCCATCCACGGGATTTCCCGTGAAGAGAGGCAGAAGCGCAGCAAATTCCTGCTGGTGGCGGTGCTTGGCATCCTCATTCTGCTGCCGGTCTGCCTGATCGGGGTGGGCGTGCTCGCTTATTTCCTGGTTGGCTAGTGTGTTTGTGGAGGGAATGATGAGAACAAAAAACCTTGCCAGCTGCCTGTTGGGGTTATCCATTCTCCTGGCTCTGGCGCTTGGCGCCTGCCAGGTAAACATCAAGACGGATATCGACAAGAATGGGGCGGGAACCTACACCCAGGAGATTGGCTTTCAGGGGGATGAAGCCAGCCTCTCCGGGCTGAGTGTGGGTGAAGATGACTTCTGCGCAACGCAGATGGAGAACCTGCCCCCCAATACCACCATCCGCCAGGAAACCCGCAATGAGGATGAAACCTGGTGTGTATATGAAAGCCGTTTCGATTCGCTGGAAGATTTACGCTCCATCTACGGCATGACCGATACACAGATCAACACCCTCGAGATGGTGGATGGCACCCTGCGTTACGACATCACCCTCGACCTGCAGGGCGGCGGGAGTGCCCCGATGGGTGCAGACCTGTTCTGGCAGGTGACTTTGCCGGGGAAAATCATGGAGAACAACGCCGATGAAGTGGATGGCAACACCCTCACCTGGAAGCTGCGGGGCGGCGAACTGAACTCCATCCAGGCGGGCAGCCAGGTGGGCGGTTTGAATTTTGATTTTGGTGATAAGAACAGCATAATATATATTATCGGCGGCGTGGTGGCGATCGCGTGCTGCTGCATTGTACCCATCATCATCGGGATGGTGATCTTCCTGCTGGTCCGCAAAAAGAAGATGCAGTCCCTTTCGGTGGAGGCAGCCGAAATATCAGAGGCGGGGTAAAAACATGAATGAAATTTTGCTCAATCTTGTCGTCTTTGCCGTGATGGCGCTGGTGGCGGGGATCATCCTTCTGGTGGTGTTAAGAAAGCAGCAACAGTCCGATCAGCAATTACAGCAGTTTGTGCAGCAAAACGGATGGCAATACGAACCCTCGCGCGGGCGCCTGGAAAAAGGCTTTCGCATCACCGCTGCCGGGTGGACACTGGAAGGGATCTCCCGCTCCAGCGATACGGATGCCAATGCCGGTTCCAGCAACATGGAACAGAAAACAACCTGGACCAGCCCGCAACCCGGGACGACCATTCTGGTCGGTCCGCAAACCGCACAGGTAAATCTGGGCGCGATGGGGGAAATGCTGCAACTACAGGTCATTCATGCCGCCCTCGGCGGGGATGCGGCAGGTGTGCAGCAGGTGCAGGTCGGCAGCCCGGCTTTTCAAAAGCGCTACATGGTTTGGGCGCAGTCGGCGGAGCAGGCGGATCGTCTGCTTACCCCCGGTGTGCAATCCGCGCTGTTGAATTGGACGAAGGTTGCCCCGCTGATCAAGCGTACTTCCGCCGGAATGACAATCGAGTTGAAAGGCGTGCATCTCAAGAAAACGGAAGAGATCCTCAACCTGGTGCGATTGGGTGAAAGCCTGTTATGAATTTTGGGATGCTGTGGCCTGATGGTATAAAAAAGCGCCGCCTTGCCGGTGTGGCGTTGATGGTATGTATGTTGGTACAGATAAGCTGCGGGCTGAGCGGGGAAACCGTCACACCACAGGCGCAGCAGAACACAGCAACCATGCCGCCCCGGGTAACCGCCACCACCGTGGTCATGCCCATCGCAACGGTTGTGAATGTGCCCGCTGAAGTCGAATCAACAGATCCGTTGCTGCTGCGGCAGGGGGCTGCCTGGGGTTACCTGGACCCTTACATGGCGGATGAGGTGGCGGTGGGAACCTACGACCCAACCGAAATGTCCTGTAGCAATGAATGGCTGGCTGCCCTGCCTGAAGAAAGCGGAGAGACCATCCTCACCCTGGAGTATCTGACGCCCGTTCTGCCGGAACAGCTTGTAATTTATGCAGCACAGACGCAAACCGGCATCAAGCGCATCGAAATGCTCAACTCCCTCTCCGGGCTGGGGGTGGAACTCGATCTTGGTTATCTGGCTTCGGGCGGCACTCCGCTGCAGGAGGGCGCCTGCGCCGAGCGCATCCGCGTTCCGCTGCACAGCGAGTTCGAAGTCGACCAGGTGATCATCTCGTTTGAGGATAACACCTTCGCTGCGGCTATCGCCGCCGTTGAGTTGCTCGGCAGGTTGCAAGCCTACACGGAACCTTCCGTGTATTGGCGGGTTCCCCTGCCTGATACGCCGGTGGATATCGCCATGGGGCAAAATGGCCTGGTGTATGTTGCCACGCAGGGCAACGGACTCTACATATATGATGTGGAAGGCAACCAGCTCAAGAAAATCGATACACCCGATCAGGCTAATTTGATCAGCACGGCAGTGGACCCTTTTGGCAACCTGATCGTTACTGATGAAGCTTACCGCTGGTTTGTGGTCCTTTCACCGCAGGGTGTACAGTTGACGGCGGGAGGGGACGGGTTCTATACGGATATCGCCGTGAATCCGCTGACCGGCAATATTTACCTGTTGAATAATGGCGGCGTTGAAATATACACATCGGATACCGCAGATTTGGTGGATAAATTCCAATTCGACGAAACTCATGTTTATACCAGTCTGGCGTTCGATCCACTGGGGACCTTCTACATGATGCGGGATTTCAACTGGGATGCCGCCGTAGTCACCGCCGATCCGCTGACCGGGGAGGAACAGGATGCGTTCCCGCTGGTGCGCTCGAAGTTGGTTGAAACCGTTGCCAACGACCTGACCACCGATGAAACCGGGAACATCTACGTGCTGTTTGCCTCGAACACCGCTCAAATTGCGATTCATCAGTACAGCCCCAAAGGTGTGCTGCTGCAGCGCTTTGGCAGACTGACCGCGGATGCCGGCGATTGGGCGGATGGTTCCTTCCTGGATCCGCGTGCCCTGGCGGTAAGCCCCGATGGCCGGTTCGTGCTGGTTGCAGATGGATACGAGGATCAGGCATACCTGACTTGCTTTCTCATGGAGATCGACGGATGAACAGAATACGCATCTTCGGCGCGCTCATTATCTTTTCGATCGCGGCATCCTGTTCGGCAGCCGCCAGTCCGCAGAGCCCGTCAGCGGATGAAGCGGTCGAATCGCAGGTCGGGATGCAGCAGCCAGTGAATGTTGCCGCGTCTGTCGCGGAAAAGCAGGCTCAGCAGAACAATACGGCTGCACCGCAGCCTCCTGCAAATACCGCCACCCCTCAGCCCACAAATACGCAAACCCCGCTGCCTGCCTGTCCGCCGGCGGTAGGTTATGCCTGGTCCGAAGCGTTCCCCGGCGGGATCAGTTACATCCAATCCATCCTACCCGCGGCGGACGGCAGCTATATCGTCGCCGGTGCATTGAGAGAAAACGCCGGGACCTGGGTGGCAAAGATCGACCCCGATGGCAAACTGATCTGGCAAAAACAATTCCTGCCCACCGCAGCCACGCTCAAAGCGGCGGCAAATGGGAACTGGGTGCTTGAAGGTCGCGCGCGGTCGCTGGAACTGGATACCGAGGGTAATGTCGTGTCGAGTGCCCGGTCTGACCTGCTGCAGCCCAATGCGGATGGCAGCTACACATGGATGGGTGCAGGTCGCATCGCGCACTTCAACAATCCTGATCAGGTTCAGTGGGCGGTGGATTTTGTGGATTTTGATGCGTACGGTTACCCCACCTCGGATGGCGGCGCGATTTACCCATACGTCGGCAGCTATGTCGATAAATCGGTCTATTGGGCGCCGTTCTACACCGACATCAAAGTGATCAAGGTGGATGGGAACGGTCAGGTGTGGCAGCGGGTTTATGGCGTATTGACGGGCATTGAGTACCTGGAGCAGGTACTGCCGACGGATGACGGGGGGGCGATACTGGCGGGCACACATTCTTATGACGATTCGGGCAGCGATTTCGACATCTGGCTGATGAAGGTGAACGGTACCGGCAGCCTTTCCTGGCAGACCACCTTGCGGCAGGCGCCCAACAGTGAACCGATCACTGCTTTGTTCCCCCTAACCAACGGGCTTTTGCTCGTCTCGGACGACAACTACAGCACGGATACGCAGCTCGTCTACCTGGGCAAGAACGGCGCCCTGCTGTGGCAAAAGCGGCTGAGTTCCGTGCGGGGATGGATCGACATTCAGGCAGTCGCGGATACACCAGATGGCGGGCTGCTGGTGGCCGGGGAAACGCGGGAGGCGAACAACGTTTCGTTCCTGGCGCGCTTTAATGCCAAAGGCGGGTTGCTGTGGGAGAAACTGACAGGCTTTTACAAAATTGAAAATTCGCCCGATTCATACGCCAACAGCATTCTGCCGTTGCCGGATGGCGGCATCCTGCTGGGCGGCGGCACACTGCTGGAGCAGGGGATTCCCGAGGAGTATGGCGCATGGCTGGCAGAGATTGCCGATGCGGGCGAAGTTCAGGGATTTCTGACTGTCTCGCCGGGTAAGTTCTCCGCAACCAAAACCATCTCCGGGCGCCCCCGAACGCTGCCGGATGTGGTCTTTGAGCCGGGCGGCTCGGCTGTTTCGATCAGTGCGGTGGAGAATCCGGTTACCGCAGCCGATTTTACCGCCGTTCCGGCGTGTCTGGCTGCAAATGCCAGCTATCCCACACCGCAGGCGCTGCCCTCGCTCACGCCAACCATTACCCCCACGCCCGGTCTGGTGCGCGATCTGTATTGGACGAGTCCGGCGATGCAGGGCGATGATGTGCTGAAGCTCCAGCAACGTTTGTTGGAATTGGGCTACGACGAAGTGGGGGAGCCGGATGGCATCTTCGGCAAGATGACACAAAATGCGGTGAAGGCTTTCCAGCAGAATAATCACCTCGAGGCGGATGGATATGTGGGTTGGAGAACCTGGGACCAGTTATTCCGCGAAGGTGCAAAGCGGAAATGAGCGGTGGGTAACCGCCGGATGATGTGAGTTTTCACCCGGTCAGCCCTACATTGGCGCCGTTCACTTTCATCATCTGGCGCACACTCCCCAGGGCGTCATGCAGGTACAAATAGCTGCTCTCATTCCGCTCGTAACCCAATCGATTAAGTCCGTACAGGTAGGTATGTAGCACCTAGGTTTGCGCTATTGCGCACCCAATTGAATGCTTATAGATCCCGGCTCAGAGTTTGAATGACTCCCCATCAGCTCAAGTATTCCTATGAAATGCTTTTGTTGAATGCCGGGCACCTATAATCACAGTACAAACGTTGCTTGGCCGCAAAAACATGAACACACTCTGGGGTATGCCCGTTTGTACGATGGTACAGTGGTCTCTTATTACTATCGGGCGATGAGTCATGCAAAGGAGTTTATTGCCCTTACAGACATCGGGCAGGTTCCAATGCCACCCCAATTGAGTTCGTTGCTTTGGCGGACTCGCTGAATGGCAGCGCCCTTAAAAACCTCATTGCAAGATGGTACAAGCTCTGAGGTAAGGGATTATCTCACTCGCAGCAAAAGAGGATGTAAAGGCATGAGTTTTTAAGGTGCAGTAGTCTTTGCACTCAGCCTTCTTGAGGATATAATCAGAACACCTCCGCAAAAGGGAATCCAAGTTGATTTTAGTTTAGTTCATCTTTTTTCATCAATGCCTATTCAGGGCTTAAACAACCCATCATTTTTTGATCAATTGTTTCCAATAGTCGAATGAAGTCGTTATATGTGAGTACAGGCATCGCAGTTGAAAATTCGACGACGTACACATGATAACGAGCAACAAACATACAAACTTCGATGTTTTTTTGGAAACAGTCCAATCGATATTCATCCGCATTCAGAGTGATGCTATCTAGCTCAACAGGAGTAATCCAAACACTATCCTCTGGGGCTAGGTTGAACCAGTCCAACTGGAGTTTGCTATAGTTCTCCTCCGCTTCAAATGCAGTGTCGAAATGATATATATCATTATTGGCGGTTCCCTGGGTTGCCGTAGAAAATGATGTTCCTGCCCTTTCAATTCCCAACCTGGATGGTGCTCCGCGGGTATCCCTTGATCCTGTTTCCTCCCAAATATTGTCTGGAAAAGCAGAGACATCAACTAACAAAGTATCAATTTGGCAAGCTTCCTTTTCGGGCTTCGAAGAGCAACCTGTTGTAAAAAGAACCAACAAAAAAAGACTAATCATGGCCAGACGCTTCACAGTCATCATCACCTCACTGAGTTAGAAGTTGTTGCACGATTGGTTCAAATTCCGCCTCTTTAGGTCCATTAAAATGACCAGCAGAATATGGCCAACCTCCAAGAGGGTTTTTCCATTGCCAATTGGGTGTAATAACAGGCTGGTCGAGTAACTTACCTCTTGATGTTATCCCAGCAATGAATTGAGTGAAACTCATATTACTACCATACAAGTTGAACAATTGAATTCCAGTTTCAACCGCATTATAGTCTTTTGGATCGTCAAACCCTCCCCCAATCCATCCGGGGTTTATATACCAGCACAAATATTTTCTGCATGTCTCGCCCGTATCTCCTCTTGGACAAGGACAGGGACATTCGCCCCGAAACGGATTAGAAATTGGCCCTTTTGGCATATGGGCTGGGTCTTTCATCTCCGCATAAGTTGCCCCTGCATGCAACAACCAACCTGGCATTCCAGACGCTCTTCCCACAAATCCATAATGGATGTTACCGGGCACGGAATATTCATACCAGCGAAACCCAACATTGTTATCATGCAAAACGATTGATTCACCCATTTCGAACTTAATTCCATGTTTAAAATCCCATTTTGCCTTGTCCTGCTCCAAGTTCTTGAATGCTTCTAAAGCTGTTAGTTTGTCATTCGCTGAGCCAGCCATGAGTGTTTTATTGCGCTGTGTATACGAGGAAGATGCATTTGTAATAAGCTCTTGGTAAAGCCACCAAGTAAGATCTCGCTCATTGATCCCATAATTGCTATAAGTGTTAGGAATATGTCCTGTTGGATCTGTCCGGTTGACAGGGTTGCCTTCGACATAGTTCCATTTGTTTAGTGAGAGAGGTCTGTTATAATCCCCCTGCCAGACATCTCTGGTCAGGAATCTCCCGGTTTCTGTGGAATATAATCTCGAGCGCAAGTTGATTAACTTAATGTAACTGTCTTGCTGTTCGCCGGTATAGCCGAAGGTGGTATCTCCCCCGTGGGTGTAGATCACGCTGCCATACGGGTCGTAGCTCTGGCTCAGCGTCAACCCTACGTTCGCGCCGTTCACTTTCATCATCTGGCGCACACTCCCCAGGGTGTCGCCTGCACCCGGTGTCTTAACCAGGTGTGCAGGTAGTCGTAGTAGCCATCCGGGCTGTCCGTGCCAATGCGCTCCAATCCATACACGTAGCTGTTGGTCCCATCGAACAATACCTGCGAATACGCCCGGTTGAGGTCCGTGGTGTAGGTCAGCGTCTCTCCGTTGGCGGTCTGCTGCAGGCGCGTGCCGTCGCCGTTGTAGGCATAGCTTACCGATATGTCGTCCCTGTTTATACCCACCAGCCGATTCGCCGAATCGTAGGTGTAGCTGTACTCGCCATCGCTCAACAGATTCCCATTCTCATCAAAGGTGTAGGTCTGCCCGTTCACCGCGGTGAGCCGGTAGCCCCGCTCGCTTCGCTCGGGGGTGCTCCACTTCGTTCCGCGAGCGTCGTCGTAGGTGTAGTTGTAGGTAACCGGCGTGACTCCCGCCATGGTTTCTCCGCTGATCCGATTGCCGACTGCATCATAGCTGTAGTGATAGTATAACCCGCTATCATATTCGGCCGCGGTCAGCCGGTTGAGATCGTCATAGCTGTAGGTGATGTTCTGGTAGGTGGAGGAGTAGTTTGTGCCCAGCACGGTGATCAGCGCAGTGCTGCATGCTGCCGGTACCGTGCAGTGGTCTGCCGTATCACTCCAGAACTGCATTTCGAACTGATCCGCGCGGAAGCGGTACACTCCCTCGGGGATCAGCAGGGTGGCTTTGCCGTATCCATCGGTGGTGGCACTGATGCCGCTGTAGGTGGTACCGGTAAAGACGTAGACCGGCAGATCAGGCTGCGGCTCATGGTCTTTATCTTCCACGGTCACCACCACTTCGCCGAACACCGGCACAGTGATGCCGGCGGTATTCATGGCGGGAACCGCCACCGGAGACTCCTCGGCGCTGAAATACTGGTGTCCGTGCAGGTCGCTGCGGAAGCGGTAATTCCCTTCCGGCAGGTCCAGCGTCACCAGACCGTCCGCACCCGTGACGCCATGAATACCCGAATAAACCAGTTCGGTCAACGCAGCCTGGTTCTCCTCCCCCTGCGGTTCACCTTCGCCGCCTTCCGGTTCCCCGGCTGGTTCTTCGGGCGGTATTTCCACAACCTGGAAGGCGTAAACCGGCAGTTCCGCCTGTGCTACACCGGCAGTATCCGCTACATGGATGGTCACCGTTCCAAACACGGGCACCATAATTTCGGATGACGCGCAGGAAGGCACCGTGCAGGCAATGGCATCCGAACTGAAGTATTGCCGTACCCACCGTTCCCGAAATGTCATTCTGAGGAGCGCAGCGACGAAGAATCTCTGCCCAGGCCGATCACGACGGAAACATCGCCAAACCTTTTCTTGCTTCAGGGTCATCCTGCTTCGTGAATGCCCCCCCGGATTCATGTCACAGATGACAGCTATCATCCTCCCTCCCGCTTCCTTATAATGGAAGAAGGAATGACCGCACAGGCGCGGGCGCATTCCTTTTCAGAAACCACGAATTGTTTCTTTTTGTTCCCAAACACTTTTTTTCCGCGCATGCGAAAAAGTTTCACCGGTCAGGCGCACCGCATTTGGGGCGATTTTGGCACTGTGAACATCAGATCACGGCAGTCCATCGAACACCAGTTGCTGCATCCCCAGGCTGATGGCGGTCTGCAGCAGAAAGACATCCCCGTACCAGCCGGCGGCTTTCAGGTCGTGGTAGACCTTTGCCAGCGGTTTGCCGACATACAGATAATGCCACGATTCATTCTGGATGCCGTCGTGTTTGCCGGTGTAGCTCTGTAAAAAGCCGTGTTCCCGGGCGTGTTCCGCCAGCCAGATACCGCCTTTGGTCCTTTCAAACCCCGCATACAGGTCGATGATCTTGCCGATCTCGCTGGAGGTGAAATCGAGCGCCAGCCCGCTATGGTGCTGGGATGTGCCGGGCAGCATGACGGTGGATTTATCCTTTGCCTGGCTGTAAGCGTAGGCTTGCTCTTCATATGAGCGAAAGCCGGAATGGATGTACAAACCGGTGCGCGCGGCATTGGCGGCGGTAAACATTTCCGCCAGATCGGCATGGCACAAGTGGTGGATGCGGACATTCTCGTTCGCCACGAGGATGCCATCCAGGGTGAGGGGCAGCGCCTCGAGCTGTGGTTCCACACTGTTGGTGATCTCTTCCGCCGTGATGGGATGCTGCACGTCCACCACCCGGTAGAGCAGCGGGTCGGGCAGGGTATCTCTGGCGGGCAGGGGAATGGTGGTGACATCCGCTGCCTGGTGCCGGGGACGGATGTAAATCGCCGGCAGGGTGAGCGCCATCCATTGCAGAAAAGTTCTGCGGTCGATCTTGATCATGTGTTTATTGTAACGCAAGCGTCCGCGCCGGGCACGTTGTGGATGCAGTAAAATATGATCCATGAAAAGGATATGGCTGGGCGGGTTGGCGATGTTAATGGCATTGTTGATGGCGGCGGGAGTATGGCTTCCGGGAGATGTGCGGGATTCCACGTTGGAGCTGAACCTGGGAGATACCATGCGTCTGACGCTCGCCGCGGAAGACATCCCCGCTGTGGCGGCTAACTGCACGGTCAGCCTTCACACGCACTGGGTCGGGTTAATGACTGTGGGAAAGATCAACGCGATCACCCAGCAGGCAGTGTTGACCTGCCCGGCTGGGCAGCCGCCGGATGCGGCTTTCAGCATCCGGGCGCGCATCGATGAACCGGCGCGGCTGATCCTGCCCGACAACGACAATACCCGGCAACTGCTGCCGGATACGCCGGTGACCTTCACCTGGGCGGTTGCGCCGGGAAAGGTGCATGTCTGGGAGGGCACCCTATGGACGGAGCTGCTGATCGCGAACGGGCAGGGGGAAAGCGTGATGGCGCCGCTGGCTTCCGTTCATCTAAATGGAAGGACCACCACCCTGTTGGGGCTGGGTTACATTCCGGCGCTGGCAGCCGCCGGGGTCATCCTGGCGGCGGGGGTCGCTGCGCTGGTCAGCGGGCTGTTGCACAGCAGGAAAAACCTCCGGCACATAAACGGGTGACCTTTTTCCCCGGGAAGGTGACATCCATTTTTCCTGTGTCGCACGGATTATTGCTAAGATAATACTGTTCAGCCGGTCTCACCCATGTTTCGGGCATGGCAGAGTTTGCGCGAGTGCGGCTTGTAAATACAACTATGATAGAATAAGAGAGATGACCCGGCGGCAGGTTGAGCTGGTTCAGATCCCATTCCAAATCCACTTAAGCGAGGGGTAGCATGCAATTGGACTGGTTGTACATAGGGGTCTTCATGGTGGTTTCCCTGGCGTTACCGGCTGTGGCAATCACCCTGGCGGGCATCCTTGCGCCCAAAAAACCAAATTCCATCAAGAATTCCACATACGAATGCGGTATCGAGACCGTGGGTGATACCTGGGTGCAGTTCAAGGCGCAGTATTACGTCTATGCCCTGATCTTTTTGGTTTTCGATATCGAGGCGGTTTTCCTTTATCCGTGGGCGGTTGCATATGACAAGCTGGGTCTGTATGCGGTGCTGGAGGGGTTGCTGTTCCTGCTGATATTGGCGGGCGCCCTGGCATACGCCTGGAAAAAAGGCGCCCTGGATTGGTAGCAATTCCCGGAAAAATTCATACTTACTCTAGGAGATACCATGCCCTTTTGGAGTGACCCGATTACATTTATCAGCCAATGGCTGGTGCAGCTTCTGGTGAATGCCGGAATGGCGCCGGAGTTGGCTGCGCCGATCGTCACCGTGGCGGGAGCGCTGGTGCTGCCCCTGCTGGCGATGTTGTGGGTGATCTTCCTGATCTGGTACGAGCGCAAGCTGATCGGACGCATTCAAGACCGCTTCGGTCCCAACCGTCTCGGTCCGTATGGCTTGATCCAACCGTTTGCCGACATGATCAAGATCTTTGCCAAGGAATACATCACACCCAAAAATGCGGATGTGGTGCCCTTTAACCTGGCACCGGTGCTGGTGGTGGGGGCGGTGCTCTTTATGTGGTCGGTGATCCCGTTTACGGTAACCACCTTTGGCGCGAACATCAACGTGGGGGTCCTGTATATCGTGGCGGTGGGTGCCATCGGCGAATTGGGCATCATCCTGGCGGGGTATTCTTCCAATAACAAATACGCCCAGTTGTCCGGCTTTCGCATGGTGGCACAACTGGTCTCCTACGAAGTTCCGATGGTGCTGGTGATGCTGATCCCGGTGCTGTTATCACGTTCGATGGGGTTGAACAGCATCATCCTGGCGCAGAATCCCATCTGGTTCGTGCTGCTCGCTCCGGTGGCGGCAATCGTCTTCTTCATCACTTCGGTGGCGGAAGTGGGGCGGGCGCCTTTCGACCTGGCAGAGGCGGAATCGGAGATCGTTGCCGGTTTCAACATTGAATACTCCGGCTTGAAATTCGGCATGTTCTACGTGGGTGAATTTCTGCACGCTTTCACAGCATCGATGGTGTTTACCGTCCTGTTCCTCGGTGGCTGGCAGGGACCGGGCGCGATGCAAATTCCGATACTGGGGTTCGTTTATTTCGCCATCAAGACCATGGTGGTGTATTTCGTGTTCATCCTGCTGCGCGGATCGCTGCCGCGTTTCCGCATCGACCAGATGATGGCGCTCAACTGGAAGATACTCACCCCGGTTGCGCTGTTGATGGTGATGATCACCGCCCTGGTGGAAAAGTTGTATGCCGGCGGTACCACGCTGACGCATTGGGTCGGACATCTGGCGGCGAACGCGCTGGTGGTAGCGGTGGTGGTTTTATTCAGCCGCAAACCGCTGGATGACCGGCGGGATAGAATCGATGAATTAGCGGAAGCCAACCGTGAAATGGCTGAAAAAATCCTGGGCGATTGAGGCGCAGACCAATGAGTTTGACACAAATCATTTTTATTCTTACGGCTCTGGTGATGCTCTTTGCAGCAATCGGCGTGGTTACCGTACGAAAGATGCTGCATGCCGCACTCTGGTTGATCCTGACGCTGTTCTGTGTGGCGGTTCTCTTTGTGCTGCTGGAGGCGCCGTTCTTCGGCGTGGTGCAGGTGGTGGTGTATATTGGTGCAATCGCCATTCTGGTGATCTTCGCGGTGATGCTGACCCGCAGGATGATGTTCGATGAAAGCTCCCCCTTCAACCGGCAGACCGTGGTTGCGGCAATCACCTCGGCAGTGTTGTTCGTGGCGATTGTCTTCTCGCTCTACCTGTGGCAGGGCTTTGGAACCACCGCCGTTGATATCCCGGCCGGTACCGACACGATCAATCAACTGGGGCTGTCACTGGTTTCCCCGGATGGTTTCCTGATCCCCTTTGAAGTCGCTTCCATTCTGCTGCTGGCAGCCATGATCGGGGCGATCTACGTGGGGCGGGAACACAAATCATAAAGGCGCGAGGTGGATGAGATGATCCCAATTTCCTGGTATTTGATCCTCGCGGCAGCCCTGTTTTGTATCGGGCTGTTTGGCGTGCTGGCACGTAAAAACGTGATCGGTATTCTGATGGGCATCGAGCTGATGCTGAATGCGGTGAACATCAACCTGATCGCTTTCTGGCGCTATATTACCCCCACCAAGATGAACGGGCAGGTTTTTACCATCATCGTGATTGCTGCCGCTGCCGCTGAAGTGGCAGTGGGGCTGGCAATGATCATTTCGGTCTATCGCCGCAAAGATACGGTGATCGCTGATGAAGTGAATCAATTGAAGGGATGAAAACAGAATGACGACTCAAACACTCGTATGGCTCATCCCCCTGCCTCCGCTGGTGGCATTCCTGGTTGTGTTGCTGCTGACCCATAAATGGAAAGGTCTCAGCCACAGCATTGCCATCGCTTCGGCGGCGATCTCGTGGCTGTTCTCGATGATCGTCTTTTTCCAGGTGATCGGTGTTGAACACCTGGCGGAACATCCCATTCTCAGCTCGATCAAATGGCTGCCGGCCGGTAAAGATTGGTTGAATATCGGCATCCAGGTGGACAGCCTGACGGCGGTGACATTGTTCTTTGTTGCCTGGACGGTGTTGATGATCTTCATCTACTCGGTGGGGTATCACAACTTCGGCCAGCCGGCAGGTGAACACGACCGGCCCGGTCTGCCGCCACATGGCGCGGATTTGGTCGATGCGCAGGGTCACACCCACAAGGTGCCATCGGTGGAACCGATGTACTCGCGCTTCTTCGCCTTCATCAGCCTGTTCGCCTTCGCCATGTATGTGCTGGTGGTCAGCGATAATCTGCTCACCCTCTACGTAGGCTGGGAGGTGATGGGGTTGTGCTCGTACCTGCTGATCGGCTTCTGGTTCGGCAAGGAATCGGTGCGCAAGGCGGCGATCAAGGCATTTATGACCACCCGCGTAGGCGACGTGTTCATGCTGCTGGGTATCGGCTTGCTCTACGCCACCACCGGCACCCTGAGCTACCGGGAGATCTTTGGCAATCCGCAGATGCTGGCGTTGATGGCATCCACACCCACCCAGGTTTTTGGGCTGTCCTTTGCCGGGCTGATCGGGCTGCTGCTGTTCATCGGCGCGGTGGGCAAGAGTGCTCAGTTCCCGCTGCACGTGTGGCTGCCGGACGCGATGGAAGGTCCGACCCCGGTTTCGGCGATGATCCATGCGGCGACCATGGTCTCCGCAGGTGTGTATATGACCGCGCGCGTCTTCCCGCTGATCTCGGCGGGTTGGGAGCCAGGACTGGCGCTGACCCCGACGATGTCGGTGGTTGCCTTCATCGGTGCATTCACGGCGATCTTCGCGGCGACCATTGCGGTGGCACAGAACGATATTAAAAAAGTACTGGCTTATTCGACCATCTCCCAGTTGGGTTACATGATCGCTGCATTGGGGATAGGCGCATACGTGGCAGCAGTGTTCCACCTGGTGACCCACGCATTTTTCAAGGCATTGCTTTTCCTCGGTTCGGGCAGTGTGATCCACGGCATGGAGCACGGAGTTTACCACACGGGCGAGCATGTCGATCCGCAGGATATGCAGAATATGGGCGGCTTGCGCAGGAAGATGCCCTTCACCTTCTGGACCTTCCTGATCGGCGGCTTTGCACTTTCCGGTTTTCCGGTGCTGACGGCGGGTTTCTGGTCGAAGGATGAAATTCTCAGCGGAGCGTTTTCGGGCGGGCATGGCACAGTATTTGTGGTGCTGGCGGTGGCTGCCCTGCTGACCGCTTTCTACACCATGCGCCAGATCACGCTGACCTTCCTGGGGAAGCCGCGCACGGACGCAGCAGAACATGCGCATGAATCCAAACCCAGCATGACGCTGCCGTTGGTAGTGCTGGCGGTCTTTGCCGTGGTCGCCGGCTGGGTTGGCATTCCGGAGCACTTCCCGGTGCTGGGAGGGGTGATCCCCAACTGGTTCGAGCATTTCGTGGGCGGCATGCTCGGCGAAAATGCTGTTGAAGCACATTTTTCTGCGGTTCCGCTGCTCACTTCGCTGGTGGTCTCGCTGGGCGGGCTTTTCTTCGGCTGGCTGGTGTACCGCAATGTGACCGCCGGTGCGGAAGATCCGCTCAAAAAGGCGCTCGGTCCGCTGCATACGGTGCTGGAAAACAAATATTATTTCGACGAATTGTATGAAAAGATCTTCTACCAACCATCCGGCTGGCTGGCTGAAACCTTTACCTCGATCTGGATGGACAGGAAGGTGATCGATGGCTTC
>DAIOEK010000039.1:0-27621 GCA_036746315.1 Anaerolineaceae bacterium | reverse complement strand
GCAGGAAGACACGTTTACCCAGAGATGAGATCAGCTTGTCGTAATCACTGCGGTTCACTCCGCCCGCAACACTCTCCAATCCATCGAGCAGGCGCTGTTTATCCTGATCGGTTTGCAGCTTGCCGATGAACCAAGTTCCGGCGTTGGAGAGCGCTTTGTAATCCACATCCACCGGGTTCTGGGTTGCCAGCAGCAATCCCACCCCGAAGGCGCGCGCCTGTTTGAGCATGCGCAGGATGACCATCTTGGAGGGCGGGTTACCCAGCGGGGGCAGGTAGCCGACGATCTCATCAAAATAGACCAGAGCGCGCAAGCCGGATGTGCCGGTCTGGGAGCGCATCCACGTTTCGATGGCGGAATAGAGCAGGGTGATGAAGAACATGCGCTCGGTATCCGACAGGTGCGCGACGTAGAAGATCGAATGGCGTGGTTTGCCTTCCCGGGTGTAGAGCATGCTCTGGATATCCAGCGGTTCGCCGGTCATCCAGATCTGGAAGGGCGGGGAAGCCAGGAAATTATTGAGAGTCATTGCCAGCTGCATACGGTCTTTTGCCGGGTAGAACTGTTCCACCGGAAAAACCCCCAGCTTTTCGAATGGCGGGCTCTGTGTTTGCAGGATCAGTTCGGAAAGGTCCAGGTCGTGTCCCTGGCTCCATGCATTTTGGAAGATGTTGGAAAGCAGAATGTGCTCGCGCGAGCGGATAGGGTCGAGGTCGGTGAGCCCGATCAGCCCCAGCAGTGCCGAAACCGTGCTGGAGATGCGCTCCATGATCACTTCACGGTTGCCATCCCAAGAGATGTCGGGCGCCTTCAGCGAGGCGATGATGCTCACCGGCACCCCGGAATCCGAGCCGGGAGTGTAAATGGTGAACTTCACTTTTTCGTCGAGTGCGGCTATCCGTTCACGGGTGATGCCCCAACTATCGAGCCCCTTCTTCCAACTGGCGGCAGTTTCCGCAGCCATTTCGGTGACGGATTTGCCGGACTTGCGGGCGGCATCGGCATCCATCCAGGGTTCAAAGTCGGTCGGACGCAGATCGGGGAAGTGCAACAACAGATTGGTGAGATCCCCCTTGGGATCGACAATAATGGCGGGGATATTCTTCAGCGCCGCTTCTTCCAGCAGCCCGATACACAGGCCGGTCTTGCCGGAGCCGGTCATGCCGGTCACGACACCGTGTGTGGTCAGATCCGCCGGGTCGTAGGTAACGATTTCTTCGGTTGCCTTACCAGTTGCCAGGTCAACTTTCTTCCCAAGAAAGAATTCATCTTCCATGCCCATATTCAACTCCGTAATTCAAAAATGACCTCTTCATTATAGCAAAAGCTGAAACAGCCGGGTTGAACCTTGTCAATACCTGGCTGGATGAAAAGCTGTCGTCGTGAAAAAAGATTAGGGCAGGCTGAAGATCAGCTTGACGCCGCCGGTGTATTCCATCCCGGAATCGAGCTTGCAGTTGGGCGGTGTGATGCGTGTGGCGGAATCGCCGCCGGTTGCCAGGCGCAGGTTGTAAAGTTCACCCGGCTGCATGCTGAAATCTGCGTAGCCCAGATCCACCTGCGGCTTTAGACCGGTAAAGAAGTGATCTTCGCCGCCCTGCCAGGTGACGATGGCTTCCACGCCCGGAATGGGCTTGCCGGATTTATCAATGACGAACACCTGCAGCAGGTTCATCATCTCCAGGTCGCACAGGCTCTTGCGGTCTTTGAGTACGTAGGGGTCGGAGGGGACAGGACGCGGCTCGAGGGTGGGGAAGACCGTTTCGGGGGTGGGCGTCTCTTCCACTGCCGTTTCAGTGGTGACGGTGGTGAGCGGCGGCAGGGTGGGGAAATCTGTGGGGGTCAACACCACCGCCATCCCGGTGGGGGTGTTTTCCGCTTCGGTGGACAGAGTGATCGGCTGTTCGTTCATCGCGGCAGCCAGCAAGGCAAGCCCGCGGGCTTCCTGTGCCAGACCACCCTTGGCGATAGTTTGTTGCGCCTGGGCAGTGAGCGCCTGCACGCTGTTCTCATCCTGAAGCAGGTTGAGGCGGGCTTTGGCGCGCCCCAGATCTCCGCGCAGGTGATAAGCGGCGGCGATCAATCCGCGATAGATATCCTTATCCTCTGTTTTCAGCATTGAAGGAGAGATATTGACATACTGCATCGGGCTGATCACAAAGGAGATCAGCGCTCCGACCACCAGCCCAATAATCAACCCGGTCACAATAAATAGACAGCCGCCGCGCTCCTTCATGAGCCGCCTCCGGCTGTGGTGTTGTTATCCTGCAAAGCCTGAATCAGGCTGCTCATCAGCTCCAGGTCGTTGATCGAATAGCCTGCCGAGCGGGCGTAGGTGATGGCATTGGCGGCAACATCCAGCGCGGAACCGCTTTTCAACTGGTCGAGGCGATCCGCAGCCAGTTTGATGTCCCCGTCGCGGTCGTACACCTCGGCGGTCATCAGCACGTAATCCGCCTTGAAATCGTCGCGCAGGTCTTTGAGTGAACTGCCTCCGGTCAGATTTGGAGCCAGCCCCCAGCCGAGGTACAGCCCGATGCCGATCCCCAGCGCGATCATCAAAAAGAAGATCAGCTTACGTGACATCCGGGTGCTCCACATCGATCATGGGAATTTTGACCCCGCGCTCGCGGGCGGCTTTCACCGCCTCGGGATAACCGGCATCCACATGGCGGACAACGCCCATGCCGGGGTCGGAGGTGAGTACGCGCTGCAAACGACGGGCAGCCTCGGGAGTGCCATCGGCGACGATCACCTGCCCGGCATGCTGGCTGAAACCGATGCCCACGCCGCCGCCGTGATGGAAACTGACCCAGGTGGCGCCGTTGACGGCGTTGATCATGGCATTCAGGATCGGCCAGTCGCTTACTGCATCGGTGCCATCGCGCATGCCTTCGGTCTCACGGTTGGGTGAGGCGACCGAGCCGGAATCGAGGTGGTCGCGACCGATCACGATCGGCGCTTTCAGCTCGCCGCTGGCGACCATTTCATTGAAGCGCAGACCGGCTCTGGCGCGTTCCCCGTATCCCAGCC
Source organism: Anaerolineaceae bacterium (assembly GCA_036746315.1). GTDB lineage: Bacteria > Chloroflexota > Anaerolineae > Anaerolineales > Anaerolineaceae > DAIOEK01. The sequence continues at coordinate 24,588 of DAIOEK010000039.1, read as the reverse complement.
AGCAGATGCGCGAAGGCAGCCCCTGGAAGGGCACCTTCTCGCGCGCCATCTTCAGCCAGCGGTGCAGGTGAACATCATCGGGGAAGAGCTCCATGATCGCCCGGTCGGTCTTGTAGATATCTTCCGGGTCGCCGGAAAGCGCCACCCAGCGGAAGGGACCCTTGCCCTCGCAGAACAGCGGGCGGATGTAAGCCGGCACAAAACCGGGGAAATCGAAGGCGTTCTTCACGCCGGTATCGTAGGCGCGCTGGCGCAGGTTGTTGCCGTAATCGAACACCTCCGCGCCGTGCTTCTGAAAATCGAGCATGGCCTGTACATGGGCAGCCATGGATTGCGTCGAACGTTTTTCATATTCCGCCGGGTTCTCTTTGCGCAGCCTTTCCGCCTGCTGCACGCTCATTCCGGCGGGGACGTACATCAGCACATCGTGGGCGGGCGTCTGGTCGGTGACCACATCAGGTGTAATGCCGCGCAGCGCCAGCTCGGGGAAGATCTCGGCGGCATTGCCGATCAGCCCGATGGAGAGCGGCTCGCCACGGTGGGTGAATTCCTCCACCAGGGTCATCGCCTCTTCCAGCGTATCGACCACCACATCCACGTAACCGATCTCCTTGCGGCGCTGCGCCCGCTCGGGGTCGACCTCCACCACCACCCCCACACCTTCGTTCATGGTGATCGCCAGCGGCTGGGCGCCGCCCATACCTCCCAAACCGGCGGTGAGGGTGAATTTGCCTTTCAGCGTACCCCATCCGCGCTGTACAGCCAGGGCTGCCAGCGTTTCATAGGTGCCCTGCAAAATCCCCTGGGTGCCGATGTAGATCCACGAGCCAGCGGTCATCTGTCCGTACATGATCAGTCCGCGGGCAGCCAGCGCATCGAAATGCTCCCGGGTTGCCCAATGCGGCACCAGGTTGGAGTTGGCGATGAGCACCCGCGGGGCGTCGGGGTGGCTGGGGAAGATCGCCACCGGTTTGCCGGATTGCACCAGCAGAGTCTCATCGTTCTCGAGATTCTTGAGACAGTCGAGGATGGCATCGAAGGCTTCCCATGAACGGGCAGCCTGACCTCTCCCGCCATACACCACCAGCTCGAGCGGCTTTTCCGCCACCTCGGGGTCGAGGTTGTTCTGGATCATGCGGTAGACGGCTTCGGTCTGCCAGGATTTGCAGGTAAGGGTGGTTCCGCGCGGGGCGCGGACGGTGCGGGGTTCGCTCATAGGATAAATCACCTCGGGTGATAGGATCAGGTTAATTATAAGCGTGTTTTGAAAGTGTTCGGATGATATATAATCACCTCAACGAAAGGTGATCGCTTGAATCGAACCAAAATCACCCTCCTGATCGTGGGGCTTGCCATCCTGGGGGCGATCCTCATCCTGCCCGCCGCGAGCGAGTGCAGTTGGGATTTCATGCACTCGGTGTGGGGACCGGCCGACTTGCTTGTGGCGGGGCAGCCGCCCTACCAGCTGCATCCCTACTACGGTCCGTTCGTGGCGCCCTGGTGGCCGCAGATCATCGGCTTCAACTTTTGGATGGGCTGGCTGCCGTGCCAACTATCCGCCCGGTTGTGGCTGGCAGTGGAGCTAATTGGCTTTGCGGCGGCTGCCTGGCTGCTTAACGACCGCAGAAAACCGCTCCCCTGGCAGGTGGGGGTGATGGTGCTGTTCTTCTTCCTCTTCCCGCCGCTGTTCATGCACATTCAACTGGGGCAGTTCTCGCTGCTTTTCGCCGCCATGATGGTCTGGCTGGTCTTTTCCCCGGCAGATGGATTCCCCCCGGCGCGGATGCCGTGGCATCTCGCCCTGCTGGTCGTGCTGGGGGCGGCCAAACCGCAGCTCTGCGTGCTGATCTATCCCGGCCTCCTGGCGCTCACGATCCGGCAGCATGGCTGGCGGGGGGCGCTACGCCTGGCGGGGATGTGCCTGGCGGTGCTGGCTTTGTGCCTGGTTCCGTTGTTCCTCTTTTACCCCGCCTGGGTCAGCGGCTTTCTGGATGTGACCCACTACAACCTGGCTGCCGGTTTCAACCTGCCCACACCTTTCATCCAGTTGTTCATCCGCTTTGGTACGGCGGGCATCTTCTACTGGCTGCCGATCTTCCTCGCCTGCCTGGGGATCTCGCTTTATTTGTGGCTGAAGAAAGGCGCCCAGGTTGGCATGCTGTGGAGCATGGCGCTCACTCCCATCGCCACGCTCTACGCTTCGAGCTGGGATTTTGTGCTGTTGCTGCCGCTATTCTTCTGGATGCTGCTGCATTTTCGCAGGGCGGGGTCGCGCGCGGCGCTCATCCTCGGCACGCTACTGGCATACGTGCTGCAGATCCTCCCCCGGCTGGGAAATACCGATCTGCATGACGGTTCGCAGTGGTGGGTTCCGCCGGTGATGGTGGCGGTGTACGCCCTGGTTTGGATGTTGGAACACTGGCTGGCTCACGACAAGGACGGCGCCGTTCGCGCCGATTAAATTTACCCAGGACTAAAACATGCGGATGGAAGCCAAAAAATAAGCTTCCATCCGCATTCTTTCACTCGAACCACGAGCATTTCAGGGCAGCGGTTCGATCACAAACCAGGCATAGAATTCGTTTTCCGGACCCAGCGGCTCCATATCCGCGCAGGTGGCTCTGCTGGCTCCCTCGGTAACATAGCGCTCTTCGATCCTGCCCGCCTGGTATTGATCGGGCGGATAAACGACAAAGATCATCCCCAGGTAATCACTTTGATTCGGATCGTGCTCGTCGCCGGTGAGGATGACATAGATATTGTCACCCGCGTTGGGGGTAATGAAAACATTGAAGCGGGTTTCGGCTGTAGCCGGATATACATTGCGCTCTTCCAGCGGCACATCCCGGTCGATGCGGTCGTAATCGGAAGCCGGGTAGCGCAATCGATTCGCCACCCAGTGAACATGATCCTCATCCGGTCCATAGCCGACCGAGTAGAAGTATTCGAACTCCACGTGCTGCTGCAGGAAATTTTCACAGAACGAAGTGTTCCAGATCCTTTCCAGCCGGACCGCGTAGGTGACCGGGGTGAGAAGCTGGTTGTTATCTTCGTTTGCCTCATCCACCTGGAATCTTGAATCAACGAAGACGCTGATATTTGAGATGGGGATATCCGTCCGGGAGGTTTGCAGCCAGACACCTTCATCGGTTGCCAGACTAACACCTTCATACAGCTGCTCCAGGAGGATGGTGCCGCCATCACGCGTCATGTATAAGATGTACAGGGTCTGGTCGGTTATGGGCGCTCCATTGTTCACCACCCAGGAACGCACCTGACCACTGTTGGGTTCCTTTTCCACCCTGGTGATCTGCAAATCCGGCTGCGGACCAGTGCCGCCCTCCCCGCCGGCATCTTCGGTTTCGATAGTATTGATCCAGTATGTCACCATCACCGTTCCGTTGCCCAAGGAGTAGTGCCCGGGGACAATTTCATCATAGGGGAAGGTGTACTCATCCTGGACAAGCGTGTCATAACCACCGACATCCTCATCCGTAATGCGCACACCCACAGTGAGATCGGTTCCAGCCGTCAGGTCCATTTCGATGTATGAAACTTCAGGCGCGGAGTAATTATGGCAGGTATAGCCACTGCATACGCCTTCGTTCTCCTGCAGCCTGCGGATGGTACGGAACAGGGCGTTCACCGAGGTGGAGCCCTCACTGTTGAGCACCACCCCGTAGGGGAAGTCATCCCCATCGAAGGACAGCTCATACGGCAGGCTTCCGGTGGCATAGAATCTGCCGAAAACGGGACCGACCTCCCCGTGACGCAGTCCGTCGCGCACATTATAAATTTCGATCTTGTCAAAGGTGATGCGTACACGCTGACTGCACGGGGGACCTGCCCAGTTGACTTCGTTGCTCATGGGCGACTCAACCTCCCCGGCGGCAGCGGTGATGCGGAAGGAGACCGTTTGCCCGCAGGCAGGTTCAAGTGAATCGACGTTGATCCCCTGGTAGGTGCTGCGGATGTTCCTCCAGTAAGTTCCATTGGCGTAGATATTGAATTGATCCACGTTCGCCGGGTCACCATCCCACGACCAGAATAACACCCTGCCCATGATGGCATCTTCGCGGATGCCAAGCACCGGGGAAGCCAGCAGGTTGGGGTCGCAAGCGCCATCACAGATACGGTAGGTAGCCTGAAAGCCCTCGGTATCCGCCTGGGCGGACCCGACCGGGTTATCCACCGGGTCCACGCGGGCGGTGATGATGTGTCCATCCCAGTCAGAAGCCGGATGCTGCATGGCGTATTGTCCGATATAGTGGTACTCGCTGGAGCCGGAAGCGCCGCTGTAGGCGAAGCAGGATACAAATACCGGCAGGTTTTCGCCTTCATGCACCGCCACCTGCATACTGCCCATGTATTCGGTGACATCCCATGAGCGGTCCCCATTGAAATGGAATGGACCATACAGGTCGGGTGGATTCTGGGTAACGGAAGCGTAGCAATATACTTCGTCGTAGGGTTGAGCCACCGAAAAACTGAGCGCCTGGAACTCCACGAAGTGGGCGGCGGAGAGGTCAAAAGCAAAACCGGGGATCAATTCCAGGAAGCCGCCCGAGGAATCCTCACCGGCTTCTTCGGGTGCCGGGCAGCCCATGTTCGCGGGGTCACCCGGTTCATCCGGGCAGGCATCCGCACTATCGGGGATGCCGTCACCATCGCGGTCGGGGGCATCCACCGGGCAGCCATGTTCATCCGCCGGACCGGCCTCCCCGGGGCACAGGTCAACACCGTCGGCGATGCCGTCTCCATCGCGGTCTTCGGCGGGGAAGGCGCCCGGATCGTCATCGACTCCGGAGGGAACGATGGTATCTTCGGGGCAGCCGGCGTTTTCCACTGCACCGGGCTCATCCGGGCAGGCATCCTCCGCATCCAGCACTCCGTCGCCGTCACGATCATCCGCTGTGACGGACGGACAGCCCACGCCGGCAGGTGAATCCGACGCCCCGGTTTCATCCGGGCAGACATCCACGTCATCGGGTACGCCGTCTCCATCCCGGTCGGGGCAGCCTGCGGCGGCGATCCCTCCGACGGCATCGGGACATTCATCCAGCGCATCTTCCACGCCATCTCCGTCTGCATCCGGCAAAACCGGTGGGCAGCCATCCGGTTCCAGACCCGGCTGCCCGGGGCAGGCATCTGCGGGGTCGATAATGCCATCCCCATCGCCATCCGGGGTGGCGGCAGACATTTCATCGCTGACCAACACCTTAATCTCGCCGGTGGTTTTTTTCCCCCGGCTGTTGACCGCCTGCGCCACCAGTGTGTAGGTTCCACCAGCAGGCGGCTGCCAATCCAACACCAGCGGCATGGGAGAACCACCCCCCTGCAGAGGGCTGGTTTTGCTCTCCACCAAACGGCCATTCACCCAGAATTCCACACGGGTGACCTTTTGTTCATCCCTGGCTACGATATGGATGGGGACAAAATCCCCGGCTGCGTAGTGGCTGTTATGGCCGGGGCTGTAGAAATATACCAGCGAAGTATTTTCGGTCCGCCCCATGTGAAAATATTGCCAGCCCGTCACGCCGGCGGCGATCAATCCGCAGCAAACACAGGCGCCGATCACCACCAGGAGAATCCACTTCCAGATTGATTTTCTCATGGCGGCACCTCAGCTCAAATCTATGGCAAACGTGAACCAGCCAGACCAGGCACTCGCATTGCCGGCAGTATCCACGGCCCGCACCCGCCAGCGGTACTCATATCCGCATTCCACGCTGGCGCTGATCTGTTTGTCGCTCAATCGATCCCAGGATCGGTAACTGTTCCAGGAACCGCCGACTTTTCGTTCGAGAACCACATCGTATCCCAACAGCCCGGATGGATCCTGCACTGGCAGCCAGGCAAGGGTCTGATTCGCTTTGCAGGCGATATGCAGCCCGTTGGATGGCACCATCGGTTGTGGAACGGATGGCGGAGTTGTATCACCGGCTTCATTCACCGTGATCGCCATCCTTTCTTCCACCCTTTCTTCTCCACGGCTAGCGACCAACAGATAGGTATGGGTGACCGCAGGGCAGTAGGAGCCGGAACCCGTTAGATCCACTTCCACATCATCCAGGGTAACCCGCTCGGCGTTTTCTGCCCACCAGCTCAAGAGCACACATTCGCCGGAATTGATCGAGGATCTGTCGGCAATCAGTTTGGCATGTATCTCGGGCAGGGGAGTTGGTGTGGCGGTAAGGGTAGGTGTTGGGGTGAATGTGGCGGTAAATTCGGGGGTGGCGCTGGGGGTGGGCGTTTCGGTGATAATTTTACCGATGTGCACCCTGCTGGTTGCCTTACTGCGGGTCTTTCCTCCAGAGTCATAAGCGATCAGCGAGAGGGTGTAATCCCCTTCGCCAGGCGGGCGCCAGTTAAAAGTGAATTCCGCAAATTCCGCACCGGCCTCATCCGGGTTTTGCTGTTCATAGGATACGCCATTCACCCCCAGTACGGCATACGCCACGCCCCGGGAGTCGGATGCATGTGCAACCACCTGCAACGGCTTGATGTCTTCTATGATGGTCCCATCCCTGGGATAATTGATCCATGCTTTCGGGTCGTTGTTCCCCGGAGTACAACCTGACATAAAGAAAATGATGATGAGAGGAATAAACGCACAATACAGCTTGCTGGGAACAGGTCTCATATTCCCTCCTTATCGTGCGAAATATGTATTGCCCCCAAATATTATTTTACTTTACCCGATTTTGCAAAAATTTCAAGAAGCGGATGGCGGGAGCAATTGTGTTTCAGGAGTATTTTCATCAATGTGAGGGATTTTTGGGATTCATGTGTATAATTTTTACATAAGTATTAATAAAGACTTTTAACATACCCGTTTCAATATTCCCCGAAATTCCATCGAATCATATATTTTCCCACTCAATTGCTTTAGATTGACAAACCGGAAGCAAAAGGAGCCTGCTTATGAATTCGACACCTCCAGTTCCAACCAGCGAGAAACCCGGGAAATCAGGTCAGAAATGGTTCATCCTGCTACTGATCGGTTTCGTCACAGTTTGCTGCATCTACTGCCTGGCGGTCGCCATATACGGCTACAATGAATTCAAGGGCAGTGCCAGGATCGTCGAGGATGCCCGAATATACCCTGCCACCACGGCGGTATTTTCCCTTTCCGCCGACCAGCAGCGCGTGGTGGATAAATATGGTTACCCCGATTCCTTCAGCATCACCTTCTACCGCGAGGAATTTGCGCCGGATTTCAACGGCTATGTGCGCGATGAAAGCTGGCGCTATTTTGACGAGCTGAAATCCTTCTCTTTTTATAACGGGCAATTGAATCATGAAGGTCCCATCGACCCGCCGGCTTCCGGCTGGCTGCCGGCAATGTACACCCCGGACCAGTTCGAATCCTACGCCAAATTACAGCAGGTGCTGGATGCGGCCGGGATCCGGGATTATTTTGAACTACCTTTGGAAGAAGAACTGGTGGAAAACGGACGGCTTTTCTTTGCCCCGGGTTTGACATTTGGGCTTGCGGATGACCGGCTGATCTATGTTGAGACGATCAGCATGACGGAAAACGAGGGTACCGATGAGTAAGTATGGAAAATACCTCATTCTGACGGTACTGTTGGCTGTACTGGCGGTTACCATGTCTTGCATTGGCAGTAATGATACGACCGGCACGAACACCAGCTTTGATAAAGCCCACCTGATGATGATCACCGCACGGGATATTCTGGGTGAATATAGCGAAGTGCAGATCGCAAGTGTGCCCGGTGTGGATGGCGGTGTGGTACCGGCTACCTGGCGCCCGGATTGGATGGGGCAATCCACACTGGAACAGCTCAACCAGCAGATGGCGCTGGCAAAGGAGTACGAGAACCTGGCCAAAAAAGCGCTCGCATCGGGCAACGAAGTGGTTGCCAACATCCTTTACCTGAAAGCCGAAAACTGTTATGAAAACGCCGCAGCATTGGAAGAAAAGCGGGTGGAATGGCGCCGCAACCGGCGTTTCAATTCGGTCATCCGGCGGGGGGTGAAAAACCTGGGGCAGGCGGTGGGGAATACGCTGGATTTTGTGGGAACCGCAGCCGGTCAATATGTGGAGGCGCAGGTAGAAGGTTATGCTGAAAACATACGCACTTTTCTGCACAATCCGCTGCGCTATGCCTTTGATATAAAAATGGGGCATCAGTTGGATATTGTCAAACATCAATTTACCGACCGTCTGGGACCCTTCTTTGGGGAGCGGGTGTATGAATTGATCGGTATGGATGAGGCTGCCTGGCAGGCGGAGGGTCAAATTTTCAACAAACCCACCCGACGCCCTTCAAAAACGCCCTCGAAAACCAGGGAGGTCGATTTTTCGGAATTTGCCGGGACATATTCGGGTAAACTCGACCCCATTGGTGACTGGGAAGGAAGTGTTCAGGCGAATGAAATCACCCTGGAGATTGAAAAGGACGGCACCGTAAATGGGGAAATCCTGTTCAAAACCGAGATACCCAATGATGGCTTCCAATGGGGGGCGGAACACCTAAACGGTCTGCATTTCTGCGAATCAAAAAACGTGGTTGAAGTATCCGGAAAGATCCATGGGCGATTGACCAACCGGACCGGAACGCTCGAAGTGGAAATCGACTTCATTTCCAGTTCGTTGCTTGTTTCGGATTGCCCCCCGACTTCGGAAGATGTATCCATTCCCTATGAATCCTCATCCGCGGCAGAGGTCAGGATCCAGGAGGAGAAGATCACCGGCACGATACCGGGCATCTTCGATTTCGAGTTGCACAAAGAATAACGGACTTGCCCGATAAACGAGAAAACTCCAGCCGTGGAAAAACCCCGGCCTTTCTCACCGATGCTATAATCGGTGATAAGGATTTGATCAGAAGGAGGGCGGATATGAATTATTGGATTTTTAAATCCAACCCGGCATTGTACGATGTGGAAGCCAGTATCCGCAGGGGAAGTCCTCCGCGTGGGTGGAAGGTTTCGCGCTACCGCAACGAGATCAAAGCCGGAGATGTTATCTTTCTGTGGCGCACCGGCAGCCCGCGGGGCATCTTTGCCACGTTCGAAGCCACATCCGACCCGTATCACATTCCGCCCAATCCGGTCGAACCGTATTGGAGCGACATCTATAAAGTGGATGTACGCCTGTTGAAACATTTTTCCCTGCTGGATGCGGACTACCTCAAACAGGTGCCCGGGCTGCAAAATCTTTCCACCTTTCACGGCTACCAGGCAGCCACCAATTTCAAGGTCATACCCGTCGAAGGGGAGATCATCAGCAAGCTTATTGGGTAGGTAAAATTTTTCAAACGGATTGTTGTTCGAAGGGAGGGTCACCATGGACGAGCAGGAATTCCTTCACCGGTTGAGCGTCGATTACAATCTCAACATCGAGCTGCTGAAAGATGTCATTCATGACGACAAGCTATTTGTGCTGATCAAAGCCAAGAAACAAATGGATGCGATCATGTATCTGCGCAAAACTTACCTGTCGATGGATCTGGCTCAGGCAAAGATCATCGTCGATAAGTTTACCGAAGAGTTTGGTTGACAGGTTTTTCCTGTAATTGGTTATAAAACAGAGGCGGGTGCGAGTTCTCGATTAGTTGGTTTGTTCGGATTTCAAGTGAACCCCCTGATGCTCGATCACAACATCTGGTGTTATTGCGCGGGCAAGGGGAGTTGACCCCACACCACGAGTGGAAAAGGTCCTTTTCCGCTTGTATGGCGAGGGATACATGCCACCGGTTTTGCCCGGAAGCTTTAAAATGCTACAATGATTTAGCGGTTCGTTAATATTTAATAATACTTTCAACAACAATTCTTCCCAGCTTATCGCCATATATATATCAGATCATGTTATCTCAAGGAGGGAAGTATTATGTTTCTCAAGAAACGTTTGTTCCGTTTTGTATTATTGAGCGCCGTGGTTTTTTTCTCTCTGGGATGTGTTTCCCTGTCGTATTTTGTGGAATTGGATGATGACGCATCCGGCAAGGGAACGATCCATCATTCAGCCACCTTCCCCGATGTTGGCGAAAAAGGGGCGTCTTCCCTAGATTCATACATCGAAAAACTGAATGCCGAAGGTTGGGAAAATATTGAAATCGGTTCAGTCGGGTCCGATCAGTTTCAATTAACCGCTGACTATAAAATCGATCCGGTGTCTGGTCGCGGATTTCCCCCCTCCATGAAAAACTTTACCTTGAAAGTTGAGAAGGCTGAAAACGGATACAAGTATTTCACACTGGATGGGACCTATGATTACACCCAACTGAGCGAAGTGTGGTCCAATATCCAAAACGCAGATTCGAGTTTTTCGATTGATATGGGCACATATTTTGGAATAGGGCATACAAAAGTAACCAAGGCAGAAATTGACGATTTTATTCAACGCTATGGCGAGCCAAAGGTTGAATTCAAGGTAAAACTGCCCGGAAATACACCGGTAGAGACGAAGGGGACCTGGACAAATAAAAGCGACTATTTGGATGGAAAAACCGATGTAATCGAATTTATTTGGACCCCGGACAAACGACCTACCGGTACCTTGCATGTTACACGACGTTGGGAGCCCAAAGTTGAAGTATCTGATGCGGATATCGAACGCAATCTGATGGAACTGGTTAACAGATATGAGGACGAAATTCCCGTTGGGTGGGATGTGAATCTGCTAGAAATGCCAACCGGCGGATGGATCAATAATTTGATTTTTGCCCATTTCAACGGCGAAGCCTACACGTGCGGCAGCTACCAGAATTATGTCATCGACTTCCTCGATCAGATCCGCACAAGCTCTGACCCCAAAACAAGGAATCTGTTGAACGGATTGGATTACGGACCCATTCAAACGAATGGCGGCGGGCATGTGGCGGTGGTGGTTTATCCATCCGGGACCAATTGGCAGGAAACAGGGACCGTCCTGGATCCGTGGCCCACCCAGAGACCCCAAGCTTACAATATCAACACCTGGTTTTTGTCTTTGAGTACCTACGCATACGGCGGATATCATCCAGAGGTCAGCTTTGGAATGGAAAACGCATACCCCCATTTATCGGGAAGGCCGCCTTCTTACCCTGCGCAGAGCGACCTTGACCTTAACAGGGCACAACCGGTGAAACAGATATTGGTGATCAACTCTCCGGTTACGGTGATGCTGAAAATGGCGGATGGGAGCCTGGCGGGTGTCAACCCGGATGGTAAAGCCATAAATCAGATGCCGGCAAGTGTATCTTTTTATGCCTTGCCCAAAGGAAATGGGGAACATTCCTGGTTTTTCATGCTCCCCGATCAAACCGTGGACGTGTATTTGTATGGACAAGACGAAGGGCCGGTGCATATGGCACTGGTTTCCGCAGGAAATATCACCGGGTATGAAGCCCAGCAAATCCATTCCCGTGAATCGTTTGTCTTCGCAATTGAAAAGAATGCAACATTATCCCCGCTGCGGCTCGAAGGCGGTGAAACTGTCGATGCAGTTTCAATCGATCGGGATGATTTCCCGGAATTTGTCGGTGCTGAAAGTTCAGCGGATCGTTCGCTGCAACCCGCACCGGAATCGAACAGCACCGTACCAGATTCTGAGACATACTACGATTACGACTCAGACAGCGGAATTCTGGGAATTCTATGTCTGGGTCTTTGCTGTTGTATCGTTATCCCATTGGCGGTGATTATTCTCCTATTGATCTTTCGCAAGCGAAACCGGAATACCTGATCGCAAAATATCAACCGGATATTGGGTCGTACCGGATGTCTTCCCATCGTCAGGAGACGCGCATGCTGAGTAATACGTTCAGCCAGGAGCGGACGTCTTGCGGCGAGGCGAGCCGGTAGGCGGCACCGGTTTGCACGGGGCAAGCCGCCACGCGGATGGCTGATCCGCCCGCAGCCTGTACCGCGGCAAAAGCTTCCTCATCCTTGTCATCATCCCCCAGGTACACAACCATCGCCCCGGCAGGGGTTTGCTCCTCCAGTATCCAGTTCACTGCGGCAGGTTTGCCCGCCTGCATCGGGACCAGTTCGAGGAATTTATCCCCGCCCAGAATGCGGTAATCCTCCACGGGAGCGATGCTTTGCAGCAGCTCCCGAGCCGCGGGGAATACTTCCGCGGCGGCTGCGGCATCCGCATACCTGCCGTGCAGGGCAACCGACCAACCTTTGTCTTCCAGGTAAAAACTCTGCCGTTCTGCCAGCATTTTCCGCCAGCCGCCTAGCACCCGTTCCATCACCGGGCGGACATCCGCCAGGCGCAAGATGTGGCGAATTTCGCCTTCGGGCAGCATCATCTCCACGCCGTAGGTGCCTGCCAGGAGCAGCCCGGGCAGCGGCAGCAGCGTCCGGATGTGCGCCAGCCGCCTGCCGCTGATCACCGCCGGAAGAATGCCCGGCGCTTGCGCCAGCTGTTTCAGCAGGTCGATCAATGCGGCGTCCGGCAAGATAGTGTCGGGCGTGGGGGCAAAATCCGCCAGTGTACCGTCGTAATCCAGAAAGAGACGCAGTACGGGTGCATGGGCGGCGGTTTCCAGCAAATGGCGGATGTCAGCTTGCATCGGGCCGGTTTGCCTCCAGGATGGGCAGCAGGTCGTGTTCGAAGATCGCCTGCCAGGTATATTGCCGGCGGACCCGTCTGCGCAGGCGGTATTCGCGGCTCTCCTCCATCCACTGCCGAATCTGTTCCGCCAACTCCACCGCATCGGTTTGCGGGGTAAAAATATACGCTTCATCCGAGGCAAGTTCGGAAGCCGCAGGCACCGGCGTGGAAAAGACGGGAATACCCGCCAGCCCGGCTTCCAGCACCGGCATGCCGAAACCTTCGCGGTGGGATGGCATGAACATCAGGTCTGCGACGCGATAGAGATCGTAGACCACATCCAGACCGACGATGTGCCCCCCGGCGGGATCGACGCCGTTTTGAAAAACGAACTGCATCTCTTCTTCCACACCCAATTCGCGGCGCAGCTTCAACAGGGAAGCAAAATATGCCTGGCTGTCAGGGTCATGCGGATCTGGCGGACCCGAAAGCACCAGGCGTGGCCGGCAGCCGAGCTTCTTTAATTCGGCTGTCACCTGTAGCGCATACTCGATGTTCTTGGCCCGGGTCACCCTGACCGGCATCAGCAGGATCAAATCCGCCTGCAGCAACCCCATGCGCCCGATCAGTTCCGCCCCTTCGGAAGTCAGCCCCAGCACTCCGGCGAGGTCCACCCCGTTGTAGATGATCTGCACTCTGCCCGGGTCGATGCCGTAGGTGAACAGGATCTCATGCTTGCGTTGGGCGGAGATGGTGATGTACGACATGCGGGGATGGTCACTCTTTAGCAGATTCCAGGGGTAGGCGGGGAACACTTTGCTGCGCGAATTCGGGCTGCTCCACGAGAGATCGTGGCACCATGCCAGCGCGCTGCGGATGGCACCTTCGTCCATCAGGCGGAACAGTGCCACGGTGAGGGGCAGGTTGAAATGCTTGGTAAAGACATTGTGGACGATCACGTGATCGTGATCCATGACCAGCGGGCGGAGTTGTTCCTCCAGCCCATCGACCAACCGGTCGAAGTCCGCAGGAACCTTGCCGGTGTTCAGTATTTCGGTGGCGGCAGCGATATCCGGGTGCAGGCTGTCCATTTCGGGTATTTGCCGGTATGCCACACCGGCAGGCAGGGCATCTGCGCTTCCGCGCCCGGAGATGATTGTGAGGGGATACCCGTGGGAGGCAAACTGCACCGCATGCGCGTGAATCACCGCCTCTACGCCGCCAATGACCGGCGAGGTGGTATAGTGCAATATGGCTGTTCTGATTTTTTCGTTCCGGTTCTTTTTCATCTGATCCGCTTCACCGCCCCAGCCTGCGGATTTCCTCGATCTGGCTGCGGAACCAGGCGTTAATGTCGTTCTCTTCGATCAGCCAGCGCAGTCGATTGGCGCGCACCTGCCGATCTGAACCCGAAAGCACCAACGCCTGGTGGAGGGCTTCGGATGTGGCGTAGATATCGCAGGGTGGAATGACGAACGCCCCCGGTGCCAACTGCTGCCGGGCACCGGTCCGCTCTGAAAGCACCAGCACGCCATCCTTTTCATTGACGATCGGACCCTCCTTGGCGACCAGGTTCATTCCGTCGGCGATTGAATTAACCAGCAAAACGTCGTAGATCTGCATTGCAGCCACCGCGCGGGCATAGTTTTCCCCGAGGATGATGCGGATCGGTTCCCATTCGCCGCTGCCGTAGCGGGAATTGATCCACCCGGCGGCAGCCATCATGTTGTCGTGGTAATTGCGGTATTCATCCACATCCAGCCGGGAGGGCACCAACAGGGCAATGAACTTGACCTTGCCGATATGCTCGGGGTGGTTTTCCAACATTTCGCCGAATGCCTGAAAGCCGCGCACAATGTTCTTGCTGGGCTCGGTGCGATCCACCCGCAGGATGAGTTTTTCATCGGGCAATAGTGATTCTTCGAATTGCATACGGTATTGCTGTACCTCTTCGGATTTGGCTGTGGTCTTCAGCGCGGCGATATCAATGGAAATGGGAAAATCCCTCACATGAGTGGCGTGTCCCCGGTACCAGATGCGCCCGTGTTTGTAATTAATGGATGCGTTGGGCAGGTGCGACTCGACCGAGCGCAAAAAATCCAACCCGTCTTCACGGGTCTGGAAACCCAGCACATCCACCGCGGTCAATCCATCCAGAATGGCTTTGCGCATGCCGGGGGTAAGGATGCGCACCTGTTCCGGTCCCGGCCAGGGGATGTGAATAAAATGTGTAATTGTGACCTGGTCGGATTTTCTGGGGCGTTTCAGGATGTTGCGCAGCATGCGGGGCACCAGGTAGAGGTGATAATCCTGCAGCATTACGATGCTCTTTTGCGGTGTGTTGATCACGCGATTGGCAATGGCCTGGGCAAACTCGCGGTTGGCGACCACATAACCATCATCCCACGCCTGCCATGTGTCGCGGGTGATCGTGGGGCTGGAAACGACATCCCACATGGAGTGTTGCAGGAACCAGAGCAGCGGATTGGCGATTACATTGTAATAGCCTTCATAAACGTCCGCTTCGATAGGCACCAGGTCGAGGTCGATCACGCCTCCCTGTTCATCCAGTTCGTATTTTCCGCGCCCCATCTGTCTTTCCAGGTCGTTCAGCGCCGAAGCGATCCAGGTGATATCCACATTTTTTGCCAGCCCGGTCAAGGCAGTGACCAGACCGCCTGTCCCGCGCTGGGTTTGTATCGAGCCATCTTCCGCTGTAGAAAAGCTGAACGGACCCCGGTTGGACGCCACGATCAGAGAGCGATTGGAGAGGAAGGCTCCCGGCTCTTTTGATTGCTCTTGTGAGGACAAGGCTGCCGATTGATCATGGCTGTTCATTTTTACCCATCCCTTTTTCCCTGGCAGCCCGTGTCGCCTGGATCGCCAGGTCGATAAACACCGCGGAGGTCCAGCCAAAGATGTTAGCTGCCCTGGCTGGCGGTTCGCCGGTTTCCGCATTGTAATATTCGTAAATATCCTGGTGCGCCATGATCATTTCCAGGGAGCGGTCGCGCAGTTCATCCGCCAGGCGGTCTTCACCCACCTGACGCAGTGCTTCGATGAAGAAGTAATTTACGTTCGCCCATACCGGTCCGCGCCACATGGTTTGCGGGTCGTAATGCGGGTCATTGCGGGCAACGGTGGGCAGAACGTACGGTCCCCAGAACATGTCGGGGTTGGTGAGATGCTGCAATAATCTGCCCTTGATGTCATCGGGCAGTTGCCCGGTCCACAACGGATAGAGGTTGAAAGGAGTAACCACCCTGACCGGTTGGTGATACTTTTTCACCCAGAAAAGGCCGGCTTCCGGGTCCCAAAAGTGTTCGATGATGCGCGAGACAATGGAACTGGCTCTGCGCCGCCACATGGCGGCATCCGCTTGCATGTTCAATTCCTCGGCAATCATCGCCAGGGAACCCACCTGTACACACAGGTAGGTATTCAATTCCGGTGATTCCACCGGCATGCCTTCATCCCAGAGCGGGCTATCATCCAGTCCGGAAGAATAGGGGTGGTTGTATTGCGCCAGACCATCACCATCATCGTCGTTCATGGCAAACCACCATGCGTTCAAACGCATGAGGGGAACATACACCTCGGTAAGAAAATCCAGGTCGGGATCGATTTCATGCAATTTGAGCACAGCCCAGGCAAGGATGGGCGGCTTGGTCACCTCCGCCGTGATGGGGTGGTCAATGGTAGCTACAATGCCGTCGTCATACACCACATCGGGGATCATGCCGTTGGGCAGCTGGTGGGCGAGCATCGAGCGGATTTGATTGCGCGCCAGTTCAGCATCCACGTGCCGGTAAGCCAGGGCGTGCATGGCGTTATCCCACAGCCAGAGACCGATATACCCCAGTTTGGATGGGGTCATGGCTTCGAACAACACTTCACCCAGCGGGCTGATTAAATTGTTTGCCATCACCCACCAGGCATAAGCATAGGTACGAGCATATTTTGGCGACACTTCGGGTGCGCGGCTGAACCAATCCAGCCAGCGGTTTTTGGCTGCCTCGCGCACTTTCGAAAACGGCTCCAGTTGTTTTTGATTCCGTTCGAGCGAGTAAACGCCGACCACGGCGGAAGAATCTCTTCCGCCTTTTACGATGAATTCGACTTCGAATCCACCCTCCACCGGACGGATTTTATTCTGCAACACCTTGCCGGAGGTGGTGTAGATCAGGTCCCGGACGGCGATGAACTCGCCGCCCGTGGCGGTGCTTTTCCAGTACTGCGGGAATACCACGAACCGGAATCCGCTGTTCATTCCGCGCGGCAGGCCGATTGCCAGCGTCTGCGGTTCTTGAAAGACGAATTCAAAAACCCCGATTCTGGTTTTGAAAAGCAATTGGTAGGGATTGCAGGACACCTCGAAATCGAGCTCATTCCCGTCTCCGTCGATGAACGCCATATTCTGGATGTAGGGCTGGCGGTGCAGGTAAGCCTCGATATTCGGTTCGAGGTGGATCAGCCTTTCAGCCAGCTTGATATATAGCTGGTTCCGGTCGGGGTATTTGAAGACCAGTAATCGCGACCCCCTATCACTGAATGGTACTCTGGTAATGTCAATATGGTTTTTAAGTAATCTGAGATAATCTTTTGCCTTCATGGATGAATCTGTTTTCCGTTTTCTTTACAACCTATACAACAATCATTGCTGTATGAAAGCCCCCAAATCAGTCTACCGCATCCACAAAAGTATGTCAAACCGGTGTAATGACAGGGCGTGGCAATCGTATCTGAATTTATTTTTTCTAAAAAGGAACTATTTTACCCCGCCCCTGACACTGCTGTGGTAAATTCACTCTTTCGTATCCAACAGTAAACAACCCAATAGTTCTTCCGATTGGCTCAGGGCGGCTTTTCCGCTATCCGGTGTATCCCTGCCGGCGAGCGCATCCTCCCAGATGTGGCAGAGCACCCTGCGCAGGTCTTTTTTCTCTTCGAAAACCGTACCGGTGAGTTTGTAAGCCTTCTGCCAGGCTGCAGTGCGGATGTATCCCTCGATGAAAACCAATTCTTCGGAGGCTTCGCGGTGGTCATAGCCTTTTTCCGCCGCTTCCGCTGCCAGTGAAACGACCTTCTCCCAGTCACCCTCGCGGCGGGCAAGTTCTGCCTTCTGGAAGTAATAACACCACTCGTGTTCCAACTCCGCACCGGCAAAGACAGCCGGACCGCCGGTTTCGCTCACCGCAGAGATCACCTGTTCGGGGCGCGAAAGCGGCAGCGCCTCGCGGATGAGTTGTTTTAAATCGGGCAGATTGGTGTCGCGGGCGGGGTCCAGCAGCCAGATGCAGCCGCCCGGCTCATAATGCAGCACGATAGCCGCATCGGTATTCCCGTGAAAGGTTCCCAGGCGATAGAATTGCTCCACCCCGGTGTGCGGCTTCAGCTCCAGCACCCCAGTCTCGGTGCGCACGGAGGCAAAGGCGAACAGGTAGGGGATGTCTTCTCCGGTGAAATCCGGCGCGTACATCCAGTTGAGTGGGGCGGTGAGCGAGTTGTCGCTTTCGAAGATGGATGGCAGCTCTTCGGCAATAACCAGTGTGCCGGTCTGCAGGGCGGGGGCGCGCCAATAAAGCTGCCAGTAAAGATTCTTCTGGAGTTCCCAATCTGCCTTGAATGTGCTGCCATGCACCATCTGCAGCCCCGCTGAAAGGGAGACGATCACACCCAGCAGCAGTGCCCGCCAGGTCTGTTTTAGCGGCAGGAGTGACAACAATCCCACGAAGAACAGGCTGCCGCCGAGCATGAACGGCAGGGTAAAGCGATCCCTCGGGTAATCCAAGCCCAGCTTCAGATCGGTCACCATAAAGGGGATGCCGGCCAGCAGCAGGGCGGGGATGGAAAGCAGCAGCATATCGTGCCAGGTGCGGCGCTGCGGCGTTGCCCTGTTCAATATCCGACTGCCAAACAAACCGGTAACGATCAGCAGCGTAGCGATCACCACCACCCAATACAAACCGCCCAGCCAATCGCCGTACGTTTGTAGTTCCGGTGGGTTGGCAAGGTTTGTCCAGATATCCAACAGCACCACTTTGAGGTTTGCAAACGCCGCCAGGATCAACTGCCAGATGGTTTGAAGAAAATGGCCGCCCAAGACGCCTTCGGGCTGATAGGTGGGGAATTGGAAGAGGAAGACGCGCCAATACAGATACGCCGCCACGACCAACAGGTAGGGGAGCCAATGTTTGCCGGCTGCCAGCAGGCGCCTGCCGGTGGTAGGGTGCGCGCCCTGCAATACGATGAAGAGGATGAACGGGCGCAGCAGTTCCAGCCCGAAGAAATATTCCATGCAGAACAGGTTCACCGCCGAAGCGAGCATGGCGAGGATGGTATACAGGATGAAGAAGCACGGCAAGCGGTGGGCAAGGATCATCCATGCGAGCGACAACAGAAATGCGATGAGTACAATGAAGAAATGCCCGTACATCAACGAGATGGATTGCTGCATGAAACTGGGGTAAACCACGAACAGGGCCGCCGCCGCGGCAGCCGCCCATGTTCTTTTAGGCCAGATCAGCCGCAGAACCCACCAGAAGATCATCCCCGTCAGAAAGCGGAGGATCAACCCGAATATTTGCCACACAACCGGATTATTGCCGAGGAGGGGCATGGTTGTGGCGTAGAGGTATCCCCAGAAAGGACGGTTGTGGGCAAAATACTTCAGGACACCTTCCGTGCCATAGGCATGGTGGTACCAGAGGAACGGCCATTCATCCCAATAGAACCCCGTCTGTCCGAGAAAGAGTCCGTATGCCAGGATAGTGATGGTGAGAAGACTGAAGGGGAATAATATATTTGCGTGCTGTTTGGTGAATAAAAACTTCATATTTGTTTTACTAAGATTATAACAAGTTTACCCACCGGGTTGAAACGCCGGCAGGAGCGATCCAAATTGGAATAGAAAATCCCCGTCTGAACGAATTCAGACGGGGATTCATATACAGTTCCGGCTTGCCATCAACCGGTGAAGACCAGCCCATCAGGACCACGATCCACGTGGATGGCGGCGCCTTCGGCAAACTCGCCGGAGAGGATCTTGACCGCCAGCGGATCCTGCAACTCGCGCTGGATGGCTCGCTTCACCGGTCGGGCACCGAAATCGGGGTCGTAACCGGCTTCCGCCAGGTAATCGCGGGCGGTCAGGCTGACTTCCAGCGGATGACCACGCTCTGCCAGCAGCGCTTCCACACGGCGCAGTTGAATATCCACGACCTGGTGCAGCTGCTCGCGGTTGAGCGGCTGGAAGACGATGATCTCATCGATACGGTTGATGAACTCGGGCTTGAAGTGCATTTGCATCACCCGGGTGATCTCTTCACGCGAGACCTTGTGCCCGCCCTCCCATAGCTGGTTGCCCAGGTTGGAGGTCATGATCACCACCGTGTTGCGGAAATCGACCGTGCGTCCCTGTCCATCGGTCAGGCGCCCGTCATCCAGCAATTGCAGCAGCACGTTGAATACCTCGCTATGCGCTTTTTCGATCTCATCGAACAGCACCACACTATAGGGGCGGCGACGTACCGCTTCGGTGAGCTGACCGCCTTCATCGTAGCCCACGTATCCCGGAGGCGCGCCGATCAACCGACTGACGGTGTGCTTTTCCTGATATTCGCTCATATCGATGCGGATCAACGCCCGCTCATCATCGAAGAGGAATTCCGCCAGAGTGCGGGCGAGTTCGGTCTTGCCCACCCCGGTGGGACCGAGGAAGATGAAGGAGCCGATGGGTTTGTTGGGGTCCTGCAGCCCGGCGCGGGAACGGCGCACAGCATTGGAGATGGTGTTCACCGCCTCGTCCTGTCCGATCACACGCTGATGCAGGCGCTCTTCCATGTGGAGCAGCTTCTGGGTCTCCCCTTCGACCAGACGCGAAACGGGGATGCCTGTCCAGCGCGAGACAATGGCCGCCACTTCTTCGGCATCCACTTCTTCTTTGAGAAGGGCGCCTTCCGTCTGGATTTCCTTAAGCCGCTTTTCGGCATCTTTCTGCTTTTCCTCCAACTCCGGCAGTGTGCCGTAGCGCAGGCGGGCAGCCTTCTCCAGATTGTTGGTCCGCTCCGCCTGGTCAATTTCCACGCGAGTCTGTTCGGCTTGCTCTTTTACATTCCGCAGTGCGGCGATAGTTTGTTTTTCATGATCCCAGCGTGCCGTCAACTGGCTGGCACGTTCCTTAAGGTCCGCCAGTTCGGTCTGGAGTTTTTCCAGCCGTTCTCTGGATGCCTTATCCTTTTCCTTTTTCAGCGCTTCGCGCTCGATCTCGAACTGCATGATGTTGCGATCCACTTCATCCAGTGCCTGCGGCTTCGAGTCGATCTCAGTGCGCAGTCGGGCGGCCGCTTCATCGATCAGGTCGATGGCTTTATCGGGCAGGAAGCGGTCGGGGATGTAACGGTGCGAAAGCGTTGCCGCGGCGATGACCGCCGGGTCGGTGATACGCACCCCGTGGTGCACTTCATATTTTTCCTTGAGTCCGCGCAGAATGCTGATGGTATCCTCCACCGAGGGCTCTTCCACGAATACCGGCTGGAAGCGCCGCTCGAGTGCGGGATCTTTCTCGATGTATTTGCGGTACTCATCCAGCGTGGTTGCACCGATCAGGTGCAGTTCACCGCGTGCGAGCATGGGTTTGAGCATATTGCCAGCATCCATGGCGCCTTCGGCGGCACCGGCGCCCACCACCGTGTGCATTTCATCGAGGAAAACAATGATCTCACCTTGCGATTCTACGATCTCTTTGAGCACGGCTTTGAGCCGCTCTTCGAACTCGCCGCGGTACTTGGCTCCGGCGAGCATGGCTCCCAGGTCGAGCTGGATGATGCGCTTGTGTTTCAAACCTTCGGGAACATCCCCTTTGATGATACGCTGCGCCAGACCTTCGGCGATGGCAGTCTTGCCTACACCCGGTTCGCCGATCAGCGCAGGGTTGTTTTTGGTGCGCCGCGAAAGGATCTGCACCACGCGGCGGATCTCTTCATCACGCCCAATTACCGGGTCCATTTTTCCCTGGCGGGCAAGCGCAGTCAGATCGCGCCCGTATTTTTCGAGGGATTGATAGGTATCTTCAGGAGTCTCACTGGTCACCCGCTGAGTGCCGCGGATGGACTTCAGCCCGTTGAGGATCGTATCCTTGGTCAGCCCGTAAGCGGAAAGGCGTTTGCCTTCGGCGGGATTATCCGCCAGCCCGAGTAATAAATGTTCGGTCGAGACGAAATCATCCTGCATGCCCCTGGCATAGCGCTCGGCAGCCTTCAATACATCCGCTGTGGTGGATGCCAGCCCGGGTTCCCCTTCCACCCCTTGAATCTTGGGGCGTTTATCCAGGTCGGTGGAGACATCCTGGCGCAGCGCCTGAACGGAGCCGCTCATGCTTGCGATCAATGCCGGAACGACGCCCTCTTCCTGTCGCAACAAGGCTGCCAACAGATGGGCGGGTTCAATGGTTTGATGGTTCAGGTCGCGGGCAAGCTGCTGTGCCTGAAAAATGGCTTCTCTTGATTTTTGCGTGTACTTTTCGAGGTTCATCACACCCTCCGTAATCTTTTATATCACTTATATGATAGGCGGAGAGTGTATGAGAAAGGTCAGAAGGGTGTTAGAGGATGGTTAGAAAAAATATCGCGGAAGAAAAGTATGCGATCGGTGCTTATTGTCTAGTCTTTGCCTCGATTTTGAGGTGCAACCCTTTTTCGCTGACATCCGCTGCGATGAATTTGACCTCGCCGTTGGATTCGGTCACCGATTCCGCCAGATCATGGGCAAGCGCTTGGTTGGCTTCCACGATGCGCGGATCATCGAGGGTGATACCGGGGAAATCGACGGAGATGATCTCCACCGCCAGGAGATCGTCAGCCACGCTAAAGGAAATATCCATGCTGCCTGACACTTCTTCCCCGGCAGCGTTGCGCATGGTGCCGTAGGTACGGATGAATCCATCGTAGAATTCAACCTTGCTCACTTCGGTCATCAATTCTTCGCCATTAACCACCGTGTTGGAAGTTGAATGCTCCATGATACGGTTGACCTGGTTTTCGGTCAGAGTGATGTCAATGGTGGCGGTATCGCCCGAAATGGTAATCCCACCCAGGGAGCATGCGATGGAGGTGAGGATGAGTGTGCCCAGAATAAGGATGATATCAAGGGAATGATTTTTCATATGCCTGTACACTTTCGTCATTTGTTTGATCTATCTTGATTACGCACCCGACCGGCAAAAGTTGCAGCGCCGGAAAGATAAAAAGACCCGGAGTTCCTGACTGGTTCCGGGTCTTTGCGTTCTGGGGATGGATTTATTCTTCGATGATCTCAACCGTATTGAGTTTGGTGCCGGGCGCCTTTGCCCGCTGCGGATCGCGCTCGGGTATGGAGAGCAGCACATCCAGACCTTTGGTCACCTTGCCGAACACGCTGTGTTTGTTATCCAGCCAGGGGGTCGCCACGTGTGTGATGAAGAACTGGCTGCCGTTGGTGTTGGCACCGGCATTTGCCATGGAGAGGACACCGGGTCCGTCGTGCTTCAGAGATGGGTGGAACTCATCGCGGAACTGGTAGCCAGGGCCGCCCATACCGGTGCCGGTGGGGTCGCCGCCCTGCGCCATAAAGTCTTTGATCACCCGGTGGAAGGTGGTGTCGTTGTAGTACCCCTCGCGGGCAAGGAAAACGAAATTGTTCACCGTGTTGGGGACTTTATCTGCGAACAATTGGATGGTGATATCGCCCAATTCGGTCTTGAAAATGGCGGTGTATTTTTTCTTTGCATCGATGGTGTATTCCGGTGCTTTGTTCCAACGCATTGGAAGTGTGGTCATGGGGTGGGTTCCTTTCGCTAACTGGTTAACGGATTTGGTAAGTAACGGTTGATCAGATATTAAAGCGAATGTTCAGCACATCGCCGTCTTTGACAATGTATTCCTTGCCTTCCAGGCGCAGCTTGCCTTTGGCTTTGGCTTCCGCCATCCCGCCCAGCACCATCAGGTCGTCATACGCCACCACTTCCGCACGGATGAAGCCTTTCTGCAGGTCGGTGTGGATCTCTCCGGCGGCTTCGGGTGCGGTCGCTCCGCGGCGGGTTGTCCATGCGCGGCACTCGTCGTCACCGGCGGTGAAGAAGGATTGCAGCCCGAGCAGGTCATAAGACAGGCGGATCATGCGGTGCAGGCTGGGTTCCTCGATGTTGTACTCCTGCAGGAACATTTCCATCTCTTCCGGTGGGAGTTGGGCAATATCCATCTCCAGCTTGCCCTGCAAATCCACGACCTGACTGTGCCGGTGGGTATATTCGATCTGCGGGGCTGCCTGACCTTCTGACAGATTCAACACGATCAGGATCGGTTTCCGCGAGAGAAAGCCAAAACCGGAAAGCATTTTCTCTTCCTCGTGATCGATCTCCAAGTCACGCAGCGGCTTTTCCTCGGAAAGTGCGGCCTGGAAACGGCTGAACAACTCGTGTTCACGCTCAATCACGGCTTTATCGCGCCCGGCACCCTTTTTGCGTTCCTCCACCAGACGTTCGAGTTTGCGTTCCACGGCAATCAGGTCGTTGAGGATCAGTTCGCTGTCCATGATCTGGATGTCACGCAGCGCATCCACCGAGCCCGCCGGATGGGGAATCTCATCCGATTCGAAGCAGCGCACCACATGGATGAAGCCATCCATTTGGGTGAGCTGGTTCAACAGCGAGCCGCTGATGCCGCTTCTGCCGGCTGAACCATCCAACCCGGCGATATCCACATAGGTGACCTTGGCGTAGATGGTCTTTTTGGGCTTGAACATGGCGGATAGCGCATCCACACGCGGGTCGGGAACATCGACCACGGCGGTGTGCATTTCCAGCTTGCCGCTGACCGCTCCGGTGGGGATGGAACCGCGGGTGAGAGCATTGAAGAGCGTTGTTTTGCCAGATTGGGGTAACCCGATAATTCCAAGCTTCATATTGCCTTCCTGAAAGAAAGGCGGGGCTTGACCGCACCGCCTGATTTGGATATACTACCATTTGATTTTGCCGAAGTGGCGGAACAGGCAGACGCGCACGACTCAAAATCGTGTACCCTCGGGTATGTGGGTTCGATTCC